>NBMC01000047.1 GCA_002084805.1 Spirochaetaceae bacterium 4572_59 | reverse complement strand
TCTCTGATTCTTGAAATTATCTTCTCCTATCCGGGGGTCGGGCGGCTGATGTATGAAGCGGTTCTGCAGGAGGATATCTATCTGGTTCTGGCTAACATCATGTTTATTTCCTTTCTGGTTCTTCTGGGAATGGTTCTGGCGGATATTCTGCTGGCCCTGGTGGATCCCCGTATAAGGTATTCAAAAAAATGAAACAATTTATAAAAGCACTTAGCTATAAACCGGTGGCTCTGATTTCCTGCATTGTATTGATACTTCTCTACCTGATGATGATCTTTGCAGAGTTCATTGCTCCCTACGACCCCAATACCTCCGTGGCCGATTACAGTTTTCATCCCCCTGCCGTAAGCTGGTACAGCCCGGATCTGGGCTTTGGCCCGCAGGTTCAGGAGAGGACCGTCATCAAGCAGATCAACTGGGAGTATGTTCGTTTGAAGGGACAGAACCACCGGGTGAAGTTTTTTGTAAAGGGAGAACCCTACAGGCTGTGGAATCTCATCCCCATGAAACGGCACCTTTTCGGACTGTCCGGGACAGATTATCCCATTTTTTTAATGGGATCGGACAATCTGGGACGGGACCTGTTCTCACGCATCCTTTACGGCAGCCGTATCAGCCTGACCATCGGTTTTATCGGCGTTATCATCTCCATGACCCTGGCCATAAGCCTTGGCGGTCTGGCAGGGTTTTACGGCGGAAAGGTGGACTGGCTGATCATGCGATTCAGCGAGTTTTTCATTCTGATCCCGGGGCTCTATCTGATCCTCTTTCTGCGCTCTATCCTTTCGCGGAATATGACCAGCGGCCAGTCCTATATGGTTATTGTGGTGATCCTTTCCTTTGTGGGATGGCCCGGTTCGGCCCGTCTGATCAGAGGACTGGTACACAGCATTAAACGGGAAGATTTTATCTCCAATGCCGTTCTGGAGGGTATCCCTACTCTGAAGATAATTTTCAGCCAGATTATCCCGCAGATGTCCTCAATACTGATTGTAAGCATTGCTCTGGCCATTCCCGGATTTATCATGGGCGAAACCGTTCTCTCCTATCTGGGGCTGGGAATTGTGGATCCCGCAGTCAGCTGGGGCAGCCTGATTAATCGTGAAATTTCTACACTGAGCAACCTGCGGAACTTTCCATGGTTTCTTATACCGGGACTCTTTCTGCTGATTACCACCCTGGCCTTCAACTTTATGGGAGATCTCCTCCGGGATTTTCTTGATCCCTGGCATAGGGATAAGGGAGGCCTGAGATGATGCTGAAAGTCAGTAATCTGAATGTGACCTTCCCTCTCCGCCGGGGGGAACTCCAGGCAGTACGGGGCATATCCTTCTCCATGAAAAGAGGAGACATTCTGGGCATAGTCGGCGAGAGCGGTTCGGGAAAATCCGTTACCGCCCAGGCATTGATGCGTCTGCTACCCTCCTACACCCTTATTGAGGGAGAAATTATCTTTGAAGGAGTCAATGTAGGGCAAATCTCCCGCAAAAAACTGCCAGCCTTCCGTGGAAAACAGATTGCCATGATTTTTCAGGAACCGGGACGCTCCTTTGATCCACTCTACAATATGGAAAAGACGTTCAAAGAGACCCTGCGCCTTCATTTTCCAGGAGAGAAGGATGAACAGCTCAGAACACGAACCCTGGATCTGATGAGAGAGGTACAGATTCCCCAGCCCGAGGACAGACTGGGCAACTACCCCCACCAGTTTTCGGGAGGACAGCTGCAGAGAATGATGATAGCCCTGGCTCTGGCATCCAATCCCAGACTCCTCATAGCGGACGAACCATCCACCGCTCTGGATGTCACCATTCAGGCTCAGATTATAGAGCTTCTGCTGACCCTGCGGGGAAAAAGAGGCATGGGAATTATTTTTATCAGCCACGATCTGGATCTGGTCAGCCGCGTGGCAGACCGCAGCCTTGTCATGTACGGGGGCCTTGTGATGGAAGAGGGAGAAGCCCGGAGAATATACGAGAACCCGGTCCATCCTTACAGCCGGGGACTCCTTAAGGCCATGCCCGCCTTCGGAACCCACTATACAAGAGACAAGCTTGTGACCATTCCCGGAACTGTTCCCAATCCCATACACCCGGAACCTGGCTGCCCCTTCGCCCCCCGCTGCCCCAAAGCACAGCCACTCTGTTCCCGAGAGATCCCGGCGGTCTATAGCAGGGACGGACACAGCAGCCGCTGTATTCTGACTGAAACGAAAGGAGCCCATAAGGATGAGTGAAGTACTGCTGGAATTGAATCATTTGGAAAAACGTTTCCCCCTTGAGGCGGGCCTTTTCGCCCGTTACGGACGCTTTGTATACGCGGTCAATGATGTCAGTATAAAGCTGCACCGGGGCGAGTCCTACGGTCTTGTGGGAGAATCAGGCTGCGGAAAAACCACCCTGGCTCGTCTGGCCATTCAGATGTACAAACAGGACGGGGGAGAGATTCTCTATCACGGCAGAAACTCCGGCTCCCTGAAACTCTCTGAACTAAACAGGAAGGAACTGTTTAACTACAGAACAAAGGTAAAATACGTATTCCAGGACCCAGCCCGTTCTCTGAACCCGCGGATGACCATCTATAAGATTCTTACTGCCGGATACAGACAGTCCCCCCACTGGCCGGGAGAACAGAATGCCCGGGAAGAGGCAGCAGAAATGATGCGGACGGTAGGGCTCAATCCCGATGATCTGGACCGCCGTCCCTCCGACTTTTCAGGAGGGCAGAGACAGCGGGTATCCATCGCCCGGGCCCTGATTATGAAACCCGAACTTCTTATCTGTGATGAGGTTGTCTCAGCCCTGGATGTGTCCATACAGAGTCAGATTCTGAACTTGCTTCTGGAACTGAAAGAGAAGTTTAAGCTTACCATGCTGTTTATCGCCCATGACCTGACCGTCACCAGCTATCTCTGCGACAGGATCGGGGTTATGTACCGGGGAAGAATAATGGAGGAAGCCGCGGCTCAGGATCTGGTTCAGCACCGTTTTCATCCCTATACCAGGCTGCTCTACGATAGCATTCCCTCCCGCATGAACCGGGATATGAACTTAAGCGGATTTGAACCCTTTGATTCCACTAGAGCCCTGAAGGGATGTCCCTTCTATCACAGATGCGGCTCACGAACGGAAAAATGCCACAACCGGCCGCCCATGGAGGACTTAAAGGAGGACCACCTTACGGCCTGTTATCATCCCTGTCAATAAGGAAGAGAGCTTCTTGTATGCTTATACGGATCTAAAGAGAGCTTATATTGTAAAGATTTCCCATAGAGGATAAAATAGTTCGCTATGACTGATACAGGAATTAAACCTCTTATTGTGCAGGGAGATCACTCTCTCCTGCTTGATGTACATAATCCGGGATTCGATAATGCCCGCTCGGATATTTCTCCTTTTTCGGAACTTGAAAAATCTCCAGAACATATTCATACCTACAGGATGAGCCCCCTCTCCCTCTGGAATGCCGCATCGGCCGGACTGGAAGAAAACGATATTATTGATGCCCTCAAACGGCATTCCCGTTATACCGTACCGGAAAATGTAAACTATTTTGTCCAGAATACCCTTTCCCGCTACGGTATGCTTAAACTGGAAGCAACAGATGATGAGAATGTTCTTTTTCTTAAAATAGAAGACCCCACCCTTCTACTGGAAATATCCTATCTTAAAAGTCTTAAAAAATACCTGACCCCTGCGGAAGGGGGCTTTTTCCTTAAGCTGGTGAATCGCGGAACCATAAAACTGATTCTGATTAAATCGGGTTTCCCCGTAGAAGACCTGGCACCTTTAAAAGTAGGTGATCCCTGCGAAATTCAACTGAAGAAGGAACTACCCGGTGGAAAACCCTTTAAAATAAGAGACTATCAGAGAGATGCGGTGAAGTCCTTTATTGGAAAAAACCAGCCAGGAACCGGTTTCGGAACGGTTGTTGTTCCCTGCGGAGGTGGAAAAACCGTTATCGGTATGAGCGTTATGAGCAAACTTAAAACCAAAACTCTTATACTGACCACCAATGTGGCAGCAGTTCATCAGTGGCGACGGGAGCTTCTGGATAAGACCGATTTAAAAGAAGAAGATATCGGCGAGTATACAGGCGAAAAAAAATTGATCAAACCGGTCACCATCGGTACCTACCAGATTCTGATCTGGCGCAAAGATAAAGAGAGTGAATACCTGCATTTCTCCCTTTTCCGAAAGGGAAACTGGGGGCTGATTATCTACGATGAGGTTCATCTGCTGCCTGCACCGGTCTTCCGGGTTACAGCAGAAATACAGGCTGTCCGACGGCTTGGTCTGACAGCGACCCTTATCAGAGAGGATGGTGCCGAGGAGGATGTATTTTCCCTGGTTGGCCCCAAACGCTATGATATTCCCTGGAAGGTACTGGAAGCGGGAGGATGGATAGCCACGGCGTGGTGTCATGAAATCCGTTTGGATTTACCTGAAGATTTGAAGATTCCCTATGCCATCGCAGACAAAAGACAAAAATTCCGGATTGCCGCGGAAAACCCGGAAAAGCCAGAAATGGTTAAAAAGATACTGAAACGTCATCCCGAGGACTCCATCCTGATCATTGGCCAGTATGTAGAACAGCTGAAAACCATGTCCAGGGTGCTGAATGCACCTCTTATTACAGGACAGACTCCCAATAAGGAAAGAGAGATTATATATGATAATTTCAAGCAGGGAAGCTCTCGGATTATAGTCGTATCCAAGGTCGCCAACTTTGCCATAGACCTCCCGGATGCTTCTGTAGCGATTCAGGTTTCGGGAACATTCGGTTCCCGTCAGGAAGAAGCGCAGCGACTGGGTAGAATACTCCGTCCCAAGGAGAAGGACTCCTGGTTCTACTCTCTTGTCACCCGTTACACAATTGAAGAACAGTATGCTGGCAACCGCCAGAAATTTCTTACCGAACAGGGATATCAATACACCATCTCTCTCGGATTGGAGGACCTATGATATCCTTAGACGATTGGAATAGACTAATGAGAGGGCTGCCTGAGTCAGCCTTTATGGAAATAATGAATAACTATCTGGGAGGAGTGAAAACTCCCTATGATAAAAATGAGTTACTTAACAGGCTGTCTACACAGCTTCAGCTGCCCAAGAATATAGAAAGAATTGCTTCAAGGATCAATCGAACGGATCTGAAACTTCTTTCTGCCGTACAATGGTTCAGCAACCCCGACAGGAATGTTCTAATTGATTTTTTCAGCGGCAGTTTGACTCCCTCTGAAGTTACAGGCAGGCTGGTCAATCTGGAAGAAAGACTACTGATTTTCTATGACCGGACCGGTCAGACACCCGGCTTGGTTCTCTCGCCCTTACTAGCTGAGGAGATTTTCCAGAAACTGAGTCCCCTACAGATTATTCAGTTCAGATATCAGAGTAATCCGGCTCCTCAGGAAATGCCCCTTATCAACGGCTCCTTCCTGATTTGTTTTCTCTCTCTGCTGAATGAGGATATCCGTATCTGTAATAACGACGGATCAATTAAAAAGAAATTCACATCGACCCTCTCCAGAATCTTTCCAGCAGCAGGATTTACGGATGAACCGAACGAAACGCTCCATCTCTTGCTGAACGCTTTAAAAACACTCGCCCTACTCTCTGAAAACAGCGGAAAGTGGCATTTAAAAATGGAAAATTTGAAAGCCTTTTCCCATCAGGAAAGAAGAGAACAGCTTTTACTGCTATGGGGAGCCCTATGTACACGGGAATTTTCCAAGGTACAGGACTGCAGCAACTTGATAGCGGCCCTGGTAGATCAATTTCCCCCCGGGGCTGGTGTTAATGAATGCAATCTGGAAAGCCTTATCCTCCTATTGCGGGACAGGGTTCTGGAAGAGGATCATCATCTCAGTACATCCTACATAATCAAGATACTGAAACACTTTCACTTTATTACAGAAGACAGGGGTATATGGTACCTTCATCCCATGATCCCTTCTTTGTTGGATGAAAAACGGCCGGCCCATGGATCTCTTTTCCTGCATGCCACATTTGATGTTAACCTGACACCGGACACGCCCTTCAGCCTTCCCCTTGCCATGAGCCTGACAACAGATCGCTACGACTCTTTTGCGCAGCTTCGTCTGACCGATGCTTCCTTCCGGCGACTGCTTAAGGCGGGACTGACTCTGGATGAGCTGAATTATGAAATCAGTGAACGCTATGCTCTCACACTGCCTCAGAATATCCTCTTTTCCCTGAAAGACTGGGAGGCGGATTACGGAGGTCTCCGTTTATGGAAGGGTATCGTACTGCAAGTCTGTCCCGAACGGATACCTCTGATACAGCAGAATAAACGCCTTATGGAACTGGTAAATCGGAAACTGGGAGAGGGGATCTATCTGCTGGCAGAAGAAGACAGAGAAGAGTGGGAAGAAGCCATGCAGGAGATAGGGATCGAAACGGTTCCAAGAACGGAGAATCCCGGTAGAAAGGTCCCCAAAGCCAGGGAGTACCGTCTGAAAGAGAACAGTCAGACCTCCTTTTTTCCCGAAACGTCTTCCCATCCTGAAGATTATACTGAAGAGGAAGAATACGAAGACAACCCTCATGATGAAAAGCTGAAGGAACTGGTCCGCAGTAATAAAACCTTTTCAGAAGATGAAAAGGATGACCTTCTGGGGCGCATCGACCGGGGTGTTATTTATCAGGAGAGCCAGATAAAACCCGGAATTATCAGGAGTGAACTGACCATAGTAAAGGGATTGGACTATCAGGGAAAACTGCGAATGATACAGTCTGTTCTGGGAAACAGGGCTTATCAGCTGGAAGTAACCCTTCCAACGGATGATTATGATCTGATTACCCATCGAATAATCCCCCGTTCCATGGAACAGGAGAAGGATACTCAGACCATGCTAACGGGAACAGAACTCCCGGACAAGCCTTTTAGCTGCCCTGTCCGGAAGATCAGCAGAATCAGAAAGATCCGCTCATCCCTGTTTTAAGAGTCTCCCTGTCAGGATTTCCACGGATCCAGCAGTACAGGATTTCTGACGGCTTTCACCTCGTCCAGACGATTTACCATCTCTTTATGAGGGGCGTCATGAAGAAGCCCGGGAGCTTCTTTCGCCTCGGTTGCAATCTTGTGGAGAGCCTCTGAAAACGCATCCAGCATCTCCATGCTTTCCGTTTCGCTTGGTTCCACCATAAGGGCTTCGGGAACAATCAGAGGAAAGTAGACTGTAGGCGGATGAAATCCGTAATCGATGAGTCTCTTAGCAATATCCATGGTGTTGATTCCGGAGGGGGCACTTTCCCCGGAAGAGACAAACTCATGCATACAGGGCCGATCGTACCAGGCCGGAAAGATATCACTCAGCTTTTCCTTCAGATAGTTGGCATTCAAAACGGCCATCTCCGTGGCATCCTTCAAGCCATCCCGTCCAAGAGAAAGAATATAGCTATAGGCCCTGACAAGAACTCCAAAATTACCGTAAAAGCTTTTCATTCGCCCTATGGATGTTTCCGGCATAAAAAGACCATAACTTTCATACTCATTTTTCACAGCATAGGGTCCGGGCAGAAAGGGAACAAGTTTTTTTGCCGCCCCTACAGGACCAGCTCCCGGGCCGCCCCCTCCGTGAGGGGTGGAAAAAGTTTTATGCAGGTTGAAGTGCATCACATCAAAGCCCAGTTCACCCGGACGGACGACCCCCATAATGGCATTAAAATTAGCTCCGTCCCCATAGGCCAGAGCACCGCAGGCATGTACCGTTTCCAGAACATCCAGGATCCTCTCTTCAAAAAGCCCCATGGTATTGGGATTGGTGATCATGATTCCCGCGACAGAGGAATCGCAGAGTTTTTTCAGTTTATCCAGATCAATATTTCCACGACTGTCCGAGGGAACTTCCACCGCTTCATATCCCGCCATGGCAACGGATGCAGGGTTGGTACCGTGGGCCGAATCGGGAATCAGAAAACGGGTCCGCCCCGTATCGCCCCGGGATTCATGATATTTTCTGATCATCAGAACCCCACACAGCTCGCCCTGGGCACCGGCGGCAGGCTGCAAGCTGGTTTCTTCAAATCCGGCAATATCAGACAGGCTTTCCTGCAGTTTATACATCAGCTCCAGACTTCCCTGCAGCTCCTCTTCGGGCAGATAGGGATGAGAGGCAGTAAAGCCTTCCAGCCGGGCTGTCTTTTCATTGATTCTGGGGTTATATTTCATGGTACAGGACCCCAGGGGATAAAAATGAGAATCTATACTGAAATTCAATTTGGAGAGACGTGTATAGTGACGCACCAGATCAAGGGTACTCAGTTCTGGCAGTGCCGGAGCCTCATTTCTGACAAGTCCTTCCGGCAGCTGCGCAGGGGGTACATCCGAAACAGGGATTTCCACGGCTTGTCTGCCGGGTTTGCTCAGTTCCCAGAGGGAGGATACTTTTTCATTGTTCATCATATTAAAGGGCCTCCTTCATGGCATTGACCAGCCGGTCAATCTCTTCCTTTTCATTCATCTCGGTAACACAGACAAGGAGTTCCCTCTCATTTCCGCCTTCAAAACAACCCAAGGGCAGTCCTGCAACAATGTCCTTCTCTCTCAGATTGGCAGACAGGATGTCGGCATCCATGGGACAGGTAACAACGAATTCCCGAAAAAATGCTTTTGTCAAATCCACAGAATAGCCCTTAAGACTGTTTATCTGCCGGGCAGCATAAAGGGCTTTGTCGTAACAGAGCCGGGCAGTATCCCTTATACCCTGTTTACCCAGAGCTGCCATATAGACAGCCGCGGCCAGGGCCATCAGTCCCTGATTGGAACAGATATTACTGGTGGCTTTTTCACGCCTTATATGTTGTTCCCTGGCAGAAAAAGTCAGGACACAGCCAGGTCTCCCGGAACCGTCCGAGGTTTGCCCGATAACACGGCCGGGCATTTTTCTGATCAGCTTTTTGCTCGTGGCAAAGAGACCCAAAAGAGGCCCTCCGCTGTTCATGGCGATCCCAAGAGGCTGACCTTCTCCTGTCACGATATCCGCTCCGCACTCCCCGGGAGGAGTAAAAAGGCCACAGGCCAGAGGATCAGCATTAACTATAAAAAGGGCACCCCGGGCATGGACCTTCTCGCCCAATGCCTTCAAGTCTTTCAGTTCTCCCCGAAAACTGGGAAAGGCCGTAATAAAACAGGCTGTTTCATCATCACACTCGCCCCGGGCAATATATCCTTCCGAACCACTCAGATAAGTTTCCAGAACCTCTCTATATTCGGGATGGATTCCTTCGTCCAGAATGATCTTTTTCCTGCCGCTTCTGCAGCGAAGAGCCATCAAAGCCGCTTCGGCCATGGCGGTGGCACCGTCATAGTGGGAGGCATTGACCACGTCCATTCCGTATAATTCGGCAATCATGGTCTGAAACTCGAAAATTGCCTGAAGAGATCCCTGACTGACTTCCGGCTGGTAGGGAGTATAGGCCGTAAAGAACTCCCCTCTGGAAATAATGCTGTCCACAACAGAGGGTATATAGTGATTATATACACCTCCTCCCAAAAACCAGCTGGTATGGGCGGCAGAGCTGTTTTTATCAGCCATACTACGAAGTTCTTTCAGAACGGCCTGCTCGCAACGGCCTTTATCCATAGATAACTCAGGATAACGATAGGAGGGGGGAACTGCTTGAAAAAGTTCATCCAGACTATCAATTCCCAGAAATTCCATCATTTTTTCCCGGTCCGACCGGGTATGGGGTGTATAGCTAGCCATAGGAATCTCCCTTAATCGTCCTGTTCTTCCTGAAAAGCTTTATACTCTTCCTCGTTCATAAGATTATCAAAACTGCTATCGCTCATTTTAATTTTACAGATCCAGCCCTCTCCCAGAGGGGACGAGTTAACCAGCTCGGGCTCATCTTCCAGTTTCTGGTTGGCCTCAACAATCTCGCCGTTAAGAGGGCTGTAGACATCATTAGCAGCTTTTACAGATTCGATAACACCAAAAGGTTCACCCTGTTTAACAGTTTTACCAACTTCCGGTAGTTCAACAAAAACAATGTCACCTACTTTTTCCTGTGCATAATTACTAAGTCCGCACAGATACAGATCACCTGATTTAACCGCCCATTCATGGGATTTTGCATACTTGATTAGCATATTCATAACTCTCCTAACTCTGATTTTACTCAATATTAACGATAGGCCGGTCTGTAAAGGGGGCGTTTAACAACTTCCGCCTTTTTAATACGGCCTCGTACACTGATTCCTATCTCTGTTCCGGCCTTGGCAAATGCCACAGGAACAAAGCCGTTTCCGCAATACAGATCTACCGTAGGAGCATATAATCCGCTGACAACCTTGCCAATCAGATCTCCCCGGGCGGACAGAATTTCATAATCCTCCCGCGCTACACCCTTGTCAATCAGTTTAAATGTTACAAGTTTTCTGGTCAGCCCTTTTTTTATCAGCTCTTCAACAGGGGATTTTCCTATAAAATCGCTTTCAAAATCACAGGCCCATTTCAGGAGGGCTTCAGGAGGTGCAACCGTTTCATTGAGTTCGTGACCGTAAAGGGGAAATCCCGCCTCAAAACGCAGACTGTCCCTGGCGGCCAGACCACAGGGGCCGATTTCACACTGTTTTCCACCCTGATCCAGGAGGATGTTCCATAGAGCAGCAGCCTGTTCAGAGGCAACAAAGATCTCCACCCCGTCTTCCCCTGTATAACCGGTCCGTCCGCTGCGGAAAGGAATTCCTTCAAGGACAAACTCTTTTATACCGAAACGGGTCCAAGCGCTCAGGTCTTCTCCCGACAGGCCTTCCAGACAGGCGATGACCGCAGGTCCCTGCATGGCTATTAGGGAGGTCCCTTCGGATACATCTGTCAGAGTACAGTCAAAGTCTCCCCTATGGGAGTTAAGCCAGTCCCAGTCCTTCTCCAAATTGGAGGCGTTGACCACAAGAGTCCAGAGATATTCTTCTGTATGGTATAAAAAGATGTCATCAATAATGTTTCCCTGCTCATTCAGAAGAAGACCATAGCCCGACATAGCAACATCCGTTTTATGAACTCCCGATGTAATCATTCTATTCAGAAAATCCAGACTACCCTTCCCGGCTATTTCGAATGTCCCCATATGGGAAACATCAAACAGACCTGCACTGCGGCGGACCAGACGATGTTCTTCCGTTGCTCCGTCCCTATAATACAGGGGCATCTCCCAGCCGGCAAAGGGAACCATCTTTGCTCCCGCCTCACAATGTTTTGTATGAAGAGCAGTTCTTCTCATGTCTGACCCCTTATATTATCATCTATTAGTTTTAACACATTTGATCTATACATAAATATTTTAAACCCATTTTACTGTATTTATCAATAACAATGATATAAAAATTAGCCCTTATCCGACCGGAATCAAGGCAGTTCTTATGGTCTCCTCCCATTCTCCACGCATTCTTCTTTAATTACCAGCCAGACTTTCTGCTCCTGTGCAAAAGGTCTCTTTACGGGAGTCATAAAAAAAGATATAATGGGGCAGTTAAATTAAGTACAAACAGGATCATTATCCAGGATTAAATAGATGACTGAAGAAATAATTAAAAATGAAGATATAAAACTAGATGAGATAAGTGCCGCCCCCCGGGCAGCCGGTTTTTCCCTGCGGAAAAAGCTTAATTCCAGGAAGAAAAAATCCAGAGCTGATAAACCAAAAGGCCCCGAGGCCCTTGGTGATTTTGAGCTTGTGCTAGTTACCCTGACAGGCATTGTCATATTCGGAGGAGTAATATTCTCCCTTGTGATGATAACTCTGATGAACTCTATGTCTTACTGAAAAAGTCTTACAGAACTGGTAATTCCTGCCCTGTAAAATGCCTGAACTGTATCCTGGCCTGTTCTTCCAGCATGGACCATCCTCCCAGTACGGAACATCCTGCATTCATTGCCTTTTTCATAATGACTGTGAGCGCAGGGGTATAAATAATATCGTACAGGAATTCTTTTCCCGTAAAATTATAGCTCTCGATGGGATTTCCATTGACGGATTTACCTTCCATCCCGGAACTGCTTGTTTGAATAATCAGATCAAATGAACCGGCAGGATAGGAAATAAAATCCTCTAAAGAACCGAATCCGCTGGACATTTCATGTCCGAGAACTTCCGCCTTGGATGTCGTCCGATTAAAAACACTGATTTGACACCCCTCCTGAACAAGAGCATACACAATGGCACGAGCTGCTCCGCCGGCACCTATCACTGCTGCTTTAAGGCCCCGCAGATCACCCTTTTCCTTCCTGAGGGGAATGATAAATCCTTCTGCATCCGTATTATACCCGCACCATTTGTCCTCTTCCCTGACAACTGTGTTACAGGCCCCGATGACCCTGACAGAATCGCTCATCCAGTCCAGCTGTTTCATAACAGCCTGTTTATGGGGAACCGTCGTACAAAATCCTTTTATATCCAGAATTTCCGCCAGATGAAAAAAGGCCGGAACATCATCCACCGTATAGGGAACAAGAATGCCATTCTGTCCTGTATTAGCCAGTCCTTTATTATGAATATGAGGAGACCTGCTATGAAGAACAGGATCTCCGATAATACCAAAAAGAGTAGTATCTCCATTAATTTCATCGATCCGGTATACATCCCTCAGGGTCTGAATACTCATATGACCTGGTGCTGCCCCCTCCCCGTCCGAGGGAGAACAAAAAGTGAGAAAGGAGTTCATCCGTGACGCCAGGATCCTGGTGGGAACACCAAAATCCCCCATTCCCAGGAGGATAAGATTATCCTTCTTCCAGGACATACCGATTCTGAAAAGCCTTTCCACATCGGCAATTCCCCGGGGCATCACTGCGGCCTTAACCAGGTCTCCGTGAGGGTCCATTTTTAAAAGACGTTCTTCCAGGTCTTCCGGAAGTTTTGAAAAATCATGAAAGGAGCGGATGATTCTACATTGCCGGGCGGCGGCTTTTTCAGGCAGAGCCGATGAGTCTTCATCCTCCTCCAGATCAATATAATCAAAACCTCCCTCCAGACAGTCCAGAAGGAATGACTCTCTGTCGGCACTGCTCCCGGTCCAGACTCCCCCATCGGCCTTTTTCCGGCAGGTAAGGATAAGGGGAATGTCGGTTCTGGAGGGGAATCGGCTGATTTCTTTTACAGCGGAAGGACCGGCAAAATCGACCCGTAATTCTGCCATATGGGGACTGTGCTTCTCCAGAAGAGCCAGATTCACATCCATAGAAGGATCTGTAAGAGTCAAACAGAGTTTTGTCATCAGTAATCACTCCTGAAAAGATAGAGGTCTATAAGAGTATCCGCCTCAGAAAAATAGAGAGCGCAGCGGATCGGAAAATCCGCATCGGGCAGATCATAGAGGATCATGGAATCATTCTGAAGAAGCGGTTCTCCCCATTCTGCCAGAATCAGCTGCCGGGACTGTCCTTTGAGGGAAACTTGTTCAGGATCGGCAAAACGATCATCCATTCTAAGCTGCCAGACCCTGTCATCCGCCCAGAAAAGATAGAAAGAGTCCTGAAAGTAGAAGACGACACTGCCATTTCTGTCCTCCTCTCCCTGATAGACAAACATTTGAGAGGGGGAAAAGAAGTGATAATATCCGTTTCATATGATCATTCTATAGAAAAGAGACGGAAACGAATAGATAAAAAAAAGTCCTTCATCCCCCGGAGGAGATGCGGACCTTATTAAATCAGCCGGAAAAGATCAGAACCAGACTCTCAGACCGAGGGCTCCCTGCACGTACCAGGCGGGAAAGTAGATTTCAGGTTCGAATCCCAGTCCCATGGCAGGGGCGACTTCCATAAAGATTTCCAGAAAATCTGAGGGCATTATGGTCAGTCCCACGGGAACACGGGCACCCAGGCCGAAGTTTGTCTCTGTGTCGTCCCCTGAGGTATCCATAGTAAGACTTCCGAAAAAACCGATACCGATATACAGATCCAGAAGACCTGTCAGGTTCTCCTGAACAACCCACCAGTCATCGGTAATACTGAAGCTGAAGTAGTCCTCTTTAAAGGCCAGTCTGAGATTCTGTACGGTACCGGGAATGGCGGGAGTATTGATACTTAAAGCACCACCGGTATTGTTATCATCATCAGAAACACCATAGGTAAAGGCGGCACCCAAACCGGTATCTGAAAAAGCGGCTGCCGGGATCATCAGCAGTGCCAGCAATACAAGGATTATTGTTTTATTTTTCATATTATTCTCCTGCAATTTTCTGCGTTTCTATTATAGTCGGATAAAAGTACCATTTTTTATAGGAAAGAGTGAAGCGTCTATCATGATTTTCGCGGCCTCAGCTGCCGGGGGTATGCTTGTCAAAATAGGCCAGCACAGAGTCATAAACAAGAGCCCCCCGGGCCATGACTTTTTCACTGTAACGGGAACAGTCCTTCAAGCGATTCAGATATTCGGGATAGTCCTCCGGAGAGATCCGTTTTTTCAAAAGCAGATAGTTTAGCATCATCAGGGTATTGTAATACTCAAGACCTGCCTTTTTGGTATTCATCAGCAGTTCATAATCCTCAGACAGGACAGAGCTCTGAAAGACCCCTTAAAAAAGAATCGGAAATCATCTGTCCCTCCTTCAGTTATTTAGTTTATACTTTACCATAAGTTATTACGAAAAAGAGGATCACAATGAATGTAAAAAATAAATCTTTTCTGAGCGGAATCATTCTTGAATTTTTTCTTCTTGCGGCCTTTTTGCTTTTATCCGGCTTATTGCAGAACCACTCCCTTACATTCAAGCTTCTGATTATTTTTGTTTATAATCTGATTCAGCTTGGACTTATTCTCCTTCTGTTCAACGGTGCTGTCATCAAATCGGTAAAAAAGATTTCCAGGAATCTGAAAGAGGGGAACTTTAGCGATACGGGTTTTAATTTTCTGCAGGAACTTCAGGACTCTTTTAGAGCGTCACGAAAAGAGTATAAGGATATTCTGGGGGATGTCCGCACTATTTCCAATAAGAATTTCATACTGGGGGAGGAGCTATCAAGCAAGACAATACTGTCTCTCAGTCAAGTACGGGATATATCTTCCAGTATCAACAGGGTCAGCAGTGATATAAAAACCCTGGATAATGAAATTATATCCTCTTCCGGATCCATCAATACTATCAATGATAATATCAAAAAAATGGCCCTTCAGATCAATCAGCAGAGCGAATCTCTGGAAATAGCCTCGGCCGCCGTAGAGGAGATGACCAGCTCCTCAGATAATATTGCAAGGATTACACGGTCCAGAACGAAAGCAACCTCTCATCTTGTAAGCCTGACGAAAACGGGAGAGGAAAAACTGAAGCTGACCAATGTGATGATTGAGGATATCTCAAACCGTTCGGGAGAGATCCTGCATATGATTGAGCTGATCAACGATATTGCCAGCAGGACAAACCTTCTTGCCATCAATGCCTCTATCGAAGCGGCCCATGCGGGTGATGCTGGAAAAGGCTTTGCCGTTGTTGCCAATGAGATCAGGCATCTGGCAGAAAATACAGCCCAGAATGTCAACAATATCTCCGACGTACTCCAGGAAATTACAGATAAGATTATGAAGGCTCAAAATGCCAGTAATCTTACACGAGAAGCCTTTCAGGAGATCACCAGTAAAACCCGTGAGGTTTCAGAAGGATTGAATGAGGTATCATACGGGATGGACGAACTTGTTCTGGGAGAAAAAGAAATTCTCCAATCCACCACTGATCTGCTCAGCTCCAGTAAAGCTATTGAAGTAGTGAGTGACGGGATCAAAGAAAAAACATCCTCCATCGAACAGGCAATGGATAAGGTTAAATCCATTTCCAGTGAAACCGCTGCCCGGATCGATGAGGTCAGCAAAGTGGCAGTTCAACTGAATAGTGTCTCCATGGAATCCTCTACCCTGGTAAGTCAGAACCTGATAAATATGGAAAACCTCTCCCGGAGTACGGGAAAACTGAAGCAGAATACAGGATCCAGGAAAAAGGAAAAAATGGATATCGGTATATCCTGGAGCGATGATCTAACAGTACAGGACAGTACCATCGACGGGCAGCACAAGGAGCTGATCAGCGGGCTGAATGACTTTCTCAGAGGAATGATCTCAGGAGATACAACGAACAAGATGGATTCTATCATCAAGAAATTAAATGACTATGTGGTCTTTCATTTTTCAGATGAAGAGGAGTTTCTTGAAAAGAATGGTTATCCCGGTCTTATGGATCATAAAAAGATTCATAGGGCCTTTGTGGACCGCCTGAAAGAGTTGTCTCAGCAGTACTATTCAGAAGGCGGATCACCTGAACTGGTTGCCCTGATCCAGAAGGATATTGCCCTGGGGCTGATCAGACATATCTACAATGTGGATATGAAATTTAAACAGTATTTTGAAAGCCGCGGGATTCAAAGGTAATTAAGTTCTATGACCATTCAGGAATGGATAAACATACAGAACAATGATATTCAGATGAAGTTCTGGCAACAGGTTTCCCATCTGCTTTCAAATATCGAACTGAAATTTATTATGAACGGCGTTCAAAGAGGACAGGATCTAATGGAGCTCCATGAAGAATTGAATGTATTTACCAAATATCAGGTGGATATGCTGAGAGTTCTGGATATTATCCGAAAACGTTATCCGGATAATATTATCTGTTGATCTTCTATTGCAGAAAGTTCTTTTCCAGAAAGTCTGCAATACCATCCTCATCATTTGAAACAGTGGTATAGGCAGTTCTCTTTTTCAGCTCCTCCGGCGCATTTGCCATGGCAACAGATATTTCTGCGTATTCAAGCATTTCCAGATCGTTAAAACCGTCTCCAAAGGCGGCAATTTCAGAGGGAAGAATCCCCATATCATCAGCAAGCTGCTTCAAAGCATGCCCCTTGGAACTGTCCCCGTGAATCATTTCCAGATACATGGGTTTGGAATAGGCCGTATAAATCCGTGATCCGAAACGTTCTTTAACATCTTTTTGAATATTATCGAGCTCGGGCCAAGTACTGGAGGATCTGTCGGGCGGACCGATAAGCAGAACCTTGGTAAACTCCAGGCTATCCCAGTCATCAAAATTAACTATCCGGCCGCGGAGTCCGGTATGGGCTTCGTAATAATCACTAATGGCTGTTTTCTCTTCATAGTAGAGCTGCCCTGCCCAGAATCCCTGAAAGTAGACTCCTTTGTCCCTGCATATCTGCAGAACCTCACGGGCAATGTCATCGGGAAGACAAAGTTCATGCAGAACGGAACCGTCCCGGCCGTCACAGATCATGGCACCGTTATAGCAAATTACGGGTGTTTGAAGACCAAGCCTGTCTTTTATAACAGTGAGGGCTTCATAACTTCTCCCCGTACTGATAACTGGAATGGAACCGAGTGCCTGTATTCTTTTAAAGGTATCAACCGTTCTGTCAGATATGGAATGATCACTGCGGAGGAGTGTGCCATCCAGATCAAGCGCTATTATTTTAGGAAGTGTTAACTTTTTTCTCATAAAGGCATTGTATCAGGATGTGCTGTGACCGTCATCCTTTCCAATAGAACCCAGATGAGTATTCCGGATCCCGCTTGTGTGTTTCAGACCATATCCGAAAACCCGGTCCAGTGAGGAATGGGCAAATATAATCAGCCCTATCAAGGCTAACAGCGGCTTTCCGATTGTAATACCCGCAATATACAGAATTACGGCAATACCCCGGTGATGCAGGAAGTTATAAATATAGGCTCCGGTCAGATCACTGCCCATATAGCCGAGAATACTGATATCCGGTACAAACAGCAGAAGGGGAAACAGCCACCAGGGGTATTCCAACAGGGTAAAAAGATAAATGGTCAGGATAAACAGACCAAGCTCTTCCAGTTTGAGAAGCTTATTCATTCTTTGGCTTTCCATAACAGACCTCCCATTTGGATTTTTCATTCCCTATTAAGTATAGGAGATTAAAAAGGACTTTGCCGGAGAATAGTGAGACATACAGAGGGTTCACTTCCCTGTTGGGACCGCGGAAGAAAAAAACTTCGCCCGGATGTTTTTTTCTTTTCACCCGGAAGGGGATCTGCTATCTTTACTCTATGATCAACACAACAGCCTTATACTATGATACACCCTATGAATCCTCCTTTCAGGCAAAACTTCTTTCTTCTGAAAAGCGAAACGGGAAATGGCATATAGAACTGGACCGCACTCTTTTCTATCCGGAAGGAGGCGGACAACCTGCTGACAAGGGAAGCCTTAATGGGGTTCCTGTCAGGGATGTACAAAAAATCGCTAGTAAAATTATTCACATTACCGACCGTATGCCTGCGGGAGATACAATCTTCGGAGAACTGGACTGGGATAGACGCTACTATTATATGGTTCAGCATACTGGACAGCATCTTCTTTCGGCAACCCTTAAGAGCAGGGGAATAAATACCGTATCCGTTCATCTCGGAGATGAGAATATCACCATTGAAGTGGACAGAATGGAATGCTCCGCCTCTGAAATGGAAGAAGTGGAAGATCTGGCCAACAGCTGGATCAGAGATAACATTGCCGTAAACAACAGTACTGTCGTTAAAGACCGCGGAGAACTGGAAAAGTACTCCCTCAGAAGAGAAACCTCCCTTGAAAAAAACATACGTCTGGTAATGATCGGCCATAAGGATACTGCCGCCTGTGCAGGTGTCCATGTGAAAAGTACAGGAGAACTGGGCCTGATTAAATATGAGGGTTTTGAAAAAGTCCGCGGAAGGATAAGACTATCCTGGAAGATAGGCCGCGCCGCCTACCTTGACTATAAAATAAAACATAACACTGTCAGCAGGGCAAACAGACTGTTTTCTACACAGACAAAGGATCTTTCAAAACGCATAGATCAAATAGTGCAGGAAAAGTCGGAAATGGCTGAGCAAATTAGAAAGCTGGAAGCCCTTTCAGCCGAAAATATGGTACACAGCCTCAACGGATCCATCACCCGATATCCCTCTCTCATTTGCCGGACTCTTCCAGAAGGTTCTGCCGGTTTTTTTAAACAGACCGTAAAAAAATTGAGTGAAAAGGAGGGAGTATCCTTTCTGCTAACCATGAAGATAAGAGAGCGGTTGCTATGGGCTCTCTTTCTACCGCAGGACAAGGATTTCAATTTTGATCAGTTTAGAGACAAATGCCTCTCTCTGATAAACGCTAAGGGTGGAGGAAAAAGTCCTCTCTGGCAGGGGTCTGGAAAATCCACAGATCAGGATGAATCTTTTTTACAAGCTTTTATGGCCATGAAAGGACTGTAAGCTTTTCGAAAAAAGAGACTCTTCTTTCTTTTCCCCGGATAAGGGAAGAGAAAGAAGTAAAACCGAACACATGAATCTGACTTTCAAATTTCGTAATACAATTTTATTTAAGCTTAAATCCTGTAAATTCTTTGGACAGGATTTTTACGATCTCCTGATTCTCCTGAGCCACATCCTGAAGCTGATTCACAAACCTGATAATATCCCGGGTTCCCTGAGTCTGCTCCTCCGTTGCCAATCGAATCTCTTCAAATGCCTGCACCACCTGTTCGATGGAACGACGCATCAGTAAATTTTTACTCAACTCATCTGTAGAGATTTTTTTAATTGTATGGGTGGCATCAACCAGAGATGTAATGGAATTAAGGATTTCCGTTGCCCCTGTATTCTGTTCATCCATTGCCAGGGCGATCCCGTTTATCAGTTCGGTAGTCTGACTTATATCATCCAGAACCTTATGAAGAGCATCTCCGGCACTCTCTGACATGTTAACACCATTGTTCACAAGATCAACCATCTGCTGAATCTGTTGAGTAATCTGTTTGGCACTTCCGGAACTGTTTTCTGCCAGATTACGAACTTCTTCTGCGACAACTGCAAATCCCCGGCCGGCATCACCCGCATGGGCAGCTTCAATGGCCGCATTCATGGCAAGCATATTTGTCTGCCCTGCAATCTTCGTAATAGCAGAAACAAGACTGTTCACCTCATCCGAAGAGTTCTCCACATCCCGAATGGCCGCGATTGAAGCATTAACAGCTTTGCCACCGTCTGATGCGGCTTCTGAGAGATGCCCGGACAGGGTATTTGCCTTTCCTGTTGCCTGACTAACAGACTGAATACTGGCGGCCATTTCATTGATAGCACTGGAAGTCTGTTCTACAAAAGATGCCTGGGTGTCCACACTGATTTTTACCTGTTCCAGAGAATCGATCATAGAGATAAGGTTCTTACTTGTATCATCAACGACAGAAGCCCGGCTGTTGGTTGTTTTATTGATCTGTTCCACAGAAGCAACCATCTCTTCCGTTGCGGCAGATGTATTCTGAAGCTCTGAAAGAAGGGTATCCGATGAGGAGCTTACCCTTAGGGTGGCATTTTCTACTGTAAGAAGTTTTTTCCTGAGATTCTGAATAAATTTATTCAGATGAGAGACTATGACGGCCTGATCATCTATCTCCAGGATACGGATCTGTTTCGTAAGATCACCACTTCCTTCCGAAAGGCCTGCCATCGTTCTTCGAAGATCCCGGGACTGCCTGTTCTGAAGTACAGCCATAATGGCAAATATTAAAAAACTTTGAAATATCATCATAAGAAACAGGATATTTTCAGGACTCTCTCCTGAATGTGATCCATTCGGCTGCTTCCCTGTTCGGCAATTCTGAGAGAAACATCCGTAAAAACAAACAAAGCATTCACAAGAAGGATAATACCAACGAAGGTATTCTGAAAAGATTGTGTCTGATAAAATTTTATCTTTGTTTTTAATTCATACACGTCGAGAATAAATAACAAACGTCTCCGTACAAATAGATGAATACACAGTTTGTTGGCAGTAATAGAAACAAGGACAAGACTTATTCTTGAAAGAATATAAAAGAGTATGGATAGGCTACCGGAATTGGAAAAGTCCAATCCCCAGGGATTTCCGATTAAATACAACAGGGCAATCATAATAGCAAGTTTTGTACTCAGATGATCAAAACGTGCCACTCCTTTCCAGTACGCCTTTTCATCATCAATCCGCTTTGTATCAAAGTACTTTTTATACTGTTCCTGAACAGGCTTCAGGTATATGGCAATGAATACATTGATAATCAGAAGAGGAATCCCAAGATTGAAAATCAGAAAATAAGTCAGGTAACTCAAAACAGCCCCACTTTCAACAAAAGAAAAACCATCTGAAAGACCAAAGGAATCCAGTATAGTCGTAGACAGAACAAGATCCAGAAATACAAGACTGGAAATTATACAGGTTCTGAGACGAAATGCCGGAAATTTACTTGCCAGGATATCATCAATTTTATCCTGGGTTTTGTCCATCTGATCCTGAACCTTATCATGGGCAGCGTCCATTCTGTTATGAGCCGTATCAATAAGAGTTTCTCTCTTCTCTTTCATGTCTGATATGATTTTGTCCACGGATGGCTCCTTCATTTTATAATCTGAAAAGTATGTTGTATATTCTAATCTATATTTATAGTAAAGTGCAGTTTTGTCAAAGCAAAATGCTTTTATTAGTCCAAAAAAACATAATCTGTTCACCGAGCTCTGTCTTGCCAACCATGTCCCCCTATGCTACTATCTTTCTCAAAATGAGAAAGCCTTTATTCCGCCTATTTACATTAATATATTTATTATTACTCAGCATAAGCGGATGTTCCTTTGATGAAGTTTCCTACCCTTGGCTCAGCACTGATAAAGAAGTGGATGCCAAGCTGGTGAATCTTTTTAATATGCTGCCGGAACAACAGAACGAAGTACAGCGCTATGGTATAATGGAACAGATGATTTCCCTGTTCCGTGCGGGAGGACACAACAAGGAACTCAAACATTTCCTGAACAGTTATTTCTGCGAGTATCCCGATGATTCCTACAACTGTTATTACCTTTTAATCCTGGGAACTCTTTATGAAGAGGAAGAAGCCTGGGATGTGGCCTCTGTGTACTACAACAGACTTCTTACAAACTATGATGACCTGGTAATTAAAGGTCAATCAATTCATCTGTTTACCCTTAAGAAACTTCTGTCTAAAAGACCGGGGACTTTACTTGAAATTGACTATAACAAGGAACTTTTGCAAAGATTCTCAATGGATATCGATAAGGGCCTGATTCAGTACAATCTGGCAAAATCCTATGAACAGGAAGGTCTCTGGATAGAATCCATAGACAGCTATCAGAAGTTTCTGGATGCCCCTGTGACCACAATTCCCGGTAAACCCAATGTGTATAATGAAGTGAATCACTATCTGACATTCCACTATTCCAAAAAAGACTGGACAAGAGAAACCCAGGCAGGTCTGGTAAATTCTATAAAATATGCTATCCGCACAAGGAGCAGCAGCCGATTAAATAGGTATATGTCAGAGGATTTCTTTATGATGAGCTGGGGACAGGACAGGTATGATCCTTTTACAGAGATCCCCATGGATCTTAGCAATTTTTTGAGATCCTCTGTCTGGTATAATAGAAATTTAGAATCGGGTTCCAATGATTCGGAAGCATATCTCAGAACCGGTGGATGGTCCTATAGGATCAATATCTGGTATCTATACTTCAATAGAATCAAATACCCGATTGATCCGGAGATAAACGGTAGATGGGAATGGGCAGGAATATACTTCGGCAATCGACTCTGACAGCAGCTTTATTTGCATGCAGTCTTTTTTCACTCAACGCATTTTCTGCGGATAAATATCTGCTGAGAAGTGATCATTCAAGCTCTCCTTCTTCTGTTATCAAGAACAAGGACGAAGCTTTAGATACCCACCGGAATATCGCATTCTGGTCAGTCCCTATTTCCGATCATCCTAAAATAAAACAATACATAGAGTATTTTGGTAAAGGTACGGGACTCGATTATGTCAATCGCTGCCTGATCAGGGCACAGCCCTATTGGGATTTTATTGCATCCCGGCTGGAAGAGAAAGATATGCCAGCCGAACTGATCTACCTTCCTTTGATCGAATCAGCCTATAAGATTGATGCAGTATCCCGCTCGGGAGCTACCGGGCTCTGGCAGTTTATGATGAACAGTATTGGACCCTATGATATAACCGTGGATACCTGGCGGGATGACCGTCGAGATTTCTGGAGAGCCACTGAGGGAGCCCTGAATAAACTGGAGTATAATTATTCTGTAACAGGCGACTGGCTACTGGCATTAGCCGCCTATAACTGCGGTCTGAATAAGGTTAGAAAAACCATAAAAGCAAGCGGTATCAGCAACTACTGGGAATTGTGTGAAAAGAAACTTCTTCCCAGAGAAACCAGAAACTACATTCCCAAACTGGCAGCGGTAGCCTATCTCTGTGAGTTCCGCGGAAAGGCGGGGATACCCCTGACATGGACCAAATCTCCCGAATGGCTAAGAATTCCTCTCAAAAGAAGTGTAGATATCCGCAGGGTTGCCCGTAAAGCAGAAGTTCCCGAAAGCCTGTTGCTCCTGGCTCATAGTGAACTTAATTATACGGTTACCCCGCCATCCCACAGTACTTACTATCTGAAAACCCCGGAAAAATACAGACAGCAGATTGAAGCGGTCCTGGCAGAAGACAGTAATTTAATCTCTTTTAAACGCTATCAAATACAGTCGGGAGATACCCTTTCCGAAATTGCCCAATGGTATAGGATCCCTATTTCACATATTAAAGAGTATAATCAGGGAGTGGAAAATCGCTATCTCAGAATAGGACAAACCCTTCTTATTCCCATCATCGATGAATCTATTCCAGACAGACCGGGGAACATTCCGGATAATTCCGGGGAGTTCTGGTCTGGAGAGTACACGGTTTTACCGGGGGATTCTCTATGGAAAATTGCCCTTTTGCATAAGAGTAGTCCCGAAGAGATAGCCGCCGGGAACGGACTACCCCTGGAAACAACTATCGTACCCGGGATGCGGCTTATCGTTCCCGGACCGGGAGAGTAAGCCATGAAACAGACTCATTATCTTTTACTGATGCTGATAATATTTTCTCAGGGCTCCCTCATAGCTCAAGAGATTCAGGTTAAGACAAGTGTGAATTGGGAAAAAAATGTGCTGCAGCTTGATATGACGGCAGCCATAGAGGGTGAATCCAATCAACCTACGGGACGTTACAAAACTGAACAGTATATCCTCAGGCAGACAGCTGTTATCACAGGAGAGGTTCTCCTTCCCTTAAAGGTTGATTCCTGGAATACTATTGGAGATCTTGTAAGTGAAGAACCTGTTCTGCTCAGAAAACTTGAAACACTTTCCCGTACAATGAAAAAGATCTTCACAACAGCTACCCCGGACAGGAAGTATCTGACCGTACGCTATGAGCTGCCCCTGTTTCCCTATATCGCAGACCTTTTAATCAAACATAAAAAGCCTTTCACCTACCCTCTGAATCCTGAATATACTGCTAATGAAGATTTTACAGGCATAGTAATTTATGCAGGTGAAGAGCTCCCCTGGCACGGGACAAATGAAAAGAAAGTATACCTTGAGCCATGCCTCTTTCCCAAGATTTTTGACTCCTCTTTAAATGAGATTCACAGTATAGAACTGACCGAACCGAAAATAATCAGCAAATGGGGGAATGCGGGTTTCAGCCGCTCATTGGATATGAATGAGATATCTTCCAGGGTGGGTGTTTATCCCTTCAGAACCATGGCCAGAGCCATTTTCGGTAAAAACAGAACAGACCTGATTCTGTCTGACAGGGATGTTAAAATGATTACTACATCCGCTCACAATAGAGAACTTCTCCGGCAAGGGCGTATTATCATAATCCTTCCGGAAGAAACGGACACGCCATAAGCCACATCACTTCACAGCTACACTGCGCTTTCAGCTCGGACGTCGACTTAAAGTAACAGAAAAATCCTTTACTTTTTGGATTTTCATTACGCATCCCGAACACAAAAAAAACCCTCCATCCAAAGATGAAGGGTTAAATAAACCAGCAACGACCTACTCTCCCACCGTAGCAGTACCATCGGCGCCAATGAGCTTAACTTCCGTGTTCGCAAAAAGCAGTCTTTTCCTGTTTCTTGTCGTCTCCTCTGTCGCTTCAAT
>NBMC01000003.1 GCA_002084805.1 Spirochaetaceae bacterium 4572_59 | reverse complement strand
GGAATCCCTTGAAATCAGAATCTTCCTGACTTCCCAATTGACCAGAGCTGTGGATTCTACGATAATAAAAATGATGTTCAGATCTAAAAAAAGCAACAAGCTCAGCCAGAAAGAAATTAAAACAGCTCTGGCCCGTATCAGGCAGAAATATGACGATCATATAATCACATACATGACAGATACTCAGGAAAAATCAGCCTTTGAAGACCGTTATCTTATGTCTCTTCATGCCCGGGTTGATCTGACCCGCTTTGTTCAGGAAGAAATCATTCATCTGAAAGATGTGGAACAGAAGGCAAAGGAAGAAGCCGCCAGAACTCCCATAAAGAAAGAGATATCTAAAAATAGTCAGAAAAGTTTTGCCGATAAAATCATAGATGAAATGGAAAAAAGGACTGAACATTATCCCTCCCTGGAATTCAATACTGAAGCCTCTCTGGAAGTTCAGAAGCTATACGGTGCTTTGGATGAACTCTATAAAGAGTACTGGCAATCCCTGAGTGAATTTCTGCGTAAATTTCATTCCTCAGAGCTAAGCTACAATCTCGAAAACCGTCTTCTCCGTATGACTATTATGGGCGCGGATAATGTTCCCCCGGAGCTGGAGCGTTATCAATTCCTGCTCAGTCAGAGAGGAAAGTACTCAAGTGAGCTTTTTAGGGAGGCTCAGGAAAGCATTAAAAGAGCCTCTTTTTTTCTTCATGACTTGATGATTCTGCTCCAGGAATGCAGGGAAAGAGGGATTATTGATGAAAAAGTTGAAAGTGCTTATGGATATGTTGAGAATATAATTCAAGATTTTCGATTAAAAGATTTGAAAAAAGGCTGAATTATTAGTTACTTATATTTGTAATGATATTTAATAGGAGAAAAATGTGTCAGAGATAATGATTAGCGATGAAAATTTTGAAGAAGAAGTTCTTAAATCAGATAAACCTGTATTAGTCGACTTTTGGGCCGAATGGTGTGTGCCTTGTAAAATGCTTGGTCCTATAATTGAGGAAATCGCCGAAGCTAACAGTGCCATAAAAGTTTGTAAAGCCAATGTGGACAATGCCTCTCAGGTTGCCGGTAAATACGGAATTCAGAGTATTCCCACTCTTATGCTTTTCAATAAAGGTGAAGTTGTAAAACAGAATGTTGGTGTTGTCCCCCGTGAAACCATCGAAGAGATGTTTAAAGATCTGATTTAATCCTTATTCGGAGGGATGTATATGTCATTCGTATTTTCATAGCCGAATGTCTTTCCTCCGGTTGGTGTCGTATGCCAGTCAGCGGCAGAATCTGTGTCTTCAGAACTGCTGCTGCGGCTTAATGTCCTTGTTCCTGTTGTATATCCCGATGGAACAGCCTCTTCCGGTGAGATATCTTCACTGCTGAACTCCCAGCTTCCTATCTCATAGAGATCTGCTGCTGCATCAAATGTTCGGCTTGTCCATCCTAAAAGTTCATCTTCCGGATCTGCCTCTCTATCAGAATAAATTACCCCATCCTGTATGACTCCCATTGGAGAAGCGTAAAGGCTTAGTATGCCATTACTGCCTGATAGGCCTGAATCCTCGGGTAGCCAGAGATCCCAGGCATTGTCTGAAGCCAGAAGTCCTCCTGAAACATCCTTTCTGTCACTTTCATTGATCTCTTCTTCAAGGCTTTGAGGGCGGCAATGAATAAGGAGATAGTCTCCCTCTTCTACTAATAAAGAGGGGAGAAAATAACGGTACTCATAGTGGTATTTAGTTCCGTAATAGAGGGTTAACCCTGCCGTATCACCGCCTTGTATAAAATAGAGCTCCACCGTATCAGTATTATTTCCAGAACCTTGTGGATTGAACTCGTTAATCAGAGCTGCAGGTCGCGCAGGGTTCCATCCCCAGAAACGGATCATGAAGTTATTGGAGTTTCCTCTCAGATCCTTAACCGAAAGAGAGACGATGTACTGCCTTCCCGGGGTGAGATTCACTTCCGGAGTTAAAACCAGACAGTTTTCATCCTTAATCGTCAAGAGCACATCATCTCCGCTGTCCAGTTCAGTCTTTTCATTCTCCAGCTGGAGACTCTCATTGAAAAACAGATAAACGGCCTGCCCCTCAGACTCTTCCATCCTGATAAAGCAGGGAGGGGACAGATCCAGTTCCATCTCCATGGTCATGTTTTCTTTCAGAGAGCAGGACATTGCCAAAAATGCCAGGGACAGCAGTGGAAACAGGTAGTTCATGGGAGGTCTCCTTATTTTCTTTACGCTAATTCTCTGGAGCAGGAATTCAAAGAAGAGGATTTTTTTTGAATTTCATGAAATCAATCAGGTCTCCATGGAATACGGCCGATAAGAACTGTATGAGAAAAGGTTTAACCGGATTATTTATACTATTGATTTTTGTCTTATCACCTGTCATTTCTCAGGACCTGAAGATTGAACCGGGTGATGTCTATATTCAAATGGAAGCAGATCAGGGATTTCATCTCTGGATCAGGCAGAAAGCGGGTATGAACTCTGTTATACTGACCGAATCGACGGCTGATCCCGAAAAGCGAGTGGATTCTTTTGCCCTTCGTTCTTATGATTATAATAGTTTCAACGGTGACGAGCCCCGGATGCTGGATGGAGAGATTCTTTCTCAGGACAGGGGTATGTATTATCTTATTGATTCCAGTCCGGAATATAATGAACTGTTGGATGATCAGGCCTTCCGTATCTTTGTTCCGTTGAATGTGACCTATGGATATCCCTGGAGCCGGGAAGGGCAGTTGGAGATTCGTCAGGGAACCTGGCTTAATATTCGATCTTTCGAGATGCCCTTTGCCGATTATAATGGAAACTATCTGGATAATCCCTTTGTTCTTTCAGCAAAGATAAAGGAACTTCCTCCCCCTGTTGTTATAGAAGAAGTTGAGAAAGAACTGGAAGACATAATGGAGGAAGCTGCCATCATGACTGGTGGAGAGTTTATCCGTGCGGAAGACGGCGATGAAGCAGTCGATAAAATTGGTAGAATCCTTTCATCCGTAAAAGGTGGATCCATCGATATCGTTCTGGTTGTAGATACTACAGTCAGCATGAAGAACGATATCAATTTCATTCAGAAAAAACTTGTCCCTCTTGTGGAGAGTCATATTGCGGGATTTGAGGAGTTTAGAACCGGAATAGTAATGTACAGGGACTATAAAGAGGCTTATCTGACAAAGGAAATCCCCTTTCAGACTGATCTTGAGCGAGTTCAATGGTATCTGAACCGTATTACCGTATCCGGGGGAAGAGATATTCCCGAAGCTGTTTATGAAGGAATCTTCAGCGGCATTACAAATTTCGAATGGGCCGGGGATCATCGGATTATCATTCAAGTAGGAGATGCTCCTCCCCATGAAGAGCCTAAAGGGAAGATTACAAAAGCGATGGTTTACGATGAAGCCGCAAAGATGGGTATCTCCATCTATCCAATTCTGCTTCCATCAGAATACTAGAATAAAAAATGACAAAAAAAATCCGCCAAGAATGGTATTCCATAGCGGATTTTTTTTCCCGATTTTTTATCTCGGGCTTGATCCCTGAGCTCTCGCCGGTTTTTCTCTGACTGGATACTTATCCATGTCAGCTTCCGGAAGGGCTTCCCCTATCAAGCCTGCCAGGACCTTTTCCGATAATATTTTGTATCGGGAGGGATAAAGAATTACAAATGTGCTTGTTTCATACTTTTCCAGAATAGCTTTAAACTCCAAGATGGCCAGTTCTTCCTGTTTCAGCTTCTTGTGGAGCATCGCCCGTTCATATTCAGCTGCGATTCCTTTTGAATGATTTTCCGGATAACGTACCAGAAATACTTCGTAGTAATACAGTGCTGTTTCCAGTTCTCCCGCATCTATCGCTTCCTGTGCGGATTTGAAAAACTGGTCTACCGTCCACTCCTGGTCAACAATCTGAGGAGTGGATTGGCATGAACTTAGAGCCAGTGATGCGAATAATAATAATGTAAAACTATATAATAAAATTTTGTGCATATGGTCCTTCTTTAATATGAGAACCATCATACTCTACTGAGGATACAGTTTCAAGCAAAAATGAGGAATCAGAAAGCGTATATCTCATCTTTAATAGGCAGTGTTTTCTTCAATTCTTTTAGAAAAGTTTTGGTATCGCCCATGGGTTCATAAAATTCACACTCTTCGGTGCTGCGGCGGGCGACAGTAAAATATTTGTAATATTTTTCCTCGCCCAGTTTTTTCTTCCACATTCCTGCATCGCAGCGGACTCGTAGTTGATATTGATTGTCTTTTCCCGTACTGCTTCTTACAAGCTTGCAGTGACAGCAATTGGCGCAATAGATTTTATCGGCCTGTCTGGTAACCGTTTCTTCCGAATCTATATCCGAAGTCTGGTCTGTGAAAGATTCTTCGTACATGAGATGAACACCTCCATTTGAAATTTTCCTCATCTTTAATTTTACTATCGGCGTATGAGTGATTAATTTTGAGAAAGAATTGACAGAATATTTCTGTACTGCTTTATTTGCTTTTGCCGATCCCTGGTTCTCGGCTATCGGATCTTAACTCTCCGCTTTCAGATGCCAGATATCCCGATTATACTCTCTTATTGTCCGGTCTGATGAGAAATAGCCCGAGGCTGCAATATTTTTAAGGCTGCGGGTTTGCCATATTTCGCGTTGATCATAGTCTCGGTCCGAGGCATTCAATGCTTCTCTATGGGCTGCCAGTTCCGGCAGGACCAGATACTGATCGGATTGCCTTAGATGCTGCAATAAAGCTGAAAACTCCTTTGCTGCACCGAACAGGCCAGATTCTATTGCCTGGAATATCCTTTTAACAGATTCATCTCCCTGTATATAGTGTAGCGGATTATAGCTAGTTTTCTTCAGTACCACTTCATCTGCATTCAGCCCGAAGGGATAACCGTTTTCCAGTCCGGCCTTTTCGAAAATCTCTATATTGGCACCGTCCATGGTTCCCAGAGTGAGGGCTCCGTTCATCATAAATTTCATATTTCCCGTACCCGAGGCTTCTTTTCCGGCTGTGGATATCTGCTGGGAAACTTCTGATGCAGGGAATATTCTTTCTGCCATAGAAACCCGGTAGTTGGGGAGGAAAACCAGTCGTAGGGTATCCCGGCAACGGGGATCTTTTTCCAGGGTTTCACCGACCCTGCAGGCCAGATGAATAATCTCTTTGGCAATATAATACCCGGGGGCTGCTTTTCCACCGAAGAAAAAAGTACGGGGTTGCAGATCCATTGTTGGATTATCCTTCAGCCTGAGGTAGCGATGGATAATATTCAGAATATTCAGGAGCTGTCTTTTATATTCATGAAGTCTTTTTACCTGAAAATCAAAAAGGGTGGAAGAATTTACGGATATTCCCGTTTCAGTCAGCAGGTATTTGCTGAAATCTTTCTTATTCTGTTTTTTTATCTCTCTCAGTCTTTCCAGGAAGCTGCTGTCCTCGGTAAACTGCGTCAGGTTCTGCAGCATTTCAGGATTGTTGTGCCATTCCCGGCCGATTCCCTGATCAATCAGATCCGTAAGGGCAGGATTGGAGTGTATGAGCCATCTGCGGTGGGTAATGCCGTTTGTTTTATTGTTGAACTTTTCCGGATACAGTTCGTACCATTCTTTCAATACGGATTTTTTAAGTATTTCCGTATGAAGGGCAGCGACACCGTTTACGGAGAAAGAGCCGTGGATGGCTAGAGCTGCCATCTGAATCACACCATTATGTATAATTTGATGCAGTTCCTCTTTGTTCTGCAGGCGCTTATGAATTTCTTCTATGATTAAGGCAAGTCGTGGAAAGAGATCCTGAATATAAGTGACAGGCCATTTTTCCAAAGCTTCAGAGAGAACCGTATGATTCGTGTAGGCGAATGTCCGTCTAGTTATTTTCCAGGCTTTCTCCCATGATAGCTTCTCTTTGTCCATAAGGAGTCTCATCAGTTCGGGAATTGCCAGTACAGGATGTGTATCGTTGAGCTGAATGACATGTTGATCGGAAAACCTGTCCCAATTATCCCCGAAGTCCCGTCTGAAACGTTCTGTAATATCCTGCAGGGAGGCGGATACGAAAAAATACTGCTGTTTCAGGCGGAGTTGCTTCCCCGCAGCTGTCTGATCATTGGGATAGAGTACTGCCGAGAGGCTTTTGGCTGCATCTTCCTCTTTCCAGGATCTTTGATGCTCTTCCCTGTTAAAAAGTCCCAGATTGAAGCCTTCGGGAGAGCGGGCCTCCCATAGGCGCATGGTCGCCACATTTTTTCCGTCGGCTCCGCTTATGGGATAGTCCACCGGAATGGCATGAATAACTTCTGCAGGATCTATTTTAAAGTGGAGATCTCCCTCCTGATCCTGGTTCATATGAACCTGCCCGCCTATATATATCTTTCTGAAGTCCTGAGGGCGTTCAACTCCCCATAGATCTCCATTCTGCAGCCATAGATCTGGACTCTCCTGCTGACGGCTGTCTTTTATAGTTTGATTAAATAGACCGTATCGGTATCTGATTCCATAACCCATAGCCGGGAGTTTCAGAGAGGCCAGGGAGTCCATAAAACAGGCTGCCAGACGACCCAAGCCGCCATTTCCCAATCCGGGTTCAGCCTCTTCTTCCAGAATTTCTGTCAGATTATAGCCGTATTCCCCTGCCAGTTCGGACGCCCTCTCCCAGAGACCGGCATTCATCAGATTCATTCTCATGGATCTGCCGGTCAGAAACTCTGCGGAAAAGTAGTAAACTCTCCGTTCCCTGTTTTCCCTGATTCTGGTTTCGCAGTGATTCCACTCTTTCCGTATACGTTGATTAACCAGTTCTCCCAGAGCTTTCATAAAAATATCTGCTGTAACAGAGCTGCGGGTCAGTCCAATTAGATCATCAAGGATCCTTTGAAAATCTTCTTTCATCAGCTTACCGATTCAGGATATTCTTCAACAATTCTGAGTGAGACAGGTTTATTCTCCACTTCTTCAAGAGAGGCTATCTCTTTCAATGCTTCCTGAACATTTCCGGATTTTGCTAAATGGGTTGTCATAACCAGAGGGATGGAGTCGGTTTCTCCCTCCTGTTGCAGCATAGATGTAATGCTGATGGAATGTTTACTGAGTATGGTGCTTATCCGGGCTATGGTTCCCTGTCTGTCCTGTACCATAAAGCGGAGGTAGAAGCGGCTCTCCAGTTCTCCCTGTGGAAGCTGTACCGCATCGGCTGTCAGATCTGGCCAGAAGGTCAGAGTTTTAAAGGCCTGAGGGGTGACTCCCAGGGCAATGGCAATGATATCCGCCACTACGGCTGATGCTGTGGGAGAACTTCCTGCTCCGCGGCCCATATACATGGTATGTCCTACGGCATGACCGTAAACACTGACCGCATTAAAGGCTCCGGAAATTCTTGCCAGAGGATGATTTTTATGCAGAAAAGCGGGGGCTACGCTCAGGGCCAGTCCCTTGTCTGTTTTCTGGGCAATAGCCAGAAGCTTCATGATATATCCAAGTTCCTGACCAGTTTTAATATCATACAGATCCACCGTATCGATTCCCTGAACGGGAACAGTCTCTAAAGAGATCTTTTCGCTGTAGGCGAGAGAACCCATAATGGTTATTTTATGGGCGGAATCCATTCCTGTAACATCCAGAGTGGGATCTGCTTCTGCCAGTCCGGCTGCCTGAGCGGATTTCAGAGCATTCTTATAGGACTGCCCCTTTTCTGTCATCTCAGTGAGAATATGGTTACAGGTACCGTTTACGATTCCAAAGAGTGCTTCGATCCGATTGGCAAGAAGTCCGTCGGTTAGGGCTTTTATAATGGGGATTCCTCCCCCGCAGCTGGCTTCAAAACCTATGCATACATTATGTTTTCTGGCCAGCGCAAAGAGTTCTGGTCCGTAATGGGCAAGCAAAGCCTTGTTGGCAGTCACCACATGCTTTCCTGCTTCCAGAGCCTTTGTCATCATCTTTTTGGCAATGGTCAGTCCACCAATCAGTTCTACTACAAGTTTGATTTCGGGATCGGCCAGAACCTTATTGTAATCTTCTTCAAAAAGATCCTCTTTGATACCAAGGGCTCTAGCATTGCTGTAATCCCTCTCTACTATATATTTCAAAACCAGAGGGAGTCCTGTTCTCTCCTGCAGAAAGTTCTGATCTTCAGTAAGGAGACGAGCTGTCCCTCCGCCTACAATCCCGCATCCCACAAGGGCAATTCCGAATCTTTCTTTCTGGTTCATATTAATAATTCTCCTGAATAATTTCTGTCATTAAATTCTATATCAGGATTATCAGATATGACAATCATTTATGCAAGAGGTCGTGGCCTTTCAGAACCCTTTGCCCTCAGTATTAAAAAGTCTATTTAAAAGTATAAAATCGTTTTGGATATTGTTGGATAATGAATTACAATATAAAGTACTTCTAGACTGGAAAAACTATCGTTTCGACTGGTCTCGTTAATGAATTATCAAGGAGTTTCTTACAATGAAGAATAAATGGATTTTTCTCATTCTTGCAATGGTTTTGATTTTTAGTGGTTGTGCTTCTACAAAAGTTAGCAGAACGTCTACAGATGAAGTTATCGATTTGAGTGGCCGGTGGAATGATACTGATGCCAGACTAACGGCAGAAGAGTTAATTTCCGATGTGCTGTCACGTGTCTGGCTTGAAAATTTCACAGCCAGAGAGGGTGACAAACCCGTTGTAATTGTCGGTACAATCCGGAATAAAAGTTCTGAGCATATTGAAACTGTAACTTTCGTAAAAGAGATCGAAAAGGAACTGATTAACAGCGGTAAAGTCCGTTTTGTTGCCAGCAAGGAAGAGAGAGAAGAGGTTCGTGAGGAACGGGTAGATCAGCAGTCCCAGTCTACTGAAGAAACAGCTGCTGCTCTGGCTGCTGAAACCGGTGCGGATTTTATGCTGAAAGGTGTTATTACTTCTATTACAGATGCAATAGAGGGAAAAAGAGTGGTTACCTATAAGGTCGATATGGAGCTGATAGATCTGGAATCCAACGAAAAAGTCTGGATAGGATCAAATGAAATTAAAAAGTTCATCAAACAGTCCAAAGCCAACTGGTAAAATGGAACGAACAGAAAAAAAGAACTGGAAAATCTGTATTGTACTGGCAGGGGTTCTGTTCCTGACATCCTGTGCCAGTACGATGACCGAGCAATCTCAGTATGTTGATGCAGACAATCTGGTGGCGCAACGGAATTTTACCGCTGCCTCCCTGATCATTGAAGAGAATAAGTCTTCTGCCTACCAGCAAAAGGATCGTGTCCTCTACTATCTGGATCTGGGAATGCTCTACCATTTCAGTGGAGAGTATGAAAAAAGTAACCTGGCTCTCACCGAAGCGGAGCGGGGAATTGAGGAACTCTTCACAAAGAGTATTTCTCAATCAATCACTTCTGCTGCTCTCAATGATAATGCGCTGGACTATTCCGGTGAAGATTATGAAGATTTGTATCTGAATATTTTTAAAGCTTTGAATTATATTGCTCTCGGAAATACGGAGAGTGCCCAGATTGAAATCCGGCGGGTTCATATAAAATTGAATATTCTGGAAGATAAGTACAGAGAACTTGTGTCTCAGTACAACCAGTCTGGTGATGCGGAAGGGGAGCTGGAAGCCAGAGAAACTCAGTTTTATAACTCCGCTTTAGCCCGTTATCTGGGAATGCTCCTGTATCGTGCGGAGGGTTCTGTTGACGATGCCCGTATTGAGCTGGAAGAGATCAGAGAAGCCTATAAGGAGCAGAGTCAGCTTTATAACTTTGATATGCCTGAACTTCCCGATAAGATTGAAAAGGATGGAATGGCCTATTTGAGTGTCATGGCTTTTACAGGATTTTCACCCCGAAAACTGGCAGAAACCGTTTACCTTGATACCGGGAATGGCATGGTTTATATCAGTTCTGTCAGTCAGAATGATGAGTATGTGAATAAGATGGTGGGATTTAATTTTCTTGTGATCCCCGGTATTAAATCGGGGATGCATATGAAATTCCAGTTTCCCCGTATGGACCTTCAGGGCAGTAGTGTTGACAGGATAGATCTGCTTGTTGATGGCGTTCCAGTCAAAGAGATCCCTCTCTTTGAAGATATTGAATCTATAGCCCAGGAAATCTTTTTAATTAAACAACCCTTTACAGTCGGAAAAACCATTATTCGTGCCGTTATTAAGGGTGCTCTCAAAGAAAAGGGTAAAGAGGAAATCAATAATCAAATGAGTGGCAGTGTTGGTGGAATGCTTGCCGGTGCTCTTCTCGGGATTGCGGCGGATGTGGCTGTGGATGCTACAGAGAATGCGGACTTGAGAATCTCCCATTATTTCCCTGCTCAGGCCCATGCCGTGGATGTTGCTCTTACTCCCGGAAATCATTCAGTTCAGCTGGAATACTACAGCGGGGCCAGTCTGGTTTTCAGAGATAATGTTGGACTGGTTTATCTGGAAGAGGGAAAATTGAATTTTGTCGAATCTTTTGTTTTTGAATAGAACAATACAGGGCTGTATCTTTGTGTAATGAACAGAGTAGCCATTATGCTTTTTATAGGAGTGAATATGAAAAAACAAGCCCTTGTTATATTGGGAATACTGCTGATGTTTCTGTCCTGCGCAAGCAGTGGCGCTAGTTCTTCAGGCGGGAAAAAACCTGCTTGGCTAGCTGATAAACACAGTGCTTATCCCGAAGAGAAATATCTGGTAGAAATTGGAGAGGGTAGCTCTCTGAAAAAAGCCAGACAGGATGGCGTGATCGCTCTGAGTCAGATTTTCAGAACTACAGTTAAAGTTGACAGCACGGTCAGAACCCGTTATCAGGATCTTTCCGATGGCGAGAATATCCTGGAGTCCAGTATGGAGACTAGCGCGGACGAGACTATCACTCAGCTATCTGACGAGACTCTTGTAAATGTACATTTTGGAGAATCCTGGACCGATGATATGGGGCGAAGCTATGTGATTGCCTATATTGACCGGATGGAAACGGCTATGATCTACCGGCAGCGGATTGAAGAGGATGGCAGTCTTACGGATTACTTTATCCGTGAATCAGCCACTCAAAAGGATCTTTTAAAACGCTTCGGTTTTCTAGATGCTGCCGTGGTTATGGATAAGAATAGTAAAATGATGCTGGACCAGCTCGATATTATTCACTCACCCTCCAGAAGATCCATCTTGCCTTCCTACGACGATGAACAGCTCTATAGCTTATACTCTGATACGGCGGGGAAAATGCTCTATACCATATCTGTTGAGGGGGATGTTGACCAGAAAATTACATTCTCTGTTGCACAGGTTCTGACGGAACGTGGTTTTGTGGTGGCAGGTGCGGATGGTAATCTTTCCGTTACAGGAACAGTTGTTCTTGAGGATGCCAATCTGGATAACGGGTATGAGAATATCCGCTGGGCCCTCTATCTGGAGATGCGTAACGAAGCCGGTGAAGTGGTGGTTACCATGGATGAAAAAAAGAGAGAAAGCGGTGTCTCCAGAGATGCTGCTGTTGCAAGAGGCTACCGCAGCATGGAAGAGATGCTTCAGAAAAAGTTCATTGCAGACCTGGAACGCTATTTCGACAGTTTTGCTAGAAAGTGAATATCCTAATCATGAAATAAATAAAAGGGCCAGTTTCAGCTAGGCCCTTTTATTTAAAATACTGTAGTACCTTACGGGTCATCTCATTGTCCATATGAGGAACTTCCAGAAGAGTTTTCTTCTGTCCTTTTCCTGTTGTTGTATAGAGTTTGTCTTCTGTTATTATTCTGTCTGTCAATTCTTTCCACTGCTCTGTGGCAGGAGATTTCAGAAGATTGATCAGACGGCAGAGACGGAAAGCCGTGATCAGCTGGGCTGTGGTCAGGTTCCCGTTCCAGGGATAGACCGAAGATCCGCAATAAAGGACAGGACTTTCAGGCTGATTACCGGTTCCAGGATGTTCAAATCCCGGGAGGCCGGGAACGGCATAGAAGGGGGAAATCCCGATCTCTGTATGCTGGCCGGCAAGGAAGCCCATATTCCGGCAGACTGAATCAACTGTATCACCCTGGAGCCCGCAGATAAAGTAGGTAATCACTGGTATCTTTCGGTCATTAAAAAAGATAAGCAACTGTGAAAGATGGTCCAGACGGCTGCTTCGTTTTTGTTTGGCTAGAATCTCGCTGTCAGCGGAAGCCATGGACAGGTTGAATTTCACAAAGCCCCAGTCAATCAGCTTTCCCGCCAGGGACAGGCTGAGCTTCTGATAATCCAGACCATTCTCCGCGGATAGGGTGGCAGCAGGAAAACGCCTGTGAAACCGTTCCAGGAAATCTGTGAAATAATCAGGATCCACCAGCAGGTTGTCGTCCTCCATATCCAGGTGGAATTCCTCTACGCCATAGTCACTCAGCATCTTAATAATTGTATCTGCCGCTGTCTTTCGGAACTCCCTGCCAAGGGTCAGATAGTTGGCACAGAAGCTGCAGCGGGCGGTACAGCCTCTGGTCAGCATGGTTGTAAACTGCGGCTTCCCGTGGAAACTCTCTTCCACCGGGCTTACAATCGGGGTGACCGGCTGGCTGTCTTCCCTCACCCCTGGAAAATCTTTCAGATTGATCTCCGCCTGTCCTGTCCGGACCCGGTCAAACAGTCCGCTGCCTTTGAACCAACCGGGATTGACTGATGGCCCCGCTCCGCCCACCTCAATGGGAATCCCGGGAGCCTGTCGCCGGATGGCCCGGGCCATGGACGCGGCTTCTTCGGCATAGCTCCAGGCAAAACAGCTGATCATTATCATATCGGGATTGTTTTTCAGCGCGACACGGGCACAGTCCTCAAAGGAGGGGCCGAAGTGTTTTCTCTGGTGGAACCAGCTGACCGGCCCGTTCTCTCCGGGGATCAAAAAGGGTTTGAGATAGTACAGTTCTGTCGGAAGAGGTGGGGTGGAAACCTGTTTCTGCCAGACCGGGAAGTTGTAAAACTTTACTTCATGTCCTGCGGTTTCCAGAATTTTTTGAACAGAAAAACACCCAAGTGCCGAGTGGCGATGAGGGGTTTGGTAAAAATCCCGGACGGGAGGCTGGATTAAAGATATTTTCATAGCTGGTTCCTTACAGGAGTATAAATCAAAAACAGAACACCGGGAATTGATTTATACAAACAGGTATTTCCCATTAAGAAACCCACCCTGAACGGGTGGGTTGAATAGTATTGAATTCTATTATCAGTTTTCTAGCGGTGGAATGATCAGAACCTGTCCGGGGTAGATCAGATCGGGATTGGGAATACTCTTCTGATTCCGCTTCCAGATCCGGGGCCAAAGAAAGGGATCGCCATACATATCTTCAAAAGCTGAAATTTTCCAGAGACAGTCTCTGTCTTCAGGTTTGTACTGAACCGTATAGGTTTTACCAACCGCATTGTTTCTGTAAGCTTTGATGTACGCTTCGGCCTGAACAAAAAGTTCCTTGGACCGCTTGTAATCTCCGTCATTTCTGGCTTTGACACCTTCCTGCCACAGAGCCTTGGCTTTTTCCAGCAGAGAAGAAACACCCCTGTCCTGAACAGCAAGTTCCTCTTCTTCCTCTTCCACAATCTCTACATCCTCATTGAGGGGTTTGGTGAGATTGTAATCCAGAAGACTGGACTCTTCTTCTTCGTAATTTTCCGCTTCTACATTTAGCAGGGGATTTTCATTAAGGAATTCAGATCCAGACCAGGGATCACCTTCCAGAATCACTCCCTCTTCATCCTGAACCATCAGAGTGGAAACCTCTTCCAGTTCCTTTTGAATCGACTGAAGCATCTGATCGGTCTCAGCCTGTTTCTTTCTGGTTCTGGCCAGATAAAGAACATTGCGGGCTTTGAATTTTGCTTCTTTCAGTTGAGCTTCGCTGCCTTTCAGATCGTACTGGCGGAAAGATGTCATTCCAAGTGAAAGAAGATCACTGGCTTCAACAAATTCGATATCGGCCCAGAGATAGGCTTCTTCGGATTCCGCATCGGACAGGTAGATTTCGGTATCTCGCTCCAAGATTCCTACCCAGCGGATATTTTCTGAAAGCTGACGATGAAGGTTTTTAGCTTTCATGGAAGAGAGATAGTAGGACTCTTTAGCTTCTATAAGTTTTCCCTCATCAATCAGTTTTCTTGTATCATCAAATTGATTGCGGACTGCCGCATAGGTTTCGGGACTGAATTTGTCAGCTTCTATATCCAGCAGACTCTGATCCAGCTTGTCCATGCTGCTAAGACCTTCTGCAATCAGGCCCTCTATTCCCAGCTCATATCCACGATCTGCCTTCTCTTTTACAGAGGCAAGAAGTTCCCGGGATTTATCAGGATCGCTTTCCGCCAGATTGGCTGCTTCCTTCAGCTCCGCGTAGGCCCCTCTCATCAGATCCGGTGCAAAGCGGGATGCTTCTGCTTCTTCCGCACGCTGCAGTGCTTGTCTGGCCAAAAGAAGTTCTTCCTTTGAAACTTCCGGTACTGCTTCCGGTACTGCTTCCTCAACAAGCTCTTCTTCCACCACTTCTTCCGGAGTGGATTTACAGGATGCAATGATGAATACAGAAAGTATCAATAATATAAATAGTATTCTTTTGTTCACGAAGGTTGTCCTCCCTGTTTATAGTGTACCACAAGGCTATTCAAATCGTAAAGAGAACCCCTTATAAAAGAGAGGGCCTGTGCATTTTAGGGACAAGGGAACTTAAGACCGGTAAAATTCATTTTTTCTTTTTATCGGCAGGAGATTCCGTTATATAATGGAGAGCGGTTAAAGTCGTTAAATCCAAAATAAAAAAGGCGGGTATTCCTCATGAAATTCGATATGGTGATAAAGAATGGAAGAATCATTACATCTACAGAGTCCTATTATGCTGATATTGGCATCTCCGGAGAAAAAATAGGGGCAATCGGATTGGATCTAGATGGGAGTAAAATCATAGATGCTACGGGAAAACTTGTTACCCCCGGGGCTGTGGACACACATGTTCATCTGGAAATGCCCATCGGAGAGTATGTTTCCACGGATGATTTTTATACGGGAACCCGGGCGGCCGCTTTCGGAGGAACAACCACTTTTATCGATTTTGTGGAATCGAAAAAGGATCAGAGTTTTTCAGATGCTCTGAAGGAGAGAAATGGCAAGGCTGAAGCCATATCCGTGATTGATTACTCTTTTCATATGACTATCGGTCCTGATGATATGGGAAAACTGAATCAGGTCCCTGCCGCGGTAAACGCCGGTTGCCGGAGTTTTAAACTCTATATGGCCTATGGCCTTAAGCTGAATGACGGTCAACTCCTTAAGGCAATAGATGCGGTAAACAAGGCCGGTGCTCTGCCGGTAGTTCATGCGGAAAACTGGGATATTATTACGACCTTGATTGATCAGAACATTGCCAAAGGGAACAGCTCTCCCCGCTGGCATCCCCGTAGTCGCCCTGCCGAGCTGGAAGGGGAAGCGGTGGAAAGGGTTATATCCATTGCCTCCTATCTGCAGTCTCCTATTCATATCCTCCACATTTCCTGTCCGGAGGCTATTCAGAGGGTAGAGGATGCCAAAGAGAGGGGGATCTCTGTCTCAGCAGAAACCTGTCCTCAGTATCTATTTCTGAACTGGGATGTCTTTGAGAAAAAGGGATTGGACGGGGCTCTCCCCATCTGTTCTCCTCCTATCAGAAGTCAGGAATCCCAGGACGGTCTATGGGACTATTTAAGTGGAGGATGCTTCGATACTATCTCTACCGATCACTGTCCCTTTACAATGAGTGAAAAAGAATTCGGAATGGCTGCCTTTAATACAATTCCCGGAGGAGTACCATCCATTGAAATGCGTTTTCCTGCCTTATATTCCAAAGGGGTGAGAGAGGGCTATATAACTGAGAATCAGTGGGTGGATCTCTGCTGTACCAGCCCCGCCCGTCTTTTCGGAATGGAGAGTAAAGGGGATATTCTGGTTGGTAAGGATGCGGATCTGGTAATTTTTGATCCGGAAAAGATCAATCCCCTGAGTTGTGAAACTCTCCATGAAAAGGTTGACTGGACTCCCTATGAAGGGATTGATATTATCGGTTGGCCCGAACTCACCATCAGCCGGGGGGATATTCTGGTGGATAAGGGGGAATTCAAAGCCAAGCCGGGCCGAGGAAAATTCCTTTAGGTCAGATTTAAAGAGCGCTGAGTGTTTTAAAATCCCATTCAGCTGCGACTTTTACGAATTTACCCGTATAGGAGTTTAATATAAGCCCTTCATCACAGGGTTCTACCGATTTAACACCTTCATTCAGAATTTCATCCGGGTAGCTTTGAAAGAGGGTTCCGTAGTTAAGACTGCGCGTCTCTCCTGCAGGGAGAGTCAGATAGCTCGGATTTCCCAGTAGTGTCGGGTTTTCCAGGGCTTCTGCCAGACCGTTGGCAAAATACCCAGTGGCATTTTCGGCTCCCAAGCAGAAGGTCCGGTCATTTTGTCCGTCCTGTACCGCCCAGGGCTGAAAGTTTCTTCCTCCGTAGTTGAGCCAGAGATCGTAGAAATAGAGGGGAATATCCTTCTTTTCTATGGCCGCTGGACCAGTGAAAAAAGAAAGATAGACCAGTTTCTGCCGAGGATTGACGATGCTGTTCCAGCCGAGAGAACAGTTCTGCGGTACGGCTCCCGTAATAAAATCGGTATAGCCGCTAATTCCGCAGACCCTGCGCATATCTTTAGTTCCTCCCTGACGGAGAGGCATTTCTTCCAGAGAATCGGATTGAGCCCCGAATGCAAGCTCTCCGGTCGTATCGAATTCTGTCCCTTCCCCTGGAACCCCGTAAAGACCGGCGTTGTTATCAATGAGACATCCGCTTTCCAGGAAGGGGCTGCCTACTGTGTTGTGCCATCCGCAATTGTAAGGTTCTGCTGATTCTCCGGTATTTGTGATATCCAGTCTGCTGTAATGGACATTTTGCCCTTCCAGAATCAGGTCCTGTTTCTTATAGCGGAAGGGGTGTTTCCCCTCATTCAGGGTACTGGAGAAGGCCGCTCCCTTTTCTTTTTCCAATAGGATAGGAGACTTCTGTTCCCAGGTTTTAAAGCTGGTATAACCATGGGGAGGCAGATCATATCCGCCAGTTGTATGCCCGGGCCCGAAGTTGGGGGCACAGGGGAAATTTCCGCTAATATCGTAGAGGAGGGGAACCTTCCAGAAGGGGGCATGTTTTGCTTTGTCCCATTCTTCACCGCTGTTGGCTCTGAACCATGGCTGCCAGTGGGCGTTGATCCATCCGTCCCCTTTTTTCAGACTTAGTTCCGGGATCATCCCCTTGTCTGCATCGATCATAACTCTGAAACTGTCCTGTTCCAGCAGTATGGCATCTCTATTGCCGGATTCCTGTACTTTTTTAACGTTTATCATTTGGTAAACTCTCCTTTCATTTCTTGGAAGCTTTATAGATCCTGTCCATCACTGCGGCGCCCAGTCCTGTGAGTGGTACCTTTTCCACATAAATTCTGTTTGTTCCCTCGGCTGCATCAAGCCTGTGAAGAGCTGTAAAAAGTGTGGCTGCGGCTTCCACAGGATCACCAGATTCAGAGAGAACCTCTTCTGCGGCAAATCCATCTGTATGGGGGCCTTTTTTGAATAAAAGAATTCCTGCTCCGCTTCTAGTACTTACATCATCCGCAGAATCTACGATATATAGAGCCTTGCGGGGGGAGTAGTGCATTTTCAGCTGTCCCGGGGAGCTGGGGGAGACTGTTGTTCTGTTGTAAACTTCCACATCTTCTATGACTTCGCGAAGACTTTCTATGGACAGTCCGCCCGGTCGAAGAATCAAAGGGATGTCCTTTGTCAGGTCAAGAACGGTTGATTCCACTCCAATACGGCAGGGACCTCCATCCAGGATTAGATCTATTCTGTTCCCCAGGTTCTCCTCTACATGCTGTGCCGTTGTGGGGCTAAGAAAACCAAAGGGATTGGCGCTGGGTGCGGCAAGCGCTCCGGAGGACTCTCTTATCAGCTGAAGAGCTGTGGCATGATCGGGCATTCTAACTGCCATGGTTGGTAGTCCGGAACTAATCAGATCGGGTATGATATCTCTTTTGGGAACAATAATTGTCAGTGAACCGGGCCAGAAATGGCTGATAATATCATAGACCCTGGGATTTTTTATTTTTGCCACTCGATCAAGAGATTCCAGGTCGGCAATATGGGTAATGAGTGGGTCAAAGCTCGGTCTTTTTTTGGCTTCAAATATCTTGGCAACCGCATGGGGATCCAGGGCATCGCCGCCTAATCCGTAAACTGTTTCCGTCGGAAAGGCAACCAGACCGCCTCTATTGATTATCTTTGCGGCGTTTAATATGTTTTCGTTTGTATTTTGTACTATCATTTATTTTTTATAACACAAAATCACTAGCTTCACCAGAGTTAAAAGGGGGGTATTCCCTCAGAAAAACCCAAGTGCTTTTCTTTATAATTTTGATGAACAGACACTGCGGTTGATCCTATCTATGATCTCCCTGTCTTTTTCCAGAAGAGAACGGTCCGTAATATTTTTTCCAATCCTGTTGATAAACTGAGCGGCATCACTATCGAGAAGACGGTATTCCACCCATCTGCCGTCTTTGTTTTGATCAATCAACCCGGAGTTTTTCAGAATCTTCAGATGATTGGAAAGAGTGCCCCCCGCAATTTCCAGTACTTCCAGCAGCTCGCATACACAGAGCGGACGGATTTCCAGCATCATTAAAATCCGGAAGCGGTTAGGATCACTGAGGGCTTTTAACTTGTTTATCAAAATCTGCATTCTCTAAAAATATCAGAGAGGGCTTGAATGATCAATAATTAATAAGTATATTTAGCTAAATATCGAAATAATAGAAGGTTCTTATATGTTAAAAATATTTACACTGCTGGCTGATTGGATAATCTACACCCTGGCCGGGCTGGATCCGGGAAGTAAACTGGCGGAATCCCTGCACTTTTTCATTGAGGATGTGACAAAGATATATTTTCTGCTTCTGATTATGATCTATCTGATCGCCCTGTTCAGAGCCGCCGTGGATACAGAGAGAATCCGTCACTATCTTATGGGGAAAAACAGAGGACTCGGCTATCTTCTGGCCTCTATTTTCGGAGCGATAACACCTTTCTGTTCCTGTTCCAGCATCCCCCTGTTTTCTCCCCTCGGCCAGCAGGCTGCCGGAATGGCTGCGTCTGAAGACTCTTATACAAAAAAGAAGTTTAATCTGCGGGCAAGGCATAATTTTGCCAAGGCTGAGCTGAAGGAGATTTTTTCGCGTGTCTGGAAATGGGTCATTATGGGAGTAGGCCTGGGCGCGGCTCTTCATGGCTTTGTTCCGGAAGAGCTGATCAGCTCCAGTCTGGGTGACGGTCAGTGGTGGAGTGTTCCAGCGGCGGTTGTTCTGGGTATCCCCCTCTATGCCAATGCCAGTGGGATTATACCCGTTGCTGAATCTCTTCTGGCAAAGGGACTGCCTGTGGGAACAACCATGGCTTTTATGATGAGTGTGGTGGCAGCCAGTTTCCCTGAGTTTATGATGTTGAAACAGGTCATGAAACCCCGTCTTCTGCTTATTTTTTTTATGATGCTGCTTTTCTTTTTTACAAGCGCGGGATGGATATTTAATCTGATCTATTAGGCTATTTTCAGTAAGATCAGGGCGGAAAAACTATAGCCCGGGCCAAATTTTTATGTGATGTTCTTTTCTATTAATTCTTGTTGAATGATTTTCATTGACTCTTCGCTGACAGCGGCCTTCTCCATCAACAGTCATGGAGTGTTCACCTCCCGGACCTTTTGAAAATGTAATGTCGTAAGCAGGAGATAATGCCCATTCTCCGGAAGAGTTCATTAGGTATGAAAAATTCTTAACATGGTCATCTCTGTTACAGCTAAGAATATTAAATACCATCTGTCGAAATCCACTCAGAACATTCTGGTATTTTTTGGTCAAATCTTTAGTGACCTTAAAAAAGTCCTCATAATCTAAAGAAGGAATTCTAAAATTTGAATGGATAAGATTCCCCAATGTATGTGTATGGATCCGCTTATTATATTCTCGATCAAAACCCTTGTTTCTGGCATAACAATTCCACAATCCCGAGCCATAAGAGAATAAGCATATTCAACAGATCCCGAGTCATGTAAATCATCTGGACCGGAAAACTTGATGATCCAATGTTCAAACCCTTCTGGAAGTTCACCAACAAGTATTTCATTCTCTTCAGCAGGAGATAAATATACTTTCAGGCGCTTCAACGTGAACCTCTTTTAATAATTTTTGATCCTTGCTTTTCAAGATCATCAATAGAAGTAGCTTCAGGGGGTAGTAATAGCGTTTCTATTTCCTGTAATCGGCCCATAGCAGAAAACAGCATTAAAAGATTCTTCAATGATATTTGAGCTGTCTGTTCAAAACGTATTATGGACGAGACAGGCACACCTGACCTATCTGCCAGGGTTGTTCGCTTCCATTTTCTCAGTAGACGTAACTGTTTATGACGTTCGGCTAAGTTTTTTGATGCATCTGTTTCTGTTAAAAGAGAGAAGTTCATAGTCTAACCTTATTGTTAATATATTAATATTAATACATTGTAATCTTACGCTATAATTAATATATTAGCAATAAATAAAATAGATAAGCTTTTCGGAAGATCGAAAAATGGTTTTTTACATCTTAAAGCATTTGGACGCGAATAAAAGCCCCCTCCATTCCAGAAGGAGACGTTTTCATTATTTCAGTTCAACTCCACCTGTATCAACATTATCTGTTGTGAACAGTCTTGAACCAAGAGTGATATTCTTTTCGACAGTTTCTCCAGCAAGGATTTTAAGAGCCTGCTGAATAGCTATATTACCACCCGTAGGGTACTGAAATGTTGCATTGAGGATTCCATCTTTAACATATGCAACACCTTCATGAGGAAGAGCATCGATTCCGATAAATTGGATATCTCCTTCTCTTCCTGCGGCTTTTGCAGCAAGGTAGGCACCGTGAGCTGCTGGGTCGTTATGTCCGTAAACCAGATCGATATCATCAAATCTGGAGAGAGCTGATTCCATTTCTTTCCTTGCATTTGGCTCAAGCCATTTAACATCGGCTTCAAAAATTACTTCAACATCAGAACCTTTAATAGCCTCTCTGAAACCATTGTGTCGATCCTGTCCGGGAGGAGAAGTCTGAAGACCCATCAGTTCTACAACTTTTGCACCTTTTCCACCGAATGTCTCTACAACCCACTCTCCAGCAGCTTTACCGATAATTACGTTGTCGGCACCGATGAACTGTGTATAGTCATCACCGATTACTGCTCTGTCGAGAACGATTACAGGAATTCCCGCTGCCATAGCAGCTGATACAGGACCTGTTAAAGGTTGAGCTTCTTTCGGGCTGATAATCAGTAGATCTACTTCAGCACTTACAAACTCCTCAACATGAGATCTCTGTTTGAGAGTATCATTCTGAGCATCTTTGTAGATTACTTTTATATTGTCATACTTGTCTGCTTCTGATTTCACATCGGCATTCATCTGGACACGCCACGGTTCTCCAAGGTTGCACTGGCTCATACCGATGGTGAACAGCTTATCAGCGGTTGTACTTTCTTCTGACTGACCATTGGCGAACAGTAGCGAAGTGAACATTATGCTGATTAGCATAAACACGGTAACGATTCTTGATTTTCTCATTTCTTACTCCTAGATATTTTTTTGGGATAAATCCCTATTGAGAACAAATTATTCTTTAATTTCTGTTTTTCCGCTGTGTTAATACCGCAAGAACAATAATGACTCCGGTAATCAGCAAACGTCCTGATTCGGGAACAGCATTGATACTGAGAATCTTTTCCAGATAACCGATAGTGAGAATTCCGATAAGAGTTAATCCCATCCCTCCGCGGCCTCCGGCCATATTTGTTCCGCCGATGACAACCATTGCAATGGCTGTAAGCTCATATCCACCGCCCGCTTCAGGGTCTCCCTGAGTTTCCTGGGCAGCCTGGGCTATCCCGGCTATGGCACACATAATTCCTGATACAGTATAGGCTAGGAATTTGGTCCACTTGACAGGGACACCTGAAAGTCTGGCAGATTCTTCGTTACCACCAATGGAAAACAACTCTCTTCCCCATTTATGCTTTGCAAGGAACAGCCAAGTGATAAGGAGACAAAACAGAAATATGATTGAAACAATGGCGATATTCCCTCCCATAATTCTCGAATCAATTACCTTAAATATTCTTGGAAGCTCTTTTATGATTACTTCGCCGTCAGAATTGGTCAGATATGTTGATATTTTTTGCCCTCCGGTGATGTACTTGGCCACTCCCCTTCCAAAGGTCATCATGGCAAGTGTCGCAATAAAAGGCTGGAGTTTGGTCACAGCAATTAGAGTTCCCGAAATAGCACCCAGCCCGGCCCCTACGATAATGCAGCTTAAGATGGATATCCAGGCAGGCCAATCGAGATGTAGGGTGAGTATGGAAAATAATACGGCCGATACAGCAAGTATGCTTCCTACAGAAAGATCTATTCCACCTGTTATAATAACGACAGTCATGCCTACGGCCAGAATCCCGAATACCGATGCCTGACGTAGAGCATCTCTGTGCATCCCTAATTTAAAGAATGCCCCGTCTGCATTAAAAATAAGTCCCAGCAGCATAACCAGTACAAAGGCTATAGTCGCTCTACCTGCGGAACTGGATAAAAACCGGACAAACCTACCTTCTTTCATCAGAGCTGATGTCTGTGTACTATCCGTCATCTTCTTATTGTCTCCTTTCCCATTGCCGCTGCGAGAATATTCTCCGCATCGGCTTCTTCTCTTGTAAATTCAGCGGTTAGCGAACCTCTGTGCATAACGATCACACGATCGCTCATGGCCAGTAGTTCCGGCATTTCTGATGTGATCAACACTATCGAAATCCCTTGTTTGGTCCACTCATTCATAAGCTGGTAGATTTCGTGTTTTGCTCCGATATCAATCCCTCTGGTAGGTTCATCAAGCAGGAGGACTTCGGGTGATATCTGCATCCATTTGGCAATAGCCACTTTCTGCTGATTTCCCCCTGAAAGCATGCCTACCTCCATTTCGTAGGATGAAGCGTGAATCTGCAAAGCTTCAGCTTGTTTCTCAGTGGCAGATATTTCTCCGAAAATACTTCTCCAGCCCCATTGGGATAATTCCACAAGCCCTGACATGCAGATATTCGCGATAATCGACATGGATAATACAAGTCCTGTTGCTTTCCGGTCATTTGTCAAAAGAGCAATGTTCTTTTTGATGGCGTCAGAGGGTTTTTTTATGCTGATTTCTTTGCCATTGAGGTAAATGTGATCGGCTGTTTTTCTGTTGTAAGCACCGAAGATTCCCATTAAAAGCTCACTGGCTCCGCAACCTTGTAAACCAGCAATCCCCAGAATTTCACCCGAATTGACTGTCAAATTTATACCTTTAACATGAGTTTTCTCATTATCAGAAACTGTTAAATTTTCAATGCGCAGTTTTTCTTTTCCCCGATTCATTTCATATCTTGGAAACATGTTGGTCATTTCACGACCAACCATCCAATTGATCAATTTGGGAGTAGGGAGTTTTTCCGCCAGAGAAGTACCAACAAATTTACCGTCTCTAAGAACCGTGATCCTGTTGGCCAGCCTCTTTATCTCCTCCATTCTGTGGCTGATATAGACAATTCCACAACCTTGTTTTTTTAATTTCTCAATGAGAGAGAATAGTATTTCCACATCTTTAGAATTGAGAGAACTGCTGGGTTCATCCATGATAATCACTTTCGCATTGATACTGATTGCTTTTGCTATTTCAATCAGTTGCTGCATAGAAATGGACAGGTCCTCGATTAAGGCATCGGCAGATACATCGAGACCAAGATCATTTAAAACAGACAGTGCTTTTTTCTTTTGTTCTCTATCGTGGACAAACCCCAAACTGGTCACAGGCCGTCCCAGAAACAGATTATCTCTGACATTCATAGAGGGGATAAGAGACAGCTCCTGATGGATTACGGAGATTCCCATATGATTGGCTTCAAGAGGCGTTGCTGGAGCAATGATTTTACCATTCATAGAGATTGTCCCTTCGTAACTGGTGTATACTCCGGATAGAATCTTCATTAAGGTACTTTTACCGGCACCATTTTCACCGGCAAGGATATGTACTTCTCCGGGAAATATTTCAAAATCAATATTTTCTAAAACGCGTACTCTTCCAAATTTTTTCCCGATTCCCCTCATAGCAATGACAGGGGTGGATAAATCTGAGTTCAAATAATACCTCCTGAAAAGTTGTATAGTTCTACATAAGCAAACCCTATGCCAAATCATAAAACTTAATAGAACGTACTTAGAGATGTTTCTATCCTATTTTTGATGTGAAATTATAGAAAAAAAAGGAAAACGGGAAAGTCAATTCCCTGAAATGGGAAGCCTGATTCCCATAGTGGTATTTTCATCACCACTCTGACAGGTGATTACGCCATTATGAGATTCGATGATGTGCTGACAGATTGAGAGACCAAGCCCTGTATTCTTCTTGCCGGCTTTTGTGCTGAAAAAAGGATTAAAAATTTTACTCAGAATATGAGGGGCAATCCCAGAACCATCATCTCTGATTGAAATTTCAACCCACTCATTTTCATTCTGTTCAATAAAAATTTCGATATGTCCCCCCTCCAGAACGGCTTCTATCCCATTGATCAGCAGATTTATCAGAACCTGTTTCAGACGATTTTCATCTCCCGAAACATAGATATTCTGTTTGTCTTTTTCCCATTTAAGATGAATGTTCCTGCTTGTGATTTTATGATGAAGAAGCAGAACCACATCATCTACCAGTTCTGTTATGTCGAGTCGTTTTGAGGGTAGTGACTGTATCTTGGAAAAAGAGAGAAGTCCCCCGATAATGTCGGATATCATCGAAAGCTGATTTTTAATTCTCTCTAGTTTATCAGAAGAATAAGAATCGTTATAGATCGGTTTTAGAAGGTCTATGTAGTTGTGGATGACACTTAAGGGCGTGTTAATTTCATGAGCCACCCCGGCGGCCAATTCTGCGACAGACGCGATTTTTTCAGATCTCAGCAGGTAATCGTTGAAATAACGCTCCTGTGAGACATCTTCCAGAAGCAATATCGATCCGATACAATCCTGGGAATTGTCATGCAGGGGAAAAACCTTGATTGTAACAATTCTGTTTTCACTCCACTGCAGATCTTCCCAGACCCCTTCGGACATCAGTTCGATTGCTTCCGTTATTTCATCTCCATGATCTTTCAGTATATTGCCTAGTACTGTTCCGAGAACCTTTCCGTTAAGCTCTTCTTCCCCGGGATTGAAAAGTTTCAGAGCAGATAAGTTGACCTGAGTTATCTGTTTATCCTTATCGAGAATCATGACTCCTATCGGGATGTTTTTAATGATATTTTCATTGTATTTTTTGAGAAGATACAGTTCCATATTGTCTTTTTCCAACTCTTCCCGGCTCAGAACAAAGGAGTAGGTGAGTTTCATCAGTTTAATTTTATCAAGATCTTTAACCTCCTCGGTCCCTATTCTCCGACCATCCTGAAGAATGGTAACGCGTTCGGCAAAACGGAAAATCTCATCCATGTTGTGGGATATATAGATAATGCTTTTCCCTTTATTTTTAAAATCAAAAAGGAGTTTGTAGATTTTTTCCATTTCTGTCGGAGTGAGTCGGGTTGAAATCTCATCAAAAATCAGGATTTCCGGGTTCAGGGATAGGGCTTTTGCTATTTCAACCATCTGCTGTTCCTGCCTTGTCAAAGAGGACAGAGGTATTTCCATATTTATTTTCATATTGAGCGAATCAAGGAGAGATGCAGCTCTTCTCTTCATCTCCTTTGACTTTATAAAACCGAGAGTTGAAACAATCCTCTGTCCTGTGAAGATATTTTCAACGGCATTAATTGAAGGGATGACATTCAAATCCTGATAAACAATCCCGATACCATTCTGCATGGCTGATCTTGGTGAAAAGGATTCAACCTCTTTTCCTTTATAGAAAAACTGGCCGCTCTCTTTGCTTACCGCACCGCTGAGAAGCTTTACCAAAGTCGATTTACCGGCCCGATGCTCCCCCACTAGACCGTGTATTTCACCTCTGTTGAGATCAAAGTCAATTCCGTTGAGTGCCTTGAACGATTCATAAGTCACATGGATGTTCTTTAATGAGATCAATGGTTCTATATGGCTCATTTTAATCCCAGCTTTTTCATCCTGTTGTAGAGAGTCCTTCTATTTATATTGAGGGCATCCGCAGCTTTCTGCTTCACACCATGACTGTCCTGAAGAGCTTTAAATATAGCTTCCCGATTATGATTATCCAGGATTGATCCAATATCATCCTCTATAGTGAAATTTTTGTATTCAAGGTACTGAGAGGGGAGTTCTTCTTCACTGATACTTTCTCCATCACAAAAGATAACTGCTCTCTCTACACAGTTTCGCAGTTCTCTGATATTTCCAGGCCAGTTGTGTTGTTTAAGCACGTTCTCTGCTTCCCGAGAAAATCCGGAGATATTTTTGTTATATTGAGTATTAAAGAGATCCAGAAAATGTTTCAATAGAATAGAAACATCGCCCTCTCTATACCTCAGCGGTGGAAGCTCTATTGCAATAACTGACAAGCGGTAATAGAGATCCTCTCTGAAACTCCCCTTAGAAATTAGGTCTCTCAAGTTCTTATTTGTGGCGGCAATAACACGAATGTCTACATGAATGGTTTTTGTTCCCCCGACCCTTTCAAATTCCTTTTCCTGGAGGACTCTTAAGATTTTAGCCTGTGTATTCAGGCTCATATCTCCAATTTCATCGAGAAAAATGGAGCCGCCATCGGAAAGTTCGAACTTTCCTTTCTTTTGCTCTATCGCATTGGTAAAAGCCCCTTTTTCATGACCGAACAGTTCACTTTCAAGAAGAGTTTCCGGTATGGCTGCACAGTTAATTTTTACAAAAGGCATATTGCTGCGAGCACTCTTCCGGTGTATTAAATCTGCAATCATCTCTTTACCCGTTCCACTTTCACCGGTAATCAGGATAGGAGCCTGTGTAGGAGATGCTTTAATGGCAGTATTTAAAGTTTTCTTCATCATCTCATTATGAGTGATAATCTCTTCTCCTGTCTTTTCTACCATACTGTTCTTCTTTGATCGAATCTTATAGAGTTGACTTACTTCATTCTTTAGTTGAAGAAGGGGAAGAGGTTTTACATAGAAATTCAAAGCTCCGTATTTCATCGCCATTATGGCATTTTCTATAGTGGGATATCCCGTAATCATAATGACATCTATAACTGAATTGATTTTTTTGATTCTTTTTAACAGATCAATCCCTCCGATTTCAGGCATTCTGATATCTGAAATAATCAGATCCAGATCAGCTTTCTTTATCAGGGATTCTACTTCCGAGGGGGTAATCGTAAATTGGCAGTGGTATCCCTCTTTTGATAATATCTCGCTGAGGGACAGGCACATTTCTTCATCATCATCAATTATCAGAATTGAATAATTTTTATTTCCCATGTTTAATCTCTCTATTTATATGCGCTGTGTGTACGTTAACACAGATTATATAAAGATTCCTAGGCTGTGGATTCGGATATAACCGCCGAGACCACTTTTTTTTGTCCATAGTTCCTTAAGAACATTAATTTCGTCACTGAGATTTCCTTCTATACTGCTGCTATAGGATTTCAGTCGTTTTTTCAGGTTCGGCTTATTTGTGACCAGAGAGAGACGGGTGGAGCCGATCTCATCCAGAAGCTTGATGACCCGTGAGGGGGGGAGGCAAGCCCTTTTTCCACAACAGTAGTCCTTTTATAGTATCGATCATAGGGGGCCTTCCTTTCTATTAAGTATAACAACAGTTTTGGAAGCTGAGGTCCGAATTTTAATAGAATTGAAATGTCTGATGGCGTCAGGTATTCGCTAATTCCCGATATTCCTTTGTTACAAGACAATTCTTTCCATAATGACTGATCAGGAGGGAGTCTCCCTTTAAAAGTTTATATCCGGTTTTTTCAGGGCCGACTTGAACCGCAAGAAGCGCATCTCCCTTATGTATTTTGAAGGAGTACGACTCCCAGGCATGGGGTAGCAGAGGAGAGAATGCCAGCCTACCATCCTTATGGCGCATACGGGCAAACCCGTAGGTAGGAACCAGCCATATTGGCAGCATGGACACCGTCTTTTACATTCCCGTGAAAATCATCCAGATCGGTGCGTGCCGTTTTTACATAGTAGTTGTAGCTTTCTTCAATTCTGCCTATATCGCTGGCCATACAGCCGTAGATACAGGGGGAGAGGGAGGAGTCATGGGTTGTTATCTTTTCATAGTATTCATAATCCCGGATCTTCTGTTCCCGGGAGAACTCTTCACTCAGCAGGAATTCCGCCAGTACCACATCTGCTTGTTTGCAGACCTGATAGCGGTAGAGTGTCAGCGGATGATAGTGCATCAGAAGGGGTCATTATTGGGACGTTTTTTGTATTCCTCCAAGAGTGACGTGAAAAATTTCAGTTGATCCTTAATCATGCTGTTTGTATAGAAGTTATTATCCACCAGTGCTGTGTATTCATCCGGGCCGGTTACATTTTGTATGGCATAGCTGTCTGACTCAGAATGATAGACGGCCATATCCGACCACAGGCGGTTGGTTTCCATCAGAAGATCCACACCTTTTGTCAGGAGGAAGTTCTCATCCTCCGTTCCTTCCCAATATACTTTTACCGCATGGGCCACATCGCTGCTGATATGGTACTGGGCTGTCCCGGCAGGAAGCATTCGGGGCCGCTTATGGTGCGCCAGGGGAAAAGAGCCCCCTGTTTATGTCCCATTTCGCGGGCTCTATCCCGGGCGGCATCCAGTATGGAGTAACGGTATTCCAGAAGACTTCCGGCAATGACAGGATTAGTAAATGTGAAAAAGGGTTCATATATATTTCCGTATCCCAGAAGTAGTGACCTTCATAGCCTTCTCCGGTCATCCCCTTTGCGGCTATATTTGTCTTCCCATCCTTACCGGCAGACTGCAGGAGGTGGAACATATTAAAACGGATTCCCTGCTGCATGGCCTTGTCTCCGTTGATGGAGACGTCCATTGATTTCCAGGCCCTGTGCCACCAGGCGCTATGTTCTTTTTTCAGACTGTTAAAATCATAGAGGGCTTGTTCCGTTTTAGCGTTGCCTTTTTCATAGCAAACAAATTTCTTCAGAACGGCTGTTTTACCAGCATCCAGTTTGAAATGCCATATTTCTCCAGAGAAACTGTCATTATAAAGAACTTCTCTTTTTGATATGTCCACTCCTTCCAGTTTATGAACGATAGAACTGCCGAATGCGAGCCCGGAGTTATGAATTCCTCCCTGAAGGGATAGTTTCCCTTCCGTCGCATGACAGGCGGATTATGCAGTTGTTTTCCAGAGCTGTAATTCTGTAGCTCAGGCAGAAGAGATTTTTATGGACGGCAGAGATAAAACGCTCCGATTGTATACGGATTTTTTCCCGTTTCCCAAAGGGTATATAAGATTTCTGCTGAGAATCGCAGACTTCATATCGAGAGTCCTCTCATATTCCAGGGGTGGATTCTTTGCGAGAGAGAAGAGCTCTCCGTCAATGCTGAGCTTCAGTCTTTTAGGATTGGGAAGATTTACCATGGCCTGGCTGGTCGCCGGATAGGCAGGAAACGTCTCACCATAGCTGAGCGGATAGCTTTCATAAAAACCGTTCATATAGAATCCGTCGGGTCCGCAGTTTATACCATCTTCTTCGAAGCTGCCGCGGGCTCCCAGATAACCATTACTTAAGGCAAAAAGAGTTTCATACTTTTCATATTGAGTCATATCCCATTCTTTTTCCTGTAATTGCCAAGTATTCATTTCAACTCCATATGGAGATTATATTCTGTCTGCCAGAGAAAGCAATAGGGAGAATAAAAGGGGGCGAATTTCCTCTTTTTGCATAATATTATTTTCGTCTTATTTACTTCTAATTCAGACTATTCTACAAGGATTAAAAACATCCTATACTGTGTCTTCATGAATTTATATGTCAATAAAAAATCCTTCAGTTCAACTATGAAGAATATCGTCATTCTCGGTTTTCCTCTTCTCTTCGGAGAGCTGTCCCATTATTTTTTACAGATTGCCGACTCAGCCATGCTGGGACATTTCGGTAAAGATAGTTCCGAGCTGGCGGCCATAGGTATTGCCGGTTTATTTGCCTGGATGCTGAACACATTTCTGTGGCCCCTTTCCTCCGGGGTTCAGGCTATAACAGCCCGTCGCTTCGGCCGACAGGATTCCCGCAATAAAGATCATTGCTATTTTACGGGTGAGGTACTGGATAATGGAATCCTTCTGACTTTTTTTGTGGCTTTATTGACCACAGCCGTCAGTTTTTTGGCCAGTCCCGTTCTTTCTCTGCTTATCCATTCAGAGGAGATTCTTGAGCTGGCCCTGCAGTACATCAGGATTATCCGTTTTTCTCTGATTCCCACAGGACTATACTTTGTGGTTCAAAGCTTTTTCAGTGCCATTAATAAAACCCGTTATGTCATGTATTCAGGGGTTCTCAGCAATATCGTGAATGTGTCTCTGAACTGGGTCTTTATTTTCGGTAAGTTCGGTCTGCCAGCCATGGGGATCGAGGGGGCTGCTCTTGGAACGGCTCTTTCCTATATTATATCGACTATCTTTCTGTTTCTTGTGATAATCAGAAGTCACTACATCAAGACTTACCGTCTCTTTCATTTTGACAGGATACATAAAAACATTCAGAAGGATATTCTGAAAGTGGCTATCCCTCCGGGAATTCAGAATCTGATTGCCTTAGCTATCTTAATGAGCTATCAAGCAATAATTGAAGATTACTCAACGGTTTATCTGGCTGCGACCCATAGTATTTTTGCTTACTTCCGTTTGAATAAAACAATTATCAGCGGTTTTGGCAGCTCTGCCGCTATCCTGTCAGGGAATGCTCTTGGCAGGGGCGATAAAGCTGAAGCTCAGAGGCTGATTACAGCGGCAGGATTTATTTCCGGCTCTGTGGCCATTCTTGTTTCTATTATCACTTTTTTTGGACGAGGAACTATTGCCGGGATTTTTACCAACTCTGCTGAAACAAGTGCCGTCATTGCCCAGGCTCTTCTTTTCTTTATGCCCTTCTATTTCTTTGAGGCTCTGGGCTATGCCTTTGAATTGGTATTTGTTCCTAACGGATATGGTAAATGGGTTCTGTTCAGCGAATTCACAACAAATGTTCTCTTTATTCTGTCAGCAACTCTTTTGATCAGTCACTTCTATCCCGGACAGATCCGTCTGGCATGGCTGTGCTATGGATGTTATCAGGTCAGCCATGCCTCTTTGATGATTCTCGCTTATCTGCGGATGAAATGGTTGGATACGGAAGTAGATTCGGCTCATTTTGTTGCATAGAGGCTGATTTCCCTATAGGGTTAAAATATGTCTGTATTACAATATGAAATCAATCAATTCAACGGTGCCATTATTGACGAATTCTCTCTTCCTGAGCAGCAAAACGAGTTTCGGGACCGCTTGAGAGAAACCGTTCAGAAATTGAAGTCTGAAGATAGAAAAACTCTCTGGCTGAGTCTTTCCATTGGAAAAGCCTCTTTTGTTCCCATTGCCGTTGCAGAGGGCTGTCAGTATCACCATGCTGATGAGGACCGGCTTCAGCTTGTTCTGAAGCTTGAGCCCGATGCCTTTATTCCGGCTTATGCCACCCACTATATCGGTGCGGGTGCTGTTATGCTGGATGAGCAGAATCGTATCCTTGTCATTCAGGAGCGTTTTCATACAAAAAAACATTATAAACTGCCAGGGGGAGCACTGGATCAGGGAGAACATATCGCAGATGCTGTTGTCCGGGAAGTACTCGAAGAGACAGGAGTCCGGGCTGAGTTCCAATACCTGAGCTGCTTCCGTCACTGGCACGGCTACCGTTATGGTAAGTCGGATATCTACTTTGTCTGCCGTTTAAAGCCTCTAACTTTTGAACTGACTCCCGATCCACAAGAGATTTCTGCAGCGGTCTGGATGCCTGTGGAGGAGTATCTGAATCATCCCGATACCCACCCCTTTAATCAGAAAATTGTCAGAACTGTCTTGAAAGGAAAAGGTCTGACTCCTGATGAGATCCCTGACTTTGGTTCGGCGGAGACCCATGAGATGATGTTCTTGTAAATACAGGAGGCGGTTCCCGCAGGATTATGCCAAATGGGCCAGTTCTACCGCTGTTTTAGCGGCAAGCTCGGCATTGCTGTAAACAAGTTTGATATTGGAGGCAAGGCTGTCTCCTCCGGTGATTTCTGCTACCTTTGCCAGCAGGAAGGGGGTGGACTCCTTACCCTTAACTCCCCTCTCTTTCATTTCAGCCAGAGCCTGGTTGATGGCCTTTGTTATGACCTGGTCATCCATGGCATCTTCCTGGTGGATGGGATTGGCAATGACAACGCCGCCCTTCAGGTTTAAGTCCCATTTGGATTTCAGGGCTTTGGCCAGCTCTTCAGGAGTATTGATTCGGTAGTCCACTCCGAAACCACTTTTTTGAGTATAGAAGGAGGGCATCTCGTCCGTACCGTAACCGACTACAGGAACACCATTTGTTTCCAGGTATTCCAGGGTCAGTCCTATGTCCAGGATGGATTTTGCACCCGCACAGATGACCGCCACATTGGTGGAAGCCAGTTCCTGCAGATCTGCAGATATATCAAATGTTTCCTGAGCCCCTCTGTGAACTCCTCCGATTCCGCCGGTGGCGAAAACCCTGATTCCAGCCATAGCTGCAATAATCATGGTGGAAGCTACGGTTGTGGCGCCGTCTTTTCGGGATGCTACCATAAAAGGAATATCTCTCCGGCTGACTTTGCTTACGGCCTGTCCCGCTTTCCCGAGGTAATCCAGTTCTTCCGAAAGAAGTCCTGCTTTCAATCTGCCACCGAGTATCGCAATCGTTGCGGGAACGGCACCGTTCTGACGGACAATCTTTTCAACTTCTCTGGCCGTTTCCACATTTTGAGGGTAGGGCATACCGTGAGAAATAATGGTAGATTCCAGAGCCACAACGGCTTTGCCTTCTAGTAATGCTTCTTTAACTTCTGGAGCTATATCCAGATAGGGATTATTCATGCTGATTATTCCTTATTAATTGATTTATATTTTCTACCGAAAGATTCGGATTGATTGTATTTTCATGGCTGATGGCAAGTGCGGAAGCAGCCAAAGCAAAACGGAGGCTCTCATGGGGTGGCATCTCTTTTATTTGTGCATAGGCAAAACCCGCCATAAAGGCATCACCCGCTCCCGTTGCATTGACTATCTCTTCCGGATTGACCAGCAGGTTCGGGATCAGAAGTTTTTCATTTCTGCTGCGGAAGAACACACCCTCTTCGCCCAAACTGATTACAACCTGTTTCAAGCCTTTTTCAAGAAGGGCATTGGCAGCCGCTTCCAGCTCTTCCTGATTTGTTACGGGAAGACCTGTCAGATACCCCGCTTCCATACGGTTTGGTTTGATCATATGAATAAAGGGGAGACTCTCTTTTATTCTAAGAGCTTTTACTGCTGATACTGGGTCCATAAAGATTCTGATATCTCTGTAAGTTTCCGCAATATACTGAATGATTCCAGCGGGAAGGTTGGCATCCAGAATAATCAGGGAGGCATTTTTGATAAGCCTTTCTTTTGACCTTATATATTCCAGAGAAAAGAAGTCCATAATATCCATATGGGAGACAGCCACAGCCATATCTCCCTTCTCATTGAGGATGGACAGGTAGGTGGATGTTGATTGCCCGGGCAGACGGAGTATCTCATTCATATTGATTCCGGCCGCTTCACTTTCTTCTATCAGCTGGGTTCCGTGGGAGTCTCCTCCTACAACAGTCAGTAACTTTACATCCAAACCCAAACGGGCCATATTTTCGGCAATATTGCGGGCGACTCCTCCGCAGGATACTTTCACAGTTCCCGGATTGGAATCTCCGGAAATCAGTTGATTCTGCGGAAATCCCTGAATATCCATATTTGCTCCGCCTATAAGCAGGGCATAATCTTTTTCTTTCATGATGTACCCTTTTCCCATAATATGTCCTTTATTGGTCAGATTCATAATATGGCCGGCAACGGAGGACCTTGTGATTTTAAGCCTTTCAGCCAGGTTCTTTTGAGAAATCAGGGGGTTATTTCTGAGAATCTCCAGAATTTCATTCTCTCTTTGTGTCATGCTTCTCCCGGACAAGTGTTTGTTGTATGAACAAGTGTTTGTATCTATCCTAAGCTGATCTGTTCTCTTATGCAAGATCAGTTAGATGGTATTACAGAAAAAGTGTTACAAAAGGGCAAGGCTGTTTCGGTCAATAGTCTTTGCTTAATACATTAAATACATTTTAGGAAGAAAAATTAATTTGACAGATGTAAAAAAAGAGTTAATAATTGACTTGTCCGATAAGTAGACATCTTATGAGATTATGATTGAAGGTGATAATTTATGAAGCCCCTTAAAACAGTTCGTTTATCCGATCAGGTTATTGAAGCTCTTAAAGAGCTGATAGACAGTGAGGGATTTTCTTTAGGTGATAAATTCTACTCTGAGAATGAACTGACAAAAAAGCTTGATGTCAGTCGTTCTTCCATCAGGGAGGCCGTCAGAATTCTGGAAGTCACCGGGGTTGTCACTGTTAAACATGGCAAGGGAATCTTTATTGCTGATCCTATGAAGAAGGAACTGGAAGCTTTTAAGGAGTGGCTCATCAATAATGAGACTTCTATCTTCGAGCATTTTGAAGTTCGTCTGATGATAGATCCTAAAGCAGCAGGAGTTGCCGCGGTCAAGGCGGATCATGAGGATATCATGCATATGGAAAAGGCCTGTAGAGATTTTGAGGCTGTTTATAATGAAGGGAAAACACCGGCCTTGATAAAGCATGATGAAGAGTTTCATCTGGCCATGGCCAAGTCTACAAAAAACAGGACCCTCTACTATCTTATGAAAACCATGACCAGTTCCCTTTCAGAAGGATGGGTTACGAGTCTGCATACTCCCGGCCGTTCTGAAAAAACAATTAAAGAGCACAAAGTCATATTTCAAGCAATAAAAAACAAGGATCCCAAGGCGGCAGAAAAGGCTATGAGAGATCATCTGGATAATGCCTTGGCTGATATCCGGGCGTCCCTGGGTTAAGCCCAGGCACACAAAAAAATTGCACTGGAGAACTTATGTCTGTACAAATTACAACGTTAATCGAAAATACCAAGGGGGAGCACCTGGCTCTTATTAACGAGCATGGAATCTCGTTTTATATTGAAAAAGACGGTCATAAACTATTGTTTGATACAGGTCAGTCTGCCAACTTTATCCGTAATGCCCAAGAGATGAGAATCGATCTCAGTGATCTGGAATATGTCGTACTGAGTCATGGTCATTATGATCATTCGGGAGGACTGAAGTCTCTTACGGAGCACGCCAAAAACTTTTCGCTTGTCCTTGGAACGGGATTTTTTCAGGAAAAGTATGCCTACCGGAATAACTCTTATGAATTCCTGGGAAATAATTTTGATGAGAAATTTCTGAAGGAGAAGGGGATTCCCTATCGCTTTGTTTCAGAAAGTCTGAATGAGATTATGCCTGGAGTCTATGTTGTCACCCGTTTTAACAGAACTCATAAGGATGAAGTCATCAATCCCCGTTTTAAGATACGCCAGGCGGGAGGGTTCAAGCCGGATTTGTTTGAAGATGAAGTTCTGATTGCTCTTGATACGCCTCGTGGGGTTGTGGTTATTCTCGGCTGCTCCCATCCTGGTATGAGAAACATGATAGATACGGTTAAAAGCTTATTAAATAAGCCTGTTTATGCCGTTTTGGGGGGAACTCATCTGGTAGAAGCTAATAAGGAAACACAGGCTGTTTCTCTGAACTATCTTGGGAAAGATGAACTGAAAATAGTGGGAGTCTCTCATTGCACAGGGCCCCAGGCCATGTCACAATTAAATGAATTTAATAAAAATTATTATCATAATCGTACTGGAAGTTCTATTATTATTGATTAGGGATTTCGGGCTGCCTAAATTTCATAGACAGCCCTGGAGAAGCATTGAGTAATCTAGGAGGGTTTAAGATGTTTTCAAGAAGAAAGCTATTAGTTGCTTTGGGTTTAATGGTTGCGGCTGCAATGTTTATGGGCTGTCAGAAAAGTGAGGCTTCTGTCGCGGGGGGTGACACAGCAGCAAAGGTTGTAAAACCGATTATCTGGAAATCTTCCGGACATGGTCCGGCTACAGATTTTTCTCAGATGTATCATGATAACTGCTGTAATGCCATTACTGAAGCCAGCGGCGGACGGCTGGTTGTAAAACCCTTTGTCGGTGGTTCAATTGTTCCTGCTTATAAGGAATTGGATGCTATTAACGAAGGTGTACTTCAGATGGGTTATACCTGTCCCATGTACAATCTGGATAAGTGGCCAGCAGCCGGACTTATCAGTTCCAGACCCGGCGGACTGCCCGGTGAAGCTATGAGAACCTGGTTCAATCTGGGCGGTGGTGCTGACCTGATGAACAAGATGATGGGAGATTATGATGTCATGACCTTTCCGGGCGCCCTGGCACCTCTTCCTGAAGAAGTATTTTTCCATTCTAAAGTTAAACTGGAATCCCTTGCAGATCTGCAGGGACTGAAAGCCCGCTGTATGGGTGATGGAGGAGAAATCCTTAAGAGAATGGGTGCTGCTACTGTTATTATCCCCGGAAGCGAGTGTTATGAAGCTATGCAGAGAGGAACTATCGATGCTTTCGAGTATTCCACTGTTGCAACAAACTGGAATATGCATTTCAACGAGGTAGCTCCCTACCTTTACCTTTCTCCCACACGAGCACCTAGTGATCCTCAGGTCTTTTTTGTCAGCAAAAGTGCTTTCAATGAATTGCCTGCTGATTTGCAGGAAATCGTTCGGACTGAAATTTCTAAATGGTCTCAGGCTCAGCATGAGTACCTGGTTTTTGAATCTGTAAAGGCCATTGATAAGTTTAAGGAAGTTGGAACCAAAGTCTATAAGGTTCCGAAAGATATAGAGGATGCTCTTAACGCTGAAGCTGCTGCTTTTTATGAAGAGAAGTCAGCCTCTGAAGATCCTATCTTCGCAGAAATATATCAGTCTATGAAAAACTACGGCGAAGCTTACAACGCTTTGCATTAATAAGGAATAAGGAGTAAAAGCATGGCCATTTTACTGAAAGTGCTAAAGATAATTGATTGGCTTAGTGAGAAAGCCGGGGCTGTGGGGAAATGGTTTGCTTTTCTCCTTGTGTTAGTGGGTTCATATGATGCCATTTCCAGACATTTTTTCAATGCTCCCACTATCTGGGCCTATGATACTCTCTGTATTTCAGGAGGTGTTATCTACATGTTGGGTGCCTCTTATGATTATCTGCACGATGCCCATACCCGTGTGGATCTTATATACGGGAATCTGTCAAAACGGGCTCAGGCAATCTCAGATATTGTCTGTTCACTGTTTCTGTTTTTTCCGTTAATGATTTTCATGCTGAAACTTGCCATAAGATGGGCTGTAAAGGCATGGCAAATCCATGAAGTAATGTTTACCAGTTTCTGGTACCCACCGGCAGCCCCTTACCGGACTGTTTTTGCAATCAGTTTATTCTTGCTGATTCTCCAGGGGGGCGCTAGATTAGTCAGAGACTTCTATTTTGTGATAAAGGGTGAAACCATTGATTGAATTAAGCGCAGAATTCGTAACAATTTTAATGTTGGGTGGAGTCTTTGCTCTTGTTCTAACAGGATTCCCCATCGCATTTGTTATAGGTAGTGTCGGCCTTCTCGTCGGGATGGTTGTCTTCGGACCCGATACGGCCTTTCATATTATGTATAGCCGTTTCTATGGCTTATCTTTGAACTATCCCTATCTGGCAGTTCCTCTTTTTACCTTTATGGGGGTCATATTGCAACATTCGGGGATTACCAAAGACCTGTATGATAGTCTCTATGAGTCTCTGGGAGATTTGAAGGGTGGTCTGGCGGTTGTTACTGTCATTTTTGGTACGATTCTGGCTGCCTGTCTGGGTGTTATAGCCGCATCGGTGACCATTCTGACACTGATTGCACTGAAACCCATGATAAGCAGAGGGTACAGCAAATCTCTTGCTGCCGGATCAATTGTTGCTTCCGGTACCCTGGGAATTCTGATTCCCCCCAGTATTATGCTGGTTGTCTATGCACCTCAGGCCGGACTTTCTATCGGACAGATGTTTATGGGCGCTGTATTCCCCGGACTGATACTGTCTTTTCTCTATATTGTGTATATCATTGTTATCTGTAAGGTATACCCGGAGATGGGACCTGCTATTCCTAAGGATCAGAGAACACCTTTCTCCGCAGCAAAGCTGATACATCTTCTGAAATCCATGCTTCCCCCTATCCTGCTTATTGTGGCAGTCCTGGGAACCATCTTTTCAGGAATTGCACCTCCCACAGAAGCGGCGGCGGTGGGATCTCTGGCGGCTATCTTACTGGCTATTATCTACAGAAAGTTCAGCTGGCAATTGATCAAGCATGCCTCTCTGGAGACCCTTAAGGTCAGTGCTTTTGTTGTTATGATCGCGGCACTCTGTTATGCTTTTGTGGGCATCTTTATGAGCGCTGGTTCGGGTGATGTGGTAACACATCTGATCTTGTCGGTGCCAGGTGGTCGATGGGCCTCTTTTACTGTTATTATGTTGATTGTATTCCTGCTGGGAATGTTTATTGAATGGATAGGGATTGTGTTTATCATTGTTCCCATCTTTTCACCCATCCTGGTACAGCTGGGATTCAATCCGCTCTGGGCTGGTTTGATGATCTGTATCAACCTGCAGATGGCGTTCCAGACACCTCCTATGGCTATGTCTATTTTTGTTCTGAAAGGGACTGCCGATCCGGAACTGGGACTGACCATGGCCGATATTATCAAGGGGGTTCTTCCTTTTATCGCTATCATTATGTTTACCCTTGTTCTCTGTATGATCTTTCCCGAGATTATTACCTGGCTGCCTGAAAAAATGATTGGACCCACACATTAAGAGTTCTATTTCTGAATAAAAACCCCCCGGTGATAAATCACTGGGGGGTTTTATTGTATTATTTTATATCCCCCGGCACAAAACTCATGGCATTCCGTCGGGCGAACTCTTCCGCTCGCTTTATCGCCGGAAGAATCCCGTTCCCACGGAAGAACTCCGCAGCCAGTCCGGCCGTATAGGCATCGCCGCAGCCGATGGGATTGACCCAATTCTTCAGTTTTTCCGGCTGGCTGCGGAAAATCTCCCCCTTGTAACAGATAAGAGTGGAACCCTTTCCATTGGTCAGGATGGTAGAGATTCCCCACTGTTTATAGAGGCTGAGCATGGTCTCTTCCAGCCGGGATTCCGGTACTTCGTGATAATTTTTTCCGGGTAGAAAGGTCTGGCAGAATTCCTCCCGATTGGGTTTTATCAAATCAGGTCTATATTTCAGACAGTCCTGCAACTCTAATCCTCTGATATCGAGGATTAGAGTCTTTCCTGCATTTTTTGTTCTCCGGCTCATTTCAGGGTATATATTCCTGGAAAATCCATCAGCATGGGATCCGGAGATAATTACGAGAGAGGCATCAGTGAGCAGTTCTCCGAAAGCTTCCATCATCTCTTCTTCTGCTTCCGCTGGAACGGTTCTGCCTTGTTCTACGATTTCGGTGGCAGATCCTCCCTTATGGTCAAGCAGGGTATAGCAGCCGCGGATTACACTGTTTGTCGGAATATACTGGACCGGAAGGTTCTGCTCTCTTACAGATTTGTAAAAGGCTCCATTCATACTGTCTATGTATGTCAGATGCTTTACCGCAATATCCGCCTGATGCAGGACTCTTGTGACATTTAATCCCTTGCCGGAACAGCAGGAGGAATACTTGCGGCTCCGGTTGACCTCTCCCATCTGTAGTTCCGGGAAGGCCAGGGTAGTTTGCCAGACAGGGTTAAGGCCGATAGTCAGGATATAGGGGGCCATATGATCACTCCTTTGATTCTTTATTATAGCCAGAGAAGCGGAATCCTGTCAGAAAATATTTAGTGATATGAGCCTGCTACAGTTATCTCTACCGTTCCCTTGTTTCTGAAACCCGGGAGAGCCCTGATATCCTGCATAAAAACAGATAATTATGGTTCTCAGCTATCATATTTTTTCAAAGAGCCTATAATGCCTTATGCTCCGGAATAAATTATAAGGAGCAAAAGGAACAATAATGGCGTCAAAAGCAGATACTTTGAAAGAGAAAATTACAGAGGCAATCAAAAGTGAAGATTCATCAATTGTGATGAACTTTGTACTTATCAGTGTTGTGAAAAAGGGAGGCCTTTTTTCATCAACCCTGGAAGTCCAGATAAGTGGTCGTGTAGAACGAGAAAGCGATCTGGCTAAGGTTAATGATATTGCCAAAGCAAATGCCGGGAATGTAGCTGTTGTCAGCACTCTCAGATTCAAAGCCTGATTTAAAATAGTATTCCCCCTCGGGGGGGATACTATGAAAAGAATCTTTTTTAAAAGCCACTCAAAAAAAAGTGACTTAATTGGGTACTCTAGGATTTATACAATGTCCATATATTGCGAAATAACTGTCTTTTTGCAATAAATTTATTTCTTTAATGCACCGCTTCTGATGATATCAATCATCACAGCGAGGATTAGTACAGAACCGCTTATTACCATCTGGTAGTAGGCATTCACGCTGAGCAGGGTCAAGCCGTTATTGATAACCTGTAGGATTAGAACTCCGAGAATGGTTCCCGAGATTTTTCCCTTTCCACCGGCGAGACTGACACCACCCAGGATGACAGCAGAGATGGATATCATCTCCGTACCGGCTCCCGATTGGGGCAGCGCGGCTCCTACCTGACATGCCAGGAGAAAACCGGCGATTCCTCCGGTGAGCGCACTGAAGACAAAGGCAAGGGATTTCACCTTGTTGCTGTTGATCCCTGAAAGGTAACTGGCCTTTTCATTTCCCCCCACCATATACACCTTTCGTCCAAAAGATGTGTATTGAAGAATGTAGAAAGTGATGGCCAGTATAGCTATAGCAATTAAGGCAATATAGGGAACGACTCCGAACAGACGGCCACGACCCAGTTTGAGAAGGACAGGATCTTTCACCATGACAGTTGAATCCTGAATAAGCCATGCGACACCCCTGAAAATCTGCATGGTCCCCAACGTGGTGATGATGGCGGGGATTTTAAAGCCTGATATAAGAGTGGCATTAACAACACCCATCAAAAGGCTCAATCCCAGCATCAGCAGTATTACAAGCCACCAGGGTGCTCCAGCAAGACTGGCCATGGCACAAAGCAGAGCCGAAACGGCTCCCACAGCATTCTGAGATATATCAAGGCCTCCCATAATCATGGCAATGGTCAATCCAGAGGCACGGATTGCCAGAATGGAAGCAAACATCAGAACATTCATGACATTCTGAAGAGTAAAGAAATAGGGTGAGGCAATTGCCCATATCACACACAGTATGATCAGAGCGATGGAGAGGCTGAAGTTATTACCAAGTCCAGCCATCTTTCCAAAAAGAGTCTTTATTTTTACAGTCATATTATTATCAGTTTTCACAGCTATGTTTTTTGTCATTTGATTCTCCTCCTACCGCCAGGTGTAGTATTTTGTTCTGGTCATATTCGCTGCGGTCAAACTCACCAACCACCTGTCCATCTGAAAAGATAACCATGCGGTCTGTGATTCCCACAGTCTCAGGGAGTTCAGAAGAGACAACGATGATAGAGATGCCCTCCTTACAGAGTTCTTCCATCACCTTGTAGATCTCAACCTTGGCTCCCACATCGATACCCCTGGTGGGATCATTCATGATCAGAACCTTCGGATTCGTCAAAAGCCACTTTGCTATGACCACCTTCTGCTGATTTCCTCCGCTGAGGGATTCGATCGATACAAATGGAGATGGTGTTTTGATCCTCAGTTTATTGATCCAGGTCTCGCAGTATTCCTTTTCTTTTTTCGAGTCAATCTTAAAACCTTTCCCGATTTCATCGACCCGGGTTACAGTCAGGTTGTCCTTGACTGAGTGCATAAGGACAAGACCTTCCTCTTTTCTGTCACTGGGAATATAGGCAATGCCTTTTTTCTTGGCTTCAATAGGATTAGCAATCTTAATCTCTTCTCCCTCTATAAAGATCTTTCCCGCATGGATGGAATTAATTCCAAGCAATCCTTCCACAGCCTCTACCCTTCCTGATCCCACAAGGCCGAAGAGTCCCAGAATCTCCCCTTTTTTCACGGAAAAAGAGACATCTTTAGTGATATGACAGGACATATTTTCAACACGGAGAACTTCCTCTCCTATCTTAATTCCTTCCTTCGGATACATATCGGTGATGGTTCTTCCCACCATCAATTTGACCAGTTCAGAATGGCTGGTACTTTTCACATCCAGAACATCTACTTTCTTTCCATCACGCATGACCTGGACCCTGTCAGCAATGGTGAATACCTCATCCAGTTTATGGGAAATATAGATAACAGAGACGCCTTTCTTTTTCAGACTCTCTATAAAACCGAATAACTGTCTGGTTTCCACATCATTCAATGAAGATGTAGGTTCATCCATGATCAAAACTTTAATATCTTTTGAAACGGCTCTGATAATTTCAATAATTTGTTTTTCTGCTATCGTCAGGGTTTTTACCAGTGTAAAAGGGTGATAGCTGAGGTCGAAGCTCGCTAAAAGTTCCTGGCTGTCCCTTTTCATTTTTTTATAGTCTACCTGTTTCAGAAATCCTTTTACCGGAACACATCCCATAAAAAGGTTTTCTGCAATGGTCATCTCTTCCAGGTAGTTGAGTTCCTGATAGATAATGGCAATTCCTGCCTCCATCTGCTCGCTGGGTTTTGTGAAAAGAGGAATCTCATTTCCATCTATTAGTATATCCCCGGAATCTCTGTTGATGGCTCCAGACAAGATATTCATAAGGGTCGATTTACCAGCCCCATTTTCACCGATTAAAGCAAAAACTTCTGCTTTTCTTAAGTCAAGGTCTACTTTATCAAGAGCAAGCACACCCGGATACTGCTTTACAACATTCTTCATTTGAAGAATATATTCATTACTCATATGACTCCCGCTCTTAATCGTTTTTTTCATTGAGCATCCAGTCTGATTCTCTTCTCACTGCAGATACATGACCCGCAGTGAGAAATATAAAATCAGCTGTTTTCTTTTATAATCTGGTCAATTTCATCTCTGGTAAGAAATTCATGTTCCATGGTCTGAATCTTGTCGGGATTTTTTCCGGCCAGGATATCAATACAAAGAGGGATGATATAGTCTCCATACTGGGTAGGGTAATAAGCTGTACCGCCGAGCCAGCAGTTTTCACCCATTTGAAAAGCTGCCAGAGTCTGCTGCCCATTATTGTTTGTGGCAAGAAATACATCAGAATCTCTGTTTGCAGCCTGTACAGCAGAAAAAATACCCTGTCCAGTCTCTGTATTGACAGCACCTACCGCAATATTATCCAGGTCGGGATGGGCTGTAAGCCAGTCGGTCATCTTCTGGTTTGCAGAAATAGTAGAGTCAGATCCGCCACCGCCGACATCAATATATTCAACTCTATCCAGAGGAAGATCAATTCCAGCGGCTGTAAGGCCGTCATACATTCCAGAGAGTCTCAGTTTTACAAGCTCACCATTCTCAGAATTGAAGAAAAGAAGCATATAGTCCAGCTCTCCGTTCCATTGTTCCCTGACCGCTTTAGCCAGACCCTCTCCTGCAACTTCTCCTGCCATCTGGTTGTTGGCGCCAAAAAACCAGGCCTGTTCACCTGAGGGGCTGGTATATCCCACATCGATTCCTATGACAGGAACGCCCTTCTCACCACAATAGTCCACAAGACTGCCACCGATTTCTGCATTGACATTGAAGTCGACAATGATATCGGCCCCCTGAAGCAGCATAGCGTCTACATTAGGCAGAATTTTTTCCGCCTCAAAATTAGATTCGGCTACCACAATTTTGATTCCGTTTTCTGCTGCTGCTCTTTCCATGCTTTCGCCAACCTGACGTAAGAAATCAACTGCAGTTGAACCGTTGTTAAACCCGATTATGATTTCATCATCACCCTTTTTTTTATCTCCCTGACCATTGGCAAATGCTGCACTTGTCATAAGCAGTACCAACAGGATCAATGTTAAGATTTTTTTCATTATATTCTCCTTAAGTTCATAATTATTCTTATTCCTCATGATGAGGAAATAAAAAACAAATTCATTTAATACCGGATATTCCCTAACAGATTTTCAGACACTCAATACCCAGCAATGCCGAAAGCTTTTCCAGTTTGTCTGAAATATGGCCTATCCCTATAGAACAATGGTGAGCGGGTCCTGCTTTAGACCAGTTCTCAGTAAATTCTTTGGCAGATAATGGGAATTTATATCTGGAATTTGTATTTCCGATTTGAAGAACAGGACCTGATACTGATTCACCTTCCGCACAGAGAAGGAATGTCTTTCCGTCTACTCCCTGAACAACAGACAAAAGAGTTACCGGTCCATTTTTTACTGTCATCTGGATTGATAAACCTTTTCCGGGTTTCCCGTGATAAATTGGTAGAGGAACGAGGTTGACAGGACCCTCTGCAATAGCTGCATGAGCAGGGCCATCATGTCCCCACATAACAATGTCATCTTCAAAATCCATGGCATACAGCTCAGAAAAAGAACCTCCGGCACCCAGAGTATCCATGATTTTCATAGCCACAGCATTCTTAATATCACACTCACCTGCAATGGCTGTGTTATGGCCGGTAAGAAGTGTATTTCCGGCAATCAGGGATGTCGCAATATTTTCATACTCATTGCCGGCACTTCCCTCATAATAATAGGCCATGGCTCCCAGATTATTTTCTTCTACAAGAGTATCCAGAGCACAGGACGTCAGAGCAGCCCGCTCGATTTCATAGTCCTCACAATCGTCAGAAACATGAAATTCTTTGTGAAACTGTTCAATTTTTATTTTTATTTCATTCTCAGAAATCTGGTCCCGGATTCTTTTGAGCTCACACATTTCAAGCAATTCAAAATGAGACCCGAAAACAGTTGAAAGAAGAGTGATGTCGGTGTAAACATCCAGCATGCCATTGTAATAATGCCCCAGTATTCCGATTCTGCTGTCTCTTAAACTCGCTCTGACAACAGCTGCATCCAGCCACTGGTTTATATCGATCCAAACTTGTTTTTCTTTCAGATACCCAGTGACAAAATGATAATCAATTCCAGATCTGTTAAACACATTTGCTACTTCAGGGACAGAGCAGGCTTGGCAGTGAGCAAGCCACTCACCTGTCATCTTTCCCCGGTCACCCAGCTTATTGAAGCTCTCATAATCAATTCTGGATACAGGCTGCAAGTTCAGAATGATGACCGGAACGCCAGCTGATTGCACAACAGGAAGTACTGTTGAAGAAAGGGCGTAGGTCGAGATATAGAGAAAAATAAGCTCTACATTATGTTCTTTCAGAAAGAGGCCCTTTTCTCTGGCCGATTCAGGATTATCTACCAGGCCCGCATTGACAATATTGATCTCATCCCGACCCATTTCAGCAGCAATAGAATCCTGGTAACCGACCAATCTGTCATATAATCCTTCAAATTGGTCCCAATAAGTATCCAGCCCTATCCCATAGAGCCCTACATTAATTTTTTTAGACATTTCATTCACCCTTTAATAAATCGATCCATGTTTATGGCAAAGATCGATGAATGTTTTCACTCTCTCCGGTGTAACATCAGGTTGTAGAATATGAGCGGGTGCAACAACATATCCCCCGTCTTTTCCGAGGATTGAAATTTTCTCAATCAAATCTTTTTCAAGATCTTCATCGCTGCCAAGGGGAATCAGCTCCTGTTGGTCTATGGCGCCCCAGAAACCGATCTTGTCTCCCCATCCTCTCTTCATTTCTTCAGGACCATGACCGGGTACGCCAGGCTGAACGGGATTAAAAACCTGGAAGCCAATGTCTATAAAATCATCCATAAGTTCACTGACAGCTCCGTCACAATGCAGTATCAACTTGATATCAGGATCTTTTTCTCTAAAGGCATTACACATTCGGACATAGGCAGGTTTCCAGATATCACGGAACATTTCTTTGGAAAACAGAAGACCTGTTTGAGCTCCGAAGTCATCACCCGCCCAGAGAGCATCAACACCCTGATCCATAAGCTTCAGACCATGTTCAATATGAAAATCAGTAATCATATTGATAAGGACGGGAATATACTCCTCTCCCATAGCCATATCGATCATGAGTTTTTCCATACCCACCATCTGTTGAGCTAGAGTAAATATAGTGACTTCAATATCACCAATCACGAAATATTCGTCTTTATATTTCTTTACCAAGGCAGCCGCATCTTCAAATCTACCGGGTAAGTTTAAATCAGGAAAAACAATTGTATTTTTCAGTTCTTCGACAGTTGTCACATCCTTCAGGGGATACTCCATAATCTCAACATAGATGTCTCCCTGGCGCATACGCATTTCGTATTCATTTAACCAGGTTCCTTTTTCATCTATTTCCGGCTTGAAATCGGACGCTTCAGAAGCACCTGTGACTACTACATCTGAACCGAGAGCCAGACGGATCTCATTACCGCTTATACGCCAGGTAACGTCTTCATAAATATTTTTTGTTATAGACAGGGGTATGTTCAGCTCTTTGGAAAAGTGATTCAAGAGGGATTCACATAGATCAAACTGCAGGGGTACACGGTCAGGCTTTCCGGGCATCAGGCCCCATGCCTTCATAACTCTTTCTCTAGCATTCATATTTTATCTCCTTATTTATCTTTTCTCTCTTCAGAATTGAGTGAATCAGCTCATATGGAAAACTTCTTTCAGTTCGATACAGACAGGGGCTTTATCAGCATGTGTATCCATAATGTCAGCCATGTAATCCCACCACTTTCGTACAATTGGATTATCAGGAAGAGAACTGCTTGTCTCTCCCTCTTTTAATTTCTGTACTGCAAATAATGTGTGTGTTTCACTATCCAGATAGATGGAATAATCAAACACGCCAACATCAGAAAGAGTCGTTTTCAGTTCGGACCAAATTTCATCATGTCTTTTTTTATATTCATCCTCACAACCTGGCTTCAACTTCATCTTGAAAGCAACCTGCTTCATTTTTGTACCCCTTATATTATCGTTAGAACAATAATCAGCCCGTTTTCTCAGATTGGAAATGGACATAACGGGGTGAAGAGATAGACAAAATAGCGAGATAATAGACAAAAAACACAAGAATGTACAATTTCTAATTATTTCTTTGTGTTCTGGCCAGATTCATGATTTAATGGCTCTAAATTGGTGGGGCAGGGAATGGACAATTTTTCAAAGTATCTAACGTACAGTGAGGAAGACTTAAAGTGGAAGCTGGTATGTACAAATGCCGGTTCAACTAAGATACAGTCCGGAATAGTTTATCCTCCCAACATGAATAACCATCCTCAAGTCTATAGATCGGTAGCAACAGGAAGAACTCTCAGAGAATATAGTCTGATTTATATTACAAAGGGTCGTGGAAAATTCTATTCTCAAGGACAGGAATATACGGTCATTCCGGGAACAATCATTATTCTTTTCCCAGGAATTAAACATGCTTACCAGCCGGATATTGAAACAGGTTGGGATGAGTACTGGGTCGGATTTAAAGGAGAATATATTGATTCTCTATCAGATGAAGGAATTATAAAAAGTTTAAAACCAATTTACTATATTGGTTTACATAATATTATATTGAGCCATTTTCAGAGCATATTTGATAGAATCAATAAACAAAAACCCTGTTATCAGATGCGGACTGCTACTAATATTATGATGCTATTGGCAGACATCATAAGCTATGATCGTAACATAGAACAAAGTAATCATATCGATGATCTTGTTGAAAAAATTAAATTCCTTTTTGAACAGAACATTTATCGTTCTCTTGAATTAGAAGAAATTGCTGAACAGTTAAGATTGAGCAGTTCATATCTCTGTGAGGTTTTTAAATCCTATACGGGGATGACCCCTTACCAATATTTCCTCCATCTGAAAGTAAATAAGGCTAAAGAATTTCTGGAAATAGGAGAGCTGAGTATCAAGGAAATTGCCTATAAACTCGCGTTTGAAGATCAGTATTATTTTTCACGATTATTTAAGAAAAAGACAGGAGTCCCCCCATCCAAATGGACAATATATCATTATGATAATTTCTCGAAATGAGAGTTCCCCATTCCGGTCGGCACAAATTATACTGTGATAATGGTTTAGAGAGAAGGAGTTTTCCTTCCCTCCACAAGTAAATAGGGATCAACCGCCGAATTTGGTGATATATCCACCGATAAAAACAACAAGTATAATTATGGGCAGCAGGTAGCGGACATAAAATTTTATACCTTCGGGAAAACGCAGGCCCTTTCCCTCATTGGCTTCGCCTACAAAGGAATCCCATCCCCAGCCTATTTTATAACTGCAGAACAAGGCAAAAATCAGAGAACCCAGAGGCAGCAGATTGTTCCCCACAATGAAATCTTCCAGATCCAATATTCCAGATCCTTCTCCCAAGGGTTGTATGCTGCTAAGTACATTGAAACCGAGAGCACAGGGCAGGGAGAGAAAAAAGATAATGATTCCATCCAGAACTGCCGATTTTTTCCGGCTCCATCCCCATTCATCCATGGTAAAAGCAATGATATTTTCAAAAACTGCAATAACCGTGGACATGGCGGCAAAACTCAGAAAGAGAAAAAACAGGGAACCCCAGATTCTTCCTCCGACCATAGAATTGAAGATATTGGGAAGGGTTACAAATATTAGACCGGGACCGGATCCCGCATCCACATTGAAGGCAAAGCAAGCTGGAAAGATAATCAATCCCGACATGATGGCTACCAGAGTATCCAGGCCGATAATATTGAGAGATTCTCCCGTAAGAGAACGTTCTTTTCCAATATAGCTTCCGAATATGGCCATACTTCCAATACCGAGGCTTAGGGTAAAAAATGCCTGCCCCATGGCGGCATAAACAGTTTCCCATATCCCTGTTTCTATAAGCTTTTGGAAATCCGGTTTCAGGAAGAAGGCGACTCCCTCAGATGCTCCGGGCAGGGTCACAGACTTGATAACAAGAATCAGAAGAATAACAAAAAGGGAGGACATCATCCATTTTGTAATTCTTTCGACACCATTCTGAAGCCCCAGTGAACAGATTCCGAATCCTAGAATTATAACAGCAACCATCCATCCTATTAGAGTCCAGGGGTTGGCCAGCAGGCTAGCGAAAACAGACGCTACCTGCTCAGAATCGAGACCAGAGAGACTACCGATTCCCGTATTGTAGAAGTAATATAGCATCCACCCGGCTACGGTGGTGTAGAACATCATAAGGATAACATTTCCCAGAATTCCGAGATATCCTGCCAGATGCCATTGGCTTCCTTTTGTTTGCAGAGCTTTTAAGGCTCCGGCAATATTTTTTCTACCGGCCCTTCCAATGGCAAACTCCATGACCATGATAGGCATTCCCAGAATAAGCAGAAAAATCAGATAGATAAGGACAAAGGCTGCTCCGCCGTACTGTCCTGTTATAAAAGGGAAACGCCAGACATTTCCCAGGCCGATAGCACAACCGGCAGAAATAAGAAGGAAACCAAGTCGGCTGCCCAGCTGTTCCCTCTGTGTCTTATTACTCAAAATTATCTCCTTTAATTCACTTGAACGGGATTATCTTAACATTCCGGGAAATTTAGATCTATTCTTTTGATGATTGAGATTGAGCAAATAATGAGAAATTCTGTGATTTCAGCTTATTCCTCGGCAATAATCGCCAGAGACGCATTTTGTCCACCGAAACCAAAACTGTTGGTCAGGGCGGCTTGCACTTTTACTTCCCGGGCATGGTTGGGGATGGTATCCAGCTGACATTCGGGATCGGGAGTGATCTGGTTGATGGTCGGCGGTAGTATTCCCTTTTGCAAACTCAGTATGGTGGCTGCGGTTTCAATGGCTCCAGACGCTCCCAGTGTATGACCAATCATGGATTTATTGGAACTGACAGGGAGCTTTGCGGCTCTCTCTCCAAAGAGATTATAAATAGCACGGGTTTCGGTTTTGTCATTGGCCTGAGTTGAGGTCCCGTGGGCGTTGATATATCCGATCTGACCAGGAGTCAAGCCGGCTTCTCTGATGGCAATTTCCATGGCTTTACTCGCCCAGGTTCCCTCAACATCGGGTGCGGCAATGCTGGATGCATCAGCGGTCATACCTATTCCTCCCAGTACCGCGTAAATTCTGGCTCCCCGTTTTTCCGCATGGGATCTTTTCTCCAAAATCAGAACACCCGAACCTTCACCGATAACAAAACCGTCCCGGTCTTTATCAAAGGGTCTGCTGGCTGTCAGAGGATCATCATTTCTTTGGCTAAGAACTTTCATGCAGGCATAGGAATCTACAACAAGGGGGGTAATCGTAGATTCCGTACCGCCCGCCACCATGACATCCGCCTGACCAAGCTGTAGCATATTCATGGCCATTGCGATGGAGTGGACTCCTGTGGCACAGGCGGAAAGTGCCGCAAAGTTTGGACCGTGGATTCCCAGTTCTATCGCGACATTTCCGGCGGCCATATTGGGAATAATTTTGGGTACTGCCAGAGGGTTTCCACGTCCGGGACCTCTTTCCGCAAGGATGGCAAACTGTTTTTCAAGAACCTCATAGTCTCCCGCGGCGGAACCAATGACACAGCCGGCTCTTTCCGGCTCTATGGTGCTGAAGTCCAGCGCGGCATCTTTTACGGCTTCTACGGCGGCACAAACTGCCAATTGAGAAAACCTTGTCATCTTTCGGGCACTCTTTTTTTCAATATAATCACTGGCCTTGAAGCCTTTGACTTCACAGGCTATGGTCGATTTGAATCCTTCTGTATCAAAGGCTTTAATCTGATCGGCACCGGAGACACCAGCGGTCAGGTTTTTCCAGAACTCATCTTTGTTCAATCCTATGGCTGTTATGGTTCCGATTCCTGTTACGACAATATCGTCGGGATTTTTCATATCTGATTCCTCCGGGAAAGCATATAACTTTATTTTTGACAAAAAATAATTAAGTGTCAATATAACATGAAGAGAATAATTAGAACAGATATAGTTTCAACTTTCTGCGTCTTCAAGCTTGTCTACTATCATATCTGCTTAATACTTCAACTACCTGATAGCTCGAGAATTGCTGTCATTCCTGTTTCTCTGTTTAATATATTCGGATACAATATCTTACTACTTGGTGGACGGTTTTGCGGTCTGCACAAAAAGGAAAGACGGATGCTTTATATATTTGATATGGGAGGGGTTGTCCTCCACAATATTTTTACGTTAAAGGACATTTTAGCCGCTGAAGGCTGCGACCTTGATATGATGGCTCTTTATCGGGACGACCTGATGACCCGGTATTCATCCGGGCAAATAACAGAACAGCAGTATTGGACCGAATTCAATAGACTCCATGAAACTGAAATAAAGCCACCTCAGTGGGGACATTTTTTTAATCCCAAATTGGATAAGGCCATGGTGGATTTGATTGTAGAACTTAAAAAGAATAACCGTGTCGTTTGCGGATCCAATACCATAAAACCTCATTGGGATATTTCTGTGGAGCGGGGGGATTATCTCCCTTTTCATAAAGTCTATGCTTCTCATCTGATGGGAGTATCAAAGCCGGATCCCCGATTTTGGGAGATTATCCTTGAGAAGGAAAAAGTCCGACCCGGGGAGGCTGTCTTTATAGACGACTTTCCTGAAAATGTGGCCGCAGCTGCTTCTCTTGGGATTCGGAGCATACAGTTCCGGGATATTCTCTCCCTTCGGGAGATCCTGTGTATGCCTGTTTGAAGGGGGGGGAATCCCTTTCAGGAAAGAAATAAAAGTGGTGTCAATTCTGGGTATCCGCATATATGATATAACTGGTAATAAACAATGAAAAACACTTTTTTTATCCGGTTGATAACATTTTTTCTGTTGATATCTCTTATCCCGATTCTTTTTCTGAGTTTCTACTACTATACGTTCATATCCGGTACGTTAAAGACCAACCTGACCCATCAGGCAGAAGAATCGATCAATCGGACAATCGAGAACTTTGTCGATAGCCTTGATGAATACAGACATAACACTTATCTTCTGGCAAACAGTACTATAATCCAGCAGGTATTATCTTCATCCGTGTCTATTGAAAGCAAGCAGATCTATCAGGAAATCTACTCGATCATGCGGGGGCAGATCTATAATGCATCTGCCCATATTGTAAGTGCAAAAGGGAAAATCCAGTATTCTACTCATGAGTTTCCCTCACAGTATGATTTCCGATATAACAACAATGATTCAAGTATTCCCTCTATTATGGCAAAAAATGGGTTCTCTACACTTTTACTGACCGAGCGCTATGTCAATAAGCGGAATGATGTGATTATGATGAATCTGGTCCGTACGATTGTCAGTGAGGAGAATATAATCATCGGATATGCCATTATTGATTTGTTTTCCTCCACCTTAAGTGCCTTATGCAAGGAAAAACTGTTTAACGATCTGGTGCTTATCGATACGGAGACCTTGAAGGCAAGTTCCCTTCTCCATACGGAAGTATTTGGCGATTTCAGCCTTTTTCCGGCATTGTCGGTACTGCGGGAGCATTCAAAACCCTCCCTTATGAGAAAAAATACTATTCCGGACTATGTCGTTGCCATGCGGGAGATCCCAGAAACAAATCTGGCTCTGGTTGGAATTATTGAAACGTCATCATACAGTCTCGTTTTAAGTAACATCTCCATTACAACAACTCTTATTCTGTTCCTCAGCATCCTGGCCGCTTTTATCCTGTCATTTCTTATGTCAAAGCGTATATCAAAGCCAATCCTCAATTGACTAAAGAAGAGGAACGTCAACTCCGGGAAGCAGAGCGAAGAGCTTTGCAGGCCCAGATCAATCCACATTTTCTATACAATACCCTATACACCATAAAGGCCATTGCTAAACTTCATGGGGAGGAACAGATCCTTACGGTTTCAACTGAGCTGGGAAGGTTACTGCGGAATGCCATAGACAGCAGTGATGATATTATCCCTCTGGGTGATAGTTTTAATCTTGTTAACAGCTATCTGACCATTCAGAAAATTCGATTTCCTCTAAAACTGAAAACTGTTATAAATATAGATGATACTATTCGATCTGTTCAGGCTCCCAAACTTATCATTCAACCCTTTGTCGAGAACGCCGTGACACATGGATTAGAACCAAAACGGGAAAACTGGCTGTTGAAGATAACAGTATTCAGACGTGATATGAAAATAATTATTCTAATTCAGGATAACGGTGTGGGATTCGCCTTGAAAACAATGGAGATCGACAATATAAAGCGTCAACATATTGGAATTGAAAATGTACGGAGGAGACTGTATTTGTTTTACGGGGGAGATGCCTCTCTGAAAGTAACGAGTAAACCGGGATGCGGGACAGTTGTCCGAATTATTCTTCCCGATAAGGAGGAGCAACGCGAATGTTCAATATAGTCCTTGTGGAAGATGAAGCGCTCATCAGAAAAGAACTGGTTTTGACGATCCCCTGGGATAAGGTCAACTGCCGGATAATCGGAGAAGCCGAAGACGGAATTGAGGGAGAAAAAGTTATTGAAGCATTAAATCCCGATATCGTTGTAACCGATATACGGCTTCCGGGTCAAAGCGGGCTTGATATGCTGGAAAAAACGAAACCGGATGCTGCTATCATCATTACGGGTTTCAATGATTTTGAGCCGGCACAGCGTGCTATACGGCTTGGTGTTTTTGATTATCTACTGAAGCCAATTGAGGAAGATGAGTTGTTGAATACAGTTCACCGTTTGTGTACAAAACTCAAAGACAGTCGACTGGTCTCTCTTAAATGGGCATTCCCGGAATCAATTCCTCCGGGTGACCCTTACATTCGGGACGCCATGGGGATAATTGAAGCACACTTTTGCGAAGATATAAGTATTCACTCTACTGCAAAACAGATAGGGATTTCCGAGAGCCATCTGAGTCATCTGTTAAAGCAGCATTCCGGTTATACCTTTTTGGAGTATCTTCTTTACTGTCGGATCCGGAATGCCATGCAGCTCCTTAAGAACCCCGGATTACTTATTACAGACATATATCTGCAGTGCGGATTCTCCAGTGGTAGTTATTTCAGCAGGATGTTTAAACGATTCACCGGTGTCACCCCTCGTGAGTATAGGCGGGGCGGCTGATAGAAAAACGATGGAAACGGACTCATTTTAAATCCGGTTCCATCATTTTGACATACTCTCCGCTATTACCCCTTCCGGGATGAATAGACGGATGTGCCGCTGATAAAGTAGTTCGACAGCGAGAAAAACAGCAGAAACATAGGAATACTTGCAATAGCTGCTACTGCCATCATGGCTCCCTCATCGGTGTTCATCTCAGACGTGAATTTAACGATATAGAGCGGAATGGTTTTCATTTTTTCACTCTGCGAAATAAGCAGGGGCCAAAGAAGATTATCCCACTGAGCCCTGAATGCCAGAATAGCCAGAGTGGCAATAGCCGGTTTACAGTTGGGAAATACTATTTTTGAAAAGATCTCCGGTTCTGACATCCCATCTACTCGTGCAGCATCAAGGAATTCCACTGGGAATGTTATCAGATATTGCCGCATCATGAAAACCCCGAATGCATTGACAAGAAATGGAAGGATCAGGCCTGTATAGGAGTTCTGAATTCCCAGTTTTGTGGTAACCATATACAAGGGAATCATTATTGCTTCAAATGGAATCATCATGGTTGCCATAATTACCATAAAAATAAGATGTCGTCCCCGGAATCTGAATTTTGCCAGACCGTATCCCGTCAATGCCGACAGAACAACCGTGGTTGCTGCACAAACAAGGGCAACAATCAATGAGTTATAAATATTACGCAGAAATATATAGGAACCGTCATTTCCTGTAATGGCTATAACGAAGTTCTCATAATGGAAACTCCGGGGAATCCAGTGGAACGGCATTTTCATAATGTCTTTTGCCGGCATGAGCGAGGCCGTAAACATATAGAGAATCGGTGTCAATGTAAAAACGGTCATGGGAATCAACAGAACCCAGACGATTAGATTCCGCCATTTTCGTAGTTGTAATCCTCTGTAGAGAAAGGAAATTTTAAAAAAATCTGTTTTAGTTGAATCTATTGGTATAGTTTGCATACTGTCCTCCTGGAATTAATATTCTACGTCATCACTTTTTGAAGTCTTAAACTGCAACCAGGTGAAAAAGAGCATGATAATAAATAAAATGATACTCATGGTACTTGCCCGGCCTATCCGGTGGTCACGGATACCTGTGTTGTAGATATTCATGGTTATAACATTGATCGGATCCTGCGGAGCGCCAGACTGTGTAAAAAGGTATTGTGTTCCAAATGTTTTGAGACACTGAAGCATGGACATTGTGGAAACAAGAACGACAGTAGGTTTGAGCAGAGGCAGGGTAATTTGCCAGAATTCCTGCCAGGAATTCGTCCCGTCAATCTGGGCGGCTTCATAAAGACTTTTGGGAATGGATGATAGACCTGCTATAAAAATAATTACGAAATAGCCAATGTATTTCCAGAAGTAAACGAGCATGGTCGATATTTGAACCATTGTCCAGTTGGCAAGCCAGTTATGGTCTGCTCCCCAGGTATTCAACAGAACATTTGCCCATTGATTTGCCAACCCTCTCGGATCAAAAATCAGAAGCCAGATGGCGGCAGAGACTACGGAGGAGAGTACGGCAGGGGCGTATAAAGCTATTTGAAAAAACTTATTTCCCTTTTTTATGGAAATAATAAGTACGGCAAACAGCAAGCTTGAAACTAACAGAGGGATGAAGGTTCCTAAAGTAAAAACTACTGTAGCCCGTATTGAATTCCAGAAATTTGATGATTGGATCAGATACACATAATTATCAATTCCTATAAATGTGGGAGGTTTAAGTGAGAGTACTTTCTTCTTGAAGAAACTGGTATAGAAAGCATTTATAATAGGATAAAAATTAAAAAGTGAGAAGAAAACTAAAGATGGAATAACAAATGCAATACCCCAACGCGCCTGTTTTTTTTCAACACTTTGATGTTTTATTCTTTTTTGTTGTGATTTCATAGATCTCCCTTTTATCAAAATGGTTTAATTTAAAAATATGGATTGGTTGAATCGGATAGGTCTTTCAAGAGTGAAGATAGACCAATTTTAAAGCAACTGATCCGTATATTCTCTGATCCAAGCTGTTGGTAAGTGCAGGAACCTCATACTGCTGAGGCTGATTGACTGAAAATTCAGCAGGCACAGCAGTACAAGGTCTTGAAAAAATGAAGGAATACTTACAAGTTAATCTATTTATCTTCCAGCATCTCCTGAGCTTCTGCACGGAGAGTGGCCAGAGCCTTTTCTGGTGATACCCCTGAAAGCATAACAGATTCAACAGCACCCTTTATCAATTCCTGAAGTTTTGCACTCTCTTCTCCGAAATAGACAACGTGTCCCCGTTCCAGATCTTTAGCGAAAACACTAGAATAGGGCATTCCGGTATATGCTTCAGAACTCATCAGTGTTTTTGTAGGCTGAACAATGTTCACCTTCTGCAGGTATTCTTCACCATGGCTTAACATATATCCGACAAATTCCCAGGCAGCTTTCTGCTGAGCATCACTCTTTTGACTGTTTACCATATAATAATGGCCGTAGTAGCAGGCAGCAACGTCATTAACGGCATTTTCAAAAGTAGGAAAGGGGACAACCATCCACTCACCACTATCATAAAATTCCGCATTATCCGCATGAATACGACCCTGCTGATAGAGACCAGTCAGTGCCATACCTATATCATTATTATCTTTGTTAAAGAGTTTTCTTGCATTTTTATATGTAGGAGAACCTAAATTTCTACCGTTCGGTCCCCACTCTTTCATATATTTCAGAAATGTAAGCCATGCTTCATCATTGATAATGGCAGTTTTTCCGTCATCGCTGATTAATTTGCCACCAAGCTGTTCAACCATGGGAACAAATGAAACCAGATAGTAGGGATAGCGGAAATCAAATCCACGTCTTGTAATGATGTCGCCATCTCTAATAATCAGTTTCTCGGAAACATCTGCCATCTCTTCCCATGTCTTCGGGTAGTCTTTTTCGGGATCAAGACCGGCATCAATAAAAACTTTCTTGTTGATATAAATTGACCAGTTTGTGAGTTCAAGAGGGAGTCCGTAAATCTTTCCATCAACAGTGACAGGATCCAGAGATCCCGGAGCATAGGCATCACTCAACGCTTCAATATCTGAATAGCCTGCTGCTTCCGCATCGACTGAAGCAACACGGCCATTGGCAATATAGGCAAACTCATCTTCAATTGACATATTGAAAATATCCGGACCCTGATTGGCTGCAAAAGCGGTTAAAATAAGCTCCTGAATTTTAGTAGACGATTGAGTTACCCTTTCGATTGTAATATTGGGATGAGTTGCTTCGAACTCAGCAATATATCGATTCTCAATCTCAGTTCTGTTTGGATCTTCATGAGTCCAAAATGTTATTGTAATGGGACCCTCATCTGTTTCCTGAGAACCACCGGCAAAAACCGGTGTCAAGGTAACAGTTAGAGTCAACATCAATAAGAGGGCTGTCATTCTTTTCATACATGTCTCCTTTCTGTAGTTAGTTAATTGTAGGGGCGTTTACAGGGGATAACAATGATACATTTCTGTAGATATTAGAACGATTCTGCGATTTTTGCATATTATGACACAATTATCTTATTTGATTGGGCTTTTCAACCGGCCATCATCTGGCCGAGGCTTCCTCCGTTTTTCACATTTGTGAATCCCTGCTGAACCAGAACTCTCTGGCCGTAACCGCTTCGGGCGCCTGATGTACAAAAGAGTGTTATATCCCTATCTAATGCTCCCAGTTCTTTCATTCTGCTCTGAAGCTCATCCAGAGGAATATTTACAGCACCCGGGGGGGTCCCCATGGCAAACTCTTCGGGTGATCTAACGTCTATCACAATCGGACCGCTTGTATCGATGGAGCTTGTATTCTCTTCAATACTTTTATCTGCTACCGGGGAGGATAGCTCTTCCGTCAGGTTTTTTTCCTCCGGAGTCTGAAGGGGAAGCTGAAGAAACTCAAATCCTGCCCCTCTGGCATAGTATTCCAGGCTGGGATAACCACCGCTGATATAACGGGCTTCGGAATAACCATTCAGTAAAAGTTGACGTACCGTACGATGGGCAATCTTTCCGCTGTCATCAAAAAGCAGAATAGCCGTATCTTTTGATACTGCCGCAAGGGCATCCAGCAGTTTTTCAGGAGCAAGGTTTGCCGCGCCCTTAACAGTTCCTTTCTGATAGGAAAAGTAGTCTCTAATATCAACCAGTGCCAGTTCTTTGTCCCGAATAAAGTCTTCGGCCTCTGCCGCCGTAATGGCGGGGCTGTATCCGCTTTGTCTGTTCTGAGCCACAAAACCGGCCATGTTGACAGGGTCATTGGCTGAACCGAAGGGAGGAGCGTAAGCCAGATCCAGTTCTGCCAAGTCTTCTATGGTCATTCCTGCTGCAATGGCTGTGGAAAGAACATCCAGTCGTTTGTCTGCTCCGTTGTAACCGGCGGTCTGGGCTCCCAGAATCCTCCCGCTTTTCACATCATATATAAGGTGGATGCTAAGCATCCTGCCACCGGGGTAGTAAGAAACATGATTCTCTTTTCTGATAACAATGGCCTGGGCATCCAATCCGGCATTCAGAGCCTGTTTCAGATTCAGTCCTGTGGTTCCGGCAACTGCTTCAAACACACGCACAATCGAGGTTCCCTGAGCACCCTTGTAGGCCATTTTCTCTTCTTCTGAAGAAGCAAGTGCATTGCTGGCGGCTATCCTGCCCTGCCTGTTGGCAGGTCCGGCCAGGGGAATCCGTACTTTTTTCCCCAGGACACGGTGGATAGTCTCTGCCATGTCGCCGCCTGCCAGGATATCCTTGTCGGAAGTCTGAAGGTATTCATCTACCAAAAGTCCTCCCGATTCTCCCAGTTCCAACCCGGCCTGTTTTGCCAGGGTAAGGGTGGGGCGGACACCTACAGAAAGAAGCACCATATCCGCATCCAGTTCGCTGCCGTCATCCAGTACCACAGATCTGTCTTTTATGGCCGTTACGGATCTCCCCGTATGGAGAGAGACTCTGTAGGCATCCAGTTCTTCCTGCAGGTATCCCGCGATCTCGGCTTCCATCATGGGCATGATATGGGGAGCCAGTTCAACATTATGAACAGTGAGTCCCCGTTTTTTCAGGGCTTCCACCATTTCGAGGCCGATAAACCCTCCTCCCACAACTACGGCAGATTGGGGATTCTCATTTTTGATATGATCATCAATCCGGTCCATATCTTCCAGAGTCCAAAGGGAGAATACATTGTCATTGTCCGTCCCTTCCATTCCTGGGATAAAGGGTTTTCCTCCCTGTGAAAGGATCAGTTTGTCGTATTCATAGCTGACGGTTTCGCCAGTTTGATGCTTAATGGCCTTTACTATTTTGGCATCCCGGTCAATCTCCATAGCTTCGGTCATTGTATGAACATCAACGTCATACTGATCTTTAAAGCTTTCCGGACTCTGCAGTATCAGTTTACTCCGACTTTTAATATCTCCGCCGATGTAGTAGGGCAGTCCGCAGTTGGCAAATGACACATCCGGTCCTGCTTCCAGCATGGTAATTTTAATATCTTTATTTAAACGTCTTGCTCTGGCTGCTGCTGTGGCTCCGGCAGCAACACCGCCGATGATTAGTAATTTTTTCATAAATTCCCCTTTTTAATCGAGTATGTGTATATAGTGATAATGCTATATAAGGAATGTGTCAAGTAAATCATTATAAATTTAATGATATTTCTTTTTGGACTAGCCGGAGAGGGCAGAAAAAGAGTGAGTTTCGAGCTGGAGATTTTAGAGAAGAAAAGATTTTTGACATTTTACTTGATTCTATAGATAGAAACAGTTACAATGTAAAAGAATAATGAGAAACAAACCACCATATAGAGGATAGTGACATGGGATATTTTAAAAGCAATCCGGATAACAAAGGTAATTATGGAGAATACGTCTCACGATTTTATCACGGAACTGAGATCAATTAGAAAACATTTTCAGGGAAGACCTACACCGGTTTACTATGCTAAAACCCTGTCTGAGAAATATGGTGGAAGAATCTATCTCAAAAGAGAAGATCTGAATCATACAGGTGCTCATAAGCTGAATCACTGTATGGGAGAAGCCCTTCTGGCAAAATACCTGGGAAAGAAGAAACTGATCGCAGAAACCGGTGCGGGACAGCATGGAGTGGCCTTGGCAACTGCTGCCGCTTACTTCGGCCTGGAATGTGAAATCCATATGGGAGAAGTTGATATTGTCAAAGAACATCCCAATGTTGTAAGAATGAAAATTCTGGGAGCTAAGGTTATTCCTGTAACATTCGGTCTGAAAACTCTGAAAGAAGCCGTAGACTCCGCTTTTGGCGCCTATCTGGAAGATCCTATTAATAGTATCTACTGTATAGGGTCTGTTGTGGGTCCTCATCCCTTTCCTATGATGGTGAGAGATTTTCAGAGGGTTGTCGGTATTGAAGCGAAAGAACAGTACTTTGAAATGACAGGAGAGAATCCTGATAATGTTGTCGCCTGTGTCGGAGGCGGTAGTAATGCCATGGGTATCTTCTCCTCTTTTATTCAGGATGAGGACTGTGAACTCTATGGTGTTGAACCCTCAGGAAAATCCTTGAATCTGGGTGACCATGCGGCAACCATGACAAAGGGATCTCCCGGTATGATTCATGGTTTTAAATGTTACCTGCTGCAGGATGAAAAGGGAGAACCCGCACCGGTCTACTCTATTGCCAGCGGCTTGGACTATCCCGGAGTCGGTCCCGAGCATTCCATGTTAAAGGATCTGGGACGTGTTAACTACGTTACTGCTAATGATAAAGAAACCCTGGACTCTTTCTTTGAACTGAGCCGTCTGGAAGGAATTATCCCTGCGCTGGAAAGTGCTCACGCCGTAGCATTTGCCTGTAAACTGGCTCAGGAGAAACCCAGGCAGTCCATACTGGTCAATCTGAGCGGCCGGGGAGACAAAGATGTAGACTTTGTTGTTGAGAATTACGGCAAGGATTACGGAATTAAGTTTTAATTATTGCTTTCCAAAATAAAAAAAGAGGGGGCTGTAGGAGGGGGGGGCTATAATTCCAGTTGTTTTTTCCGGTTCGAAAGAACAACTCCCTCCGCACAGCTTGCCAGTTTTAAAACACAGGGGGCTGTTATCGAATACTCCACCCTGGTTCCTGTTTTATGAATTTCAACAAGGCCTGCCTCTTTCAACTGAGACAGGTGTTTGGAGGTGGCTGATTTTGGAATCCCTGCCTCGGCTGCCAGCTGGCAGACGCACCAGCTTTTTTCTTTCAGTTTTTCCAGGAAAAAAATTCTTATGGGATGAGAAAGAGCTTTAAACATATGTGCCCTTCTGTTGCATCGGATTTGTTCTTCGTTTGTTATCATTCTTGCTATAATGTTTCAAATATTGGAAACTTTGTCAATCTTAGCTTGACAAAGTTTCAATGTTTCGTAAAATAGAAACAACTAAAACCAGTTTAAAAGGAAAAATACTTATGAATATACAGATACTCGGTATGGGTTGTCCTAAATGTAAAACACTGGAAAAAAATGCCAGAGAGGCTGTGAGTGAAATGGGCATTGAGGCCGAAATCGTCAAAATTGCAGATATGCAGGATATTATGAAAATGGGTGTTATGATGACCCCCGCTCTGGCGATTGATAATGATGTAAAAACAAGTGGAAAGGTTCTGACGAAAGGTCAGATTATAGATATTTTAAAAGAAGTAGGCTAATCAGTTCTGATTGATTTTTTTCCTTCCTTCTGAAAAAAAATCCCTCCGAAACTGTATTGCAGTACAGGGGGGATTTTTATTCAGAATCAGAAGTTCTTTTATCCCATTTTCGCAGCAGTTCTGTTTTTAATAGAATTCGAAGTTGTCGAGGTTTTTTCGCCTTCTGAAGCAGTCTTCATAATGATGGAACTTAAAGCAAGAAGGGCTATCAGGTTGGGAAGGGCCATCAAACCATTGAAGGTATCCGACAGATCCCAGACAATTCCGATTTTCATAATGGATCCCAACAGGGTTACAGCCAGAAAAATCCATTTATAGAATGAAACAGATCCTGTCCCTGCAATATATTCCAGACATTTTGATCCGTAATAGTACCAGCCGAGAATGGTCGAGAAGGCAAAAAAAACCAAACCAATGGAGATCAGATACTTTCCGAATCCGGGAAGGTTTATATCAAAGGCTCTTGTGGTGAGAGATGCTCCGTTCAGTCCATCTGCCACTATCATTAAGCCGTCAGGAGCAAAGCTGATCAGTCCTGAAACAAGGATAACCAAAGCTGTCATGGTACAGATGATCAGTGTATCGATGAAAGATCCCAGAGAGGCAATCAGACCCTGTGTATAGGCATTGTCATTTGATGAGGCCGCATGGGCGATGGGAGCACTTCCCAAACCTGCCTCATTGGAGAATACTCCACGGGCGACACCCAGACGTATAACCGTTCCGATAAGACCGCCGCTGACAGCAGTGCTTGAAAAGGCATGAGAAAATATCATATTAAATGCTTTGGGAATCATGTTTATCCGTGAAAAAAGAACGATCAGAGACCCTGCGATAAAAAATAGAGCCATAAAGGGAACAATTTTAGATGTCACACTGGCAATGGATTTTATTCCGCCGATGATGACCAGTCCGACTAACAGGGTAATCGCAACACCGGAGATGATCATAGGAATACCAAAGCTCATATTAAGAGCATCCGCAACGGAGTTGGATTGTACCATGCTTCCGATTCCAAAGGAGGCAAATATCCCAAAGAAGGAGAAGAGCCAACCAAGCCAGGCCCAGTTCCCCCCGAACTTCTCTTTCATTCCGTTTTTAATATAGTACATGGGGCCGCCGGACTGCTCCCCTTTTTCATTAAGTTCCCGGTAGCGGATAGCTAGAACGGCTTCCCCGAATTTTGTAGCACCGCCGAATGCTGCTGTTACCCACATCCAGAAAACTGCACCCGGTCCACCCAGAACGATAGCTGTGGCTACTCCGGCAATATTTCCCGTTCCGATGGTGGCAGAAAGGGAGTAATATCTCCGCTTCCGCTGTGTTCTTTTGAGAATAGCAGATGAAATGCCTGTCCCAGTTTGCGGAATTGTAAAAATCTAGTGCTCACTGAGAGAAAAATACCCGTACCCACCAGAAAAACTATCATGATGGGACCCCATGCAAAGCTGTTAATCTCCTTTATTCTGTTAAAAATATAATTTAGCTCCCATTGATAATAGAAAGAGAAGGGATGTTCAAGCTGGAGTATTTCCGATTAACGGAACAGAACGTTTCTCCTCAATATTGAAACTTGTGTATCTGGTAATAATCCATATTATTCTTATGAATACGGGAAAAAAGTGAGGAATTATTTATGAATAGATGATTTTTAAAAAATGTTGAAAAAAACGGCATTCAGCCTCAATTTTTGCTTTAAAGAACTCCTTTCAGCTGAATTCTCTTTCTCTCGGAAACAGTAATATACCGATTGATTCCCTCTCTGCAGTCGGGAAAGGCGGATGTGGTCATCTCCTCGATGGGGATTACCGAAGAGCGTGCAAAGGTTGTGGATTTTTCTATTCCCTATGCCGCATCCGGCCTGACCCTGCTGATCAATAAAGACTCAATGGTTTCCGGATATACAGATCTTTCTTCAGACGCTGTTGTTACAGCCGTAAAATCAGGAACTACTGGAGCAATATGGGCTCAGGATAATCTTCCTTCCGGCAATGTACGCATCTTTGATGAGGTTGCCGCCTGTGCCCTGGAAGTCTCCCAGGGTAAGGCTGATGCCTTTATATACGATGGGCTGACCACCTATGAACTACAGAAAAAATTCCCCGACAGCACTATTGTCAATCTGGAAAGCCTTCCTGGAACAAACGGTGACTGGGGGATGGCTATGAAAAAAGACAGCCCCCTGAAGACTGATGTGGATGCGTTTATTCTGGATTTCAGAAAAAAAGGTGGATTTGAGGATCTTGAGAAAAAGTACCTGACCGAAATAAAACAGGTTTTTGAAAAGGCTGGGCTGCCCTCCTTCTTTGATCTGGGAAACTAGGAGAAACTGTGAATTTTTTTACAGACCTTGAAGGTCAGAATAACAGGCCGGCACATGTGGCCAGCTGGAGTCTTGTTGCCCTGCTTCTGGCGGCGGTGTTCTGGTTCGGTTTCAGTCGCCTGGGCTACCGCTTTGCCTGGGGGACCATTTACGACTATAGAATGAACTTTCTTAAAGGCTATGGACAAACCCTTCTGATTTCTCTTTTTGCTCTGGTATTCAGTATTATTCTGGGAGTTCTATTCGGTCTGGGACAGAGCAGCCGTATACTTCCTTTCCGCTATCTGTCGCGCTTTTATGTGGAACTTGTTCGCGGGACCCCTTTGTTGGTTCAGATCCTGATATTCTTCTATGTCATTGCCAATGCGGCAGGATTGCATAACCGTTTTGTTGTGGGTGTTCTGATTATGGCTCTCTTCTCTGGTGCCTATATCGCAGAGATCATCAGGGGAGGTGTGGATAGTGTTGGAGAAACCCAGCGTGAAACGGCAAAGTCTCTGGGATTCTCTCCTTTTCAAACCTATCTTTATGTCATTTTTCCTCAGGTCATTACAAGAATCCTGCCGTCTCTGGCAGGGCAATTGGCGTCCCTGATTAAAGACTCCTCTCTTCTTTCTGTTATTGCCATAAAAGAGTTTACCATGGCAGCCAGAGAGATGAATGCTAATACTTTTTCTACTATGGAAGCCTATATCCCTCTGGCTATAGGATATCTGATTCTCACAGTCCCTATCTCCCGGCTGACACGCTATCTGGAAAGGAAATTCAGCTATGAAACTTGAACTTGATAATTTGTCTAAACACTTTGGAGAGCTGAAGGTTCTGGACCGGGTCTCCCTCACTCTGGAAGATGTTCATGCTCTTGTTCTTATTGGCCCTTCCGGGGGAGGAAAGACAACTCTTCTCCGTCTGATTGCGGGTTTGGAAAAACCGGATGGGGGTGGCCTTATTATCAACGATCACCCTATTGAGTTTTTCAGTGAAGAGAGTCTGCGGGAATATCGGAAAAGGATTGGTATGGTTTTTCAGGCCTACAACCTGTTCCCTCATCTCACAGCTCTTCAGAATATTACTCTCCCCCTGGTTAAGGTTCATGGTTATAATGAATCAAAGGCTCTGGAGGAGGCACTGATTCTGCTGGAACGTTTTCATCTGGCTGATCAGGCTCATAAAAAACCGGCTATGCTTTCGGGCGGACAGAAACAGCGTATTGCTATCTGCCGGGCTGTGGCCATACGTCCAGAGTTTCTTCTGCTTGATGAACCGACTTCCGCTCTGGACCCCGAATATACATCGGAAGTCCTGGACTTGATCGGAGAATTGCGTGATGAGGGAATGCGTCTCATTCTGGTAACCCATGAAATGGGATTTGCCAGGCAGGCGTCGGATTATATCCTTTTTGTGGGAGACGGTGGCTTGATTGCTCAGGGAACGCCCATCGATCTTTTTGAGAAACAGCGGGATGAAAGGGTTAACCGTTTCTTTAATAAGGTTCTCAAGTACAACTAGAAAACAATCTTTTCACAAACCTTCTCAGTCAAGGATGGCAGACTGCCTGACAATTAACTGTGGTTCAATTTTATGTTTAGGCTTGGGTCTCTCCGGAGCCTGTATCATTTCCAGCAGTTCCATGGCCGCGATTTTCCCTATATCTTTAATCCCCTGGGATACGGTAGTTAGAGGGACCCGGCAGAAAGAGGAAATCTTGATATCATCATAACCGATAACCGAAACCTGCTCGGGTATGGAGATTCCCAGTTCCAGCAATCGTGTAATGATACCGATAGCTACATTGTCATTGGTAACAAACAGGGCCGTTTTTGTGTCCGAAAGGCCGTTACGTACTACAAGGACAGAAGCCATTTCATATCCTTGTTCATAGGTGCTAATATTTTCATAATGGATCAGTTTGTCACATCTGTTGAAGTTGTCCTTGAAACCGTTGATCCGCAGAGACAGGCTTTGATGAGAAAACCCTGTAATCAGGATGTTGGACGGACGGTTTAGCTTGTTGAAGAAATCCGCTGCTAGCTTTCCTCCCTGATAATTATCACAGGAGACATAGGCTATCTCTTTCTGCGTGGGGATGACATTGATAAGGATGAAGGGAATCCCGGAAGACTTCAGCATCTCAAGGGATTCAGATTCCTCCGAGACCGGTGCTAAAACAATGCCATCCACCCGGTTGCTGATCAGATGCTGGACTAGTTTTACCTCTTTTTCTGCATTCCATTTGGAACTGGATATCTGCATGCAATAATCGGCTTGACTGATTATCTGGTCAAAACCATCGGCCACTTCGATAAAAAAGAAGTTGGTCAGCTCATCGATCACGATTCCTACTGTTTTACGGGGAGACCCCGCCAGGCTTTGCGCCAGGTGGTTGGGAATGTAGGAGTGATCTTTCATTATCTGCTGAATTCTGGCCTTTAACTCCGCTTTGACCTTGGGGGAATCGGATATGACTCTTGAAACGGTTGCCTTTGATACCCCGGCTTCCGCTGCTATGTCTGATATGGTTACATTTTTCTTCTTCATCATCATCCTTATTTGATATTATTTCTATCTTTCATGGCTAGAATACTTAGCGGGGGCCGTCCTTGAAAAAGTGATTTTCCAGAACCAAACAAAGGGTATGGTATACCGGTAGGTGCAGTTCCTGAACTTTATAGGTTTCATGTACATTGACCCTGATGCATACATCGCACATCTGTGACAGACTGCTTTTCTTTTCTCCAGTCATGGCCAGGGTTTTCAGTCCCCGTGCTTTGGCTGCTATAGATGCCGCGACGATATTTGATGAGTTTCCGGAAGTAGAGATTCCCCATAGGATATCACCCTTATTCCCCATTCCCATGACCTGCTGGGCAAAAAGCAGTGAAGGATCCACATCATTGAGAAACGCGGTATTCAGGGCTGTCGGCGCACTCAGTGAGAGGGCAGGGATCCCCTGTTGCAAGCGGTCTCCCATCTGTCGTCCTGTCTCTCCTCCTGCTGCGCTAAGGGCCTCTTTCTGGTTTTGCGAGAGAGGACGGGGGAGAATAAATCCCTTCATTAGCTCTCCTACAATATGATCTGCGTCAGCAGAGCTGCCACCATTCCCGCAGATCAGTATTTTCCCTCCGCTTTCTACCGATTCAATAAGAAGCTTTGCTGCCTCTTCAATCTGTTCCCGGGCAGATACCAGTTTCGGGTAACGTGCTACTAAATCTTCTATCATCAATATTTCTGTTTCAGATAATTTCATTTCTATTGTCCTTGCTGACTTGTTTTTTTAATCCGTTCATGGCGACTCCAAGGGCTGCCATATCTCCCAGCGATTCGCCCAGGGCGGCGGGAACGATCTGGCAGTCTGCCGCTGTCTGGGCAAGGGCTTCCCGGCTGATAACCTGTTCCATTTTTTCTCTGAAAAGCGCCTCATCACGGGTAAAAATGCTGCCGATAACAACCCTCTGGGGATTCAGTATGTCCAGCAACAGAGCAATTCCCCGTCCCAGGTAGTGCGACGTAATGTTGATGACGTCCTGAGCCTTTTTATCTCCCTCCCGTGCCAGACGGCAGATATCCTTGGCATTCTTTTTCTCTGTGTAGAGCATCTGGTAGTGACGGCTCAGTCCGCCGCCGCTGCAGAATCCTTCCCAGGATCCCTCTTTTCCAAATCCCCTGGGGCCTTTTTCTGCCAGACGGAAGTGTCCGACCTCTCCGGCCATGCCGCTTGTCCCCTCATAGAGTTTCCCATTAAGGATAAGCCCGGCGCCCAGTCCTGTTCCGAAGGTGAGGAATACCATATTCCGGGTTCCCTTTCCGGCACCCCAGATCCATTCCGCCAGGGCACAGGCATTGGCATCATTTTCCAGGAAGCAGGATATCCCTGTCCGGTCTCCTAGAATCTGACATACCGGTACATCGTCCCAGCCGGGAAGGTTGGGGGGGGAACAGATGATTCCCCGCTGGCTGTTAAGGGGGCCACCGCAGCTGATACCGATGGCTTTGACGGCAGATCTATCCAGGTTTGCAAGCAGTTCTTCAATATCACGACAGACCATATCAAGGGCTGTTTCGTATGATTTATCAGTGGGAGATTTGACCTTTTTCAATATCCGGCCATCCACTGTTCCCAGGGCGACAGCAATTTTTGTTCCCCCGATATCAACACCGATTAAATAGTTCTCTTTCATTGTTAATCCTTTAGTCGCTTATAGAGCTGTAACAGAAAGTCGCGGTTGTCCATTGAAGTGTAATCTATGGGGCAACCCATTCGGTTGAAGGTCTTCATAAAGCGGAGATAGTAGGCCGGATTGTCCATAGGAGGTTCCCCTTTTGTCCAGTCCCAGGTCTCCTCCTGAAGATCCACCACATGGATAGCACAGTTCCGGATATCCTTACCCTCCGCCTGAGCCACATTTCTGGCCATGGAGAGGGATTTTTCGAAGATCATGGGAGACATCACAGCCGAGCCAACGGAGAGATAAACTCCTCCTTCCAGTCCGGATACAGAGTGGACAAAGGATAAAAAGTCTCTTTCCGCACAGCGTCCTATGGCGGCTCCTCTGTTGGCCCTGTGGGTATAGATGATGTCATGTCCGAACATGGGATGACTGGTAAAGGGGGTGTTGTTTCTGAACGCCCGGGCCTGAATGCTGTAGTCTGAAAAAGGATGTTTGATGGACAGTCGTCCGGCCGGGAGTTTTTCCGCCCGGATCAGTTCAAGGTAATCCGCAGCTGCCGCCCGCTTCCAAAGCTCTTCACTCGGGCTTTGAATAATTTCCATAAGAAGCTCTTCTGATGGAATATCTATTCCCTCAGAGCAAATCATGGCTCCGACTGCTTCTCCGTATCCCATTCCCTCATAGGCGCCAGCTACCAGAGCCAGGTTGATATACAATCCTGATTCTTCCCATGTTCCGAATTTACCTTCTTCCACATTGGCTTTTACGTCTTCGGAACTCCGGCCCAGGTAGGCGAACTCCCAGTCATGGATAACACCGGCTCCGTTTGTCGCCAGATGGGTCACCCAGCCCTCTTCTATAAGGGCCGCCAGGATTCTTCCCAGACCATTTTTGATGGTATGAGCACCAAATGCGAGGATAACTGGTTTGTTATTTTTTCTGGCCTCCCGGATTTCTTCGGATATGGTTTTCAGGCGGAGGCTTATGGTCTCTTCAAGTGGGGCTGCAGTTTCCTTTGGCGAAATGCTGGCTTTATTTATCTCAACCTTACTTATTCGGGATTCCAGGGGATAGAAATTCATCTTATAGCGATTAAAATATTCCATTGTTTATACCTCCCAACTCAAGAATCTGCTTAATATGCTAATCCAGGAGAAGTCCGGTATCAGGGCCTGGGCTCCCCCTAGAATCAGACGGGGCCTTTTGTCTCGGTTGGTGCCAAAACGCTGTTTTTCATCACTGACAAGTCCGATCCGTGTAAACCCCCGTTTGGAGGCTTCCCTCATCTCTACGGGGCCGTCGCCAAAAATATAGCAATCTTCCGGTTTTATCCCTGCAGGGATGTTTTTGATGATTGTTTCAATCACCATCCGTTTGGGATCACAGTTCACATCGCCCACGGATCCGAAAATTCCACCGTTGAAGTAATCTGCATAGCCGAGAAGGGTCGCCTCCCGTCGTACATCCTCCTGATCGGTGCCGCTGGCCATATAGATAGTTACCCCTGCCTTCCTGAGCTTTTCAAGAAACGGGACGGCCCCTTTTATGGTTACATCATCCAGGTTTAGCAGTCCCCGCTGGAACAGGTCGACCCGGGAGGATACCATTTTCATCAGTTTATCATTGTAGATCTTTTTATATTCCAGTGGAGACAGTATTTCTTCTTCGGCTACGTATCCGAAGGATCTGACCATATCCCGGAGAGCGTGCATCTGAATGATGGTCTGCACTCCTGTCGTTTTTTCAATCAGCTCATCCGCTTCTTTCTGGATATCTTTCAGCTTGTCAGGATCGATTGTCTCGAAGGACTGACCGAGAACAGCCTGTATCAGGACCTCTTTCATAATAGGCTCCCAACCCTGTCTCAGGGTTGAAATCGTACCATCATGATCAAAAATCACCACTTTAGGCCGGTTTGTCTGGCTGATATTGATCAGCTCAACAGGGCTGTTTTCCAGGAAGCGGGCTTTTCTGTCATCCTTTGCCAGGTCGGGATTGTATCTGTAATCGGGGGAGCTTCCCATTTCCAAAACTTCCTCCACTGCGGGGTGACCGGTTTCAAACAATTTGCTAACCGAAACACTGGCAGAAGAATTCCCGATATGCAGGGCTTCCTCCAGTGTGCCACCGGAGGCCAGAGTCAGGGTCAGGCCCGAAAGGAAGGCGTCTCCCGCTCCCACCGTATCTTTTGCTCCGATCAGGTTTATTCCTGCCGTCTCCAGGATCTGGCCGTTTTGATCGACCGCAATGGCTCCCTCTTCTCCCAGGGTGACTATAAGCGGTTTTCCCCAATAGCTATGAAGCCAAAGAGCCAGGGCCCTGTCTTCCGGTAGGTCCGTGCTCTCAGGATGCAGCTCCCGGAAGAGTGCCCGGGCTTCGTGGTTATTCAGTTTTCGTATGCTTTTGTTGTAGATATTATTCAGGTGGCGACAGTCGGTGATCCAGAGACAGCGGTCTTCATATTTTTCAATCAGCCGTGACAGACCGGATTGAAAAACTTCATTGTGGTAGCCGTGGATGATCTGCTCATTGATGATGACTGCCTGATATTTATCAATATTGGATTCGAGGTCCGTTAGAATCGTTTTAACAGCCTGACTGTCGGCTTTGTTAAAATTCCCTATATCATAGCGGGGTTCCTCTCGGCCGTCTTTGTATACCTTATGATAGACATGGGTGTGCCAGTCAGACTTCTGGGTTTGAATAAAACGGCAGTTTATACCGGCTTTCTCCAGTATCGATCTGAGGGTAACCCCAAAGGAATCCTCTCCGATCATACCATAAATATCGACACTGCATTTACCCAGTGTTTTCAGGTTGATCGCCACATTGCCAGCGCCACCGGCTTCATTTTTGAAAGCAGAAACTGTGCGTGTCTCGATACCTGTTTCCACAGATATTTCACTTTTTTCGTTAGTAAGAAAATAATACATGTCCAGACAAATATCTCCAATTACAGCAATTGATGTATTTGAAAATTTGTCGATGATTTTATTGAGATCTTTCATTAGTTTTTCCTATTTTGCATTTTATAAGGTCTTTGTTTGTATCTGCGTACATCAGGCATATACTGCCGATGGCAGTCTCTGGGCTTTGAAAATGTAACCGGATACATTTATAATGATATTATCCCTCAGTAGCTATTCTGTCAATCTTTGTTTTGTCTTGTTTATTTATTAAAGCAATGAATTTATAAATTATTATGTTGTATGTAAATAAAATATTTGGTAATAGTTTTTATTATTGAAGTTGACAAATAGAATAAACAGATTTATTATGAAACCGATTCCATAATAAGGAAAAACTGAGATAAATATAATTTATGAAATAGAAGAAAAGAGGAAAATGATATGGATCTGGAAATGGTCAAATTGTGGAAGAAAGAGATGAGTAGTCATCTAAGCCAGGAATTGCTGCCCTTCTGGCAAAACCGTATATGGGATGAGTCTTATGGCGGTTTTATTACCCAGTTTGATACAAATGGTGATGATTCCGGCTGTGATGAAAAATCGCTGTTGGCACATATGCGTAGCATCTATTCTTTTTCCCTGGCTCATATCAAAGGATTTGATCCGGATAACGTCCTGTTGGGCCTGGCTGAAAAGGGTGTTCAATTTGCCATCGACAATTACTGGGATTCTGAAAATGGTGGATTCTACTGGCTTTTCAACAGGAAAAATGAAGTCCTGATAGATAAAAAAATATTATATGGGCATAGTTTTGCTATTTATGCCCTCGCGACCTATACAAGTGCTTCAGGAGATCCCCGCGGGCTGGAATATGCTGAAAAATGTTTTGATCTACTGCAGATCTATGCTGCAGAAACTTCCTGTGGCGGTTATTGGGAGATGTTTGAGAAGGACTGGATTCTCTGTGGACCCGGCAGTGCGGGAGGAGACAGGAAAACTCTGGATGTCCATATGCATCTTATGGAGGCCTTTACGGCTCTGTATGCCTGCAGCGGAAAGGACGTTCATAAAAGAAAGCTGCAGGAAATCATTGATCTGCTGACACAGCGGATTATGCATCCGCTGTACGGGACCGGTATCCCTCAGTTTTATAAGGATTGGACTATCGCGCCGCAAATTAAATTTGATATTATCTGGGGATGGGATCGCTTTGTGGGAGATTCTCAGGAAAAAGTTAACAATCTTGATAATTCTTCCTACGGGCATAATGTCGAGTTTTTCTGGCTGCTGACCGATTCGTTGAAGATCCTGGGGCAGGATCCGCATAACTACGATGAGCTGTTCGGGAAAATCCTGGCTCATGCAGAAATCGGTATTGACCGGGAATACGGCGGGGTCTATGTGGAGGGTTCTCATGACGGCAGGAAGGTCTACGACCAGGCAAAGGAGTTCTGGCAGCAGGCTGAGTTCCTGACAGGGATGCTGGATGCCTACCTGCTCTATGGGGATGAAAAATACCTGGAAAACTATCAGAACGTTCATACTTTTGTGATGAACCACATGATTAAGCATGAAGTAGGAGAGTGGTGGCCTCTGTTAAGCCGTGAAGGCAATCCCATCTGGGAACATATGAGTCACTCCTGGAAGGTTAATTATCACTCCATACGTGCTGTTATACTGACGATTGAGAGGCTTGAGAGAATCTCGGCTTAATCAGGAATGAGAGAGGATCTGTTTCTATGGTAATAAAAAGCAAGGTGCTTTTTAAATAAATAAATGGAGAAGACTATGAAAAAATTAGTTGTTTTACCGATTTTATTTGCTCTGATGATATCTTTTCAGATATCTGCAAATGGTGCACAGGAATCGGAAGCAAAGAACGAGATGGAAATTTTCAGCTGGTGGACGGCTGGAGGCGAAGCCGAAGGACTTAATGCTATTATTGATATTTATCAGGCTCAGAATCCTGATGTAGATCTTATCAATGCAACTGTTGCCGGAGGAGCTGGAACCAACGCCAAGGCTGTTCTTGCTACCAGAATGCAGGGTGGCGATCCACCTGACAGTTTTCAGGTACATGCCGGTCATGAGTTGATCGATACATGGGTTGTCTCTGATTTTATGGAACCTATTTCCTATATCCTTAAAGATAACGGATGGATGGATAAATTTCCTAAAGATGTTATTCTTGAAGCTCCCCGCACAATGGAAGAGTTTTTTAATGTTGCCGAGGTATTTGCCAGTAATGGCGTGACTCCTCTGTCTTTGGGCGACACAGGAATCTGGGCATCGACTCATCTTCTGGAAAATGTCATTCTGGCCAGCACAGGACCCGAAAAATATAACGGTTTGTGGGATGGTTCTACCTCTTGGGATTCTCCTGAGGTCAGAGAGGCTCTGAATAACTTTGCCAAAATGATGAAATATGTAAATGCTGACCATTCCGCCATCTCCAATATGGATGCGGCTCAGTATGTTGCTGAGGGAAAGGCTGCCATGAACGTCATGGGTGACTGGGCTGCCGGATACTTCATGTCTAAGGGCTATGATCAGAAAGTCGTCTGGGATTGGGTTCCCTCTCCTGGAACAGAAGGTAATTTTATTATGCTTTCTGATTCCTTCGGTCTGCCTAAAGATATCAAGAATGTAGAGAATGCCGAGAAATGGCTGACTGTTCTGGCTTCCAAGGAAGGTCAGGATGCATTTAATCCTGTTAAAGGTTCCATTCCTGCCCGTATCGACGGGGATCGTTCTCTCTATAATGAATACCAGAATGAAGCTATGGATGATTTCAATACAAATGTTATTGTTCCCAGTCTCGCCCATGGCGCTGCTGCTTCCGAGGCATGGCTCACAAGAATCAATGATATTGTCACCATTCTTGTTACCAAATTGGATGTAGATAAAGCGGTAGAGGATTTAACAAGCGCTGCTGAAAAGTATGCTCAGAAATAAAGTAATTTACTGACTGAAAGCGGGTTGCATATTGCTGCCCGCTTTTTTTCAGGGAGGTCTAATGATTTTTACAAAAAAAGATAGGAAAAAGGCGCTTTTGATGGTGACACCATCCATCCTGGTTGTTGTCGTCTTTATCTATGGATTTATTGCCTGGTCTTTTCGGGTTTCTCTTTCTGCCTGGGATGGAATAAAATCTGATTTTACCCTGGTGTGGTTGGATAACTATATTGAACTGTTTAAAAATACCCGTTTCCAGATTGATCTGTTAAACACATTCTTTTTCACTATTTTTTTCATTGTCAGTTGTGTCTTTTTCGGGTTTTTTCTGGCATATCTGATTAATAAAAATATCAAGGGTGAAGGGTTCTTTCGTACCGTCTATATGTTTCCCCTTGCACTTTCTTTTGTCGTAACAGGTGTTCTTTGGCGATGGATGCTAAATCCGACGGTAGGTATCAATTCTCTGTTTCAGATGATGGGCTTTGAAAACGTCAGCTTTGGTTGGTATACCAATACAGACAGTATGGGAGGATTCAATTTTGCCCTTTTGTCCATCATCCTGGCAGCTACCTGGCAGTATATGGGTTATACAATGGCGATGTTCCTGGCAGGGCTGAGAGGTATTCCTGTGCAGCTGATCGAGTCTGCTCAGATTGAAGGTGCTGGAGAGTTTACTATAATAAAAGCTATTATCATTCCTTCTATCAAACCTATTATTCTATCGGCCATGATTGTTCTGGGACATATCTCTTTAAAGATTTTTGACCTTGTTTATGCGATGACCGGGTCCGGTCCGGCTTTTGTAACCGATTTCCCCGGACTATTCATGTTCGAAACAACCTTCCGTGGTAATCACTATGCTGAGGGAGCCGCAATTTCAATCATCATGCTGATCATGGTAGCATTTGTGATAGTGCCCTACCTCTATTCAACATTCAAGAAGGAAGACTGATATGGCATTTCTTAACAATAATCCAATAATGAAAAGGAACGTGAACAGAACTCTTTTGTACATGACCCTGATAATTTTCTGTTTATTTTTTTTAATACCGGTCTATGTTCTCCTGGCGACAAGCCTGAAGAGTTTTGCCAATGTCAGTATCTCCGAAATGTGGTTATTCCCCAAAACATTTCACATTGAATCATTTTCTGAAGCCTTTGAAAAACTGCTGCCTAATCTGATTAACAGCTTTATTCTGGTCATATCCGCTACTATTTGCACCATTATAATAGGATCTGATTGTGACCCATGTGATTTACGGGATACCCATAGCCACCCTGATGTTCAGAAACTTTTATGCAGAAGTTCCTGATGAGCTGCTGGAAGCCTCTCTGATGGATGGTCTGGGATTAATCGGAACGTATCTGAAAGTCATTATTCCTCTGTCCGCCCCGGCGATGGTTGTCGTTATCATCTGGCAGTTTACCAGTATATGGAATGATTTTCTGTTTGCTGTCACCATTACTCAGAATCCTTCCATTCAGCCTATTACAGTGGCTCTGGTAAATCTTGCGGGGAGCCAGATTGTTGAGTGGAATGTACAGATGGCGGGAGCCCTCATCGCTGCGATGCCAACGCTCCTTCTGTATGTCTTTCTGGGGAAATACTTTATTAAGGGCCTCCTTGCCGGTTCGGTTAAAGGATAACCAGACTATAAACTCCGGGATTCCCTACAGGGGGAAGAATTATTAGAAAATAATTCATCCTCCTGGGGTAATTTCTTACAGTAGGCATACAGAGTATTACCAGGAATACCCATATGCCAGTTCTTCTATAAAATTGTAATCCTGAGGTGCTACCATAACTTGGTTATCAGCATATCACTCAAAATTTCAATAATATAATCCTGATCATCCAGAATTCAGAAATATAATATCATCCTACAATCCTTTGGTTTTTTGCAAGTGGGTTTTTGTATGAAAAAAAATCTAGCAGAAATTGTCAAAGCAGATTATGATTAAGTCAAATAGAAAGATAGTAATGTTTTTAACAAGTGAAAAACCTCAATCATTTAAAGGATATCAACAAGTGAAGAATTTAAAATTGAACTTAAAGATCATGCTGGCAATATTTATAGTTGCTATCTTGTCTTTTTCAGTAATTGTGTTTTACCAATCCAATAGTAGTAAGCTTCAGCTCTATCAAAGCCTTAATGAAATGTCTGATGCCGTAATCGATATAGCTCCAAGTTCTCTGGTTTATCCTCTCTTTAATTTTGAGGTGGAACAGGTCGAATTTCAATTGGAGGATCTTCTGAATCAGGAATTGATTATAAAAGTAGTTCTTACTGAAAATGGAGAAATTAGCCATGACTTACAAACTGAGGATTTTGACGGATATGGAACGGAAGAATTCTTAATCCGTTCTAAAACTATTATTTTCGATGATGGTATCAATAACGCTGTTGAGCTGGGCGAAATTACTCTCTATTTCAGTGCAAGGGAAATTATCAAGCGGGTCAAAAGTAGTTTTATTTCCAATTTACTGATCAACTATCTCATTGCTTTAATTATTATCTTGCTTAATGCATTTCTGATTGGAAAAATTGTGATAACTCCTATTCGCAATGTCAGTCTAATGTTGAAAGATATCGCTCAGGGAGAAGGGGATCTTACAAAGCATCTAACAAAAAAATCTAATGATGAAATCGGTGAGATGGCTGCCCACTTTAATAGCTTCATTGATGCTCTCAAGGAATCAATATCCAATATTAAGGTATCTCTTGAGCAAACGATTGAAGTGAAGAATGATATGGGTTCAAATACTGAGGAGACAGTTGCCTCTGTAAATCAGATGACTGCAAATATCAATTCGACCAGGGAGCAGATCCAGAGTCTCAATGAATCAGTGGATAACTCTATGAAGGCTGTGACAGACATCAATAGCAATACCCAGAGTTCTCTGGATGGGATTGAAAATCAGGCGGCGATGGTTGAAGAAACGACAGCATCCGTCACTCAGATGATTGCTTCTATTTCCAATATAAGCAGTATTACAGTTAAGAAGAAGAATTCCACCACCACTCTGGTGGATACAGCGCAAGCCGGGGGAATGAAGCTGAATGAAACCAGTAGCGTCATTGCTGAAATTGCTACGAATATCGATCAGATCAATGATATGGTGGTCATTATTAACAATATTGCATCACAGACAAATCTGCTTTCCATGAATGCTGCTATAGAAGCCGCGCATGCGGGGGATGCGGGTAAGGGTTTTGCTGTTGTTTCTGATGAAATAAGAAAACTGGCTGATACCGCGAGTTCAAACTCCCGTGATATTTCAATAGTTCTTGGTGATATTGTGGCTAAGATAGAAAAAGCATCAACCCTGAGTGGAGAAACACAGCAGGCGTTTAATCTAATCGATGTCGAAGTCAGGGATGTGGCTGAATCATTTGAAGAAATTTCCGGAACTATGTCTGAACTGGCCAGCGGATCTGAACAAATACAGAAATCCATGGTTATTCTGACTGATGTTTCGCAAACAGTTACTACAAATTCCGCTGCAATGCAGTTATCCTCAAAGAATTTACAAAAAACAATGTCTGAAGTTGAGAATGTCGCTTCTGTCGTATCTAATGCTATCAGTGAAATAGTTATCGGAATCACGGAAATTAACAATGCTATGGAAAATGTTTCCGGGATCAATATTATTCTCGGTGAAAGTGCTGATAAGTTAGAGAAAGAAGTGAATAAATTTAAAATATCATAAAACCCTTCGTAAACGAAGGTTTTTATAAATTGAATCTAAGGAAAATGAGATGAAATAAACTGTTTTTCTGTTACTGATTATTACTCTTTCCGCATTCGGTCTGAGTGCCCAGACTCTGAAAGCATATGTTCTCGAATCTGAACCTCTTGGATTTATTGATGCCGGGAACCCAAGCGGAGAGCATTATGATTATCTGCTTGCCATTGCCGAAAGGGCAGGGGTTGATCTCGATGTCGAAATCGTTCCTAAAACAAAACTGTTTGCTGCTATCAAATCCGGTGAAATTGATATGGCAATATTCTTCAGGGCATCGAAATGGGATAAGTTTGTAGAGTATTGTTCTGAGATTAGAAAGATCAATATTATTGCAATGAATAAAAAGGGCCTTCCTCTGAATAGTTTTTCTGATTTGCAGAACAGTGATAGAGTTGGTGTTCTTGCTAAAACAAGTATCAGTGATGCCTTTGACAATGATGCTGGCATTATTAAATATTCTGTTCCCAACTACGAAACCATGCTTAAGTTGCTTTCTGCCGGAAGAATTGACTCAGGCGTTGGCAACGCTATCGTATTATCCTATCTGATCAATAAGTATGGATATGTCTCGAAGCTGGAAAAGGATGTAATTTCTCTTGGTACCAAAACCCAATGGTTGCAGTTTTCCAACAAATCAGCCCATTTGGATTTGATTGCAAAATTCCAGAAAGCTGTCTCCGAACTGAAGGCCGAAGGAAAACTGGATGAAATCCTGACCAGTTATGCCGGGGCAGGATGGAGCGAATTAAATCAAAGTAATTAATAGAATCTGATAATATTCCTCCGCAAATGTACATTTTTAACGCTTCAGTATAAGCATGGGGTATGGTTTGCAGTAAGGAATATAAAATAGAGAACAGCAATTGATCTTCTATAAAAAAACATCGTCAATGAGTGAAACGAATTGTACCTGAGTGAATGGTTTTTGTATGATTCCGGCAATACCATCAGCAATGACAGATTGGGCTTGCTCATTGAGGCTGTACCCTGAGGATAGTACTGCCTTAATATCAGGATTTATCTCTTTCAGCAAACGGAAGGTCTCGCGACCATTCATAAGAGGCATGATCATATCCTCGTCATCTGCAACAAGTATCTGCAATTTATCCAAATCCCCCGGTTTGAGTGAATCAGCTTCGCTTCCAGATCTGTGGCAATAAAACTACAAGCAAGTCCTTTTAACTGGGGAATAATGCTCTTGTATCCTGAACCAAAGTACTATACCTAATCCTGAGACGGAGGATTTGATCCACGATGTCTATGCTGAGACCTGGGGACTCCTTATTTTGAGTTCTGTCCTGTTCAAGGATATGCCCTCGGGTGGGAGTGACAGCTGTATGACCGCCGGCGGCGCAGAGAGCTTCGCAAGCTTATAGATGAGGAGCTTATCCATCCGGAGAGTCCTTCCGAATCAGCAGAGCTGCCGGAAAGCGCTAATTCCGGGGAAGCCCCTCTGTAAACCGGCCGTGTCAGCCGCGGTGATACATTTCCAGAAATCAGCTGAGATGCTGTATGAGGAAACTATTGCAGCGGCCAGCGTTTATTACAGACGCACGACGCTTTATTCACTCTGTATTGATCCACAGCACCATTATGAGCTGGCATGCCTCTATCGGCGATCCATTTATAGATTGTGTCTCTCTTAACACCAAGATACTCAGCAATCTCATCAACAGATAGCCAACGGTCTTCCATCAAAACTCAAATAGAGCCTAAGCTCGTTTCCCACATTATCCAAACAAACCAATTTCGTCTTAATGATTTCAATATTTTTAATAAATATATCCAGAATCTCCGGATCAAAAATCTGCCCCTTCTCACTGATCATACTGGCAATGGCATCTTTCTTTGTTAAGGCTCTCCTGTAAGGCCTGTCAGATATAAGAGCATCAAAGACATCGGCATGAGTAAATATTCTGGCCGTCAGAGGTATTGCCTCAGCTTCCAGACCCGCGGGATATCCTGATCCATCCCAGTGTTCGTGATGATGGTAAATCACATCGAGAGCAGGTTTTAAAAAAGGGATATTCTGAACAGATTCTTTTCCAATTTGTGGATGTTTTCGCATAATATCCCATTCTTCTGTGTTTAAAGGACCTTCTTTATGAAGAATACTGTCCGGGATACCAAGCTTGCCGATATCATGCAGAAACGCTCCTCTTTGTAGGTGGATTATCTCCTTTTCGGAGAGCTCTAGCAGCTTTGCCAGATTTACAGAGAGATCCACAACCCTGTGGCTGTGGCCCTTGGTTTCGATATCACGGAGTTCCAGAATCTTTGCCCACGCCTTCAGGATTTCATCATAGGATAGCTCAAGGGTATCCCGGCTCTCTTCCAGCTGATGGAAAAGCTGTTCATTGGTGATGGCTCCTGACAGTTGGAAGAGATTCATTTGAATGTATTCCAACTCCGAAGGATCAGGTTGCTCCTTCAGAAGAAGTTCCAGAAAACCTTTCTGTTCTGCTGAATAAAAGTGACTACCAAAGTATATCTGCCCCTGCTTTAACTGACGCATCATGGCGGTACTGTCCTTCAGGTCCCGTCTGTTCTGGTGGTCTCTCATCAGATAAGGACCGGAAAAACTCGGGATAGGGAAGGGACCGTTTATAGGAGTATCAGGGGAGGACGAAAGATAGCTGGAATCTCCGGTATTTCTGTTGACAAAGGTTAATGCACAGGCATCGATCGAAAGTTCTGTATGAAGATTTTTCAGCAGAATATTCAGTCTTTCGGACATTTCAAGGCGCTTATCAGATAGGCAATTTCCTATCTGTCTGAGTGATTTCAGAAGGCGGATCTGTTTGTTGTTTCTATCCCGCATACGTCTCAGTGTTTTATTGGCTCTTCTTTCCTTGATAAATCGTCTTTCCATTCCATAGAGAAAGATCCCAACCATTCTTGTAATAAATATATTGATGAAAATCAGGTTAATCAGAATGATCCACCAGGTAGAGCCGTATTCTGATATCCTGTATTCATCCAGGTATCCTGTTTGATAAAAAAAACTGAGGAGAAGGAGACTGAAGATATTGAGAATAGAAAATAAAAAAAAGTGTTTTCTTGAAATATTGATTGAGAGATAGATGTATGAAGCGCATAGATAGAGTAGTCCGGCTCCAAAAGGACCCGTGCTTATCAGTAAAGAGATCCCGATAATATAAAGACTTATGTCTAAAAACATTATTCGGATCTGGTAGCTGATTGTCCTGACAAAAGCAATGATGAAAAAAATGAGATAGTAGAGAATAACAACTATGGCCATCGGAAGATTCTCTTCTTTTAAAAACTGAAAGGCCCCGCTTAAAGAGGCAAATAACCCCAGTGTCAGAATCGTCAACAGTAGAGACACAAAAATAGTCTGACGCCAATAAAGTAGAGAATCTCTGCTACCCCGATCTTTCGGGCTGATCATATAATTTCTGCTGAAAGAAACTAATTTATGTATTTTCATCTGTTTGTAGTATTTATTCATCGGGAAATCACCACTCTTTAGAAGCATAGGTTTCTAAAGAGGGTAATTCAAGAAAAGTAATCAAATTAGTGCTGCCATTTCTTCCTGAGAATAAATCCTTCCTCCACGGGAACTCCCGGCTTTATCAGGCAGGGTTTTCCATGGTCCGCCTTGGTCATGGGTTCTCCTTCCGGAGTTTCCAGTGAGAAACTGCTATCTGCCGTATAAAGCAGATCTGGTCCTATATATTCCAGCTCCTCTCCGGGGAAAATCTGATTCTTTACATCCAGTTCATAAAGACCATTTCCCGCAGCTCTGCCGATAGAACCAAGAAACTTATACTGAGCCTTTTCCGGTTTTTCAGCAGCTTGTTCAATCTCATCTCTTCCATAGTAAAAACCGGTGGAAAATTTCCGGTGGCTTACCTTGAATATCTCATCCCTGTATCCATCAAGGTCCGGGATATCCTTTCCTTCGAGGGACTCTATCATTTTTCTGTAGGCCCTTGTCACAATAGCCGTATAGTAGATGGATTTCATTCTTCCCTCTATTTTCAGGGAATCGATTCCGGCATCTTTGAGATCTTTCAAATGATCGATCATACAGATGTCCTTGCTGGATAATATGGAGGTAAAACCGTCACCTTCATAGATCGGGTAATATTCTCCGGGACGCTGCTTCTCTTCTAGAACCATCTCGGTGTTGGCAGGTCCTTCCATGGGGCGGAAATCCCAACGGCAGGAGTGGGCACAGCTGCCTTCATTGGCACTGCGGTCAATCATCCATTTACTTAGGAAGCAACGGCCTGAATAAGCCAGACACATAGCACCGTGTACAAAAGTTTCAAGTTCCACGTCGGGAACGGCCTGGCGGATCTCTTCAATCTCTTTGAGGGAACACTCTCTTCCCAGGATGATTCTCTTGAAACCCAAATCCCGGTAGAGTTTGGCCGATTCGCTGTTAAGAGCATTAGCCTGAGTACTCAGGTGGAGGTCTCTTCCGGGAAAATGTTTTTGCAGAGTTCTGACGATTCCCATGTCGCTTATAATAAAAGCATCAAAGGGGTAGGCCTCAAAGGATTCCAGAGACTCTTCCAGTCTTTTCAGATCCTGATTATGAAAGTATATGTTCAGGGCACAAAAAAGTTTTTTATCTCCTTTGATTCTGGCAATTTCACTGGCTTCATCCTGGCCGAAGTTATCCGCTTTGGCCCGGAGAGAGAAACTGTGCAGGCCTATATAGGCGGCGTCTGCACCGTATTGATACGCGTATTTCAGTTTTTCCACATTTCCTGCGGGTGATAGTAATTCCATGGTTTCCCATTATGGGAGAATGAGACGTCAGGTCAACTATGGATCTTGGAAAAATAGTAAATTCCTCATAATTCGTTAGGAAGTTATTTCGTGATATTTCTTACAATCCATAAAATCTTATCAAGAGGATCTGATTTGACACGTCTGTATGGAAGAATCGTCACATGAAAATTCTGGAGAGCTTCCGGACCGCCCGGCAGGGTGCTGAAAAAATCTGAAGTGGCCAGTTCATATTCGACTTCCAGTGCAGAACCGGTACTGACGACCTTGTCAATCAATGACTGGAAATACTTTGCCTTCTTTTCTTTCAGGACTTCACTATAGTGTTTTCCGATCAGAAAACTTCCGTCTGAATAGAGGGCTCTATTGGATCCTCCCAGTAGAGAAAGGTACTCCCCTCCACAGCTCATAACGAACACAATAACGTTATCCGATTGAAGCTCTTCTATAATGTGCTGTTGCAAATCTATCGGTATATCCATTCGATTTTCTCCAGATAATTCCATTATATATGATAAACGTCTGTTTTTGAAAGCTCATGAATAGGTCTTAGTTTGATTATTTGAATAAATCGAGCTGTTTCCCGTAAAATATTTCATCAAAGTGGAGTCCCATAAAGGGTAGAACCGATTCGGCAAGTGGACGTAGCTGTTTTTCAATATAGTGCTCATAGTCGGGTTTTTCATCTCTCAGTGGTAGAGGCCGGGGACCTTCTGTTGTCATGATATATTGAATTGTCCTGAGGCCTTTTCTCTTTTCGGGAGGAAGCAGCAGAGCCGCCCGTACATGGGGGGGGACATGGCTGGTATACTCCTCGGGAGATTTACTCAAACCCTTCTTGTAAATTAGTTCATCGTCCATCTTTCCCTCCTTCAGATCTTCCACGTAGGAGCGGATCCATGGCGCAGAATCTTCATTCTGAAAGAGATGGCGGAACAGTTCATACTGGAAGTTCCGGGCCAGTTCGGTCCAGTCAGAACGCACATACTCCATTCCGGTAAACTCGAGGGTTTCAAGACCTCCCCTTATAAGCATTCCGGCATAGCGTTTGCGCGCTCCTGTCTCGCTGCCTCTCAAAGGAGGGAGGAAAAAGTGGCTGTAATGTTTCTCATACTCTATTTCCAGATGAGAGAAGACTCCCGACTCCTCCATAATCTTCATCTCCATAAAATGATTGATCTTATCTGTCAGATGCTGTCCTGATTGATCGGGATCCCGCAGTTCCTCCTCCTTGAAACAAATAAATACCGAATCGGTGTCTCCGTATATGACGTTGTAGCCCTCTTGCCTCAGCCAGCGGACAGTTTCCTTTAAAACCCACTGGCCTGTTCCGGTAACAGCACCGGGAAGATCGGGATGATAAAAACGGCAGCCGCTTGTTCCCATGGCCCCATAAAAGCTGTTCATTAGAATCTTAACTGCCTGAGCCAGGTTCTTATTGTTATCTTCTTTTGCCTCTTTTCTGGTTTTCATCAATTCTTCCAGGAATTCCGGCAGGATTGTTTCTCTCCTGGAAAAGCTGTGTCCCGAGGGAGTTGTTATGGAATCCTCATTTCTTTCAAGTAGGGCCAGGGGGTCTATATGGAAGGTCCGGATAATTGTCGGATAGAGGCTCTTAAAGTCCAGAACTGCAACATTTTCATAACGTCCGGGATCTTCAGAAAAAACATAGCCACCGGAACCGGCCGCCCTATCTGTAATATCAACAGTATCCGGAGCTACGTAACCGTGTCTGTGTAGCCGGGGGAGGTAAAAATGGTCAAAGGAAGCGACAGTCCGGTTTACCTGGTCCAGGGGCATCCCTGTCAGCTCTCTGCGGGCAGCAATCAGTGGCAGTAGTTTGGTCTTTTGAAAAATTTCACTAACAAGCCGGCAGTCTTCCAGGTTATACCGTGCCAGGGCTTCCGGATCTTCTCTGTAGCGTCTCTCTATCTCTTCTACCTTGTCTTCTTCGCTGGAGATGTCCTTACCCCTGCCCAGTATCTCCTGGGCTACCGTTTCCAGTTTGAAGTTTTTGAATTTGAAAAAATTTTGTTTCATAGTCTGCAGGCCGTCAATAATCTGCCGGCCTCTAGTCTCAGCAGAATAGAAACCGGCTCTGTTTTCCTTTATCCGTACGGGCTGATCCTGCCGGCCAAGGTTGAAGGGAATTTCATGGTGCAGGCAACGGTCTGCCAGAAATTTCAGATCGAAGCCTATCACATACCAGCCTATGATCAGATCAGGATCCCATTTGCGTATCCATGTCAGAAAGGCCTGAATTGTCTCTTTTTCGCCACGACAGTACTGGTATACTCCGGCTCCGCCGCTATGATCCGAATGGATCAGAACCTTTGAGAACTCCTCAATGACCAGCTTAGTGCCGGTTCCATGCATGGCAATGGAGTAGACCTGACCGTTTTGTCCTGTCTCAATATCTATGGAGAGAGTCCGGAAGGCTCCCCTCTGACTTTTAGCCTTTATGGGGGGATCGTAGTAGATTTTTCCGTCGGGGCTGTCTTTGCCCGTCCCGTCCCATTCGATACCGCTGTTGATAAACCTTTCCATAAGGAAACGCTCTGCCGGGTAGACATCCGATTCATAAATCCTTATCTGCCTGTTTCGAAGAGTATCTTTTGCCCGATAAAACTGGTGGAGATTTTTAAAGTAGAGGGCATCAATTGAGGCTCCCTGAAAAGAACGCAGTCTCAGGGGGCGTCTCATCAGGAACTCGAGATCAGACAGCTCCTGTCCGGAAGGAATAAAAAAAACAGGATAATTATCCGTAATAATGATAAAGAAGGGACCTTCCGGGGCGCAACCGGAAAGGTGGATCTCGTGTTTCCCACCCTTGTCTAGGCTTTCACACGTCAGTACATATCCCTGCTGTAACATTAAAGCTCCTGTCTTCCCAATTATAAGTAATTTCGTACAATATAGCAAAATAGCATTCAGGAAGGAAAGGCTATCCTCATAGTTGGAATTCAGGTACAATCATTCCTTGTATCCACACTGTATCTGGATCTATTTCCATGAGGAGTTTTTCATTTATGCAGCAATTTTTTAAGCGTTTTCCATGGTTGAGTGAACTGGCTCTGCTTCTTTCGGGAGCCCTGCTTTTTGCATTGGCCTTTCCAAACTTTGCCTACCGTTGGGGTTTCGGTTTCCTCGCCTATTTCTGTCTTATCCCTGTATTCCTGCTGATCCGCCGTATAGGATACGGTAAAAGTGTGGTCTACGGACTGTTATACGGGTATATATCCTATACTCTTTTCAATTTCTGGCTGGCCAAGTTTAATCCAGTCTCCTTTGTGGTTGTTCCCATGATTTACGGGGTGTATTTTATGTTCTGGTTTCCCGTATTTAAATGGGCGGACAAGGTGTTTTCCCGTTGGGGATACCTTGTACAGGTTCTTTTCTGGCTGGCCTATGAGATTTTCAGAGTCCAGGGTTTCTTGGGATACTCCTACGGAATCCTGGGTTACTCCCAGTACAAATTGACAAGTTTGATCGGAGTGGCTGATCTGACCGGTGTTCTGGGAGTATCCCTATTGGTGATATTCCCGTCAGTTTGGATTGCACGCTACCTGAGCTTCAGAAAAGAGGAGGGGGGAGGTCTGGCGCAACTTAAAAAGGCAGCCTTCTTGACAGTTCCGGGATGTATTTATCTGCTAATATTATTGAGCAGTTTTGCCTATAGCGCTATGTCTGAAGTGGACTATAGCAATACCCCAAAATGGCGTAGCTCTCTGATCCAGCATAATATCAATGCCTGGCGCAGTGGTCTGAAAGTGTATGAAGAAGCTCTTGAAAAACTGGTAAATATTTCGGAAGATGCCGCTCTGGAGAACCCCGATGTTGTGGTCTGGTCGGAAACTGCCTTTGTTCCCAGTATTACATGGCATGACCGCCACAGAGACAATCGTGAAAAGTTTAATCTGGTGCAGGACTTAAAGTCCTTCCTTGAAAGTCAGGATGTTCCCTATATTTTAGGTAACAATGAGACTATTGCGGTTGCGGGAGAAAGGAAGACCTATAATGCCGTTCTTGTCTTTGATGGTGAAAATATTGTGGATACCTACCATAAAATCCACTTGGTACCCTTTAGCGAACACTTCCCTTTTGAGAAAATCTTTCCGAGATTTTACAAGTATATTCTGAATAACGGTGCCACCTTCTATCTCCACGGGGATGAATATACTGTGTTTGATATGGGAAAGGTCAAGGCCGCTCCTCTTATCTGTTTTGAAGATACCTTTGGATACCTTTCACGCAATTTTGTAAGGGAAGGTGCCCAGGTCTTTGTAAATGTGACAAATGACTCCTGGTCTCCCGCTCCAGCCTGTTCCATACTACATGCGGGGATGGCAGTATTCCGGAGTGTCGAGAACCGTCGCTCCATGATTCGTGCTACCAATGGAGGATTTACCTGTCTGATTGATCCCAACGGGAAAATCACCCATTGGCTGGAACCTTTTACATCGGACCATCTGACTGTGGATGTTCCTGTTTATGATGAAAAAGAGACCTTTTATACCAGAACAACCTTAATCTTTGACCGTTTTGTGATGATACTTTCAGTCCTTATGGGACTTGTCCTTCTTGTGAAAACAATACTTGCCAAAAGGAGCAAATAATGAGTAGAACAGATAATATTTTAAGATTTTTTGAAGGAATCAATAGGATTCCACGGAAATCAGGTAATAGAGAACCCATCTGCCGCTACCTGACCGACTGGGCTCATAATCAGGGATTTTCTCTGCATCGGGACGGAACAGATAATCTTGTCATAAAAGTTCCCGGATCAGCGGGATATGAAAAGGCTCCCATCGTCGTCCTGCAGGGGCATTCTGATATGGTCTGTGAAAAGACACCCGATTCTGATCATGATTTTACAAAGGATGCCGTAAAATGCCTTGTGGAAGGCGATTGGATGCGGGGGGATAATACCACCCTCGGTGCGGACAACGGTATTGCTCTGGCTCTGGCCATGGATATAGCCACAGATTCCTTCCTGGCACATCCCCCCCTTGAGATTCTGCTTACTTCCGATGAAGAGATCGGTCTTATTGGAGCTAATAATCTGGAAGAGGGATTTATCGAGGGAAAGATCCTGCTGAACCTGGATTCCGAGGATGAAGGAATCTTTACCATCGGCTGTGCCGGTGGGGCAGACAGTATTTTCTCCATTCCCCTGAAGAAAGAGAGACTTCCTTCCGGAATGGCTTATTTTAAACTGACAATCGGAGGCCTTCTGGGTGGCCATTCCGGAATGGATATAAGTCTGAACCACGGTAATGCCCTGAAAATGGCTGGCCGGATCCTTGCTTCCCTTTGTGAAAAAACAGAACTGAAACTTATCTCTTTATCCGGAGGAAGCGGGGCCTCCAACGCTATCTGTCGTGATGCCGAGGCTGTGTTTGCCTTAGCATCCACAGAAGTTGCTGTCTGCCACACTCTTGTCGCCGAATGGCGGGAAGTTTTGTTGAGTGAACTAAAGAGCTCCGACCCCGGTCTTACAGTTGTTCTGGAGGATGAAAAAGAGGGGGAGGGTAGCTGTCTGACGGATCCTTCCCGTAACATTCTGCTCCGGACCCTGCGTCTCATTCCTCATGGGGTTGAAAAGGTCTCATCGGATATTGAAGATCTGGTGGAAACTTCCAGCAATCTGGCCTGGATGGAAGTACGAAAAGATTCCGCCCACTTTCTGACCAGTCAGCGTAGTTCTGTTATGTCGGAACTGCAGGATATGAACCTCAGAATGGCCGATCTGGCTGCAATGGCAGGGGGGGAGTGCGAAACTGTTAACAAGTATCCCTCCTGGCAGCCCGATATGAGCTCTCCTCTGCTGCAGCGCTGTAAAGAGATCTATACGGAGTTGATGAAAAAAGAGCCTATTGTAGAAGCTATACATGCAGGGTTGGAATGTGGTTTGATTGGTGATACGTATCCCGGAATGGATATGATCTCCATCGGGCCGACCATTAAGCATCCCCATACGCCTGAAGAGAGACTCTACCTTCCGTCACTGGAACCTTTCAGAGATTTTCTGGTGGCTCTGCTGGCCTCATTTAAATAATTGATTGGGAATCCGGGTTGCGGCCCGGGTGAACCAGCTTCGGTTTGTGGATCAGGGCAACTGATTCAGTCTCAGCTTGTGGGAAAAGGGCTCCTCCTCATTCACCCCGGCTTTTCAGCAACCTCTCCCAGGAGTTTTTCCAGGGCCGCATGACCTATGTGCAGACCAAACATGGCTGTTACCGTAGGCAGGCTGCCCAGAACCCGGCGTTTCCGTCCGCGGTCCAGTTCCTGCTCATTTCCATGGGGATTATCCTCATCCGAGGGATCCCGGTAGTCGTATACCACATCTTCAGAAGAGTAGATGGTTGTAATCCCTTTTCCCACTCCCCGGCGACGCAGTTTTCGCCTGACCTGCTTGGCCAGAGGGCAGCTGTGGGTTTTCATCAGGTCTGCCTTGTGGATGGCGAAAGGATCGGTTCTGAGGGCGGCCCCCATGGAGGATACCACGGGAATATCCCGTTTCCAGCACTGTTCCAGAAGGGTCAGTTTAGGGGCCATGGAGTCTATGGCATCGATGAGGACATGGGGCTCATAGCCTAGAATCTCATCCATTGTTTCGTTATGGGCAAATCCCGGGAACAGTTCCACATGACAGTGGGGGTTTATATCCAGAATCCTCTGTCTGGCGGCCTCTATTTTCAGCACTCCCAGGGTGGATTCCAGAGCCAGAATCTGGCGGTTGATATTGGTCAGGTTTATCCTGTCAAAGTCTACCAGAAGAAAATTTCCCACGCCACTGCGTGCCAGGGATTCCAGGGCATAACCACCAACAGCACCCATTCCCACAATGCAGACCTTTTTATCACTGAGTGTTTCTCTCTTGTCTTTGCCGATGAGTCGGTCAATCCGTAAAAATCTTTCCATTGTTTTTTACTATAGCCAATAATTCCTCTCTGTCAATTCCAAGAACCCCGGCGGATTTACTGATTGGCTTTGGCTGGATCCAGATGTTTTTCTACCGGGCCAACGGGTTTTTCCCTATAAATTAATGGTTTATCTGCAGGGATCTTTCCCTTCATTACAGGGATCCATTCCTTATGAGCTTCCATCAGTTCCCGGGTCATGGCACGGATCTGATCCAGGGTACAGCTCATGGCGGTCAGGGGATCCATGGCCATGGCCTGGAAAACCATTTCAGGATCAGCCTGCTGAGTTGCTTTGACAGCCAGATCCTGTACCAGAAGCTGAGTGGTATTCAGGGCAGCCAGATGGGGAGGCAACTTTCCCGTATAAACCGGTTTCAGTCCGTTTTTATCTACCACACAGGGGACTTCCACCACCGCATCCTGAGGGAGATTTTCGATGCATCCGTGGTTTATCACATTTCCATAGATAATGCTTGTTTCCCCGGTTTCCATGGCATGAATGATCTGTGAGCCGTACTCGACACTTCGTTCAAGATCAATGGGATCCTCCCAGACTGCCATTTTTTTCATCTGATCCTGCCAGTCCGGCCTGTCATAAAGTTCTTTGATAAATCCAAAGCCACCGTTCCATTCTGAAAACTCTTCATGGCAGTAACGTTTAACCATCTCTTCATTCTTACGGAACCAGGGATTGTATTCTGAAACATGTCCGCTCGACTCGGTTACGGGGAAACCCAGGTGTTTGACATACTCCATTCTGGCGCTATCGCCGTACCAGATTTCCGGTTTTTCAGCCAGTTTCCGGATTCGGGGAAGAAGATCCTTACCCTTATGTTCAAATTTTGTATACCAGGCTTCGTGGTTGATGCCGGAACAGACAAAATTGATCTCTTCGAGGGGAATTTCCAGTCTTCCAGCCCACTCTTCAGCCGTATGCTGAACAGAGTGGCAGAGTCCCACATATTTCAGACCGGGTGCGTGTTCTATAATACCCTTGCTGAGCATTCCCATGGGATTTGTGTAGTTGATAACCATAGCTTCAGGGCAGTATTCCAGAATGTGATCAACTATTTCCTGCAGTACCGGAAGGGTCCGGAGGCACCTCATAATACCACCGGGTGTGAGGGTATCGCCTATGCACTGATTGATACCGTATTTCAGGGGGATATCAATCTCCTTTTGTATGGCTTCAAAACCGCCGATCAGGATGCTTATGATAACATAATCGGCCCCCTTCAGGGCTTCCCTTCTGTCTGTATAAGTGCTGACAGAAGCATTCGGATATTTTCCTTCTTTGAAAATCCTGTTAACAATTTTTTCAGCAAATTCCAGTCTGAGTGGATCTGTATCGACCAGGCGGAAATGGGAATCAGCCAGTTCAGAATAGCTGAGAATATCTGCCGTAAGGCGGCTTGAAAAAACCAGACTACCCGCTCCGATAATAACAATTTCTGTCATAATGCACCTCTTTTATTTTATTGTAGAACCGGAGGATCCGGTCCCTGTTAAAAAAATTGTATGCCCCGTTTGAATATGTGTAAACTGGAAAAATCCAGAGAGTTTCTGAAAGAAGGATTTCCTGTTAAACAGGCTGTTTAGAACAGTCCTGAAAGAAATTCAATCCATAACATTCGTATTATAGTAAGGGCTACCACCAGTAAAAAGAAGACTCTAACGAATTTTGTTCCCTTTCTGATAACAAGATGAGAGCCAATCCATGCCCCGCAAATCTGACCTAATGCCATCATAATACCAGCTATAAATATGACCTTTCCCCCCAGCAGAAAAACAGTGAGAGAGACAATATTACTGGTGAAATTGACTACCTTTGTATTGGCTGTGGCCGATTTCAAATCAAGTCCAACCATTGTGACAAGAGTTATTGTCCAGAACGAACCGGTTCCGGGACCGAAGAACCCATCGTAAAAACCGAGTGCCAGCCCCGCCAATACATAGAAGAGTCCCTTGGAAATCCGAGAGTGCTGCTCCTTTTTTCCAAGGTCCGGATAAAATAGGGTGTAAAAAAACATGACAAGCATGATTAAGGGGATCAGTTTATTGAGAAAGTCCGCCGGTACTAGCTGAATCAGCCAGGTTCCCAGGGCCGCTCCTATAAGGGTGAATAGGACTCCGATCCCCAGTTTATCCTTTTTAAGCAGGCCTGATCCGCTGTAACGGAGAGCCGCTGTTCCGGAACCGAAAGTGGACTGTAGTTTGTTGGTCCCTAAAGCCATGTGGGGCGGTATGCCCACTGCCAGTAGGGCCGGTACGGTAATCAGTCCACCTCCCCCCGCGATAGAGTCAATAAACCCTGCAACCATGGCACAGACTGTCAGGAAAAGCAGTTTAATAAGGGTTGGTTCAAATGTCATGGGTCCATCCTATTCTGATGTCAGGTTTTAAATTTTTCTGTACTCTCTATTAACAGTGCAACAATTTCCTTTAACTCAGTAGATATTTTAACAATCTCATTCGAAGTCAAAACAATTTCTTCCGCACCATTACTGATCTCCGTCATTCCCCTGGTGACATGGTCTGAGCTGTCTTTCAGATTCAGTTGTGAGCGAACAACCAGTTCTGCTCCGGAACTAACCTCTTTAGATGCTCCTTCAATACTTGTTGTTGCATTTTTCAGAATGTTCATTGCTTCCAGAATCTGTTTACCATTGACAGATAGTTCACGGGTACTGGACGAAATTTCATCAAATGCCTGCCTTGTCTGCTCAATTTCTGTATTTATCGCATTGAAAGCCTCTGCGGATTTCTTTGTTTTTAAATCAGTTTCAGACACCCCTGCAGAGATTTCTTTGATTATCTTTGTTATATTGGCAGAACTTTTTGAAGAAGTATCTGCCAGTTTTCTGATTTCATCTGCAACAACTGCAAAACCCTTTCCAGAATCACCGGCATGGGCAGCTTCTATTGCTGCATTCATGGACAACAGATTCGTCTGGGACGCTATTTTTTGTATGGTACTGGCCATTTCGGAGATACCTGTTATTTTATCAACAACATCTGTTTTAAATCCATCAGCCATTGCCGTCAGCGTTTTAAACCCTTCACTTGTAATAGAAACCAGCTGGTGAACAGACTCTTCTTTTTTTACAGTGATATTGTAGACATTTTCGAGAGAACCAATCATTTCTGTAATGGAGGATATGGACCTCTCCATCATAGTGGCCTGTTCTGAAATCTGATTGTCAATACTGTTAATATTGGCCGTAATCTGTTCAGTGGATGCAACATTCTCCGTTATATTCAGATTCATCCGTTCTGTTTCCTGTAATAGAGAGGAGGTATTTCTCTTTATATTTTTGATTGCTGCCGAGGTCTCCTCTGCTGAAGCTGAAAGTTCATCCTTGATTCTATCGCTGTTATTGGCAGAAGACTGAATATCCAGAATAAGCTTTCTGAGCTTTGCAACAAACGAATTGAAATATAAAGCGAGTTCTCCGATTTCATCCTTTGTCTTTATATCCAGTTTGACTGTTAAATCACCTTCTCCCTCAGAAATATCACTGATAGCGGAGGACGTTTTTTTAATATGCCGGAGAACTGAATAATTCAGTAAAATATATATAGAACCGAGAAGAACCATCATTGCGACAAAACTGAGAATTACCGAAGGTAAAGTTTTAGCAGCAGCACTTTTGGCAAGTGCATTTTTGGAAGACGAAATTGCAATAATCCAGGGAGTCCCCGCTATTTGTCTGTAACTTAACAATCTGTTGTTTCCTCTCCCCCCTTTTACATTCATATCAACATTTCCTGTGGGATTCTCTTCAATATTTTTTATTTTATTCAGGAAATTTTCAGGATTTTCCACGGTGTTGTTATAGTAATCTTCTATGGTGAAAATCGATGTAGACATTTTCTCTTCGGACTTTTTCGTGTGGTAAATAATTGTTCCCTGCCGGGTAAACACAGTTATACCAAATCCTGTTTCCTTTTCAAATGATCGGATGCGGGAGCGGAAATTTTCTGTGTCGATATGAAGAGCCACCGCACCGAGTATTTTTCCATCCTCAATAATAGGATAAGAAGCCTGTGTTATAACAGTTCCATCCGTATTGCTTATCAGTGGTTCTATCAGAACGAAATCACGACGGGCTACAGCTTCTGAGTACCAGTTTTTTGTCCGTACATCAAAATCAGAGGGCATTTTTCTCCATTTATCTGCCAGAACAGCCGGAGCAAGAGCGGATCCCATGGATATGCGATCTACAAGCCCTTCAATCATAAAAGACTGGAGATCCTGTGTTAAACTGTCAAAAGATTCCAAATCGGTATAATCCTTCCGATCAAGAGAATCTACAGCTGTCTTCACTATTGTTCTGACACTGTGTAAACGGGACATATTTATCAGTATCTGGCTGTATTTGTTCAGTTCTCCCGATATAAGATTTGCGGTGCTTTTTGCAATCGCCTCTTGAACTCTCAACTCTTCTTCTATCATTAAATTACGTCGATTATTATAGCTCAGAAACGAGAAGCCAAGTAAAAGAATGATTGGAATCAATATTAGAATAAATAAAAATTTGCTGCGTAATTTCATTAATCGCTCCTCATAAGTGTTTGAAAATATACAATATCCGGGAGATTTCATCAAATAGAGAAGAGCCGTTTACAACACATTTGTCATACCCGGGACCTTGCCTGTTTTGCCCAAGCGTGATTTGATAGAGTCATGACACTTCTCTGGTATGACCTAGAAACATTTGGAATGAACCCCCGCTGGGATAGAGTTGCTCAGTTTGCCGCTGTCCGCACAAACGATAAATTTGAAGTGGTGGAGGACCCTATTGTCCTTTACTGCCGGATTAGCCCGGATTATGTACCCGATCCTTATGCCTGTCTTATTACAGGTATTACTCCCCAGGAAACCCTGGAAAAGGGACTCCGGGAGTATGATTTTATAAAAGCAATAGACAAAGAGTTCTCCCGGCCGGGAACTTGTGTGGTCGGGTATAACAGCATCCGTTTTGACGATGAGTTTATACGGAACCTCTATTACAGGAATTTTTTTGATCCCTATAAAAGAGAATGGGCTGACGGAAATTCCCGCTGGGATATTCTGGATCTCGTCCGGGCTACCCACGATCTGCGTCCCGAGGGAATCAACTGGCCGCAGCATGAAGATGGTCGTCCTCTCTTTAAACTTGAGAAACTTTCTGAAGCAAACGGTATTACTCACGAACATGCCCACGATGCTCTTTCCGATGTGTATGCCACCATAGGGCTGGCTAAACTTATTTCTGATAAACAGCCCAAGCTCTTTCGCTGGGTTTTTCATAATAGAAAGAAGGATGATCTTAGACGGATTATCAATCTGGATACAAGAGAACCTGTTGTTCATACTTCTGGCATGCTTACCAGTCAAAAAGGCTGTACGACCCTTATGGCTCCTCTGGTGACCGATCCGCTGATCCGAAATATGGTTCACTGTTTTGATCTCCGTTATGATCCGGCTCCTCTACTGGAATTGCCTGTGGAGGAGATCCGCCGCCGTGTCTTTACTCCTTCAAAACAGCTGGCCGAAGAGGGGCTGGACCGGATTCCTCTTAAAAGTATTCATCTGGGGAAATGTCCCGTGGTTGCTCCTCTCAGTACTCTGGATGACGTGGCAGCCGAAAGGCTTGAGATTGACCGTGATGCCTGTATGCGTCACTGGGATCTGCTCCTCTCTGATCCCTCACTCCTGCAGAAGGTTCGTAAGGTCTTCGAAAAGGAAAAGCCTGCTTTTCCCTCAGAGGAAGATCCTGATCTGCAGATCTATTCGGGAGGTTTTTTTCGGGATGATGATAAGGTCCGTCTCAAGATAATTCATAAGACTCCTCCCGAAGAGCTGAAGACTCTGACCCTGAACTTCCACGATCCCCGGATTTCTGAAATGCTCCGTCGTTTTATCGGCAGGAACTTTCCTCAGACCCTGGATGAGGAGGAAATGCGCATCTGGAAGAGCTCCTGTGCCGCTCGGATTCTCTTTCCAAAAGCCCGAAATGTGGTGGATCATGGGGAGTTTCTGAAGATTCTGGAACAGCTCAAGTATTCTACCGATGTTACTCCCCAGCAGAAGCTGGTTGTCAGAGCATTGGCAGAATATGAGCAGACCCTTCAGGCCCAGGTTTTATCTCATAAGGCATAATTTCCCCTCTCATTTTTTCTTTATGACTAGTTTCTTTTTGAGAGATATTATAAAATATTAAGATATTTGGGTTAAAGAGGGAGGCAACCTCGCCTGTAGATTTAATGAGCGAGTTAAGTTCAATAAGACGGAACTTTCACAGCCCCCCTCCTTATAAATGTGTTTTAAAATCAGGCGAGCCGGAGGCTTATTCCGGAAGCTGCTGCCGTTAATAGATAACAAAGAGATAAACAAATGACAATACTGATTCTTCTTCCTCTTCTTTCCTATCTGGTTTCAGCTTTTCTGCTGCTTATAAGTAAAAAAAAATCCTCTTCAAGTGGCCTGATTGCCTTAGCCGGTTCTCTTATTGCCGCTCTTTGCGGGATTTTTCCTGTTGTTCATGTCCTAGGCGGGCAGGGAAGCCTCGATTTTATGTCTGTCTGGAATCTTCCTTTAGGCTCTTTTCATCTGCACATGGACCTGTTATCCGCCTGGTTCTGTATCCCCGTTCTGTTTATTTCTGTATTGGCTGTCTGTTACGGCATAGGCTACATGAGCCATTATAAGACGCAGTACTCTGTAAAATATAACTGGTTTTTCCTGCAGTTGCTCTCGGGGGGGATGTATTTTGTACTTCTGGCCTGGGATGGAATTCTCTTCCTGATGGCATGGGAAATTATGTCTTTTGCAGCCTGGTTCCTTGTTATGTTTGATCATAAAAAGAAAGAGGTTCGCAGGGCCGGGTGGGTTTACCTGGCGGCGACGCATCTGGGTACTGCCTTTTTGTTTGCCATGTTTATTATCGCCAGCAATGAAAGCGGCTCTTTTGATTTTAACCATATGGCAGGGCTCAGTGCTTCTGTCAATATTCTTTTTATACTGGCTCTTATTGGTTTTGGTTCAAAGGCGGGACTTTTCGGCCTGCATGTCTGGCTGCCTGAAGCACACCCTGCGGCTCCTTCTCATGTGTCCGGTCTTATGAGTGGCGTTATGATCAAGGCTGGTATTTACGGCCTTATCAGGATGGTAATGTTTATGGATGTCTGGTCTCCCTGGTGGGGCTGGACGCTTATTGCCATCGGTATCTGTTCCGGTCTGGGCGGCGTGTTATATGCGGTGGTTCAGCATGATCTGAAACAGTTGCTGGCGTATTCCAGTGTCGAAAATATCGGGATTATCTGTATGGGCTTCGGTATTGGAATACTGGGATTATCTTACGGGAATCCTGCTGGTATAATCGGTATTGCCGGAGCACTGCTGCATGTCTTAAATCATTCCGTATTTAAAACGGTCCTTTTTCTGAGTGCCGGTTCGGTCGCCCATGCCACTGGAACAAGGAATATAGATTCCATGGGTGGTCTGGCTAGAAAAATGCCTGTTACTTCAGGGATCTTTGTTATCGCTTCCCTGTCTATCTGTGGTTTGCCCCCCTTTAACGGATTTGTCAGCGAAGTGATGATCTATCTCAGTTCCTATAAAAGTGCCATTTTCAACAGCTCTATGAATACGGATCTGATGCTGGCAGCTCTTGCGGTCATTTCTGTCCTGGCTCTGATTGGTGGTTTGGCTGTTATGTGTTTTACAAAGGTCTTTGGAGTTGTCTTTCTCGGTGAAAGCCGAACAGACTGTTGTCAGGGGAGTGAAGACCCCCCCCCGAGCATGCTATGGCCCATGATTATCTTGGTATTCTGCTGTGCCCTGCTTGGTTTCGGCGGAGCCGGGGCTGTTCAGATGGTAATTCCCGTTGCACAGAGTGTCTGTTCCTCCGCTGCTTATTACGGGGGTGAGCTGACCGCCGTTTCAAAACTTATGGGACAGATCTCTATCCTAATGGCCGCTTTTATTCTTTTCTGTCTGCTCTTATGGGCTCTACGAGCTTATCTGCAGAAGAATCGAACTATCAGCCAAGGCCCTACCTGGGGATGCGGATATCAGCACGGCACAGGACGGATGCAGTACACGGGCAGCTCTTATGTGGAACCTCTGCTTTATGCGTTTCGCACTTTGTTTCACAGTAAATATAAGGCTCCCGGGGGGCGGGATATTCTGCCCGAAGAATCATATTTTTCAAGCCATACCCCGGATCTGTTTATGAAATTTTTCTATACGCCTCTGTTTTCGTTTCTGGCATCCTTTTTTGCTAAGCTGAGAATCATACAAAACGGACGGCTGAATCTGTATATCTTCTATATTATTCTGACTCTGGGTGGAATTCTGATCTGGGGTACACTTTGAATAACATAATGCCCCTTATTTCATTGCTGACGGCTTTGATTCTTGCCCCTTTTTTAAGATCCATTATCAATAAGGTAAAAGCGTTTTTTGCAGGAAAACAGGGGCCTCCTCTTTTGCAGCCCTACTATGACCTCTACAAACTGTCCCGCAAGGGAGCTGTGTACAGCAGCGTGACAAGCTGGGTTTTCCGGGCAGGGCCGGTAGTCGCTCTTGGAACATCTGTGACGGCTCTGATTCTTATGCCTACAGCTCGTATCAGCAGCTTGTTTCAATTTCAGGGAGACCTGCTGCTTTTTGCCTATATCCTGGGGCTGGGCCGTTTTTTTACCATTGCAGCGGCTATGGATACGGGTTCCAGTTTTGAAGGAATGGGAGCCAGTCGGGAAGCTCTGTATTCTGCCTTAGCCGAACCGGGACTGCTTCTGGGGCTGGGGGGCTTGGGACTGATCACCCGTTCCATCTCCTTGAGTGCGATGTATGGGGGAATCAATGTGGATTTTGTTCTATCCCGGGGACTCCTGCCGGCATTTCTGTTTATTCTTGTGGCCTTTTTTATCATTCTTCTGGCCGAGAATTCCAGAATCCCCGTGGATGATCCGACCACCCACCTTGAATTGACTATGATACATGAGGTCATGATCCTGGATCACTGTGGAGTGGATCTGGCTATGATTGAATATGCCGGGGCCTTGAAAATCTGGCTTATGGGTCTGTTGATAACAGGTCTGATTGTGCCTGTTTTTACGACCTCCCTCCGGGGCAGCCTGGCTCTTTCCATCGTCTCGCTGTTTTTAATGGCGATGCTGATCGGGATTATTGAATCGATAATGGCAAGATTGAAATTAATTAGAATACCGAGACTTATGGCGGTTGCTTTTATCTTTGCGGCCTTTTGGGTTATCTGGGTAGCAGGATAAAATGATGGATCAAGTATTAATAGCAATCGTATTGCTGATCAGTATCTATATGCTCGGCAGTTCCCGTCTTGGCGGTCTGGTTAATGCCGTAGCATGGCAGGGACTGTTTCTCTGCCTGTTAGCAGCCTCTGTTCAAAAAACAAATATGCCCTGGCATGAATGGGTTTTAATTCTCCTGGCAATCGTTGTAAAAGCCCTTATCCTTCCCTTATTGTTGAAAAGAGCCCTACGGGAAACCCTTGTTCAAAGAGAAGTTGAACCCCAGCTGGGATACTCTCTTTCTCTGTTTATCGGGCTATTACTATTAGTCGGTTCTATCTGGACTGTCTGGAAACTGCCGCTTCCTCCAGAAATTGGCAACCCCATGGCGGTAGCAATCGCACTGTTTACCCTTATGGTCGGCTTGCTGCTGATCGTTGCCCGAACCAAGGCGATTACCCAGACCATAGGGTATCTGACCATGGAAAACGGTATTTATGTTCTGGGGCTGACCCTTGCGGTCGGAAGTCCTGTGGTTATCGAAATGGGGATCCTTCTGGACGTTTTTGTTGGTGTTTTAGTTATGGGAATCATGATCTTTAACATCAATCGTGAATTTGATCATATCAATACGCGGCATTTTACTGCATTAAAGGATTAATCAATTGATTTTCACATTGTTTTCAGCTCCCTTTGTCAGCGGATTACTCAGTTTTGTTATTAAGAGGGACAAAGTTAGACGGGCCCTTCTTGCTTTTACGGCTCTGGCCCATCTGCTTCTGGTTTCTCTTGTTTCTTCTGGTCCTCAGACTGTGAGTGGCTGGATCGGGGCAGATGCCTTAAGTCAGCTCTTCCTGTTTATCACCAGCCTTCTTTTTCTGGCGTCATCCATCTATACCATTGGCTATCTGTCATCCCATAGCCAGAGCGAGTCACAGGATAAACGCTTCTCCCGGGAAGCAGGTTTTACAGGCTGTCTGATACTCTTTCTCTCCATGATGACCCTGGCTATTATCAGCCAGCACATCAGTCTCTTCTGGGTGGCCATTGAAGCAACCACCTTGCTAAGTGCTCCTCTGATCTGTTTTCAGAGTTCTGCACGGTCTCTGGAAGCTTCCTGGAAGTATCTGCTGATCTGTTCTGTGGGCATTGCCATTGCTCTGATTGGAAATATTGCTATGGCCGTGACCTGCTCTTTTGGTGAAGCCCTGAAAACTTTTCCCATGACTTTTAATGAGCTGGCACGGCATGCGGATCTTCTGCAGAAGGATTGGTTGAAAATTGCTTTTGTATTTATGCTTATAGGCTACGGAACAAAAATGGGATTGGCTCCCATGCATACTTGGCTGCCCGATGCGCATAGTGAATCTCCCTCATCCGTTTCTGCCCTCTTGTCAGGGGCCTTGCTGAACTGTGCATTTCTGGGAATCCTGCGGACGAATATCATACTGAACAAAGCGGGTCTGGGAGATTTCAGCGCTAAGCTTCTCATCTTTTTCGGAGCAGCCTCGCTTCTTATGGCGTCCTGGTTTATTGTGCAGCAGAAGGATTTCAAACGTCTTCTTGCCTATTCCAGTATTGAACATATGGGGATTTTGGCAGTGGCTGCAGGAGCGGGTGTGAATACCTATTTCGGCGGAATGCTTCATGCGGTGAATCACTCCCTTACCAAGGGCATGCTTTTTATGGTTGCAGGGAATATCCTGAATATCTATAAAACAAAATCCAGTTCTGATGTTCGTGGTCTTATCCGCAGGGCTCCCCTCACTGGATTTTTGTGGATAGCCGGATTTCTGTCTATCTGCGGAGTCCCACCCTTCGGGACCTTTGTCAGCGAAATTACCATTCTGACAGGACTCGGCAGGCAGCATCAATGGCTGATCCTGTCGCTGATGTTAGCATCTCTGGGCGTTATTTTTGTGGGCATGTCCCGCATTGTGATCTTTATGGTCTATGGAGAGAGTCCCCTCAGTGATGAGGAAAAAGGCGGTCAGAGAATAGATTATTGGACAATCCTGCCACCCCTCTCTCTCTTTGTGATGATTCTCATCTTGGGGCTCTGGATTCCCGCCCCACTTAAGGGGCTCCTCGATCAAGCTACCATGATTCTGAGGGGGTACTGAAATGAATAATGAGTTTTACAGCGCCTATAATGGCCAGTCTATGGATCGGATGAATATTCCAATACTGCCGGTTCTCCAATTTCGAGAGAGCGTCTGTGCAATGGTAAATAAAGGTATGCGTCTCAGCGCACTGCTTTGTTTTCCTTCTGAAAATAAAAATACTCTTTTTGCCGTCCTGGCTGATGCGGAGAAGGGGAAACTGCGTGTCGGGTCCTGTCATGTGGGGAAGAAATATCCGGCTCTCACTCCCGATTGTATGCAGGCCCATCTGTTTGAGCGGGAAATCTATGAAAACTATGGAATCCTGCCGGAGGGACATCCCTGGCTCAAGCCTGTACGGTTTCCACATAACAGTTTTTCCCATAACAGCATCGGAGATATGGACTATTTCAAAGTTCAGGGAGACGAGATCCATGAGGTAGCCGTCGGTCCCATCCATGCGGGGGTTATAGAGCCGGGACACTTCCGCTTTCAGTGTCATGGGGAAGTTGTCTATAATCTTGAAATATCTCTTGGCTATCAGCACCGGGGGATTGAAAAGGTATTTACAGAGAGTCCAGCTTCGCGTCAAATCCATTATATTGAAACAGCCAGCGGTGACAGTACTGCCGCACATACCATCGCCTACAGTAATGTGATGGAATCCCTCTGCGAAACATCCATTACGGCCCGTTCTCAGGCTCTCCGGGGTATTGCTTTGGAACTGGAGAGAATTGCCTGCCATATTGGTGATCTCGGAGCCCTTTCGGGAGACGTGGGATTTATGCCCGCCAGTGCCTACTGCGGCAGGATCCGTGGGAATGTTCTTAATATGACCGCAGTTCTCTGCGGCAACCGTTTTTCTCGTAATCTGATCCGGCCGGGTGGTGTCAGATTTGACCTGGATGCCGATCAGATTGACCATTTGTTAAAAGAGCTTAAGTCGGTTCGCAAAGATGCTGCCAATGCCATAGAGCTGATGTTTAATACTCCTTCTGTATTAGCACGCTTTGAACATACGGGTGCTGTCCCCCCCGAGGATGCTGTTAAAATCGGAATGGTTGGTCCTGCAGCCCGTGCAGCAGGGATTGATCAGGATGTAAGGACGTATTTTCCCGCGGGAATCTATAAATATCAGCATATACCGACCGTTTCTGCATCGGGTGGTGATGTTATGGCAAGGGCTGGAATGAACAGATATCAGATTTCCCGGTATGCAATAAGAGTTTTAACCTCTCCTATTGTGCTGTCGATCTTTAGGAGAATTGCAATGCTGCTGGATGTATTAATTAGCCGTTTTAAACAGGGTCATCAGACCATGAACTACCCCAAGTGTCCGGCTCCCGTTCTGCCGGAACGTTTTGCGGGGATGCCTGCTATCGATCAGAAAAAATGCCGGGATTGTTCTGTTCCTTCCTGTATGGAGAGCTGCCCTACAAAGGCTTTAACAAAAACAGATCAGGGCTTGCGGCTCGATATGGGGATGTGTCTTTTCTGTACTGACTGTCTCCTTTCATCTCCGGGTTGTCAGTGCGGGAGGCTGCGGTGCCTGTGAGGCCGATACCAATGTTTTAAATACCCTTGCCTGGGATCTAAGCCGTTTCGGAATCCACTATGTTGCCTCCCCAAGGCATGCGGATGGTCTTCTTATTACCGGCCCCATAACAAACAATATGTCTTATGCGGTAAAACAGGCCTATGATGCTATTCCAGAGCCAAAGTTTGTTATTGCGGTGGGTACATGTGCCGTTTCAGGGGGGCTTTATGCCGATTCCGACCAGTGTATAAAAGACAGAGAAAACTTTATTCCCATTGATTGTTTTATACCGGGCTGTCCGCCTCACCCTCTGACCATTCTGGACGGTATGCTGCGTTTTCTCGGTCAAATTTCTTGAATCAACAATAATTAAGGCTTTAAGTTTTTAGTAATACATCTAAATAAAGTCAGATAAATAAGTGGATCAATCATAAATACATATACTGTAATGATGCTTTTGCAGGAGATATCGATTTGCAGCCCCGGGAGATACTTGGTAAAAATGATTTTTTGCTGTATCTCTATGATCTGACAGAAAAATACCGTTTTGATGACATGGGTGTGTTAGAAAAAGGAAATTTCATAGACTGTCAGGAGAGCTATCTGGCCGGCGGCCGTGAATATTGGGTCCATACAACAAAAGTTCCCCTCTATAAGGGGGATGGCGATATCCAGGGAGTCCTGGGATTGGTAAACAGATTGCGGGTGAAAGTTTTGTTCATGATTGTTACTGGATGATGGATGAAAAGGGATTTATTTTCGGCTGGGATAAAACGGCTTGTACTATAATGGGAGTATCCAACAGGGAAATTCCCGGGAAACATATTACTGAAATTGGAGTAAAAAAGAGCCCCAATGCGATTCAGAACCGGATAAAGAAAATTGGCGATGCTGGAGGCGGATCTTTTAAAGCATGTTACAGCACAGTTTGAAGTCATGTTTAAGGAAGTTGGATGCAAAAAAGATGCTTACACCATGCAAATGAGCCTTAAAACCATCCTCCCCTTGGTGAATCAGTTGAGAAGAATATCTCCCCTTCAACAGCAGGAAATTATCCGGAGTCTGGGGGGACAGGCTCCTCGCTGTGTGAGAGAAATCATTCCCAGGTATTATTTATCATTTAATTCAAATCTTTTTATTTCTTCTTTCATATCAGCAGAGTCCGTATTGAGCTGTTCAACCACATCTACCAAATTCTTCATGGAAGACTCAATCTCACTACTTTTCTCTCCCATATCCTCTTCCATTTTCTGCATCTTCCCCATAGCTTTGATACTCTCTCCAACCACATTGTTGAGATTGATCTGCTGCTGATTGATTGCGGCGGAACTGTCTTTTACATTGATTGTTACATCCCGGACTTCCAGTATGGCATTCATGACTTCTCGGCTTCCACTTGTAATTTCGTTGGTACTGAGGGCAATTCCGGACAGGCCTTCTGCCACATTCTTGACGGCCTTTGAAATTTTCATGAATGCTTCTTTTGATGCCTTACCTGACTTTTCAGTATTAAGAATAATTTCAGTAATCTTCTTTATGGATCCGCTTATCTGTTTGGACTCTTCTGCTGACGTTTCGGCAAGACCCCGGATCTCTTCAGCTACAACCGCAAAACCCTTTCCTGCGTCTCCTGCATGTGCGGCTTCAATCGCTGCATTCATGGATAGGAGGTTTGTCTGGGACGCAATATCATCAATCATTGATGTAAATGCTTCAATCTGACTGACCGAATCCTTAATTGTATCTATCTGATTTGTGGTCTCCCCAATTGATTGCTCACCCTCATTAGAGAGAACAACAAGCTCTTCTGTCAGGCTCTGTCTATTCTGTACAAGCTTATTTACATTCTCCAGGGATGCCATCATTTCTGTCAGTCCGGCTGATGACTCTTCTACAATAGCAGAGAGTTGCTCGATGCTCTCTTGGAAATCATTCAGATTATTCCTTATAATTCCAGAATACTCCCTGGAATTATCCATCTCTTTGCTAGTTATAGAAAGTTGTTCTTTTGACCTTATAATCGATTCTGAAATGGCATGACTTGCCTTCATTGTCATATCGGATACTATTGTTAGTTCCCGGCTACTGTGTTCAGTCCCCTCGGAAGCATTCTTTGTGTTCCTTACAATCTCCGTCAGTTTCTTCAAGAAGCTATTAAAGTTTTCTCCGATAGTTCCCAGTTCATCCTGCCTTTTAACTGTAATTCTATGTGTCAGATCACCGCTTCCTCTGGAGATAATTTCAACAGCTTTGTCCAGTCTTTTTATGGGTCGTATAATGAATTTGAATATCCAGAATATGAGAATAAGAAGGATAATTATATTTGCAAAGATTAACAGTATTGTCAGTTTTGTTTGAATCTGCTTGTTATGCTGTATCTGATCTTTCATATTCTGTATGAAAATATAAAAACCTACAGTATTATTTTGAAAATCATTGATAGGAATATAGCTGAGAGAGTGGTTTCCTTTAACGACGTTTATTGTTTGACTGTTTTTCTTTGATTTTTCTATAAGATCGGCGGATATGTCCTCATCTGGTTTGATCCAGTCCGATGAGATATAGGATATCATCTGGGAGCCGATTTCTCCCTTATTATAGTAATTTTTTAAGTCATCTTCAAAGATGATATCGAGGAGACTCTCTTCGTCTGCCAGAAGTACAAGACCTATTTTATTTTTATCAATATTCATCATTCCAAGAAGTTGCTGCGGCTGAAAGTACATTTCAACAGACCCAACTGTTTTCGTTCCGATCTTGATAGGGTGAATACCTCTTATCACCATTCCACCCTTACCTAGTTCTATTCCCATTATGGGTTTTCCTGTCTGTATCACCTGTTTTACGGAGTGGCGGAAGGAGCTTAAATCATCATCCTTTTTGTCGGTCCAGGTTCGGTACAGGCTTTGGACGGGTGCAATATGAAAGTGGAATCTTAGATCTTCTATATCCATGGAGTTTTTAAGATTCGTAACAAGTAAATCGGCAGCAGGTCTCAGGAATTTGCGAATTTCATCATTACTGCCTTTTGTATAAGCGTCCATCACATCCGGATTGGTCGCAACCATAGTAGCAATGGAGAGGGCTTTGGTCTTTAGTTGATCTTCCATTATCTTTACTTCATTACTTAACAGTCGGGATTCATTGAGAGTATTCTCTTCCAGAGTATTTTGGAAGTTGATATTTACAAAAAATATTACAGCGATAATATTGATGGCAAAAAGGGGGATAAAAAATAATATACTCCTGGTTTGTAATTTCATTATTTTTCCTTTATTTAAAAATGTTGTTGCCCCGGCAGTCGATGGCCACCAATACGGGGAAATCTTTTACTTTCAGTTTATAGATAGCTTCGGGACCGAGATCGTCAAAGGCCAGCACTTCGCTGGATGTAATCTTATCAGAATAGAGGGCTCCGCATCCGCCGAAGGCGTAAAGAAAAACCGCCCCGTTCCGGATAATTGCATCGTAAACACTCTGATTCCTGTTTCCCTTTCCGATCATGGCCGTCAGTCCTCTGTCCAGAAGGGCAGGGGTAAATGGATCCATTCTTCCGGCCGTTGTAGGGCCCGCAGAACCGATAACGCGGCCTTCCGGGGTGGGGCTGGGACCCATGTAGTAGATAATATTCCCTTTCAGTTCGAAGGGTAGGGCTTCACTATTTTCTATTAGCCGGGTCAATCTCTGATGAGCCTGATCTCTCCCCACATATATGGTTCCGTTCAAACGAAGCTCTTCGCCAACAGTCAGTTCTTTCACAAGGCTCTTTTCAAGGGGAAGCTGAATCTCTCTCATAAGCTTATCTCCAGTCTTCTATCGGCCCAGCAGTTGACGCTGACAGCTACGGGGAGACCTGCTATATGTGTGGGGAACTTTTCAATTTTTACACCCAGAGCGCTTGTTTTTCCACCCACCCCGCCCGAGCCTATACCCGTTGCATTGACCTGATCCAGTATTTCCTTTTCCAGATCGGAATAATAGGGGTCAGGATGATGTTGATCCAGCTTCCGTAGGAGCGCTTTCTTTGAGAGCTTGGCGGCATAATCCATGGTTCCGCCAATGCCGATTCCCAGAACCACCGGCGGGCAGGGTGCTCCCCCTGCATCTCTTACGGCACTGACAACGGATTCTATTACCTTTTCACGCCCGTCCGTAGGTTTCAGCATAAAAACGCGGCTGCAATTTTCACTCCCAAAACCTTTCAGAAGGCCCTTTATAATCAGCCGGTCTCCCGGCAGAAAGTCATAATAAATGACGGGGGGTAGATTATTCCCGCTGTTCTTCCGGTCTTTTAGAGGATCCTCCACCACGGATTTTCTGAAAAGTCCCTTCTCATAGGCATCTTCCACCGCCCGATAAAGTACTTTTTCCAGGGGGTCACCCTCAATAATAAGCTCCTGGCCAATAGAAACAAAGAGAATCACCATACCCGTATCCTGACAGAGAGGTATATGCTTTTTCCCGGCTATGGAAAGATTATCTGTAATGTGTTTGAGAACACTTAGAGCGGGACCATCCTCTTCTTCTCGTTTGGCTTTTTCGATTCCCAACAGAATGTCATCGGGCAGAACCACTCCGGACTGCATAATGGCATCTTTCAGAGGGATGTAAACTTCCTGTGATTTTAGCGTTCTCATGGGCTTTTATATCCTTTTATGCTGTTCAGTTTTTATGTACTGAAACGGATATATAATTATAGTACGACCAGGCCTCCTGATAAATGACTTTTATCGAATATTTTTTATAAAGAATTCAGCCTCTGTTTATACTCTGTTCATATTTCGTTGTATAGTATTGAGTATGATAAGAATACTGGTTGCCGAAGATGAAACGAAAATCAATGATATGATTTGTGACTACCTGGATGCTCTTGGTTTTGCAGTGACCCCCGCTCTGGATGGCCGGGAAGCCTTAAAACTGTTCCGGAAGGATCCAGCGGATCTTATCCTTATGGATGTTATGATGCCCGTTCTGGATGGAATCGATGTTCTCCGGGAAATAAGAAAGGAGAGCCGGGTTCCTGTTATTATGGTCACGGCCAAAGCCGGAGAAGGGGATAAAGTCCTGGGACTGGAACTTGGAGCAGACGACTATATCTGTAAACCATTCAGCATGAAAGAGATGGCTGCCCGGGTCCGTGCAGTATTAAGACGATCAGAGCCGGCCACAGCCCTTTCCTCAGACAGGGACCAGGATCCTGTTAGTTTAAGAGAGCTGACCCTCGATCCTATTAAGCGGTCAGTAAAAATCAGAGAGGCCTCCGTGGATGTTACAGCTGCTCAGTTCAGTATCCTTTATAAAATGATCAGTTCTCCCGGACGGGTTTACACCCGGATGGATCTGCTCAAGTCTTTTCAGGAAGACCCTTATGAGGGATACGAACGCTCCATCGATGTTCATATAAAAAATATCAGGAAACTCATTGAGGAGAATCCCTCTCATCCCGAATATTTACAGACAGTATGGGGCGTCGGCTACCGCATGAGGGAAGATTTATGAAAACATCTCTGTCTATCCGCCTGGTGATCCTGATAGCTGGGACTATTCTTGTAAGCAGTGTGATAACGATACTGCTGGTTTTCTCTCTCTCTTCCAGCAGATTCAGAGCTTATGCTCTTGAGAAGGACCGTAACCTTGCTCATACCATAGCGGGTTATCTGACCACCTCAGCAGAGAATAACCGTCTGGATGAGGCCATTTCTTCTCTTTCTCTGGCAGCTCAGCGGCCCAGACACATGCAGCCGCGAATGAAAACGATGCCCATGATAAGGGCTTCTGGAGATATCGAGCCTGTGGGATTCCTTGTCACAGATAAAAATGGTGTTGTTCTTAGAGGAAATGCGGGAATGCGGGAGCACTTTCACAACTCTGTTTCAGATACGAAACTCTTGGATGCTGTCCCTTTCTTCAATAAAAACAGGGCTATTACGGGTTATGTATTTGCCGGGGTAATGCTGGAAGGATCCCTGCCCGAGACGGAGTATAAATACCTGAGATCTCTCCTTCTGGGAGTTCTCTTTTCTGCTATGCTGTCCGCTGTACTTGCCTCCTTTATAGGCGTTCTGTTTCTTAAGAAGATTTTGAAACCTTTGAATTCTCTCAATCAGGGGGTACGGCTTCTCGGTCGGGGAGATTACTCTTTTCGTGTGGACCATCCCGGATCCGGGGATGAATTGAGCAGACTGGCGGAAGGGTTTAATGAAATGGCTGCCTCCCTTCAAGCTTCTGAGCAGTGGAAGAAGCAAATCATTTCCGATACGGCTCATGAACTGCGGACTCCGGTCAGTCTGATAATGGGGAACTTGGAAATGATGCTGGACGGGATATATGAGGCGGATGAGGAACGACTTCGTTCCCTCTATAATGAAAGTACTCTTCTTGCAGATCTGATACGGGATCTACATGAGCTTTCCAGTGCGGAATCTTCTCAGACTGATCTGGAAAAGGAGGTCTTTGATCCGGATGAGCTGATTTCCCTCATGGCCGAAAGTTTTCGGGCTGTCAGGGTTGATAAAAAATTACAGATTCATGTGGAGGCCCATTTCCATGACTCCTGGGCGGGTGATCGGCGGAAACTGCAGCAGGTTTTGAAAAATCTGCTTGCCAATGCTGTGAAATATACACCTTCAGAAGGCTCTATTACACTCAGAACTTTCCGTATGGAAGAGAAACTTATCATTGAAGTTGAGGATACAGGACCGGGAATACCGGCGGATCAGAGATTAAAAGTATTTGACCGTTTTTACAGATTGGATAAGTCCCGTAATCGTCAGGAGGGGGGCTCCGGATTAGGATTGGCAATCAGCAAGGCTATTATTGATCTTCATAATGGATACCTTGAAGTTGAAGAAGGACAGGACCATGGCGCTCTATTCAGAATTACTCTACCAATATGCTAATATACACTCACATAAGCTTCATGATTTCTTAACATAAGAGGACTATATTTCAAATATCTTATCGGATGAGGGAATGAAACAGTAGTTAAATAGCTAAAGAATTACTGATATTATTGACTTTTAACTGTGAGATTATTATATTTTAAATAATATTTAGGACCTTGCTGATGTTTAAGTTTTCCCTCCTTTTCTTAATCATCAGTTTTTATAAGACGAAATAAGTTGTTAACTTGTTTTGTCGGAGAAAAAGATTGATTAACTTTTTTTCCTTTTGATTTTGTGCCCCTGCAGTTTCCTCCTTTTCTGTAGGGGCTTTTTTTTGCCCAAAAATATTTTCAAATCAGTTTCTTTATAAAAAATCCAAAAATATAAAATATTCCTGTAAGGTATTTCAGGAGGGAATCAGACTCATGAATAAGCCGATGATTCCACCGAAAACACCACCCCATACAACGAGCCAACCAAGGTGCTTCCGTATCATTTCCTGTATTATTTCTTTTACCATCTGTGGTGTCAGTTCTTCCAGACGGGTAAATACAATGCTTTCCACTTTTTTAATGATATCTTTCGCTGTTTTTTCTGTGTCCAGAGAACCGGTCAGGGTTTTGTGGAATTCGGGGTTGCCAGTTTCTTCCACAATGATTTGTCTGGTTTTTTCCTTGAAAGGGGCTCTGAATCCTTCAATTACAGAGGCTCCGCCAAACATTCCCAGCATGCTCCCAAGAGAGGATGTCAAGATAGTTTCTGTGAGTCCGTCGAATATCCTGTCGTAGTTAACCGCATCAGCTGCAGCAGAAAAATCGACTTTTGCAGTCAGAACTCCCGCTTCATCATTCATAATTCGTGAAACATTTTCCACTGTGAAGAACTGATCCATAATCATCTGGCGAATCCCTTTTTTGAAATCTTCAAAATGCAGGGGAATAACTCCGGAACCGTAGAGACCCGGGACTTTTTCAAAAAGCATGTGAATGGCCAGCCAGTTTGTGACGGCTCCTGACAGGGCAAAAAATCCCATTGTCCGAATCTGCTCCTGAAACCAGGGGCTGATATATCCTGCTGCGACAAGCAACAGCGTTATTAATGTTGTAAAACTGCTCATATTCATCTCTTATAAACTCTCTTTCCTTTTAAATTATTATATGTTTCCGATATATTAAAGGAGTCATGGTTAAAAAGGCAATACAGACCCTTCTACTTCCTCTCTTCTTTCTGTTTTTCTCCGGAGTGCTGGAGCTGACAGGAGAGGAAAATGCCTGGGCGGGACCCGTACAGATAAAAGAGTTCTCATTTGATGTCCTGAATTTCTATTCCATCGGATGGTCCAGACAGGGACGGGTGGCCTATGGTATTACCTTTCCCGGAGAAGGAGGCTGGCAGTCCTGGCAGTGGTTCATTCAGGACTTGATTGAAGATAAAATTCTTTATTCCAGTCCGGAATGGACCCTTATGACTGATCAGAGCCCGGCAGAACTGTGGGACCGTCATCCTGAGTGGCATTCCCAACTGCTCCGCTTTGGAATTGCAGCGGATGCTACTATTCTGAGAGGAGAGAAGACGTTTCGTATAGATGAGGTTTCCTACAGTCTTGAGGTCTTTATGGACCGTTCGGAGACTCCCGAAGCTCCCCAGGGCCTCTGCAGGGAGATTAGCATTCAATTTTACAGAAACCACAATAGTGCAAAGGCCATCTACGACTACAAACCAGATCCTGCTCAGGAAGTTGTGGATGATATGATTTTGAAAGGATATATCAAAAACCCCTCAGAGAAGCGTATTGCCGTTATCGCCCTTGAAAAGTCAGGTCCGGCAAGTTCTCTGACCCAGTGGAAATACAGAGTTTTCGGAGCCCATCTATCGTTCGGTTTTTCTCCTGTTATCAGAAAAGGAAGCGATCTTGTGGAGGCTGTCCTGAATGGGCAGTTCTATGTGAGTCGGATGTACCTGCAGGATGGGGCGGATACGGAAGAGAAGGATTCCCGGGGGTATACAGCTTTACTGCTGGCCTCACGAAGAGGTCTCTGGGATATTTCACATCTTTTGCTGGAAGCCGGAGCCGATCCCAATCCCTCTGATGACAGAGGCAGAACGCCACTGCATTATGCGGTTGCCGGGGGCTCCATCCAAACGGTGAAGCTGCTGTTGCAGAGAGGGGCTGATCCAGAGCAGAAGGATGCCGCAGGGCTTTCTCCCCGGCAGGAAGCTGTCATTAAGGGCAATCCGTCCATGAGATCCCTTTTTTGAGTTGAAAATTAATTGAACGTGGGCCGGCTAGTCTTTTCTATAGCAGAAATACTTATCTTATTGCTGCAGGGTTTATTTGTGATAGGGTTCGTTTCGGCTAATCCTATGAGCCCTGTAAATCTGTTCCAGAAGTATCACTCTCATCATCTGATGGGGGAAGGTCATGGCTGAAAAGGAGAGGGATAGTGAACTTTTCCGGCAGATAGAGGGGCTGAGCCCCAGGGAGCCGCCGATGACAAAACATATATGGTCCTTAGCACTGAGGGGTACCTTTTCTATCCATGATGCCAGTTGTTCCGAACTGAGGGCTTTTCCTGCGATTTCCAGGGTACATAAAAGACTTCCCTCAGGGATTTTTCGTGAAATCTTTTCTCCTTCTTTTTCCTTTACGATGTCCTGTTCCGCAGGGCTGATATTTTCCGGGCATTTTTCATCAGCCACTTCCACCAGGTTCAGGCTACAGTAGCGGCCAAGCCTTTTGGCATACTCTTCCATAGCAGATTTCCAGTACTTCTCTTTCAGTTTTCCTACGGATATAATAGTTATCTTAAGCATACAGGCTCCTGTGGAATTAATTTATTTCAATTGTATCATTTCATCAGTTTCCACTGCAAAGGGTTGGTTTGACATCCAAATTAAAAATGAAAGTTCTTATGTCTGGAATTTCTGACCGCTGGACAGAGAGGGCATGTCTGTGAATTATAATAGAAAACGGTATTGTTCAGGGGGGAAAAGTGGCAGCTGTTCAGGAGAAAGTAAGTGCATTTCTGAAGAAATATGGAATGCATTATGAAAATATAGATATGAATGATTGTGTCGCAGCTTTTATGGATGACATGGAAAAAGGTCTTACAGCGGAAGGCAGCTCTATTGCCATGATTCCTACCTATATTGAAACAGGAAATCCTATTCCCATCGGTAAAAAAGTTGTTGTTCTGGATGCGGGAGGAACGAATCTGAGAACCGCACTGATCTCATTTGATGAGAACTATAAACCCATTATTGAAAACTTCCAGAAAAATCCCATGCCCGGGACAGGCGGGGCTATCAGCAAAGATGCGTTTTTCCGGATTCTGGGCGACTATATTATTGACCTGGTTCCCAAGGGGGATAAAATTGGTTTTTGTTTCTCTTATCCTACCGAAATATATCCCAATAAAGACGGCCGTCTGATTAAATTCAGCAAGGAAGTACAGTGTCCTGAAGTTCATGGGCAGATGATCGGGGAAAACCTGCTGGCTTATCTGAGGAAGAAAGGTTTTAGCGATGACCGTGAAGTGGTTATCGGCACTGGAATCAATAGCTGCTATGTGGAATCCAATAAGAATATTCTTAAACTGGATGATATGAATCCCCGTCATAATCAGATTATTAATACGGAATGTGGTTCTTTCAGCCGGTCACCCAGGGGTATGATTGATGAATCTCTTGACAAGGGGACCAGTGATCCAGGTTCCTATCAGTTGGAGAAAATGACCTCCGGTGGTTATTTCGGCCTTGTGGTGACAAAAACCCTGGAACAGGCCACTGCAGATGGGTTGTTTAGTGATAAAACAGGAGAACTGTTGAAGGACCTTGGCCGTTTAAGCACAAAAGATGTGGATGATTACTGTCATAACCCTCATAACAGATCCAATCGTCTTGTTAAAATAATGGCTGATCAGTCTGAAGAAGACCGTGAGACTCTATTTCTGCTTATTGATTCCCTTCTGGAACGGGCGGCCAGACTGGCTGCTTCCGCTATGGCGGGAACCCTGTTGAAATGCGGGAAGGGTCTATCCCCTCTGGCACCGGTTTGTCTGACCGTTGACGGAACAACATTTTACTGTTTTTATCATTTTCGCTTTCGTGTGGAAGAGTATCTGAGAGAAATCCTATCAGGGGAAAACCAACGCTATTATAAAATTGTCCGGGTTGAGCCCCGGCTGCATTCGAGATCGTTCCTCGATGCAAGCATCTGTGGTACGGCCCCATGGTAAATACTGCATTTATTCTCTGGAATCTTGATCTGAAAAAAACGATACTTTGTTATGTAAGTATGAATGATCAAATCCGGGAGAATCTTTTGAACGAACAGTCTCTTCTTGCAGGAAAGAAAATTATTATTGCTGATGATGAGCAGTTCATCAGACAGCATATCACCAAAAAACTCTCATCCCTGGGGCTGACTGTGTTCGAAGCGGAGACGGGGAAGCAGGTACTGGATCTGCTCTGCAGTAGCCCTGATCTGATTCTGATGGATGTAAAAATGCCAGGGATTGATGGCTATGAAACCACAAAACAGATTAAATCGGATAATTCAACCAGTGATATTCCCATTATCCTCTTAAGCGCCTTTTCCGGCGATGAAGATATTGAATACGGATACAGGGTTGGCGCCAATGATTTTTTAACAAAACCTGTTACTTTCGCGATTATTCTGGAAACCATAAGAAGACAGCTAAATCCAATTACTCTGTGATATAATAAATATACAAATCATTGATAAACGTCTCATCACCAAGGACATGGAGTAATGAAAAAAGAGTTTATGACCGAACTCGAACGTAGAAAAATACAGCGTCAGTTATTTGCTCTAGAAGATGAAAAAGAGGCCGCGGAAGCCCGTTACAAGTTTCTGATTGAACAGGCACAGGTCGGAATCTTCCGTATCTCACGCAGTAGCGGTGAAGTAATTGAAGCCAATTGTGAGACAGTCCAAATGTTTAACTGTCGGAACTTTGGAGAACTACAGTCTCATCTTACTCCTTCCAATAGTGGAGAACCCCGTTTTCTTGATTCCCAACAGATCCATAATCTGGAAAGTGGAGATGCCGTCTCCTTTTCTGTGCACACCCTTAAGAAAGAGGGCGAATCTTTCTGGGTCCGTGTCATCCTGCAGCGATTGAATGATATGGACTATCTTGAGGGTATCATAACGGATATCTCCGAGCAGGTTCGTATGGATATAGAGCTGCGTAAAGCTATCATCTCAGCGGAAAATGCCCAGAGGGAAGCGGAAGGTGCGAATAAAGCGAAAAGTGATTTTCTGGCGAATATTTCCCATGAAATCCGGACTCCCCTGAATGGAATTATTGGTTTTACCGAGATCATTATGGCCTCTATCGACTCCCCTGAAGGACATCTTTATGCGGGAAAGATTCTGGATGAATCTGAAAACCTGATGACTCTTATCAATCAGCTGTTGGATATTTCTAAAATTGAAGCTAAACAAATTCAATTGAATAATTCTCCCTATTATCTGAGGAATCTGCTGGCAGAAACCATAAGTTTTATTAGACTGCGTGCCAGAAACAAGGGCCTGAAGCTTACAGTTGATTATGATGAAAGGATTCCTCCCTGTCTCCTGGGAGACTCTTACCGGATAAGGCAGATTCTTCTTAACCTGCTTTCTAATGCTGTAAAATTTACAGATCAGGGTAGTATTACATTAAAAGTATTTCAACAGGAACGCAGGGGAAAGGATCTGATTCTCCGTTTTGAAGTTCAGGATACGGGAATAGGTATTCCTGATTCTATGCATGATGCCATTTATGAAAGTTTTGTTCAGGCCGACAGTTCCATCTCCCGGCAGTATGGCGGTACGGGGCTGGGGATCTCCATTTCAAAAGAACTGGTAAAGATCATGGGGGGGGATATCTGGTATAAGAGCCGTGAAGATACCGGCAGCACCTTCTTTTTTACGGTTCCCTGTCAGGAAGTTGAACCTTTTGACCCCGACCATTCTATGGAAAACAGAAAAAAAAGCGATTCCTCCAGACTGTTGAAAGGTGCATCTATTCTGATTGTTGAGGATTATCCGACAAATAGAGAGATTGCCCAGCATCACCTGGAATCTGTAGGATGTTCTGTAGACCTGGCATACAATGGCTGTATTGCCCTTGAACAGGTTAAGAAGAAGCAGTACGACCTGATTCTGATGGACGTGCATATGCCGGATATAAATGGATTGGAAGCGACAGAAAATATACGGAAGCTGGACAAATACAGGGAAACTCCTATTATCGGGATGACCGCCAATGTTCTCTCTGCCAACCGGGACGAGTGTAAAAAAGCGGGTATGAATGATTTTATCCCCAAGCCCCTCCGGAAAAAAGATCTTCTGGATGCCCTGGAATACTGGTATACCCATGGCCCGGGGAGTACACGGGAGTCTGCCCAAAAGGAATCCGTCTGCGAGGGGAACCTTCGACCCTCTCCGATTTTTGATTATCTTCAATTCCTTGATGAGATGGACGGTGATCAGGATATAGCAAGCGAAATTATCTGGGGATTTCTGGATCAGTTGGATTCTCAGTTGGAAATAATCCAGGCTGCAATGGACGGCCGGGACTGGGAAGTTCTGCACCGGGAGGTCCATTCTATCAAAGGCGGAGCCTTGAATATCGGTATTGTTGATCTAGAGGAATGGGCTCTGGCCATGGAAAGGGCTGCATCTGATCACTATGAGGCTGTTATGCCCCTGCTTTTCCGTAATCTAAAGGATTGTGTGTCCAGGGTCAGACAGTTCTGTAAAGCATCCATTCCAAGTACTCTATAGCCGGGATTGCTCACACCGGCCTCATCCGTTAAGATGAGAGTATGAAATCAGATTCCCTCGTTTTGTACAAACAGGTACCAGCCCGTGTGGGTGAGATAAGTGCCGATAAAATTACCATACATCTTCCTGACGGAAAGCAGAAAAAAGTCCGTCCCAAGGATATTCTCGAGATTCATCCCGGTCCGGTGGGAGATACAAGGATGCTTAATCCTCCCGAGGCTGATCCCCGGGAAGCCTGGGAACTCCTGCAGGGGGAATCTCCCTCTCTGGAAGATCTGGCAGAGCTGGTTTTCGGGGAGTTTACACCCGTCACGGCCTGGGGCGCTTTTCTGCTGTTGAACCGTACTCCCTGGTTCCGGGGGACAGTCACAGAGATTCTGGTTCGTAGCGCCGAAGAGGTGGAGCAGATCCAGAAAGTCGAAAAAGAAAAAGCAGAAGCGGAAGAACGCTGGACATCCTTTATGGATTCCCTTAAGAAGGGTGAAATTCGGGAAGAGGACAGAGGATTTCTGACTGATCTGGAACAGTATGCCCTGCAGCAGAGTAAAAAATCCAGGATTCTGAAGGACTGGGGAAAGCAGCAGTCTCCGGAAAACGCCCATCGTCTTCTCTTGAAGTTGAATATATGGGATTGCCGCAGAAATCCCTGGCCTGAGCGCTATCAGATGCCTAAGGGTGCTCCCGAGTTCCCTCTGGAGGAAGCAGCGGAGGTCGAAAGAGAAGATCTAACCGACATGGAAGCATTTGCCATTGATGATGTGGGAAACAAAGACCCTGATGATGCTGTTAGCTTTGCTGACGGCTGGATGTGGGTGCATATTGCCGACAGCAGCTCTCTGATCCCCGCCGGAGGGGATGCCGACAGGGAAGCCCGGGAGCGTGCGGCTAATCTCTATCTTCCTGAGACCGTTATTCCCATGCTCCCCTCCGAAGCAACCGAGAGGCTTGGTCTGGGGCTTCAGGAGATCTCTCCAGCCCTCTCTTTTGGTTTTAAAATTGATGAGAATTACGATGTTCAGGATTTCAGGATTACTTTCTCCCTTGTGAAGGTCTCCCGCATAAGCTATGGAGATGCAGAAGAGCGTCTGGCAGAAGAACCTTTCTGTACCATAAAGAAAATTACCGACCGTTTTCATGAAGAACGGATCCGGAATGGAGCTATTTTTCTTGTTCTGCCCGAAGTGAAAATCCGGGTGAAAGAGGATAATGATATAGAAATTACACCCATGGACGAGTATAAAAGCCGTGATATGGTAGCCGAGTCCATGATGATGACCGGAAGCTATACGGCCCGCTATGCCCGGGATAATAATATTCCCATCCCCTATGTAACACAGCCGGCACCCGAGGGTGATCTGCCTGAAACGGAAGAGGGGAATCTTGCCTCTATGTTTCAGCTGCGACGTTTTATGAAAAGAAGTCAGGTTTCAACGATTCCGGGACCTCATAGTGGTATGGGGCTTCCTGTCTATACTAGGGCGACAAGTCCCCTCCGCCGTTATTCCGATCTTATGGTGCAGCAGCAGTTCCGGCTTTATCTGTCGGGAAGAGAGCTTCTCTCTGAAGATGATATCCTGGAGGGAACAGCCTCCTGTGAATCTGTAAGCGGAAGAGTTAATAGTTCGGAACGTTCATCCAATCTTCATTGGAAGCTTGTCTATCTGGCGGAACACCCCGACTGGCAGGGCAGGGCTGTTGTGGTTGGAAAGGCGGAGAAACAGATTATTGTGATGATACCTTCTCTGGCTCTTGAAACAAGAATCCCTCTGAAAGAGAAACCGCCGCTCAATACGGTGATCTCAATAGCTGTAGATACGGTGAATATTCCTGATCAGCAGGTTATTTTTAAAACAATTGCTTGATCTGGCCCTCAGCAGAAGGTACTATGTTTACTGATATGAAGCGGATAATATTCCTTACCATCTGTCTGATTCTCCATTTTACTCTTGCCGGACAGGATATCGTCTCTTTTTCGGATGGTCTGGAGTATGATCCTTTCTATGGCATGCTCATCACGGACAGTGAGGGATCAGTTTATACCATTTCCAACGGATTCTATCAGAATTCTGAAGGAGAGCTTAAATACTTTGTCTGGTTCCGAAGGGGAACGGATCAGGGGCTGGCTGAATATCCTCTGGATTTGTACAAGATCCGCAGGCTGACTCTAACAGGGGATTATGAGATACCACCGGATGGTTATACTCCCTGTGAAGTGGAGTTGACATCAGGAAACTCCTTTGAAGGATTTCTGGATACCAGCGGGTATCTGGCAGGTATGGATGAGGACTTTGGAAGCTTTGTCAGAATATATCTGCAGTACAATGGAGTAAAATCTATTGAGTTTCTTCATCAGGGAACATACAGCCGCTGTCCCTTCTGCGGGGCACTCTTCTATAACAGGAACTACGAAATCTGTCCTTTTGATGAGACTCCTCTGATACCACAGAACGGGAGTGTTAAGGATTGACGCACCAGGCATAGGATGAGGGCGCAAACCCAGTAGTCTCAGGGCACAGAGCCACTTTTATTCTTCAGAACTCGAAATCTTCAGGAAGAGGATTGTAGTGCATATCGATATCATCGCTGGTCCATTCGGGAGGGAGGCAGAAGGCATCCATTACCTGCTGATGCTCTTTCCTGCTGAAATCATCACCGTGATAGATCAGAAATTTTCTCTTTTTGAAGAGATAGACAACCCGTCCCCGGGGGATCAGATCATACTCTGAACGGAAGGAAAGAGGCAGTTTCATTAACACCCCCTTTTTTTCCATCATAAACCATGCCGCATAGTGGCCAACTTTATAATCCACAGAGATAGAGGTTATCATTCCCTGGGTAATTGCCGAAGACTCATTGTAGAAGAGACCTCCCTGATAACACCAGAATATCCCGACTCTTGGTTCCGGCTCGAGGGGCAGAAAAGGAAAATCACTCATGGCTCTCTCCAGAAGTACTGTTGGTAAGCAGAACGGGAAGGGTCTGCCTCAGTATTTTCCATAGTTCATAATTATCCGCATACAGGATGAATCCTCTTTTATATTCAGTCAACAGTTCCTCATAGGATCCGGGAAGCATGTCCCCCATGGGGACTGCCGGCAGATGACGGAGTTCAGGATTAAAGAGGCTGTATTGGATTCCCTTCTGAAGTAGATATTCCCGCAGAGCTGTTTCTCTGCAATCCGCAGCCGTTCCATTCAGTATTACCGGGAATATTCTGCTTGCCGGGGGATATTCCATTTCCGGTAAAAGAGGCAGAGAACTGAGTTTTCCCGATTGACCAGTATGGGCTGATGCCGGGTAAAAAAAATAACCCTTTGAATCGTTCCGGTTCCGGATTATTTCTTCCGATGTTTCTCTGATAATTCCTGTGTAGAGGAGTTTGTTGTAGTAGGTTGCTGTTGAACTTAAGGTCTCCTCAGAGTAGGAGTAGCCGAAGCGGGATGCCATAATACTGAAGAAAAGTTCCGGGTTGGCCTTTTCTCCGTGGGGTAGTATAAGCTGTAGCGGAAGGTTAGATCCCCTGCTGATTACCGTTTGCAGCTGAAAGGATATGGTCTTTTCAGCTTGATATTCTTCTGATGGATGGAGCATGGTCAGAGTAAAATCGGGAAGATAATCTCCTATCATCCGTCTATGGATTATCTCATCCCTGAGATGGGGCATCTCCCTGTATTTCAGTTCAAGCTTATGAAGGGCCGCCCAAACTTCCAGAAGCATTTTGTATCCGGGTAGTCCGGGATCTGCCCAGACAGTCAGTTCTTTTTTTAAATTTTCTGTTCCGTATAGATCAATCTGCTGAGGACTACTGTAAATATCGTATCCTGAGTAAATCCGCCACTCTTTAAGAGGAGTCTGCTTTAAGTAGGAGGATGAAAGCCTCTGTTCAAGCTGATCTCCTTCCAGGAGGACTTCTCCTGCAGGAATACTGATCTTCAGGGATTGAAACTCTTTCATAAGGGGTAAAATCTCTCTCAGGGGGATGATCGCGCTGATCCCCTCATTCCCGCTTTCTGCAGGAATGGTAATGGCGCTGAGTTTTTCATCAGAATAGTGTTCCCATAGTTCCCCGTTAAGATAAACATCCACTGCCGGCAGAAGGGGGGGCAGGAGTAAGCATAGTGATGTGAATAGCATTCCTTTGATCATTGTAAGGAATTGTACCCTTTCAATCCCTTGCTTGCAAGTCATCTTTGTGATAGAAAATCTTATGAAATCCTCTTCCCATGGTCCTCATGTTGTTCTGATCAATCCTCCCATCTATGATTTTGCCCTGTATGATCTCTTTCTGAAGCCCTTCGGACTACTCAGAATCGGAAAGTGGCTTGAACAGAACTCCTATGAAGTCACCCATATAAATGCTCTCGATTATAGTGACCCCGTAAGCCTGGAAACGCTTGGAAAGCCTCAACGCAGACGGGATGGTACTGGAAAATTTTTCAGACAGGAGCTGGATTATCCGGAAAACCTGGCCAGAATTCCCCGGAAGTTTGCCCGTTACGGGATAGTGAAGGAAGAGCTGCTGCGTAAAATCCGTTCTCTGGACAGAAAACCGGATCTTATCCTGATTACTTCCGGAATGACCTACTGGTACAGGGGCGTACAGGAAGCTGTAGAACTTTGCCGTATCGCCTGGCCCGGCTGTCCTGTCGGGGTAGGGGGTGTCTATGCCACGCTGATGAAAGAACACTGTCTGAAGGTTTGTGCAGCTGATTTTGTGACAAAAGGACCTGTCTGGCCGGGAATGAAAGAGGAACTGGAGAAGAGAGGTTTTCCTCTGCCTTCAGGAGCCCCGGGGGTGGATTATATGAATGATGATCCCGTTTGGCGGGATAGTGCTGTCATCCGTCTTAACGAGGGTTGCCCTTTCAACTGTGATTACTGCGCCTCCAGCTGTCTTAGCCCTAAGTTTCAAGCGGGAGATCCGGGACAAGCGATTAAGACTATCAAAGCTCTCTATGAACGTTGGGGAACCCGGGATTTTGCCTTCTATGATGATGCTCTACTGGTAGATAAAGAGAAAATTTTTATTCCTTTTCTTAAAGAGATCATCCGTTTGAACCTGCCACTCCGTTTCTATAACCCCAATGCCCTGCATATCCGTTATCTGGATGAGAATGTTCTGAAGCTGATGATCCGGGCCGGTTTTCGTGAGATCCGGATGGGATTTGAGAGTTCTGATGATGATTTTCATGAGAAAAAAGACGGTAAAGTTACCATGGATGTGTTTGCCCGCGCTGTGGATGCTCTGAAATCTTCCGGATTTCCACTCCACAAGGTTGCCGTTTACATTCTGGCAGGACTGCCGGGGCAGCGTTGGGAAGAGGTGGAAAGATCCATTCGTTATGCTTCCGGTTTCGGTCTCCGCTGCCGGCTGGCTCAGTTTTCTCCGGTTCCGGGAACAGCTCTCTGGGATGAGAGTGTCCGGACAAGTTCCTTCCCCCTGGAGGAAGAGCCGCTGTATCACAACAGTACTTTTTTCTCCATGGAGTGGGAGGGCTTTCGCCGGGAGGACCTGGAGCGTCTTAAAAAACTGACCAGAGAGCTCTATTTCAGGCCAGAAAAGCGTCCATAGCATTTTCTGGTTTCAGATCCCTGTTCAGTATATCGTAAACCAGCTGGGTAATCGGCAGTTTCAGATTGAATTTTTCTCCGAACTCCACAGCATATCGGGCGGCGATGGCACCTTCTGGCAGATATCCGATGGATCCGATATTATCGATAAGGTCATCAATTCCGGAAAACTGTTCGTGTATCCTTTTTAGTATAATATCTCTTCCAAAGCGTCTGTTCCGTCCGAATTGGGAGCGGCAGGTTACATCCAGGTCTCCTACCCCGGCGATGGATGTGAACGTTTCAGGGTGGGTGGATCCGAGGTTTTTCCCCAGCAGTTGCAGCTCATTCAAACCGGCAGCAAAGAGGAAGGATTCTGTATTGTCTCCCACCATGGCCGTTGTTTCTTTCAGGGCATCCAGGATTCCGAAGGCAATGGCAATGACATTTTTGAGAGCCGCACTGGCCTGTACTCCGATAATATCCAGAGAGGAGAAGAGTCTGGTATAGGATGAACTGAGAAGTTCACGGAATTCAATGGAGTTCCGGGGATTCAGGGAGGCGCTGATCAGGCCGGTAATTTTCTCTGCACCGATCTCTTCGGCATGACTGGGCCCTGATATATAAACCGTATTCCCCTTATAAGACCCGGGAAGATAATTTTCCATGGTTTCCAGCATAAACTGGGGGCCGTTTTTTCCAGCAATAAATCCTTTGGTAATTGTGGCAATAAGGGTTTCACCCTCAACGATAGAGGGGATGGAGAGAATCTGTTTCAGTGTATCAACCAGAAAGAGGGACGGAGTTGCCATTATCAGGTAGTCCTTTCCGTCGGCGGCTTCGCGGATATCGCATGTGGCCCTGACAGATGGGGGAATAATAACTCCGGGAAGAAACTGTTTATTCTCTCTTGATTCATTGATATTTCTTGTACCTTCTTCTGTAAAGCTCCAAAGGCTTACAGAAATACCTTTCTGTCCAAGGGTCTTTGCCAGGGCTGTACCGAATGCTCCGGCACCTATAATTCCAACAGTTTTCTTTGTCATTTTATTGTCCTTTACTTAAATGTTAGCGAATAGAAAAGCTCTTTCCGGTGAAGAAGGAGCTCAAGAAGAGGAATCTCAATACGCCATTGATTATCATCTGCAAGAGAACCTCCTTCCGAAGAGATAATATTCCCATCCGTATGGATTGTTAAATTAAGAGAGGCTTTCTCGATTTTCAACAGCAGCTCATCTTCACTGCGGTCAAACTGATCTTCGAAAAGAAAGAGAAGCATCTCAATATATTCACTACGTGTAATAGAAGGTTCCGGGAGAAAATACTGAAATCCCGGATCCTGAAGAACAGGAAACAGGCGGAATAGTTCCTGAAAGTTATCACTGTTAATTCGTATGATTAAAGTACTGTTTTCGTTATTTTTATGAAATGATAGTACAGAACTTTCAACTCCTTCATCTGTATAAAAAAGTTCCTCCACATCATGAAAGCTCAGTTGCCCTTGATAGATTCCCGGAGCGGCAGAGCTTATTTGAATATTCTGAAGGTAGGGGTTCCTATTTAATTCAGCAGAAATCATTTCCGGATCCATAGCTGTTCTCTCTCCCTCGGAAGGGGCATTCAAGTCTGTCAGATCAGTGAGTGTATTCAGATAGAAATCATCCAGAAGGATCCGTCCCGTAACTGTACCTGAGCCGTCGGAATTCAGAAAAATATCCTGATCAACGGAACAGGAGGCTAGTATCATCATGCATATCACTGCGGAAAACAGGGGAAATTTCAATTTTACCTCCAAAAAACAGTCAGTCTGTTTCGATCAGATAGATTATACTAATCAGAGTCTAAAGAAAAGGGTTGGTTACAGATGAGTCCTATTTTATTCTTGATACGTTCTATTGTATAATAGGGCTTATAATACAGCTAAGGACAATTCATGGATATACGCGAGCTACAGCTCTTTCTGAAACTGGCCGAAACTTTGCACTATACCAGAACCAGTCATCTTATGGCTATCAGTCCTTCTGCCTTAAGCCGGACCATTCAGCGCATGGAGGATCAGGTCGGACAGAGACTTTTTTTCAGGGATAATCGGGGGGTCATTCTGACTCCTGCGGGGCAGCGCTTCCGGGAGTATGCCCGGGATGTTATGGATCAATGGCAAAGCCTTCAGAATGATCTGTCTGAGGATGAGAATGAGCTCAGAGGCGAACTTACCCTTTACAGTTCCGTTACGGGTTGTTATACCATTCTGCCTGATCTGCTGAGTCTGTGCCGGCAGCAGTTTCCCGGGATTCATATCAAATTGAAAACCGGATCCGCTGCGGATGCCGTTTCGGCTGTGGTAAACGGTCTTTCCGATCTCTCCGTGGCTGCCGAACCGGATATCCTATCGGAAAACCTTATTTTCCTGAATGTCACCGAAACACCTCTTCAGCTTGTTGTTCCTTCCATGGATTGTGATATCAATACAAAAATTTCTACCAGCGGTAAATCCTGGTATGAACTTCCCCTGATATTGCCGGAGAAAGGTTTGGCCCGGAAGAGGATTGACCGATTTTTCCGCAGTCACCAGATTCAGCCGGAAATTTATGCCGAAGCCGATGGAAATGAGGGTATTATGGCACTGGTCAGTTTGGGGTTTGGTGTGGGAATCGTTCCCTCTCTCGTACGGGAAACCAGCCCCATGAGGGATTCCATCCGGGTTCTGGAAGAAGTTGAGGAGTTGGCACCATATAAGGTCGGGCTCTGTGTGAACCGGCGCAACAGTCAAACTCCTGTGGTCAGGGCTTTTACTTCTCTGGTAGAGTCCTGTCAGGACTGACTCCTCATGACAGATGAATCCCCTGCGGCGGCTCTTAATCTTCCAGTTTTTTTAGAACCAGTTCTCTAATTTCTCCGGTTTCAAGATGTTTCAGGCTGCGGTGGAGTCCCGCAGGGACGCCCTCTGTCCAGGTTTGAGTAATCTGCAGGGTATCCCCATGAGATACAAGAAGAATCTGTTCATTCTGATACTCTTCCTCTAGCTGACGGATCAGCATACGGACACGTTCCTGTACGGCATCGGGACTTTCTACTCCGAACTCGCTATTATTATCATCCTTTTCATCCAGCTGCCACACCATTTTGTAGTACAGGTCTTCCCTCTCTTCATAACGGCCAAAATACCTCTCTCTCAGAAGCATGGTCGTTCGGGGAGGTTTTGTTTTCAGTTCAGCCGCCGCTATTGTTGCGCTTTCCCGGGCTCTGAGAAAGTCCGACGATATGATAATGGTTGAACTATCCAGCAAAGACTGCTTAGAGAAGGATTCTCTTATCTGTTCTTTCCCCTCTTCAGTTAGTCCGTAATATTTAAGACCATTGCTGTAATGACTGATGATAATGCCCTTCTCATTGGCCTCGCTTTTTCCATGACGCATGACAAAGTAACGGTTCTGTAAGTTCTTCGGTTCTGCCAGATAGTTCTGAAGGGTCTCTTCAAAGATGGGCAGATCATGTTTCTGACTCCGGTAGGTTCTTCTTCTTATGGTAGAGGACAGTAGGTGGACGGACGAGTGAGGTTTGAATTTCTCCAGGGTTCTCTCATATAAATCTTCCATGCGTTTTGTACAGTTGCTGATGGAGTATTCCTTCGCTTTTCTTGCTACTTCACCTTTCTTTTTATTGTAAAGCTTTTCATCTTCCATAATCTCAATAACCGCAAGGCTGAAGATCTTAGAATCTTCCGGGACAGAAATTCCACCCTTGCCATCCTTCATTATATCTCCAATCCCCAGGGCCTCTACAACTACAGCGGGAATCCCTGAGGCCATAGCTTCCAGAAGAACCAGTCCCTGGGTTTCTGTTCTCGAAGCAAAAACGAACAGGTCCGATTGATGAAAAATCTCCATCACATCCTCATGGGCTAAAAAGCCTGAATAGCTGATATATGAGGACAGACCAGTTTCAGCCGCCCGTTTTTCAAGACTTTTCCTGGCCGCTCCGTCTCCCAGGAGAAGAAGGTGGTATCTTTTATTATTCATTTTGTGAATAATTTCTTCCATCACATCAAGCAGAAAGAAAACATTTTTCTCTTTGGCAATTCTGCCGGCATAAACCAGAATCTTCCGGTCCATGGGTATATGAAACCTCTCATGGAGGTCCTTATTTGTTTGTTGGGAAAACTCTGCTGTCTTTATCCCGGTGGGTACTACAGAGATAGGGGTTCTTGTTCCGTACAGCCGAAGGGCATCCTGTATTTTTTGAGTGGGAGCAATAATGGCATCACAGCGATTGCAGAACAGAGCAGAATAATGCTCGGCGGTCAGCTTTGTATAACGGGAGCCTAAAGGCACATAGTGTACATAATCGGGCCAGAAGGTGTGATAGGTATGTACATGGGGAATCTTGAGGTAACGGCTGATGGGAATTGCTTTCAGCCCCATTGACCCGGGGACATGAGAGTGGATCAGATCTATCTTCAATTCTTTTAATTTCTGTATGATGGATCCGTATCCTCTGGATACCTGAAATTCTTTGATGGCTTTAAAGGGAAAACCGGTTGAGGGAAAACGGAATACATTTCCCTCAGATTGTTCTTTTCCGCCGAAATCCGGTGCAAATATAAAAACTTCATGTCCTAATAGGGTCAGTTCTTCAACGGACGAACGGATCGATGTAACTACTCCATTGATTTGAGGAGTATATGTATCTGTCAGCATAGCAATTTTCATGTTATTACTCTCTATTTAGATATTTTGCCGGTATTATAGAGCTCTTTAAGCTTTATGGCATTATTCTCTATGGAAAAATCTTTGCACAGTATTTCTGCGTTATCAATCAATTTAGTCGCTTCTTCTGTTCCCAGAAGGGACAATCCTTTCAGCAGGCCTCTTGTATTATCGGTAGTATTTCCCGCTTCTGTCAGTATTCCAGTTTTTCCGGGGAAGATGACATCTTCATTTCCAACACATTTTGTTCCGACTATCAATGTCCGACAGAGGGCAGCTTCCACCACGGCCGTAGGGAGACCCTCAAAAAGGGCGGTTGTCCAGTATAGGTCATAGTGTCTGATAAGGCTTCCAGCATCTTTTACGGAGCCCCAGAGGTAGATGTTCTCTTTTGAAGGAGATTTGGTCAATCTGGCCCGTACCTTATCGGCGTACTCCCTGTCCTGGGGCGTTTCTCCTCCCATGATATGCAGAGCCGCTTTCGGATATTTATCCTTTAGGCGTTCAAAGGCCTCTATCATAGTGATCAGGTCTTTCTGCCGGGACAGGCGGGAGAGGGTCACAATATTGATACTGTATTGTTCCAGAATAGAGTGGATCTCCTCAGGCAGTACCGTATCCTTATGGATACCTATTCCGTTGGGGATTAGAAAGAGTTTTTCCTGATTCAGATCCGGAATATTTAGATTAAGCAGTTTTTTTTCGGAGGGAGACACCATGATATTTCCATCCCCCCTGCGGGCTGCCAGCTTTTCAAATGTCAGATACAGTTTCAATTTAATACCACTGTACTTGATATGGAATCCCCTCATGGTATGGTAAATCCGGTAGGGCTTTCCAGTGAAAAAAGAGCTAATATAGCCGTAGAAGGCTGCTCCTTTTCCATTAACATGAATAATATCGGGTTTCAGCTCTTTTATTGTTTTTGTCAGTATCCGGATGCTTTTAAGGCTGACGGAAGTCATGTCTATGGGAAATATTTTCTTCACTTCCCGGCGGTATTCTTCTTCCAGCTCCCCGTTGAAAGGGGCGGCCGCCACATAGTGTTCAAAATCATCTTTACTTGATTTTATAAAGCGCAAGACATTTATCTGTGCTCCCCCCCGTTTAAACTCCGGGAAGATGTGAAGGACCTTCAGCCTGGACATCAGGAGTTTTCCTGTTCCGCAGGATTCAGAAAAGAGGCCACTTCCTGTCCCATTTTCTGGAGAGAAAAAAACTCACGAACCCTGTCCTGTCCCGCCAGCCCCATTATTTTCAGGGAGCCTTCATCACTCAGAATCTCTTTCAATCGCAGGGCTATCTCCGGGGCATTCCGTTCCACCAAGCAGCCGTTTTGTTTATCTGTCATAAACTCTGCGGTTCCGCCGGAGACGGTTGTTATCACGGGCAAGCCCATAATCATTGCCTCCAGCAGGGCATTGGAAATCCCTTCATTTTCTGAAATAAGGGCAAAGAGATCAGACTCTCTGAGAAAGGGAGAAGGATCTTTCTGATATCCCTCCAAGATCACAGAATCGTTCAGATTCTTATCTTTTATCAGTGTTTCCAGTTCTTTTCTCATGATACCGCTGCCCACTATGCTTAGGCGGATCTTATCTTGCAGATCCTGGGAAAGAAGAGAAAGAGCCTCAATTAGAATATGAAACCCCTTTCGCGGGGTGAGGGTGCCTACAGAAACAATTCTGAACAGGTCATCACTGCTTTTGTTATGAGTTGTCATTTTTTCACTTATTCCGCTTTCTGGAATGCCGTTATAGATAAGTTTGATCTTTTCCTGATCCACAAAATCATATTTCTCAAAGTTGTCCTTTGTCCGGCGGGCATTGACAATGATCCCCTCATTCAGGCGTGTATAGATAAATCGTTTCCATCCGCTGTCCAGGTCGCGGACAATTCCCAATCTCAGGATGTGACGGATTTTTAAAATTCTACTTAAGACTCCGAAGGTGAAGTATTCTGCTTTTTTTGTGCTGATAATGGCATCCGGCCTGTACCAGAGCAGCAGGATCAGGCCCAGTAGAAAGCTGATCGGATCAAAGGGGGTGATAAAAGGAGCAAAATGCCAGGGGATGCTTTTTCCGAATCGTTTAGAAAGGACGGGATTCCGGAGCATTATATGAACGACGTGTCCCTGCTTTTGAAGTTCTGCCATGGCCATGGAAGACCATTTCTCATTTCCGCCCCAGCTGCGTGCCGAACAGACAAATAATATTTTCATCAATTTCCCTTATTTGAAGAAACTTGACTCAGGAGAGCCCTATTTCTTTCTTTCTTATCTCCCATTTCTCTGAAACATAAGCGGCAATTTCCCTGTCAAAGCGCTCATTGGAGAAACTCTCTGCATGTTCTCTGATTATTTTGGAATCCCATTGAACCTTTTCAAACTCTTCAATGGCCTGTATCAGCATCTCTGTATTCTGTTCCTGGAAGAGTATACCTGTTTTTCCGGGAAGAACCGTATCCAGAGCTCCCCCTCTACCAAAGGCTATGACCGGCCGTCCGCAGGCCTGGGCCTCTACAGCTGTAATTCCAAAATCTTCCAGTCCGGGAAAGAGAAAGGCCCTGCAGTTTCTATAGTACTCCCGTACTTTTTCATCATCAATGATACCGGAGAACTCTATGGTCGGACCGGCCATCTCTCTCAGTTCCCGTTCCTGAGAGCCTCCACCAATAACAACAAGGCGACGCTTCATTTTATTACAGGCTTCTATGGCCATATCTATTTTTTTGTAGGGAACAAAGCGGGACAGAATCAGGTAATAGTCATCCCCATTTCCTGTTCCGGGAGTATAGAATTCTGTATCTACAGGCGGAAATATGACATCCGCCTCTCTTCTGTAATACTTTTTTATCCGGCGGGCTATGAAATTCGAGTTTGCAATTAAGTGATCGATCCTTGTACTGTTGATAACATCCCACTGGCGGATCTGCGGCATGGTCCTGCGCATCATGAAACGGGCCAGTAATCCAGCAGTCCTGTAATAGTTATGATAAAGATCCCAGGCGTAGCGCATAGGGGAGTGAATATAGGCAATATGGACGCTGTCCGGCCCGGTTAGCACACCCTTGGCACAGGATGAAGAGGAGGATAATACCACGTCATAGGCTCCCAAATCGAATTCCTCAAAGGCACGAGGCATGAGGGATAACATCTTTGTATAATGTTTCTGAGAGAAAGGAATCTTCTGCATAAAAGAGGGAACAACCCGTTTTTCATCAAAAATGTGACCGATTCTCTTTTTGTCGAATACCGTTGTGTGAATAAGAGATTCAGGGTACATGTCGTACCAGCGTTTTATGACCTTTTCAGCTCCGCCGGGAACTGTCAGCCAATCATGTGTTATTGCTAGTTTCATATCTGATGAGAGTAATTTCTCCAGCCCTTCAAGTCAATAGGCGTTTTTATTGATAAATCCGTTAACTACTGTCAGCAGTAGAATCTTGATATCCAGTATAAAGGTCCAGTTCCGGATATAGTACATATCAAACTCGATTCTTTTTTCCAGACTAGTATTGCCTCTCCAGCCGTTAACCTGGGCCCATCCGGTAATGCCGGCAGGCATCTTGTGACGCAGCATATAGCCGGGAATCTTGTCTTTGAACCCTTCTATAAGCTCGGGCCTCTCCGGCCGGGGGCCTACCAGGCTCATTTCCCCAATGATAACATTCCATAACTGTGGCAGTTCATCTATGGATGTTCTGCGGATAAAGGTCCCGAATCGGGTTTTCCGGGGATCGTTTTCAGTTGTCCAGGTAAATCCTTCCTCTCTGTCCGCACCCTGTCTCATGGAGCGGAATTTCCACATCTTGAAGATTTTTCCATCTGTCGTCATCCTCTCCTGGCCGTAAAAGATCGGACCGGAAGATGTTGCCTTAACTAATAGGCCTATAGTCAGAAGTAAGGGAGAAAGCAGAACTACTCCGATGCTTGCTCCCGAAATGTCCAAGAGTCTTTTTGCAATAAGGGAGAAATACCCTTGAGAAGGAGAATTGATATTTATCAGAGGAACCCCATGGAAATCCTCAATCCTGGCCCCCAGCAGGGTGTAGTTCAACTGGGGGATCAGGATAATGGGGGTGACCTGATTATAATGGGTTTTGATGTATCTTTCCTGCTTGTTGGCCATCTCTCCCGTATAGCCGAGAACGATATTCTGAGGTTTCAATTCTTTAACAGCCTCATCGGTCTCTTTTTCTGAAAAGGAGGGAATGTTCATTCTTTCTGCGGCACCGTCCGAATCGGCCCAGCCTACGATTTTTACACCTGTTAAGGGAAAATTGAGAACCTTATTTACAAAGCGTTCCACATGAGCTCCCCGACCGATGACAAAAAGGTGCTGAATGCGTTTTCCACTTATTCTTTCTGCTATAATATGATTTCGAAAAGCAATACGATTCGCTGTCAGAAAGATCTGACAGAATACAAAAAAGAGAGCAATAGTTAAACGGGATATCCTGTCTGACTGTATGTTGTATCCGGCCAGAATGAAAAAAAGCTGGATCTGGAGATTCAGAACCAGTAGACTCGAAAAATCCTTATGCCAGGCCTGAAGGGTCTGGCTGATGTAGAAGCGTTTTGAATACAGGAGAATAGCCGCAACCAGAATGGGAATGGGTGTCAATTTCATAAAGCTGTAGAAACTATGAATATCTTGTTCTAATACAATAAACCTGATGGAAGTTGCCAATATCCAGGAGAAACCGACAATGAAAATATCCAGAGTGTAATGGAGAAAAATAAAAGTCTTTGATTGTTGATTCAGCATGGCCTATCTCCATAAATAATATTAATATTAATAAATTAGCACGAATTATGACAATTTGTATTATATAAAATTCATCATAATTTGTTTTTTTTGTGTTTTTTCGGAATATTTCATTAATAAGAACAAAGGAGGCAAGCTTATGTGTTTCAGTCTCTCTTTGATTATTGTCACATAAAAAAGTAGCAGATGCGTATAATTTTATGAGATTGTCTTGTCTGACCTTGTGGGTTGCCTTTTCTGACAGTATAATTATCTGATCAATCAGTCAAAGATGAGGGGGCCGTGTGAAATCCTGTTTTAGAAATGATGCAATGCGAAAAGTCTGTGGAGAAGCAAAATTCGGAGATGACTTCCGTTTTCACGGAATGGTTCATGCTGTTCCAGTTTATACAGAGTATATTCATGCGGAGAATCTTTCTCTGGAAATAGAGGATGCCCGCAGCATGCCGGGTGTTCTTTCTGTTTTTACCTGGGAAGATGTGCCCGGAGAATTGACGGCCGGTCAGATTAATCAGGACTATCCTATTTTTGTCAAAGATAGAATACGCTCTAACAGTGACGTTGCTGCCCTGGTTGTTGCCGAGACAAGGATGCAAGCCTTGGCTGCCGCAGAAAAAGTCATTGTTACGGCGGATGTCCTAGCTGCAGTCCTGGATCCGGAAGAGGCCTTAAAGAAGGATGCTCCCGTCATCCCAGAAGGAAAAGACAGTAACCTGGTTAATCATCACATTGTACGCACAGGTGATCCTGACACAGCCCTTGCTATGAGCAGTGTCGTGATTGAACAGCGTTTTGAAACCCCCTTTGTGGAACATGCCTATCTGGAACCCGAGTGTGCTGTCTGTGTCCCCCGGGAAGATGGGGGGCTGGAAATATACGGTTCCATGCAGCATCCCTTCAGTACAAGACGTTTTGTCTGTGCCTATCTGGGGCGTCCCCTGGCCTCGGTTGTGTGTTTGTCCCATGCGGTGGGAGGAAGTTTTGGCGGTAAGGATGATACGGCATCTGTTGTCTGTGCCCGCGCCGCCCTGGCGGCATTAAAGCTGAACCGGCCGGTTAAACTTCTCTTGAAACGGGAATGGTCCATGCGGGAGAGCTATAAACGGGTTCCTTACAAGATGGATTATAAAGTCGGATTTGACGGAGACGGACACTTAACGGGCGCCATCAGCAAAACTCTGGCAGATTCCGGAGCTTATACCTCGACTACTCCCTGGTCAACCTGGCGCTCAACCGTACAGAATATGGGACCCTATAAACTGGAAAATATCAGAGGTGAAGTTTTAGGTGTTGCCACAAACAATGTTTTTACCGGTGCCTTTCGGGGATTCGGTTCTCCCCAGACAAACTTTGCGGTAGAACAGATTATGGATATGGCTGCTGAAAAACTGGGATTGACTCCTCTGGAAATACGGAAAAGAAATGCATTGGTTCAGGATTCTATTACCATTACGGGGCAGAAACTTGATAATCATACGGTCAGTTTGATGGAGGTCATGGAAAAAACGGCCGAAACTATAGATTTTGAACGGAAATACCGCAACTCTTCCCGTGGTAAAGGGGGAAAGTTTTATGGTATCGGTATGGCTGCTTCTTACCGTGGCTGCAGTGTTGGAGCGGAGGCTATGGATTTCTGCTGTGCTACCATCAATATTCAGTTTGACGGTTCTATTCTTTTGGATACGGCTGTTTTCGAAAATGGCCAGGGTGCTGTCAGCGCCATGATGCTCATTTGTGCAGAGGAACTTGGAGTGCCGGTTGAGTCTATCCACTATCAGGCATCCTCTACGGCTTCCATTCCTGATGGAGGGACCACTGTTGCCTCCAGAGGAACGCTGGTAGGAGGAGGGGCTATTAAGGATGCCATGAGCAAACTGAAGCCAATTCTGCAAGAGATTCTTTATCCTGAAATTGCGGAATCTCCCGATCAGGTCAGTTTCCATGACAACAGGATCTGGGGTACGGAAGAACGCTCCCTCACATGGTCGGAAGCGGGACATCAGATGTATTTGTCTCGGGTTTATCCTTTTGCCTTTGGTTCTTTTCAGGCTCCCCGGGTCAGCTGGGATGAAGAGAACGGCCAGGGTAACGCCTATTTTTCCTATGTTTACAGCTGCCAGGCGGTAGAAGTGGAAGTGGATCCGGAAAAGAGAAGCTGTCGTCTTCTCAATGTTGTTGCCACACACGATATAGGCAAAGCCATTAATCCTCCTATGGTAGAAGGGCAGATTCAGGGCGGAATCGTTCAGGGTATGGGAATGGCACTGACAGAAGATTTTAAGATTGAAGAGGGCCGGATTAAATCACTGAACTTTTCAAAATATAAGATCCCCCGGATGACAGATGTGCCTGATATGTTAACTCAAATTGTGGAGAACCATGATCCCCTATCTCCCACGGGAGCAAAAGGAATCGGAGAGCCGGCAATGGAGATTATAGCCCCTGCCATCGCTAATGCTGTCGCGGCTGCCACGGGAGAGAGATTCTTCTCCCTGCCAATAAAATTGAAAAAGGAGATTCAGGCCTGATGTCAGAAATTACAGTTAATGAAAAAAAATATACACTCTCCTCAGAACAGGAAGAACTTACTCTGTTGGATTATCTCAGAGAAGAGCTGAACCTTATTGGTGCAAAGAATGGCTGCGGTGAGGGTACCTGCGGAGCTTGCACGGTTCTGCTGGATGGAAAAGCGGTTCGCTCCTGCCGGACAAGCATGAAAAAAGTCATCGGGAAGAGTGTTTTGACAATCGAAGGTATTAAAAATAACGATGGTAGCCTTCATCCCATGCAGCAGGCCTTTATCGACGCGGGAGCGGTGCAGTGCGGTTTCTGCACTCCCGGGATGATTATGCAGTCCATGGACCTTTTGAGCCGTAATTCAAATCCTTCACGGGAGGAGATCCGTAAGGCTATGAGAGGGAACCTCTGTCGTTGTACGGGGTATCAGAAAATTGTTGATGCCGTTGAATTGGGAGCTTCCCGCTTACAGAATAAATAGTTATGTTAAGGAATCCTAACTAGTGATAAAGGAACAGGGCCTCTATTATTATCCAAACGCCTTTTAGGATTTACATCTTTGTAAAATCTAAAAAATTGAGGTAGGAGGATTGATATAGTGAGTGATTCAACCAAGAAAAAAGGGTTATTCAGCTGGTATTTTAATGCCAATCTGCTGATGCGAATTAATGTTTTTGATGCTGCCGTGGAAGTTCTGTATGTCATTGTTAAATGGATCCTGGAATATGCTCCTATCGGAGTTTTCGCCCTGATAGCGGCTGTGTTCGGAAAACAGGGTGCTAGTGTCTTCGGTTCTCTGGGAATGGTAACACTGACTGCCTATGTCGGATCTTTTACTGTTTAAATAATCAGACAGTTTTCAGGCTGTACAGACCAACTGATCATATCGCCCGTATGGAATTCTCCTTCGGGTTTACACTTCAGCCGGATAATTCCGTCTTCTGATTTTACTTCCAGGTACTGAAAATCACCGCCGAACTCTTTGTAGAGAAGTTCTCCTGTTCCGGAAATACTTCTCTTATCCGGATGGGATGAAATCATGCAATCTTCCGGTCTGAAGTAAAGGTATCTCTTCCCTCCTTTCGAGTTCTTTTTATTAGTGCAGGGAATAGGAGCGGGGAGGGTAATTGTTCCTATTTTTGTTTCGAAAGAACAGCCCATTTCCCTGCTGAATATCTGTCCCTTGATCCGGATCATGTTGGCCGTACCTATGAATCCTCCGGCAAAACTGTTTTCCGGTCTGGAATAGAGGGTCTCGGGCTTTCCTGTCTGGCTGATACTTCCCCTATCCATCAGGACGATCCGGTCGGATATAGCCATGGCCTCCTCCTGATCGTGAGTCACATAGATGGCTGTGATTTTTGTTTTCTGTTGAATCTCCCTGATCTGTCTTCTTAAGGTACGGCGGAGTTTGGCATCAAGAGCACTGAGGGGTTCATCAAGTAGAAGTAGTTCCGGTGAGGAGGCCAGAGCTCTGGCCAGGGCAACCCGTTGCTGTTCCCCGCCCGAGAGTTCATCGGGTTTTCTTTTTTCAAAACCTGAAAGATGGACCATTTCCAGAAGTTCAAAAGCCTTTTTTTTGGCCTCATCTCCCTTTTCTGACATTCCGTAGCAAATATTTTTCAGTACAGTCATATGGGGAAATAGGGCAAAGTCCTGGAAAACCATTCCGATTTTTCTGAACCGTGAGTCCAGTCTTGTAATGTCTCTCTCTCCCAGATATACCGTTCCTTCATCGGGATAATACAGACCTGCAATGATGCGTAGTAGGGTAGTTTTTCCACAGCCGCTGGGACCGAGGAGGGTTATCAGTTCTCCTGAAGGCAGATCCAGATCCGCTTCCAGGTGGAAATCATCCAGTGTTATAGATACATTATGAATTTTAAGGTGCATATCAGTTCTCCCATCCGTCAAAGGCGTCAATCAGGGTAAAAGCCAGAAGACATATCAGTATCAGTATCGTTCCAAGCGCACAGGCACTGAAAAACTTATAAGTTCCGATCAGTCTGAGTATAGCAATGGGAATGGTTGTTATTCCCGCATCGGATAAAATCAGAGTGGCATTGATCTCTCCCAGGGATATGGCAAAAGCGAAGGCGCCTCCTGATATGAGTCCAGGACGAATCAGTGGTAGTTCTATGCTTATAAAACGCTTGAATCCTCCCGCACCCATCAGTTTCGCAGCATCGAGTAGATCCAGCCTGATTCTCCTCATGGCTGGAGTCAGGCTCCGCAGCACAAAGGGGAGGGCTATAACTGTATGAGCACAGATGATACTGAATACAGGATGTATATTTCCGAAAGTTCCATTACGCATAAGCCAGAGGTATCCGATTCCCAGTACCACAGAAGACACTCCCATGGGCATCATAATCAGAGACTCGCTTAGTCCGGGGTATTTAAGTTTATGTCGGGAAAGAACCCAGGATGTGTAAGCTCCTATAATAAGTGTCAATATCAGGGTGGTCGTGGCAATGCCCAGACTATTCCGTACAGCCTCTGCCAGTATTGCAGTCCCGGAGACTCCTCCGGGAGGAGAGAGCATCTCTCTATACCATCTGAGAGACCATATGGCCGTAGCTGTGCGGCTTGGCCTGGTCAGAAAAGATTGCACCATAACTGTTAAAATAGGGCCCAGAATAACCAGTAGCACTAATCCTATATAGAGCAGGGCTCCTGCTTTCTGTGATGGTTCCAGATCTCTCCACGCTGTTTTTTTACGGAAGACCGAGTTGGTGTATACGTTTTTCTGTTCTTTACGGATATAAAAAAAGGTCAGGAAGAGAGTGGCTACTGTCTCTGTCAGAGCGAGAGCAGCACCCCTGCCGAAGTCCAGGGAGTATTTGATCAAACGGTATACTTCAACCTCCATGGTGGAAAAACGGGGGCCACCTCCCAGTACCAGGATGACAGCAAAGCTCATAAAACAGTAGAGAAAAATAAGGGAGGCTGCACTGAGCAGGCCCGGGAGGAGCTGCGGAAGGGTTACCGTCAGGAAAATCTTAAGCCGGGAAGCACCCAGTGTTCGGGCGGCTTCTACCTGATTTTCAGGAAACCCCTCCCACCAGGCTGCGATAAGACGGAGGGCAATGGGAAAGTTGTAAAAAACATGAGCCAGTAGAATTGCTTTAAAAGAGTAGAGTACATCCACAATGGGAGCCTCTTTATTCATCAAGCCGGCCAGCACCCGGTTTACTACTCCCTGACGACCCCAGAATAGGATAAATCCCAGAACTACAAGGATGGACGGGAGGATGAAAGGAATAGTTGTTAACGCTTTTGCCACTCTCTTTCCCGGAAAATCCACATGGGAAAAAAGCCAGCCTCCCGGGAGTCCCGCTATCAGCGATAAAATGGTACTGAGTAGAGCTTGATAAAAGGTAAAGAGAAATACCCGCCGGTAGTATCCCGATCCAAACAACTCTCTGAGCCATTGAAAGGTCCAGTTTCCATCGGCCCTGAGTCCCCTCATAAGCAGTATGGCAACGGGGAGATAAAAGGTCAGAAACAGGAAGATCACAACAGGGAGTAGCCGTAGCTCTCCCCGTTTCAGGCCGGTGGATGATTTCATTTTCAGTTCAGTTTTCCTATAATCCGGATTCTTCAACCCAGTTCTGAACCCAGGACATTTGGTTTTCTCCTATATCCTCTTTATCGAGAAGTAGGGGATTCTCTGAGATAAAAGCCATATTAAAGGCCTCTGGCAGATTCGTATACGGGTTGACTGGCATCATGATATTGCTTGTGGCAATAACTTCCTGTCCTTCAGGAGAGAGCATATAATCCAGGAACTTTCTGGCAGCTTCTGGATTGGCTGCACCTTTGATAATTCCCACTCCCTCAATCTGCAGGTAGTTTCCTTCTTCAAAAGCAAGCGCCTTATATCTTTCAGTTTCTTCCCACATCTTATGGTAGACAGGAGAGGTCGAGTAACTAAGAACCAGTGGGGCTTCTCCACTGGTAAACAGGCCGTATCCATTGCTCCAGCTTTCTGTTACAGACAGGACAGAACCCTTTAGTCTTTTCCAGTAATCCAGGTAATCATCTCCATATACGGCTCTTGTCCAGAGGAGAAATCCCATTCCGGGACTGGATGTCCGGGGATCCATAAGAACAAGAGATTTGGTATATTCAGCTTTGGTCAGGTCTTCCAGAGAGCTCGGGGGATTCTCGATCTGTTCGGAGTCGTAACAGATGGCAAAGTAACCCCAGTCAAAAGGAAGAAGATGGTTGGTCTCATCGAATTTAAGCTCTGCGGGAATATCTGCCAGGGCCGGGGCATCATAGGGAACCAGAATATCTTCCGCCAAGGTGCGGTCCAGGAGGTTATTGTCCGGTCCGATCAGAAGATCCCCACGGGGATTCTTTTTTTCCATGATAACCTTGCTGAGAATAGTAACAGCATCGCCGGGTGCAATCAGTTTTACTTCAATACCGGTTTTTTCGGTGAAATCTGCTACCAGAGTGGGACCGGGACCCCATTCTGAGGCGAAAGAGTCATAGCAATAGATGTTCAGCTGTTTCGAATTGTCTGTGACTACGGAGATCTCTTTCTGACCGCCTGCAAAGAGTGAAGATACTGATGTCAGCATCAAAAGTAATAATAGATATTTTTTCATGATTCCTCTCCAGACTGTATGTATCTCTGGCACATACAGCTTTGAATTTATTAATTACTGGGAAAGGTAGAGATATGGCCGATTCCCTTCGCCGGCATTACCCGGATCAGGTTCAAAGGGTATAATCTCAGGTTCTTATGATAAGAACCACCCCCAGAGACGTTGTCAGCATATCCTTCTGGTATTATCTGGTCAAGTCAAGGGTTTATTTCTTCTTGTTTACGGCATCGGTGAATTCTGCCCAGGCTTTTCTTTTCTCTCTGACCGTATGAATCTCCTTTTTTCCCGAGGAAACAGGTCTACGTTTGGATCGGTATGAGCGTTGAACTTCATCATTGGACGCGGGGATCGCTGTGTTCATGGTCGCCTTTGTCCGTGAGTTTGCCAGCCTTGCAATGGAGGGAGCCGTGGAGAATGCCGCTGTGTAACTATCATATTTTCCTGTTATTCTGATAATGAATTTATTCCACCAGCTTAGATTATCAAAGGCTCTATCAAACAGGTTAATCAGGCTGAGCTGTAATATATCATCGATATTCTGATACTGTTTAAGATCGGTTTTAAAGTAAAAATTCAGAGAATCCCGTATCGTTTCGTTCCGTTTGATCCCCTTCAGTTCTTTGAAGTAGTAGTAACTGATACTGGCCATCATGCCTGGTTTCTGGAGCAACTCTTTTAGCTGAGGAGACTTATTCCGGATCTGGTTCATAATATCGGCCCTAAAATTGTTTTTGCTGTAAAATTGAGAGTACTTAGCAGAATGACTGTTCCGGAGCAGATCGGCCATCATATCCCGGTAGAGGGTTTGAAGGTCGTGGCCAATATGTGTCAGTTCTTTTTTAAAAAACGGAAAAAGGTAATCCTTATGAATAAGCTGTCCGTTAAGCAGTATCAGATTAGGTTGATCGCCGCCCTCCTGACGTTTTAGAACGGCATCCTTGAACTCATCACGGAAACCTGGCCATTTCTTTTCCAGCTCAGTCAGTTCACTTTCCAGCAGTTTTACCCCTGTCCAGTGAACCCCCTTTTCCCTCATTCCGGCTACAATTTCCAACTGGGCATTTTGTCTATCTGTCTTTTCCTGCTGTTTCTCCTTTAACTCTGAAAGACTGTTGGAGAAGTAGGCATAGAGCAGATGAGCCGAGGTGAATATCAAGGGGGAAATTCCTTTTATCCGTATCTTCAAGTCTTCCTTATGATCCATGAGGCTCTTGGTCGTGGTCATCCAGAAAGAGGGATCCCTGCTGGTCATCTTCTTCTGCAGTTCGCTGATTTTAATTCCTGACAGGCGGGAGACATTCTCCAGGATAGTCATACTTTCAGATTCCCGTATTAGATTTTGAATCAGAAAGTATATATACTCATCCAGCATTCCTGAAGGAATCAGGATGGGGGAGCGGTTTCTCCTTGTAATCCCAAAAATCGTTCTTTGGGGAATCATCTTTTTATGAAATTCGGGGCTCAGTTCTTTAGCTTCCAGTGGAGTTACATATTTACCTGGGAGGGTGAGGCCATACTTATCCAGGGTCTTCATGGTAATAAAAGGATGGCCGTTTTCATCTACATTTCTGTATAGTGCCTCTTCACAGATATAATAGTAAAAATAAAGGGAGTCCTTATCCGTCAGAATTATTCGGTGGGGCTTTAGTTCCTCTCCCGAAAGTCTATACTGGAGTAGGCCCATATGGGCCTCCTGTATCTTATTCATCAGCAGTTCCAGCTGATTGTTGGCAATCAAAGCGGGTTTCTGGGTTTTCAAAACATACTTGTTGTAATCCAGAGCAGGCTCCTGAAAATCACAGATGTTGTGGAATATCTGATACTGAATTTGAGTAAAACCTCCAATCTGAGAGAGCATTTCTTCACGTGTATGAGTATCCAGATTAAAAAAGGCGGGTGAGGCATCTGGGCCTGTTTGATTATCCTTGTTCATCCTTTCTCCGAATCATTTGTAATTGTGAATTATTATAATGCATTTTCTAAAATTTTGGGAGCTGATTTCTTTACAAAAAAAAGCTCCCGCACAAAAAAAAGCTACCCCTTGTGGGAGCAACTTTTTTATGTTTTGAGAATATCTCAGGATTTCAAGGCTTGATTCAGGTCGTTTCTAATATCTTCTATACTCTCTATCCCGATGGAAAGACGTATCATTTCCGGAGATATTCCACCCGCACAAAGGGCTTCATCAGTCATTTGTGAGTGGGTTGTTGATGCAGGATGAATTGCCAGACTCTTAGCATCACCCACATTGGCTACATGAGAAAAGAGCTGAAGCTTGTCTATAAAACGCTGTCCAGCCTCTCTGCCACCTTTTACTCCGAATACAACCATTCCTCCAGCTCCCCTGGGGAGGTATTTTGACGCTTTTTTATAGGCGGCGTCCTCCTCCATGCCGGGATAGCGGACCCAGCTTACAGCGGGATGGTTTTTGAGGAATTTTGCAACAGCCAGGGCATTTTCAGTATGCCGTTCCATTCTGAGTGCCAGGGTTTCGAGACCTTGTAGAAACATCCAGCAGTTATCTGGAGAGATACATCCTCCCAGGTTCCGCAGAGGCACCGTTCTCATCCTTAAGATAAAAGCAAGGGGATTGAGATTCCCCAGATCATGGGCAAAACGCAGACCATGATATCCGCCATCAGCCTCATTGTAGAGTTTGAATTTTGGGTTTTTCCAGTTGAATGTTCCCGAATCAATCACGATTCCACCAATGGCGGTGCCATGTCCACCAATCCATTTTGTCAGGGAGTGGATCACAATATGGGCTCCCATTTCAATGGGTCTTAATAGATAGGGTGTTGTAAAGGTTGAGTCTACCACTAAGGGTATTTCATACTCTTTCGCCAGTTTGGCAAAGGCCTCTATGTCAGCCACATCAAGAGAGGGATTTCCTATGGTTTCTATATAAAGAGCCCGGGTTTTTTCATTAATCAGTTTCCGGAAAGATTCCGGATTGTTTGTATCCCCAAAGCGTACGGTAATTCCGAATTTCGGCAGCAGATCATCAAACATGGTATAGGTTCCGCCGTAAAGATTGGATGAGGATACCACTTCATCTCCCATGGAACAAATATTGATCATGGTATAGAAGATGGCATTTGTTCCCGAAGCAACTGCAAGAGCGGCTGCACCGCCTTCCAGGGCTGCCATTCTATCTTCAAGAACTTCCTGAGTGGGATTTCCCATACGGGTATAGATATTTCCGGGTTCTTTCAGAGCGAACAGGTTCTGGGCATGTTCTGCTGAATTAAACAGATAGGCCGTGCTTCTGTGCAGAGGGACCCCCCTGGCACCGGTTTCTTTGTCTCCTGAATGCCCCGCGTGGACCGCTATTGTTTCAAATCCGGGATTTTCCAGTTTTTTAAAATTCATGTCTGTTTCTCTCCTATTTAAAAAGCCAGGTACTGAGGTAGCGCTCGCCTGTATCACAAGCTATGGTCACAATGGTTTTTCCATTATTCTCCGGTCTCTGTGACAGAATTTCCGCCGCTCTGACATTGGCTCCTGTAGAAATGCCTACAAGGATTCCTTCTGTTCTCGCCAGTCTTCTGGCTGTTTCCCCCGCTTCTGAAGACGGGATTTTTATAACTTCATCATAAATATCGGTATTCAGGATCGCAGGGATAAATCCCGCTCCTATTCCCTGTATATTATGGGGACCCGCTTTCTCCCCGGACAGAACGGGAGATCCTTCAGGTTCGACCGCATATACCTTAAGATCGGGGTTAAGCTGTTTTAAGGCTTCTCCGTTTCCCGTTACGGTTCCACCTGTTCCAACTGCCGCCACGAAAATATCGATTTTTCCATCTACGGCATCCCATATTTCTCTGGCTGTTGTTTTCCTGTGTACTTCAGGATTTGCAGGGTTTTCAAACTGCTGCAGGATCAGAGCGTTCGGAATCTTTTTTGCCAGGTCTTCCGCTTTTTTTATGGAACCGTTCATTCCTTCTCTTCCGGGGGTCAAGACAAGTTCAGCACCAAATATTTTCAGTAGTTTCTTTCTCTCTTCACTCATGGTTTCAGGCATGGTCAGAATCAGTTTATACCCACGCTGGGCGCAGATAAAGGCCAGGGCAATTCCTGTATTTCCGCTGGTTGGTTCGATCAGAGTGGTTCCGGGATTAAGCTTACCACTTTTCTCTGCAGCTTCAATCATAGATTTCCCTACCCGGTCTTTCACGCTGCCCAGTGGATTGAAAAACTCCAACTTTAGCAGAATCTCTGTATTAGCAGCGATTTTATTCAACTTAAGCAAAGGGGTGTTTCCCACCAGATCCGTGATATTCTCTGCTACTTTTCTAATCATATCATTTCTCCCTGAACCTGGCTTGCCAGATCTTCCAGACTGATTTCTTCAAGGGTCTGACTTATGGCCCGGCTGACTTTATCCCAAACATGTTTGGTAACACATTTTTCTGATCTTTGGCAGTATTTATCCTCATTCAGGCAGTCTACGATATTAAGTCCACCTTCCATGACTTCCACAATATCTTTTACCGTAATGAGAGAGGGAGCTTTGTTCAGTAAATAACCGCCTTTTGCTCCCCTGACAGACTGAATAAGACCTGCTCCTCTTAGAAAAATTACAATCTGGCTTAGATATTTTTCAGAGACTTCTTCTCTTTTTGCAATTTCGTTTAATTGAACCGGCTCTTTCTTAGAGGCAAAGGTCAGATTTACCATTAAGCGAAGCGCATAGCGGGATTTTGTAGATAATTTCATAAAGATATCCTTAATTACTATAAAAGCTACTATAGTAGTAGTAATTACGCTCACAATGATCAAGAGGGAAAACAAGAAATCAGGAATATTTATATAAGATGATTCATACTGTTCTCAACAAGCTTATCCAAAACGTTTTTAAATGTGTCTAGATCTTCCTTGGAGATATCAGTTGTAATGTTCTTGAAGAAGTTTTTACAGACCGGAAGCAATTCCTTGAAAAGCTCGTTACCCTGATCGGTACAGTATAGTTTTACCGCTCTACCGTCTTGGGGATCATGTTGTTTTTCGATTAATCTGTTTTTTTCCATCCTGTTTATCAATCGGGCAATTGTTGTTTCCTGAGATTCCATCATATCCGCAAGATCCATCTGCCGGATTCCCTGGGATTTTTTGATATAATAGAGAGCAATCCACTGAACTCTGGTCGCTCCGTATTTAATAAAGGTTTTATTATATGTGTCAGTCACTTTTTTAAGACCAAGAGTCGCCATATAGTAAACACAATCATCCAATTTAAACATAAAACTATTGTATAATATGAGCTTGGAAATATCAAACAGGGTGTCTTTTTAAGTGAAAATTCCTTTTCGGAAGTATCAGAAAAACCGGATAATTACTTCTGTAGGATCAAATTCTACAGAACTAACATTCTGAGTCTGTGGAATAGAGGCTTTGGCAATATCTGCTCTGAGCTCTCCTGCAGTCAATTTATTCATTATCCCTGTTGTTCTTTCGAGGATATCAGAGCCGTTTTTTATTCTAAATTCAACTTGAATGAGATCAATTGTAATGGAAGCATTGTTCTGTATCTGATAATTAACCCTGAAAGGTTCTCCTGTTCCCGAATCTGCTGCAAAAAAATTCGGTAGAAGTAAGCTGACGCTAACATCGGCTGTTGTAATAGAGTTTCTCGGATCTGTCTGTATTGTGAAATCCTTAGTAAGGGTGTTACTCTTATTGCCATTCATGTCCAGAGCATACAGTGTTATGGAGTAGTTTCCGGTGGATAATTCCTTAGTATCAAAACTTGCGTTCCATATAGATTCGTCTTTCAGGCCATATTTTCCAATTCCCTCAGAATAGATAAGCGTTCCGGTCGATGAGTTTATGCTTAGATAGAGGGTATCCGGATCATTATCGCGATCAAAGAATCCTACACAGATAAAAAGGGTATCTGCGGCATAGATAAGATCAGTATTATTGCGGAATGATGTGCTTCTTAACTCTATATTGGAGAGCAATGGAGGGGTGAACTCATCTGAATCCGATAGCTTACAGCTTATGAATTTCAGGAGAAGGTATACTGCAATAACTACTTTTGTCATGATCATCGCTTTCTTTCTCTACTATACATTATACGTTTAAAACTCTATAAAAACAGTAAAACAGAGGCATCTGTATATTTTTTGGATCATTAGATGGTTTCTGTTGAAATTTATGATCCGGGATCTTAGCATATGGATATATAAAAGGAGCCTTCTAATGACTATTTCACTCCAAAAAGGAGTTACCATAGGATTCGCTATCGTTGTATCGATAATATTTGTGTTAACAGTTCTGACCGCTCTTAACAATCATCATAGTTATGAAATGATTGATGAGATTAGCGAAGAAATTCTGCCTTATACTCTTGATTTTCTACAGCTTGAGAAAGATATTATTCAGGTACAGCAGTGGCTGACAGATATATCGGCAACAAGAGCCGCTCCCGGTTATGACGATGGTTTTGATGAGGCGGAATACTATTATGAGGATGCCATAAGAACTCTTAATCAACTGATAGAAGCCCATCAGGATGTACCTGAAATAAAGGACCGTCTTATGACGACGATGAACACGCTGGTTGACTTTTATTCCATGGGCAGACAGATGGCACAGGCCTATATTGATTTCGGTTCCGAACAGGGAAATGCCATGATGGCGCTTTTCGATCCTTATGCTGTTGATATGAGCAAAACAATAACGGTACTGGTGGAAGAGCAGAAGATTCAATTAATAAATGGTCTGTCGGAAGTGCAGGCATCACAGCAATCAACCCTGATCAATTTGTTCTCTGCAGCGACGATAGCTCTATTGATCAGTCTTATAATCGGGATACTTCTGACAAGGGATTTATCTTTCGGTTTTTCTCAACTTAATATCTATACTGAAAATCTTTCTGCCGGAGTACTCAGTAAACGTATCAAATATGTAAAAAAGAACGAATTCGGAAAACTTATAGCAGAATTCAACAGCAGCTTTGATATTCTTAGTTCATTACTCGGGAAAATAAAGAATATGGCTGACAAAAACTTTAAACTCAATATGCATCTGGCAGAAGCAACAGAAGAAGTTTCATCGTCTGCCTCGGAGATGGATGCTAATATGAATCAGATGTCAAAACAAATTGAGCAGCAGGACGGGCTTGTTTCTGAAACTGTTTCCGCTGTCAATCAAATTGTGGCAAATATAGCTTCACTGACAAGGCAAATTGATAATCAGTCCAGTGCCGTCACCCAATCATCCGCTTCTGTGGAAGAGATGGCGGCCTCAATTAACAATGTTGCAAGACTCAGCCAGGATCGGAATGAGCAGACTGCCGCTTTGATTAAGCAGCTAAGTGTAACCAATTCCAACATGAATAAAACAGACACAGTTATACGCAATATTTCTGAACTATCCTCAAATATGCAGAGTATTACCGAAGTTATCAACAATATTGCATCCCAGACAAACCTGCTGGCAATGAATGCGGCAATTGAAGCGGCCCATGCGGGTGATGCGGGGCGCGGATTTGCGGTTGTAGCCTCCGAGATCCGGAAACTTGCCGAAGAGACCGGTACGAATGCTCATTTGATCAATGATACTCTTAATCAGATTACCAGTATTGTTGAGACGGCACGGACAGTTTCGGATGAAAATCAACAGTCCTTTCAAAAGGTTGAAATAACAATCTCAGGATTTACCGATGCTTTTCAGGAGATCAATTCCAGTATGACCGAGCTTTCAACAGGGACCTCGGAAATAACATCAGCGGTTAGTTCTCTTTCTGAAATAACAAACCAGATACAGAGTGCTTCTAGGGAAATTAATACAGGATCTGAAGATGTCAACCGTTCAATGAGCAACTTGAATGAGTTGTCGCATTCTGTTTTCGGAGGCATCAAAGAAGTGAGCATCGGCGTTAACGAAATAAACAAGGCCATGATAGAATTAAGAGATATTTCAATGGAATCAAAAATTGTAACGGAAGGTGTTCAGGAGGAAATGCTGGGATTCTCTATATAATGTTTTCTTCTAGCCTATATTATCGGGTTCTTATTCGAATGTAGGAGATAAGGATCAGCTCTAAAGAATAAAGTGTTATAGTCAGGATATAAATATAGTAGGTGGAAAATATAATGGGAATATTTAAGAACGGAAAAAATGAAGTATATAAAAGCGATCTTTATTCTGATGCTATACGTTGTATGATCAGGGCTCTTGAATATCGAGATCCTTATACAAAAGGTCATTCCTTAAGAGTAGGAGAAATGGCTGCTCTTTGTGCCAGGGAGATGAACATGGATCAGAGTTCTGTGATTAAAATTCATATTGCAGGTCAATTGCATGATATTGGAAAGATAGGTGTTCCTGATCAAGTCCTTCTGAAAGAAGGAAGGCTGACAGACGATGAATGGCTTGAGATCAGAAAACATCCAGTCATAGGAGCTAAAATACTTAGTGAAAGCGAACAACTCAGTGACATAGCTGAAATGATTCGGCAGCATCACGAGAGATGGGACGGGACGGGCTATCCTTCATCGCTGAAAGCAGAGCAAATAGATCTTGGAGGAAGAATCCTTGCTTTATGCGATACCTTGGATGCTATGGCCTCTACCAGACCCTATCGAGAACCATTGTCCTGGGATTTTATAAGGAAAGAAATTTCTGATAGTATGGGGACTCAATTTGACCCCGGGCTCAGTAAATATGCATCCACTCTTGCTGATTTTTGGAAAAACAGATTTGATCAGGAGTATAATGGTTTGCAGGATAATACCATTTTTATTGACTATCTGCAGGGACAGCATAAAAGAATCTACAGTTTGATTGATGAAATCAGAGCAATTGTCAATCAGAAAAATAGTGATATGATTGTAGTCAAAATAAGGCAACTGGCATCTATATTAGAAATTCATCTTAGAAACGAAGACCGTTCCCTCTATCCCGATTTGATAAAACATGGAAATAAACAAGTTCGTACGCTAGTACACCGTTTCTACTCAGAAATGGGGAATCTAAGTAATGAATACACTGAATTCAAATTGAAATATAATAAGGGGAGTAAAATAGAAGCTGATCATAAATTATTTGATGAAGAATTCAATACCATCATAACCCGCTTGTTGTTTCGTCTAGAAAAAGAAGACCAAGAACTTTATCCTCTTGCTGAAACGATAGGGTATCAGACAAAATAAGAAAGCATTCGAGGGATTGTCCGCGGACTCGCTGTTATTCAGTTAAACGTGGATATTTATTGTCTTCTTATATTTAAAAATATCTTACCTTATAGATCACTCGCAGCTCCCGAAAAATGCCCTATTAATTCAAATATTAATAGGGCATTTTTTTTCATCATTATTATTTGTGCCATTCATAAGATGGTATTCCGCTGAAAATCTATTTTTCGTCTGCTAGGGATAGGCCTTTAATCAGACTGCTTTGGAATACAATCAGAATAATCAGTGGAGGGATCATTCCAAGAACCGTACCCGACATAAGAACATTCCAGTTAACAGCCGCATCCGTATCAATCAGCTGTTTTAAGCCAATTTGGACAACCCTGACTTCCTGGGAATTCCCGACAATAAGAGGCCATAAATACTGATTCCATATGAATATGAACTCGATGAGAAAGAGAGCCGCTATATTTGTTTTTGACAGAGGAATGACAATATGCCATAAGAACTGTAGTGAATTCACTCCATCAACTTTCGCGGCATCTGCAAAAGATCTGGGTATCATCATATAAAGCTGTCTGAATAGCAGAGTTCCCGTAGCACTGGCAAAAAAAGGTATTGTTAACGCCCAGTAAGTATTAACCCAATTTAATTGGCTCATAAGCATATATGTTGGAACAATCCTTACTGGTAGCGGTAGCATCTGGGTTATCAATATGATGATAAAGAAGAAAAACTTACCCTTAAAGTCAAAATATACAAAGGTGAATCCAGCAAGGATACTCAATATAATCTTTCCAAAAGCAACTACCAGGGAGATCAATGTGGAATTGAACAGCAAGCGTCCAAGATTTCCCTTATGCCAAGCCTCACTATAGTTTTCTAAAATCCCACTTCCCGGAGTTATTCTTGGAGGAAATCTGAAATATTCCGCATTTGTTTGAGTACTGACAATAATGGCGTAGATCATCGGGAATAATACGACTAGTAAAACAAGCAGCATTATTAATTGAGAGCTAAGATTTTCTAATTTCTTTTTGTTTATCATTTTCTTATGTTCCATAAAAAACACTCTTTTCTGAAGATTTAAATTGAATAAAAGTAACAGCCGCTACGATGAGTAAAAGGATAATCGATTGGGCTGAAGCATAACCGGTATTCATGGATATAAATCCATCTCGATACAGTTTATATACTAATAGATCTGTTGCTCGTCCCGGTCCTCCTTCTGTGACGACGTGAAGCAGTCCAAATTGCTGAAAAAAAGCATAGAGAGTATTCATTATAATAAGAAAAAAAGTTGTCGGTGATATAAGGGGTAATAAAATTGTTCTGAATCTCCTCCAGGCATTGGCTCCATCAATAATAGATGCTTCCAGAATTTCCGGAGGAACATTTTGAAGACCAGAGAGAAAAAAGATAATATTATAACCCAGCATTTTCCATATGGCAGCTACACATATGAAAATCATTGCATGGGTGCTGTTATTGATGTAATTAAATGAAATTCCAAAGATGTTATTGAGAAGATTTGAAGCGACTCCAATTGTTGGGTTAAACATCAAAGCCCATATCATACCTGTAATAGCAGGAGAAAGGGCATAAGGCCAGATAAGAAGGGTTCTATACATGTTGAAGAACCTCAGTTTTTTGTTGGCGATCATGGCTATACCTAAGCTTATGGTAAGTCCGAATACAACCACAATCACAGTAAAAAGAAAACTTCGAATCAGTGAATCAATGTATTCGGGATCCATAAAAAGACGGGTAAAGTTTTCAAATCCTACAAAGAGCTTTCTCGTTCCTGTAATATTCTGTCTGAAAAAACTATAATAAAGACTCTCGGAACTAGGAATAATAAAGAATATAAAAACTATTATAACACTGGGTGATAAAAGCAAATAGGGTAACCATTTGCTTGATTTGAACTTAGTTTGCACAGTGGCTCCTGTCAGAAAAGAACAGAGTAGATTTCTCCACCCTGTTCTTTTATTTATTTATTTATTCTGCAGTGGAAATATAATCGGAAAGTACTCGATCACATTTGACTTTTGCAGCATCAAGTATTGTTTTCGGATCTTTCATATTCACAACAACATCCTCAATGGCAGCACCCATGATATCTCTGATTTCTACAAAATTCCCCAGAAGAGCTCCTGATGCAGCTTTGGAATTGCTACCGCCGAGAATCTGATCAAAGGCAGTTCTGAATCGGGGCTCTTTGTTGAACCATCCCTCATCAGTGAGTTTTCCATAGGCACGTTTGTTTACAGGAAAATATCCTGTAGCCTTATGCCATGCAACGGCATTTTTTTCCTCGAAAAGGTATTGCAGGAATTCCCATGCTGCGGCATTAACTTCATCTGAATGACCTTTCAGAAGCCATATACTCGCTCCTCCGATCACACTGTTACCTTTTTCGTAACCAGGCATTTTTGGTAAAAATGCTGTACCGACTTCAAAATCAGCAGATTTGAGAATTCCGGCCAGAGAAGAAGTGGACTGTACCAGCATGGCAAATTCACCCGCAATAAAAGGATCATTGGCTTTATAGGTTCTTCCACCATAGGATAGAACGCCTGCTTTTGCCCATTTTTGCCATTCAGTCAGAATTTTTACACCCAATTCTCCATTGAATAGTACTTCTGAGGCTCTATTTCCATTACGGCCGTTGTCATTATTGGCATAGAATTTATTATGATAAGCATGCATTTGTTCAAAGATCCATGCTGGCCATCCAAAAGAGATTCCACCCCGAGCGTGTCCGGCGTCCATAATTTTTTTGCTATATTCATAGACTTCTTCAAAAGTTTTGGGAGGAACATCAGGATCAAGACCGGCGGCCCTAAACATATCTTTATTGTAATATAGCATGGCAGTAGAACTGTTGAAGGGCATACTATTCAGTTTTCCGTTTACACTGTAGTAATTGGCAATGGGGGCGGTTACGTCATTAAAATCAATTTCACCTTTATTCAGGGTGTAAATTGGTATGATTGCTCCAGAATCAAGCATTGTTTGAGTTCCTACCTCATAAGACATGAGTAGGACAGGAGGTTTTCCGGCTTTGATAGCAGCAAGACCCTTCGTTACTGTTTCTGCATAGCTACCAGAATAAACAGCTTCGACTTTAATTTCAGGATGGAGACTCATAAACTCTTCTGCATAACCGTCAACTATGGCTGTTTTACTACCACTCATTGCATGCCAGAAGGTAACAGTCCCTCCTGACTTAACGTCATCAGGAAGTGAATAAGATCCCTCCTCTTCCTTTTGACCCGTTGAAAACAACATGACAGATGTTGCTAAAATCAGAAGTACAGTAAATACTTTCTTTCTCATTAAATTCTCCTCTTAAAAATTTGTCAATTAATCCTTATCTGAACCTAAAAAAGGATATACCCGGAAAACTTGCTTGTCAAATACTAAATGACCGTTTTGTATCCCCTAATGATCTTATTTCTGTAAAATGATCAAATACCGTTCATAGAACTGGTGAAAGGCTTGAAAAATAAATATTTACTATTCAAATAAATAGGCTGTTGTTTGGTTGAATCTACTCTGTATGAATTAGCGGTAATTAATATTATTTGCCACGAATAAGAAAACAGAGAAAGACAAGAATTATGAAGTGCCTATTCCCAGGATTGATATTCCGGTGAAAACTGTCACCGAGGATTCGCCATCCGGTCATCAGCATCCTGCTGCTTCCCTACTGGCCGCCTGCGTTCCTGATCCGGCATCCCTGCCGTCTCACGCTCACCGGTTCGCGCCGGAACTTCGTTTCGAATCCTTTTGGGACCTCGAAAATAAAACAGCCCACCGTTTGGTGGGCTGCTTTTATTTACGTCCAAAAGGATTCGAACCTTTGACCCTCGCCTTAGAAGGGCGATGCTCTATCCAGCTGAGCTATGGACGCTCATTTAATCGGGGTAGCAGGACTCGAACCTGCGATTTCCTGCTCCCAAAGCAGGCGCCTTAGCCACTAGGCTATACCCCGTAATGTTGAGTGAGTATATAGGCTAAGTTTTTTTTGGTCAATATAGATCTCAATTTTTTTTAAAACTGATTTATTTACTCATTCCTGAAGGCACAAACTCTTGTATTTTCTTAGGATGAAACTTCATAATATATCCCATGAAATCATCAGAAAGAGCCCGCATTATTACTGGAATCTTAAGAGAAGAATATCCCGACAGAAAACCCCTTCTGGATTATCGGAATCCCTACGAGCTGTTAATCGCCGTGATCCTGTCGGCTCAGACTACCGATGCCGGGGTGAATAAGGTAACTCCCCCATTATTCAGCAACTATCCTTCTCCCCGGGATCTCTCAGAAGCCCTTCAGGTTGAAGTGGAGGAAATTATCCATTCCACAGGATTTTTCAGGGTAAAAGCGGCAAATATCATCAAAACAGCCCGCATTCTGGCAGATCAGTATGCAGGGCAGGTCCCGGGAAGCATGAAAGAGCTTGTTGCCCTGCCGGGGGTCGGACGGAAAACAGCCAATGTCATTCTGAATCATATTTTCGATGAGCCGGCCATTATTGTGGATACACATTTTATAAGGGTGAGCAATAGATTGGGCTTTACGGATAAAAAGGATCCTGAGCAGATAGAGAGGCAGTTGAAGGCAGAAATCCCTGAGGATATCCAGTCGGAGTTTTCAATGACAGTGAACCTTCATGGCAGGAAGTACTGCCACCCCCGGAAACCCGAGTGCGGCAGCTGTCCCATAAAAGACTACTGTCCTTCTGTGCTTTTATAGCTTACTGAAGCTCATAAGTCTGAATATAGTATTCACTAACTTCTCCATTAAAAATTGCAGTCCCCACATAGATCTCCCCCAGAGTTTCATCTATGGCGCAGTCAAGATCCTCAATACTGTAAGAAGAAGGATATGCCGTCTCATCCGATACATTCCAGGTGAATCCGCCGTTGTCGGAAACCATAACTAAATTGATAAAGCCTGCTGTGGGATCCGTAATGATTTCTATGGCTATCAGATAGTTTTCAGAAGCAAATAAACGGAACTCAAAGCCATAGCCCAAGGCAATCAAGTCTGCAAGATCCTCAGGGGGATCATCAATATCGAATATTTTGATGGTCTGATCAACTTCGGGTAGGTAAATAAGAGCTTCAGAGGGCGTGGATGCTGTCAGATAGCTGGACTTGAACGTCTCTAGCTGATGGACCGTATCACTCACTGTGCTAAGAGAAAATACTGGGCTTGTAGAAAACGAACTATCTCCGGCTGTATAGCTGTATACGGCGCCGCTGTCACCCAGGACATAGCATGTGTTTCCAATAGCAGTTATCTTCAGATTATCTGCTGTCCCTATATCGAAAGAGGAGGATGTGACAGGTGAAAAAGTACCAACACTGCCGGGAGATATACTGGCCATACCCAAATAAAGGGTATCCGATTCATCGATTGCAGCCAGTGCGGCATAGCTTTCCGAACAGGCTATTCTCATATTTGGAACAGGGATGCCCCCTGCTATGACATACTCTATTTCTGATGGATCAGTAACGGTATGGTTATAGGTATCATTTCTATCTACTACACTGAGGTTGTAAGCCATGTAGGTAGCTGCTGTTGAATACCTATAGTAGGTCCCCAGTAAAAGGTAGTCCCCTAAAGATACAATATCCGGTATCCCTACATTGGCATTCAAAGGAGGTCCGCTGATCTCTGATTCTACTAAAGTATTTCCATTTTTTACAGTCCAGTTTGTTCCGTTATCTGTATAAGCATAATAGCTTAATAAATCACCATTATCATACTGAAGGGCCATATAGAATCTGCCATTATCTGCCGTAATTGAACGAGTGCTAGGCTGATCAACGGGCTGGATAACAGACGTGAGGGATGAGTCTGAAACATCAATTCTCCCTGTTTCAACCAATTCAGTATAATTACTGCTCACATCCCACCAGAGCATCCCGCTGATGGCTTCACTATCGCCGTTATAATAGCTGGCTATGGCATAGCCGGTTTCCGGGGCTGTAAAGGAGAAGCCGTTCTCATCTGAATTTTCAGTGATCGGAATAAGCTCTCCCTCCTCTGATACGAGCTTGATCATGACATCAGTCTCATCGTCGTCAACTGTATCAGCAAAGAAGCTGTAACTGCTCCCCTCTGTAAGGGGGCCTATCCTGAAAAAGCGACTTTCTCCGGCAGGGATGGATTGAAAGACATATTTTGCTGTATCCATTATGGATAGTAGAGGCGAATCATCAGAGATGTGAAGAGTCAGGGATAATTTGTTCTCACCTTCAACCAGTTCTATGGAGTCCCTTCCTTCGCAGACAAGAATGCTGTTGGCATTGAAGGTCTCTACATCTATGGTGGCTGTTACATTGGCAGGGAGACCGGATATGACGGCCGTTCCGCTGTATCTATCCGGATTTTCAGGATCTTCTTCAAGGGTGACAGAGGCACTGTACACCGTTTCGGCGATTGTACAGCTGAGGGTCAGGCTGTCACTGGACAGGTCTATAAATCTGGTACCCGGAAGGATATTTCCATCGTAGAGATTCCGACTTATAGAGATGCTGACACTCAGATCTCCCTTTGAATCTGATGATCTTGAAAGATTAAAAGGATCCTTTCGGCAACTCAGAAATGTTAAAGATAAAAGAATAATAAGAGAGATAAGCTTATAAAACTTCATATTTCCTCCCATAGAATCGAATAAATTTCTATTTTAGAGTAGGAACTATCTGCTTTACTTATTTATAAATATAACGCTTATTCTCTTTATTTATCTAGAAATGGCCGTGAAAATCCTCAATTTTCTGGAATCCGGCTTCCTTCATATAGGATATTATCCCATTCAGAACCTTTACAGAGGCATCGGGGGTTACAAAGTTACCCGTACCGATCTGAATGGCATCAGCTCCGGCCAGGAGGTACTGAACAGCATCTTCCCAGGTCAGGATACCGCCCAGTCCGATGACCGGAATAGTGACAACACGGCTTACCCGCCAGACGGCGGCAACTCCCACCGGACGGATGGCCGGTCCTGAAAGTCCGCCGCTTATGGCCGGGATAGCCGGTTTCCTGCTGTTTATATCTACAACCATACCCATTACCGTATTGATACAGGAAATGGCATCGGCTCCTCCGGCTTCCGCAGCTTGAGCTATAAGGGCAATGTCCGTTACATTTGGGGTCAGTTTCATTATGATAGCTTTGTCTGTCAGCTTTCTGAGTGTTTTTGTCAGTCTTTCGACCTGAACCGGATCAGTCCCGAAGGCCATTCCACCGTGTTTTACATTGGGACAGGAAATGTTGACTTCATAAGCCCAGATAGCATTCTGACTGTCCACTCTGCTGATGACACTGGCATACTCTTCTTCCGTGCTACCGGCTACATTGAGAATAACCGGGCAGGTCAATGTCTCAAGGTAGGGAATCTTTTCTGTCAGAAAGCGTTCTACTCCCACATTGGCCAGACCTATGGAGTTTATCATTCCCGCAGGAGTCTCCACCAGCCGGGGAAGGGCATTGCCGGGACGGGGTTCTACTGTTAGCGCTTTTGTGTACAGGGCTCCTAGTGCGGACAAATCCGTCAGCTGAGCATATTCTTCTCCATACCCGAAGGTGCCGGACGCAACGCCGACAGGATTCGGGAGTGTTTTATTTCTTATCTTTACAGTCAGGTCCATTTAATTCTCCTGGAGTCGAATACTGGCCCCTCTTTACAGACCCGGGCATACTGTTCCGGGCCGATGACTTCAATAGCACAGCCCATACAGGCGCCGACTCCGCAGGCCATCATCTGTTCCATGGAAACTTCCGAGGGAATATTTTTTTCAAGAGCCAGATTATGGCAGGCATTAAGCATCCCTTGAGGTCCGCAGGAGTAAAGCCTTGCTGAGGGGAGTTCTTTCCAGTCAAGAGATTTCAGATAATCCACAGCTGTGCCTCTGAAACCGGCAGAACCATCATCGCTGCAGTAGTGGATGCTTCCATTTTTCAGATTGCTCAGATCCGGAAGAAATGATTCTGTTCGGCCGCCTACTACAAGCCGGGGAGAAAATCCATTTTTATCAAGCTCCCTGGCCAGATAGAGGACTGGTCCCAGGCCTATCCCTCCCGCTACCAGAAGGGGTGTTTCATCCTTTTCTGGCAGAGTGAAGTTGTTTCCCAGGGGGCTGAGAACCTCTATGGAACTGTTTATTTCAAGAGTCGCCATTAAACGGGTTGCGGGACCACGAAGCTGATAGATAAGTGAAGCCGTATTTTTTTCCCTGTCAAATCCGGATAAGGCAAAGGGACGTCTTAAAAGGGGAGCCGGGTTCTCTGTTACTTTTACTGTCAGAAACTGTCCCGGCAGGGGGGCTTCCAGGCTTTGAGGCCAGGAAATTGTCATTTCCCGGTATCCAATAGCAATTTCTTTTTGATTGAGAATGGATGATCCGAAGTTTTTCATGATTATTCCTGGATAATTTTCTGTAGTTTTGAAGGATTATCTCCAAAGGTCTCAAGGAGATAGTTCGTCAGATTTTTTATCCGCTGAGCTGTTTCCTGACTGATGGAGTGTTCAATCATACAGGCTTCTTTCTGGGCAAGTTCAGGAGGTAGGGATAATCCTCTTTTCAGGAACTTAACTAGAATTTCATGTTTTCCAAGTATAGAGTGAGCAATTTCACTGCCCTTTGGAGTCAGATTGATAAAGGAGTTCTTTTCGTACTCGATCATTCCTTTGGACTTAAGGTTTTTAAGAGCTCCCGTAACCGAAGGCATCTGTACTGACAGTTTTTCTGCAATATCCTTTACCCTGGCAACTCTGTTTTTTTCTTCCAGCAGTAGAATGGCTTCCAGATAATCTTCCAGGCTGGGGGTTAATTTTATATTACTATCCATAAAGCTATTAATAGCAGATCCGAAGTATATTAGCAAGGAATTGTTGTAGTCTAGGCTAATTTACTTAGCTGATCTTGATTTTCTGATATTCCAGAGGATTTCCCATTCAATATGATTCCACCAGGCTCCGTTATCCATCCAGCTGATTTTCAATTGAACATAACGATAAGTATGCCAGTTCATTCTGGGAAGCGGTGGTAAATTGGAGATCTCTTTTCTGTAGCCCGGAAAACCCTCTGGCTGGAGCATCAATCCCTTCCAGGAAAAAAGTGGATTTTGAAGAGGAGCAGGTTTTTCTTTTCCATGGATTCCTTTAAGGCAATCTGCGGCTCTATCGATTAGCGTGGGATCTGACAGTGTCAATATCATGCCATCCTCTTTAGATACAAGCCCGGAAAAACTCAGGCTTTCAAGTTTCCGGAGTTTGCCACGGTCAACCCGGTCAGGCGGAAAGGGTGCAGGGTAGGCGGCCAGGGGGATTATCACAGGGAGGGGGGAGCTAAGGCTAAGTTGATCATCCATAGTCTTGAGGAACGCTTTTAAGGGGGCTTCACTGCCTTTCGAAAGCATGATAGCAGTGATATACTCATAATTCATATTATCTATCCTATAGTGAGGAAGCTTTTTGGAAAAGAGAAAATATCTTTCAATTTGGATTCATGTTTTTGCGGGGGTCCTGCTTTTTTTAAATAATAGTTTATCTGCAAAGGAAGAGTATGCTCCTGTTCAACAGGATGCTCTTTATTTATATTCTGTGGAATCTCTTCAGAATAATCTGCCTGTAAAGCCATCATTTTCAGAGCCCTTCAGAAAAAATATCCGATTTTATCCTCCTGTTGATACAGAAAAATTCGTTTTTCTTCAGATAAATACTTCAGAAGGAATTTCAGAAGATCTTACTCTTCTATTGAACGACCGGGAAATCTCTCTGCGGCTCCCGGCGTTTGGAAAGGAGTTTCCCCTATATATAAAAATGCCGAAGGGAGCCTCTCTACAGGGCTTGATTGTCTCTGATCACTCATCCATCAGTAGGAATAGTCTTTCTTTCAGCTCTTCCGCTCCCTTTTCATCTTCTCTGCTTATTTCATGGGACGCTCCTGAAACACTGGAGTATCATCTTCCTGCATCAGACAGAAACGGTCGTTATTATTATTTATTAAATATCCGCAATAGGGGATCCCTCTGTATTGAAGGCGTTGATAGAGCAAATCTAAAGTTGAAAGCCTATTCTGAATCACAATCAATAAGTCTTTATCCTGTGGAAAATAGTCTGGGAACCTGGAAACTGTCTCCTCTCTCGGAGATAGATTTTCTCTCTTATGAGAAAAAAGAAATTCCTCCTTTTCCTCTTCCTCTTACAGAAGGAATGAGCGCTGTTTTGAGCAGGTCTCAAGAAGATTGGAGACATCCTGATTTTGAGCTTTATAAGTGGGTCCGTTTTCCTGATATTCTGATTTGGGATTGCCGAAATTATGATGTGCAGAACCGTTTTTTCAGACGCTTATCCTATTATGTTGAAAAAAAAGGTTTTCGGGGGACTCTTCTGACAAATCAGGAGCTTGAAGGAAAGCATGGCTGGAACGCCCACGATTACCGGGCGGGAGATCTTGCTGATTTTTTTAATCTTGCCCGTGACATCGACTTCCCCCTTTATGAAGAAGAGAGGCTTATGCTGAAGATATTACTGGAAGAGAATATCCTGTTTGAAAATTCAGAAGGAATCCTTCACGCCAATAATGGGGCCATTATTTCAATTTCCAGAGAGTCTATAGAAATTCTGAGGCATCGTTTTCTGGTACATGAAGCCTCCCACGGGCTTTATTTTATCAGTCCCGAGTACAGGGCCTTTATTCTTTCCCTCTGGGAAGGCCTGGAAGATGAAGAGCGTGAGCTCTGGCGTTTCTTTTTAGGCTGGTACGGTTACGATCCCACGGATGAGGATTTGATGATAAATGAGTTTCAGGCTTATCTGGTGCAGCAGAAATCGGATCAGGCCGCAGAGTTTTTCAATGTCCGCCTGTCTAAACTTATTCCTCAATATCCCGCATATAAAGAGCTGATAGAGAGAGGCACGGGAGAAAACAGTGCTTCTTTTAATATTTGGGCAGGAGATATAAAGCACTGGATGATGGCGAAATGGGGTCTCGAACCGGGAGATTTCTTCCCTCTATATAAGGATTTATAATCATAAAACTCTTAGCCGAGAATTAATGTGAATTCCCTATATTTCGGGTTTACATAGTTTTATGGATCTGGTATATTTTTCACGCTCAATTAAATAATAAGCAAAGGTAGGAAATAGATATGTCTCGAAAATGCGAAATCTGTGGAAAAGGAACAGTCGCGGGACACAGTGTACCTCGGAAGGGTCTTCCTAAAAAGAAAGGCGGAGCAGGACAGCACATCGGTGTTAAGTCTAAAAGAACCTTCAAGCCTAACCTTTTGAAGGTAAAAGCTCTCATTTGTGGTACTCCCAAGACAATAAAAGTCTGTACTCGCTGTTTAAAAGCCGGAAAGGTAACTAAAGCGTAACAGTAATTACCTGTCCGTCAAAGGCAGGTTCTACATTCAGATCGGATAGTTCCTTTTTAAGATTGAACGTGTTCGACCTCATGACATATATGTGTCAGATAAGCCCGTTCCGGGCTTATTTTTTTTATAAGATCCAAAGCAACGAAAATCGAAAAATGTGTTTCATGAGACCGATAAGGCAGCGTAGCAATTATCAGCTGTTTAATCCCCTTTCAAAAGTTTCAGGGATGACGGGGTGATTTCACTGCAGTCTACGGAAGGACTGTTTCTTTTTGCGAAATTCTATGGATTTGAGAAGCTATAAAAACTATTACAGAGTAAGAGAAAAAATGAACGCTTGTATATTACGTTTTCTCTATGATATAGTGTATACTATAAATAACAAGAGGGCCTGACATGAAATCCTGTTCATTCCGATCAGCCGTTCTGCTGGTAGTATCTCTTCTCCTTTCTCAGTTAGCTGCTCAGGATCAGTCCGGGAGACGTAACTATGGTGTTGATTTCAATAATCAATACCATTCTCCCTTCTCTTTTGGAATAGAATATCAAAGTGTTTCTCCCCTTACTCGGAAATATGATGAGGAATATCGTTTTACAGATCTGGCTCTTCATAGCAGCTACTCATTTAAGAATCATCCGGTACTCCAGCCATTCGCCTGTCTTGGGTTGCAGCTGGTAGGGCCTGTGAAGCTGGTAAATGACGAGAATGATGAGCGATTTTCCCATAATCTTTACTATGGTACTGTTGGTTTTGCTTACGCTACAAAGTTGAACAAACAGCTTGAAATGGGGGGGGACCTGTATGCCGGAATCGGGCAGGCTGTGTATTCTGGAATTCAACAGGTAGATGGTGATTCGCGCGGAGCCTGGGAGCTGCTCGCAGGGGCAGGAGTTCATGCTGCCTTTAATATGAGCTTCAACCTTAGTTTAAGCATTCATCCTACTCTGAGATACAGGCAATCGTTTTCTCCTCTGGACCGGTATAACGGATTTTCTTTTGGTCTTGGATTCAGCGCCAGTTACAGGGTCGGTCAGGATCCTGATGCTCCCCAGGCGGAACTGCGCAGTATCAAATTTGGAGAATTCAATCTACCTCCTCTTTTTGCCTCTATGCAGAGCTACTATACGAAAAACCCTATTGCTGTTGTTGAAATAGTCAATATCGAGAAGCATCCCATACAGGATGTGAATATCCGTTTTCAGCAGGCCGGCTTTATGGATGCACCCACGACAGCTGACAGCATTGCGGAGATAGGACCGGGAGAATCGGTTTCTGTTGATATTTATGCCGCTTTTAATCAGGAAGTATTCTCTACAGAGGGAATTACTCCTCTGGTAGGCGAATTGCTGGTGGATTATCTCTCCAGAGGAAATGCAGGTAATCAGGTTTTGACTGTCTCCTACGATCTTTATGACAAGGAGTCCCTGACCTGGGATGATGATCGTAAAATGGCTGCCTATATCACTCCTTCCGATTCGGCTTTGCGCAACTATGCCAGCTTTGTCCGGCAGAGCTCAAAGGACGTGGAGAACCCGGGACTGAACAGTTCTCTCCAGACGGGATTACAGATATACTATGGTTTAACCGAGATTGGCTGTATCTACCAGAAGGATCCTACCTCTCCCTTCGATGCGGCTCAGGAGAATCCCCTGGTTATTGATGCTGTCAGCCTTCCCCGGAGTACTTTGAAAAGGGGAACCGGTGATTGTGATGATCTGACAGCCTTATACTGCAGTCTTCTGGAGTCTGTTGGAATTGAAACAGCCTTTATTACCACACCAGGACATATCTATGCTGCCTTCAATACGGGGGAGCAAGCCAGAAACTATCAGATGATTCACCCTGATAAGTCCCGCACCCTAACCATAGATGGGGAAATCTGGATTCCTGTTGAGATCACTATGATCGGGACAACAGGATTTGCAGATGCCTGGAAGGTGGGAGCCGATGAGTTTAATAAATATGAAGATTCACCCGAAAAACGAGGATTATTCCGTACCAGGGAGGCCCAGGAAATTTATAGACCAGTAGGGTTAAAAGAAACAGACCTGGGGCTTCAGTATGGAGATAAAGCTGTCATAGGCCGTATCGTTTCGGCTGAAACAAACTCTCTGGTGGGAGATATAATTGACTCCTATGATAAGGAATCCCGCCGTAAAGACAGTAAAAGTTCCTATAACCAGCTCGGCACCATATGTGCCCGGTTCGGTCTTTATAACAGAGCGGAACAAGCATTCAACTATGCCCTGGCTCTTGATAGAAATTACCTCCCTTCAAAGATGAATCTGGCCAATGTTTTTTTTCTGAAAGGACAGTACCAGAATGCTCTGAGACTCTATCATAATGTAGAACAGGATTATCTTTCACGAAACAGAACTTCTTCAGCCTCCTATGAGAGGGTTCTTCTGAATCTGGCTCGAACTTACTATGAGTTGGAGAATTTTGATAAATCAAGCGTATATGCCAGGCAGCTGAAAGAATCGAATCCCGATATGCTGCGAGATTACTCATACCTTGACGATAATGGCAGATCCGCACTGACGGAGGAAAACTCATGATTATGAAATTCATATTTTTTACACTGATATTATTTTTTTCTGTAGTTTTGATGTTGAATTTGACATCCTGTCCCCAGCCTTTGACTGAAGATGATGTGGTGGCGGCACTGGATGAATTGGCTCCCATTATTACAATCAGTACTCCAGGAGAGAGCTCGATTTATTACTCTTCCGTGGATTTTTCTCTGAAAATTCAGGATGATGCAGAAGCGGAAAATGATAACAAGGGAGATTTGTCCTATATTTCTTTCGATCTTTCCAATGATGACTTTCGTGGCGGTCGTGTGGATATCAATACGGATGGTTCCCTGTCTCAAAATCCCTCCTACGGCCCGGATGAGATTCTTTATGATAGTGAGAGCGGTGAGGTATCATTCTCATTTTCAACCATTCAACCGAATACTATCAGCGGTCTTGTCTCCATTACTGTTATGGCTGAAGACAGGAACGGTAACTCATCTTCTGAGAAAATAACTTTGACTGATAATACGGGTCCCTGGCTGAATTTTTCCATTACAGATTTATCCTCCGGAGGAGATAGAAGTTATACCGAAGATACAACTGTTCGATTAAGCGGAACTCTTGGTAACTCCATAGAGAATAAGGTTATTGCGGATCAGGTAACCAGTATCAGTTGGGAAGTCCTGGGAAAATCCTGGAATGGAATCCTGGAGCTTGATGAAACGGCAACTTATGTGGATGTGGATACGGGGGAGACTCTTCTCTATTATAATAGTTCTTCCAACAGATATGAACGATTGAACGAGGGGGTCGCCTACCCCGATTTATTTATCTATAACCCATCCACAAGAACTTTCACTACAGATATTGAAATCCCCTTTGGAGCGGGTTCGGTTCTTCCTTTCGAAATTATAGTAAGTGATAAAAACGGACATACCACAACAGATACGATAAATGCTTTTTCAGATGATTCAGGTCCGGAGGTTGTTATAGAACCCCCGACTTATTCGGATGATTTTTACTACAGTTCAGGAACTGGTAAGGGTGATATTATTCAGGGATATATCAATGGTGGGATCTCTGATCTGAAGAGTTTTAAATATCAAATTATTGATACTACGGGCGTATACTCTACCGAAAAGATAGATGTCTCTCCCGGGACGGCAGAGGATGCTTTTAATTCTGCGTCGGAATATAATATTGCAACAAATGAGTTTTATATCGATATCAGCACTCATTTTGATGATATTGTAGATAATAATGATACTACTGATATTACGACTGATGATGTGTATTTTAAAGATATAGGTGGAAGCGATCTTAATGTCATTATATATGCTTTTAACGATGATGATTTTGAAACCCGGCCGAAGAAATTGATGATTGAAGATATTACAGGACCGGTGATTACTATTAATTCTTTTAAAAGTGATTATGGAGATGGTAGTTATGCCAATGATGACAGGACTCTGACCCTGGAATTTACAGCTACAGATACTGTATCTGCAGTTAGTGATTTGGTTCCCGTTGTTGAAATCGGAAATGATTCTTCTCCTGTTACAACATTGAACGGGAGTTTTTCCTCTGTTTCAAATAATAACTGGGTTGAGGCCGGATTAAGTGATGACTATTTACCTTATTCAATTAAAGTCGAGGATCGGTTAGGTAATTATAATGAAATTGTTCAGACTCCAGATGATTTTCCCAGGGTCATGTATTATAGTGGAAATCCTGTTTTTGCAGACTTGAACGGAATCAAAAACGTTCAGGTCTCGGTCAGTTCATCCGTTGGTTCGGCAAATTGGGCTGCCAGTGGTCAGGCTGTCGATATTTCTGTCCTTTCGGACCGTGATTTGGATATTCCGCTGTCGCTTACACTATATGGATACAGTGATACAAGTGTTACAAGAGTCAGTGATACTGAGTTTGATGCGTCAGTTACCCCGACGACCCTCAATATTGCCAATGCTGATATGCTTTTGAATCTGACTGTAAAAGACAAGGCCGGTAATACGGCTACCCTGACCAGCTGGGATAGTGGTGTGAATTATGACAGCCTGCCTCCTGTAGCTCCTTCGCAACCATCACTTCATTTGGATGACGATACGACTTTGGCCGGTTATGGCGGTGGTGCAAATGATGGTACAACAAAAAATAATTCAGAACTGACTGTTTTTGGTACGGCTGAAGCGGATTCGCTGGTCAGTATTTTCCTTGATGGGAGCCCAACAGCTGATTTTTCAGTCACCGCTACCGGAGGCAACTGGTCGGGAGATCTGGGGGGGACCTTAAATCATGGATCCCATACGGTTGTCGCCAGAACGGTGGATCAGGCCGGTAATATTTCAGCCGATTCTCCAACATTTACACTTAAGGTGTGGACGATACTTCCTACTGATCCGCTATCTATTGATCTGAGAACATCTGATGATTCCAGCCGTTCAGGATTAGCAGGAGGAGATGCGGATAATATTACCAATATTACAGCAATTAATATTGATGGTGTGACTGATGCCGGAGCTTATATCGTTCTCTATAAGGATAGTGTGGCGGAGAGCTATACGGTGGCGGATGGTTTGGGGAACTGGACGAAGCTTATCAGTCTCGACAGTGGAGATAAAACTTACTCTATGGAAGCCCGAGCTGTGGATATTGCAGGAAATGAATCTTCAGGTTCTGTCATCTTTGAGGTTGAGCGGGATACAGTTAATACCAATAATCCCACCATTGTTCTGGATTCCTCAGATGATGAGGGATATTCGGACATTGATGGAATTACAAATAAGTACAGTAATCTGACTTTTACCGGGACAATGACTGATGATGACTCCTACGGGGTAGTTCTAAGAGGTTTGCATTCCGATGGATCGACAGCTGTCTCAGGACTCGCCGGGCTTTCGGGTAATGAAGTTTCAGGTGACTGGTCCGTAGATGCCGATCTTATTTCAGGTACCGATGAAGATACTCTTACTGTTTTTGTAATATCTGTAGATACCGCAGGCAACGAGTCCTCAGAGCAATCCATGATCCTTATCATCGATTCCACAGCACCGGTACTCTCCGCTGTGGATTCTATCGATCTCCGCTCTGCTTATGATTCAGGTGTTAACAATGCGGATAATATTACAAATGTGTCAGATCCTCTTGTGTTTGATGTAAATGTTTCGGCTTTTGATGCCAATGAGCGACGAGCCTCTGACGATAATCTTTATATTGAAATCTTCAGTAGTATGGAATCTTCCTTCCTGGATAGAACCGTTGTTACAAGTACAGGTGTAAAAAGTCTTACGACAGACAGAGGCCTGGTCGAAGAGGGTCATACTGTATCCTCCCGCATTTACGATCTGGCAGGGAATCCATCTGCTTCTTTACCTGTCTCTTTACCTCTTGAAGTTGACACGACTGTTCCGGTTAATACAGATATCACATCTCTTACCCTGACCGCTTCCTCTGATACAGGATATTCAGACAGCGACGGGTTCACCAGACTTACCACTCCTTTGACCTTTTCATTTTCTGTGGACAATTATGAAGAACCGGGCTACATGGAAATGTATTCGAATGAGAACTCTACCATTAGAGCGACTAAAATCCTTTCTGCGGGAGGAGCCGGGCAAACAATCACCACAACAAATGGGTTCAGTACAGAAGCTCATAATATTTCGGTCAAACTTTACGATACTGCCGGAAATGAAAGAACCGGGATTTCCGGGTCCTGCAGTATCGATGTGGATAATACAGCGCCGAATGAGACAATTTCGTCCTTCTCTTTAACGGCGGCCGATGACTGGGGGCTGAGCAGCAGTGATGGCAAAACTGCCAAAAATGCTTCTTTGAAATTTGATATTACCGTATCTTCTCATACGGAGACACTCTATCTCTCACTGGTTTCAAGTCTGGATTCCACCATAGCTTCATATAAAAATGTTGATTCATGGGACTCTGTAGTGGATAGCGCTCTCTCTGCAGGAAATCATTCCATTACGGCCTATCTGTATGATGTTTACGGGAATGAAGATGATACAGACGGTCCTATAACAGTCATTACAGACTATACGGCACCGACAGGAACTCTGGACTCCATTGATCTGAATGCTTCTGATGATACAGGTTTCAGTGATACGGATAATGTGACGAATAAGAACCAGATCCAATTTGATTTCGATCTGACAGGAGTTAATGAGCTATCCTATGTAGAACTCACTTCGGATAAGGAAAGCTTCTCTGATTTATCCTCGGAATTGGCAATCAGTACAACCAGTACTTCCCTTACATCAACAAGCGGATTGTCTGAATATACCCACAACTTTACTGCTGAGCTATTTGACATATTCGGGAACTCATCCGGATCGACCAAAATCCTAAGCAATGTAGTTCTTGATTATACGAAACCTGTGACCAATATCAGTAATCTGGCTCTCGATTCCTCTTCGGATCTGGGGAATCCCGGGGATAATAAAACTGCCGAAACAGGTGCTCTGACATTTAGTTTTGACTTAACAACAGCTGGTTTTGAAGATCCCAGCTATATTCTTCTTGAGTCCAACAGAGAGTCTCCCCATGAAATCCAGAGGGCTCTCTACAGTACGGGGGGAACCGGCAAGACCATAAGCTCGGATGCCGGGCTTATAGAGAATAGTCATACCATCAAAGCCACGGTTTATGATGAAGCCGGTAACAGGAGTTCTGGCAGCTATGAAGATTCCTTTGCTCTTACAACAGAGTATGATGCACCGATCCTGGCCATGACTGGTATGGTAAAAACAGGAGATGAAACTATAAGCAGTACCACCTATGACACGCTGGTCATTGATCTGGACGAAGCCCACGGCTCTCCAGTCCTGGCGGGCACCGGCATAGAGGGTGATTTTCAGGACCTTGCAGCAGATATCAATTTTGATGCCCATTCCTCCCTGTCCTACTTGATAAAGGGGAAACTGCAGGCTGATGGTGATCTGGAGATCATTCAATATGATGATTCAGAATCTACTTTTGTCAGTTTTCCTACGGGGGATGATTTTATCCTGAATGTAGGTTCCTCCTATACTGATGAAGCGGGAAACCGGGTCCGGAAATCTGATAACAGTAAAAATCTGGACTCCATACAATTCGATTATCAAGCTTCTATTACTGTAGATTCTCAGACAGGATTGTATATCCCTGTTTCGTATAATCCTTATGAGAACGAGGTCGAAGATGAGACGAGATCGTCCCGTACCAGATCTAATCGTTCTATCAATAGATTAAAGTTTGAGAGAGAGGTCCTGCCGACTCCTGATGATCCTATAGAAGATATATTAACTTTTAGAGATGATGTTTTTCAATTGAAACAAATCCCTATTGAACAGCCGATGGTTAATATCGAAGAAAAGCAGGTTCTTTTAAATGACCCACTCCATTTACAGATTTCTTCGGTAAGGATCCCTCAGATTCAAAGAAGCTTTCCAGACAGGGAAAGGGCTTTATTCATGGCGCAGGTAGAAGAAAATCGTCTGAAGCAGGAAGCCGCTCTGGACCGTCTGCGCCACCCACCCATGTCCAGGGCAAGGTTGGAGGCAATGGAACTGCTTATGACACCGGAGTTTCCTGTGGTGGAAGAACTTATTGTTTATACGAGCCCCCTGCCTATGGCCTTCGAAAAGCCCATAAGCCTTGGTAAGGCTGAGATTGAAATTGTTGAGGTCTCTTCCGCATCTTACAGATATATTCTGCTGCAGGCAGTACTGGGAGTTCTGATTCTTCTACTAACTGCCGGGTTTATCTGGGGAATTAAACGTCTTCAAAGGTCCGACAGGTGAAAAAAAGAGCTCTGGTTTCTAAAAAATATCTGGCCCTTTCGGGAGCTTTGATTTTGCTGATTTCCTGTCGGGAAAAAGAATCTACTACCACTGTTTTCCCTGTGGCAGAAGAGATCAATGAGATGGTTCTTCCGGAAAAGCAGGAGGTCTCTCCGTTCCTTGAGCTATCGGAACTTCCGGATCTCCCAGAGGCCCGGACGGAAACTGCTCCAGCCGAAAAGATTGTTCCTGTGTCTGAGCTTCTTCAGGAAGAGGAAGCATTCGAACTGACTCTGTTGATTCCCTATCATAAAAAAACCTTTCATGCGGTACCCCATGAGTTTGCCCTGGAGGAAAGGACTCTTATTGCCGCCAATATTCCTCTACCGATGATACCATTGTCCTATCCTCTGGGAGAAGAAGATAAGGAGCCTGTTGTTATTCAAAAGGATATGGCGTTGGCTGTTGTTCCGGATAAAAAGGAAAAAATCGTGGCGCCTCCCCTGGAGAAGACGGATCCACCTCTTCCTCCGGATACGGAAGCTGCCGATCCCATCATTGCTATTCTTGAAGATAACAAGCCGAAGGTGAAGGTCATCCCGGAGCTTGAACCGGAGACTCCGGCGTCCCCTGAAACTGATGTCATTTCTGAGGTTTTCATAGAACCTGAAGTCGCTATAGAACCTGAAGTCGCTATAGAACCTGAAGTCGCTATAGAACCTGAAGTCGCTATAGAACCTGAAGTCGCTATAGAACCGGGCTGGCCCGGCCCGATTCTTGTGCTTGCAAGCCCCTTGGATAACTCCTACTACCGTTCCAGCATCCTCCTGAAAGGGCAGTGTTCTCCTCAGCCGGAAGCCCCCGAAGAAATTCGCGGCGTTAAAACCTTAAGCTGGCGGATCGATGCTCTGGGAGACTATGACAACAGCGTCTTTATGGAAGAAGACGGCTCTTTTGAACTGGATATCTTTACAAGTGGCCTGGAAGGGGAACATTCTCTGATCCTGAAAGTGGAAGATTTTGCCGGAGTTTCGGAAACGCAGACAATCCTTCTGAATGATGGTAACCAGGCTCCCCGGATTACACTGGATTATCCCGCCGCAGACGGTCAATTCGGCAGCATGCTGGGCGTGAAGGGAAACATTAGGGATCTATATAAAGGAATCGAGGAGCTGGAAGGAATTAAATCTTTCTCCTACCGTCTTATCTCCCGGGATCGGGACAGCGTAGACCCTGTCCTTACGGGTCTTGTCGAAATCGACTCATTAAATGTTTTTACCTTTGCCCTGGATATGGCAGAGCGGAGCGGCCGGCAGTCCCTGTATCTGGAAGCGGAAGGTAATAACGCTTCTGTGGGAACCCTGGATATCGATCTCTCTCCGGGAACAAGCGATATCCCTTCATTTACCATAAAAGCTCAGGACGGGCGGATTCTCCTGGATTGGGATCCCGTTCCGGGAAGCCTTGAGCAGACTGTTTTTCTAACAGATGATGGCTCTATTCCCTCGGATAACTCCATGGGGAACAGTTTCCCTGCGGTCAAATCACCTCTGACCCTGTCGGGAGTTCAAAATGGAAGTCATTACAGGGCCCGGCTCAGAGTCGATTCTGAGGCTGGTGTTTACTGGTCCGATGTGGTAGAGGCTGTGCCTCTGGCTCCGGGAACCCTCGAATTGACCGCAGAAGGCAGGTTTGAACAGATCCTTCTGAAATGGAAGTCCATACCGGGGGCCTCTGCATTCCGGCTCTATCGGCGGGAGGAGAACGAAAAAGATTTTACCCTTCTGGATGATCATGTGGAAGGATCCGAGTACGTGGATGCCGCTGTAGAATTCGGGCGGAATTATTATTATAGGATCGAACCTTCAGCAATCACTGGTCCTCTGAGCTACGAGGTCCCGGCGGCAGCACTGGAAGCGCCCTCTGAAAAAATCACCATGTCCTCTCATTACAGAAATATCACGCCTATCCGGCTGACCGTGGAAGGGGAGTATGCCTATGTGGCTGCAGGGGATACAGGTTTTTATATTATGGATGTCTCCACCCCGCAGAAACCGGAAGAGATTGGACATCTGGATATGAAGGGTGTGAAAGATGTCTATATTGAGGGTGAATATGCCTATCTGGCTTCGGGATCCCGGGGATTTTCTCTCGTAAATATTTCAGAGCCCACCCGTCCATTTACGGTTCTCACCCGTGTGACTGACGATGCCAGCGGGATTATCGGTCAGGGAAATACTGTGTTTGTGGCGGATGGAGAGCGGGGATTACAGATTTTTGATATTTCCAGGCGGCAGGAAGCGCGGCGAATCAGTTCATTTCGGGATTTTCCGGCTTATCAGCTGGCTTTAAAAGGACAGAAACTCTATGTGGCAAGCGGCAGTCAGGGCCTTAAAGTCCTGGATGTTTCCATTCTCTCATCTCCCATACTCATAGAGAATTATGACAGTACTCCTGTTTTAGATGTCTTTGTCAGAGATAACAGTTTTTATTTGGCCTGTGGTGAAGAGGGTATGATTATTCTGGAGGAAAACAGCAGTGGTAGGCTGCAGGAGCTCAGTCGTTTCCGTAGCAGCAATGCTCGAATGGTTCGTTTATGGGAGGATTATGCCATGATCGCCGACGGTACCGGGGGGATGAAAGCGGTAGATATCTCTCTGCCGGAAAGACCCCAGCTTTTTGGCAGTTTTCCAGGAAATGATACCTCATCCATTGCCATGGCGGAGGATTATGCCCTTATTGCCGATATTTCCGGGCTGAAGGTAGTTAGAACCTATCTTTACGGGCAGTCCGTGCATGAACTTTCACTGTCTACCGCCGGCAAGGCCTACGGTCTTCTTCTGGAGGGGAGCAATCTCTGGGTTGCCGACAGGAGAGGCGGGGTTGCTCAGTATGATGTTTCCCAGCCCCGTACTTTGTCGGAAGAATCTCTTATCAGGATCTTCCCTTCTGAGTTCGCTGAGGATATCCTTTTAAAGGATGGTCTTGTCTTTATCGCTGATGGGCCTGCTGGGATAAAGGTCTATGACCGGAACTCCTCCGATTCAGAAGCTCTTGCAGCCGTAGCTGTTTCTGGACGGGCCCGGCGCTTGCTGTCCTATGGTGAGTATCTGCTTGCCGTAACAAGCGGAGACGGGCTCCTCTTTCTGAAGGAGAGGGAGCAGGGGGAACTCTCTCTGAAAATGGTGAAACGCTATTATTCAAATGATCTGAGGGATGCTGCCTTCTACGGATCCTATTTGTTTGCCGGAGATTACGAGGAAGGCCTGATCATACTGGATGCTGAAGATGTGACTTCTCCCATCGAACTGGCAAGACTGTCGGATTATAGGGGAATCAGACAGCTGCTGCTAAAAGAGACGGTCCTCTATGTCCTTCACAAAACCGGGATCTCTCTGTTGGATATAAAAAATCCCGAGCACCCTGTTCTACTAAGCGAAATTAAAACTGCCGAAGCGGAGGGTATGCAGTTCTCCGGCAGTCTTTTATATGTGGCAGAAGGATACCGGGGAATCTCAATTTACCGGATTAATGAGCAGTATTCCTCTTTGAAGGTCTCAGACTGTGAAGATATTTTTGCGGTAGATGTGGCTCCTTCCGGGGCCTATGCGTTTTATGCCGATATGGACGGGATCGGTGTTATCAATGTTCTGATCCCCCAGTGGCTGCAGGACTAATCAGACTTTCTTCATATCCGGATCCTGAGCAGGATTATGGGTCTTCATATACTCATGCTCTTCTGCCAGATGATCAATATAGTGTCCTACAGTCCACTTCAGAGCTGTTTCAGTGACCATGGCAAAGATAATCTCATGAGGATTTACCGAAACGGATTTGACGGAGCGCATGATCGCCACGGCTCTCTCTTTTGAGTGAACAGCCATAAAAACAACCCTTTTCCCCTCAGTCAGGGCCTTCCCCTCACCCGGGATTCCCTTGAACAGGTCTTCCAGAACATCTTCCACTTTTCTGTTCTGCATGGAGTCTGTCATGGGGGCAAAGGAGGTTTTTGTCTCTTCACCCGATATTTCTGAAAGAGAACTCATCGCACTGTCGGCTATCTCTTTTGAAAAACCCTTTAAAATGCATAGTTCCTGAAGCATATATCTGTCCTTTCTAAATAAATTCAATTTTGCTGTTTTTTAAAAATAGTCGTTCTGGATTGCTAATTCCAATGAATATTCAGGATTTTTTTTTCTAGGAGGGTCACCATGGATAAGAAATTTGACCTCTTCCCATTGAATCAGTATTTTAATAGTAAACCTATTCGAGAAACACAGGAGTTAGCATGGCTCAAATAAATTATACCATTAAAGCCCAGGAAGCAATTTCAGAGGCCTCCAGAGAGGCTCAGAAATATAATCATACTCTTATTGATGAAGAGCATCTGCTTGTTGCACTCATGGAACAGAAGGAGGGGGTCATTCCTCCTCTTATGGACCGTCTAGGTGTACAGCGCGCCATAATTCGGGATGAACTGACCGATCTGCTGCATCAGAAACCCAGGGCTTACGGAGATAATATTGAAGTGGGTGCATCACCGGCTTTGCGGAATCTCTTTCGTCTGGCCGAACAGGAAGCTTCCAATCTGAAAGATGAATATGTCTCCACCGAGCACATGCTGATTGCCATGGTTGGTGGAAAGGGGGGAGGGGGAGCTCTGCTTCAGAAACATGGTATCTGGAAAGACGGGATTCTTCAGGCCCTGGTTTCTATTAGGGGATCACAGAGGGTTACATCAGAAACACCGGAGAATCAGTATCAGGTGCTGGATCGTTACTGTCGGGATTTGACTGCCTTAGCCCGAAAAGAGAAGCTGGATCCTGTTATCGGGCGGGATGATGAGATTCGCCGGGTTATGCAGGTTCTCTCCCGCAGGACGAAGAACAATCCTGTTCTGATTGGAGAACCAGGTGTCGGTAAAACCGCAATTGCGGAAGGACTTGCCAGGCGCATTGTGGAAGGAGATGTTCCCGACTCTCTCAAAGATAAGAAACTCCTGGCTCTGGATTTGGGTGCCCTGGTGGCCGGTGCCAAATTCCGGGGGGAATTTGAGGAGAGACTGAAGGCCGTTATTCAGGAGATTACAGAAGCGGACGGTCAAATTATCCTTTTTATCGATGAACTTCATACTCTTATGGGGGCCGGCGCGGCGGAAGGTTCCACCGACGCTTCCAACTTATTGAAACCCGCCCTTGCCCGGGGAGAGCTCAGAACCATCGGAGCCACCACCCTTGATGAATACCGGAAGCACATAGAGACGGATGCTGCCTTCGAACGGCGTTTTCAGCAAGTTTATACTGCGGAACCCTCTGTGGAGGATACAGTCACCATTCTGAGGGGTATAAAGGAAAAATATGAGGTTCACCATGGTGTGAGGATCAGGGATAATGCCCTGATCAGCGCGGCAAGCCTGTCAAACCGCTATATTACCTCCCGCTTTCTGCCGGACAAGGCAATTGACCTGGTGGATGAAGCGGCCAGCCGTCTGAAGATGGAAATTGAGAGTCAGCCGGTTGAACTTGATCGCTTGCAGCGGAAGATTCTGCAGCTGGAAATTGAAAAACAGGCTCTCTCTCAGGAAAAGGATGAACCTTCCCGTGAGCGTCTTGCCCTTCTGTCGGAGGAACTCCGTAACCTTCAAGGCGACCGTGACTCCCTGCATCTGCAATGGCAAAATGAGAAAGGCGTTATTGATAAGATCCGAGGCCTGAATCAGCAGATTGAAGATTTTCGTCGTCAGGAAGTTCAGTATGAACGGGAGGGTAATCTGGCCGGAGCGGCAGAGATCAAACACGGCAGTATTCCCCAGACCCGGATTGAACTGGCAGTTCAGACAAAACAGCTGCAGAGCATACAGGGGGAACGGAGTCTCTTGCGTGAGGAAGTCACCGAAGAGGATATTGCCCATATTGTTTCCATCTGGACAGGTATCCCTGTCAGCAAAATGCTCTCTTCCGAGAGGGATAAATACCTTAAGCTGGAAGAAATCCTGGAGAAACGGGTGGTTGGACAGGAAAAGGCTGTACAGACTATCTCTGATGCTATCCGCCGGAATAAGAGCGGCCTGAGTGATATCGGACGGCCTTTGGGATCCTTTATTTTCCTGGGACCTACCGGTGTAGGTAAGACCGAACTAGCAAAAACCCTGGCGGACTTTCTGTTTAATGATGAGAAATCCCTGACCCGGATTGATATGAGTGAATATATGGAGAAATTTGCGGTATCCCGTCTGCTGGGAGCTCCTCCCGGATATGTGGGCTATGAAGAGGGCGGTCAACTGACCGAAGCTGTCCGCCGCAGGCCCTACTCTGTTGTTCTTTTTGATGAGATTGAAAAAGCCCATCCCGATGTCTTCAATATTCTGCTTCAGCTGCTGGATGATGGCCGGCTGACCGACAGTCAGGGGCGAGTGGTGGATTTTACGAATACTATCATTATTATGACCAGTAATCTGGGTAGTGATATTATACAGGAAAATGGACCCGGAAAAGAGACCGACCAGCTTCTGATGGAGCTGATGAAACGGACCTTCAAACCGGAGTTTCTTAACAGAATCGATGATGTCATTAGCTTCAACAGCCTTGCTGAGGAGCATATCCGGAGTATTGTGACATTGCTTAGTGCCCATCTGACCGATAGGTTGAATGAGAAGAAGATGTCTCTTGATTTAAGCGAAGAAGCGGCCTCATGGTTGGCCCATGAGGGATACGATCCCGCCTTTGGTGCTAGGCCTCTCCGCAGAGCTATTCAGAATTTTGTACAGAATCCTTTGTCAAAACTGCTGCTTGCGGGTGACTTTACAGAAGGTGATCATATTCTCTGTGATTTAAAGGATAATGAGCTGGTTTTCAGAAAATCCTGAAAGCAAAAGATTTAACGGCGCAGGTAGGAGAGGGTGATGGGTAGAACAATATTGTTTCCGAACTTATCTTCTCCGTAGCCGTTTTCGGCCAGGATCTGAATATCCTGGAGAACCCTCTTATCTCCGGTAAAAATAACCTTGGCATCACTGACAATGTCGATTTTCCCCATGGCCAGATAGAGGGCTATACCCCTTTTGGCAAACTCTCCCAATGTTTCATCTTCCAGAGGAGTCAAATCTTCAAAGGAAAAATTATTTTCATAAATCATGATCTTCTGTTTTTCAAGAAGATCAAGGAAGACAATTCTCAGAATCTTTTTCATTAGAGGAACATCATAGGTGGAGTTGATATCCTGGGCAATCAGTTTGTGTTTGACCAGATGTTCTGCCACACTCTGTCTCTTGACATGATTGATCTCTTCATTTGCCCGGAAGAGTTCCAGAGGCATGGAGGCATTGTAGTCATGCTGACAAAGGGTCATGGTTACATCACTGCCGTAATGAACAACTATCTTGGCAATCAGAGTGGAGGGTCTGACATGAAAACCTCTATAGTTGGGGATGGGAACCTGAATCTCACCCATCTCGGCATAATGCTTCAAAATATCCTTACAGAGTTCCTGTGATGCCCGAATATACTGTTCCGGAAAAGCAATAAAGTAATTCATCAGATGATACAGTAGCTGCTGGGTTTCCACAGGAGCTTCCAGTGTATTCTTTTCTTTGAAATAGGGACTATGCCGTTCGTAGTAATGGATCAGTAAAGTAGCGCATTCCAGTAGATGATAAACAACAGATATTTGCCCCCGCAGTACAGGAAGATTCGGATCCTTCTCCGCAACATCAGATCCTGAGAGATAGGTATCATAGAGGGACTGCAGGTTATGGAACTTATTCTCCAGAAGTCTCAATTTCTCTTCACTTATTTCCTCAGGGATGGCAGATTCGTATTCGTCTTCATTCAGTTTTTTGTATATTTTCAGAAGAATGCTCTCTTCTGCCAAATTCAGAAAGGAAGTAGCCAGATGAACCGCCGTTTTTCCGGGATTCTCAGATTCCTTACGGATCCGGTCATATTTCAAACGTCCGGCAATATCATTTTCATTAAATGTGTAGTTATTGATATTTTTCAGTTCTATGTTCAGTCCCAGATCTTCATTAAGTCTTGTTATCTCTTCGGATGCCCGAATCAGTGTCTGAAAAACAAGATCGATCATAATCCTTGTGCAATCTGTAAAATTTTCATCGAGTTGCAGAAGATTATAGGAAGGAACTGCATTCTGAATGTGGAGAAGGCCGTAGGCTATTGTTGAAAATCCCTTGATGACTGCTGTGATCTTTCTCAGAGGGCTCCAGTACTCATTATGTTGTACCCCATAGGCATCCAGTAGTTCCTCACAGCGTGAGGCCTCAAGATTAAGGCGCCCCAAGAGAGGTCTCTTTACATCCTCGATTCTGAAATCTTTGAGACCGGAGGAAATGGACAGGAGATCTTTTAGATCATCTCTGACTGAAGTTATAAAAATTTTATCGTCTATTGTTTGCATAAATCCATCATAGAACCTGTATTAATAATTAAATTAAAATGGAGAAATCTGCAATGCTTTTAGCATTCTTTCTTCACATATTCACAATAAATATAAAATAATCAGGTAAGAAGGGCAATTCTTGTGAAAATATAGTCCAGATTATCGCGTTTCAGAACAGCTTTTTTGATCCAGGACATCTCGGAAAAAGGATGAATACTCTTTTCATAGTGAAATATCCGGCTCTTTGGGTTATTTGAATCATACCAGGCTGCAAGGGAAATCCTGCCGTTTTCAATTTCAAGACCAGTGGCTCCGAATTTGTGGATAACCGTCCCCGAATTAAATAAACAGGGAAGAGACAGGGGATCATAGATACTGCCATGGCTTTTGTAATCCTCATTATCCACCACATTCTGAAGGGTGAGGGCTGTGTTATGAATAACAGATTTCAAGTCTTCAGAAGTTTTGCCCTTCTCCATTCTCATATAATCTCTGATCATCGCATCCAGCCGGAATTTAAGATACTCCTCTTCTGAATGCCCTTCAAAAAGAGCCCTGTGGGTATGAGCGGTAATGGCGATGATCCCTTCACTTTATATTGTTTATATGCAGAGGATGGGCCATGTAGCGGAGGGCCAGTTTATTCACTTTATGTCGAAAAGGGGAGTTGTACAAGGATGCCTGATGGCCGTGGAGTACCAAAAGGGAGTTATTTTTATAGCTGAGTTTCAGAGAGGGCAGAATATGGGAATTAACTTCTTTTTCTTCACTGGTCCGTCCCGTTTTCCAGTGCTGATGGGCTCCGTAATCATGGTTTCCCATGATTTTATAGAGTCCAGGGCCTTCTCTGAAGTCAAGGAACAGTCTATATAGCTGTGGCCAGGCATTGCTCACCGTACGAAGGCTGACTCTGTGCAGCTCTTCAATATCACCGTTCAGAATCAGTCTGAATCCCCGGGGGAGGTACCAGTCTTTCAAGGCTTTTATAACGAGAGGGGCATTTTTTTTGAATTCGTCCCTTCTTCTGCCGCCACCAATATGGAAATCACTTAAAATGATAAATTTATCTTTCTCTCCTATGGCTAATTCCGGAGCATTCTGGCAGGTTTTTTTGAGGTTTTCCTGTATGATCGTGTTCGTTAATGTTGATCGTGGTCGCATATTAATCAGTATAAATCATGAATCAGGCTCCTACCATGCGAGATTTATCCTGATTTTTTAGAAACGGAATGATGTTCTGAGAAAGGGTGCTAGAACATGTATGTTCTTGGAGTTTATGGGGATATACTTGTAGCTTATGCCGCTATAAAACTTAAAATTCCCCAGAGCTGGGTAGCTGGAGCCTGCTTCTAGCATGATAAGAGGGCCTCTGGGAGAGTCTTTCTCCACATCGCTGGAAAACAAATCTTCGTTTGATATCCTGGCTATCCCTATCCCGGCTCTAAAATAGTAATCGGAGAATCTAGCCGTATCCACAGAATAGAATAGATAAGCATAGCTCTGGAACAGAGTGACATCCATACCATCCATGTTTAAAGAATCCAGAAAATTCCATTCCAAGGCCATGCCGATTCCCATATCTTTCAGAAAATCCTTGGAGCTGTCAAAATCCATATCCACACCGAAACATATATTAGCATAACTGATATTTACGCCGGGAAGGGTTAATTTAAAATTTGATCCATAGCTTTTGCTGGAGTAACTCCAGCCTGGCATGTAGATTGGCAGGGGGAAGGAAAAATAGATCTCTATCCCTGTTTTATCATGGTTAGCAGCAAGTATTTTCTGTTTTTCGGTTTCTGTAAGTTCCCCCTTATTTTCTTCCTGGGTCCATAATGGCAAAGCTGTAAACAGCATGAGTATGATAAGTATATTTTGAAATGTTTTTTTATTCATCAGAAGCGGTATCCTCCCATAATCCAAGGATGGAAATTCCCGAAATCCCCCCCCGTATAGTCGCTGTACCTGTAGTCTATTCCAAATTCCAGGAGCATGCCGTTTTTATAGTGCTTCTGGGCTCCAAATGCTATGTTTACAGCATTGCCCAGTTCTCCCTGCAAGGTTTCACCATTCATACTATCCTCTTTTATCCAGAGATTGGAAATTCCTCCACCTATACGGGGTATCAGAAACCATCTGTGTAATAGGGGAATCCTGTAGTATATGTGGAATCCCACGTAGAGCTGGTTATAGTAAAACTGGGAAGGGGGGTATTTCATGCTTGTATAATCCACTCCCAATTCTATTCCAAGGGGCCTTAATCCCGGGATTCTCCAGAAGAATTTATTATTGAGATCCTGTCGTATTTTTACAGCGAATCCGGGAGCATCTGATTCGTATCCATCGTAATCCGCGGATACATTGCTGGTGAGAATAACGCCTCCCAGGATAGAAAAAGAATTTTCTGGAGGGATCTCCTGAATAATTTGAGTCATGGGAGCCTTTTCTATGATAAAGGCCTTCTCTTTTTTCGTCTTGATGCCGGAAGGATTGCTAATTTCCAGATCATACCGTCCGGGAGTAATGTTTCCCGTTATCAGAGAAATCCTGACTTCTCTGCTGCTTATCCATTCGCTTTCATAAGGGATTATCAGCTGATTATCCATAAAGATTCGACTGGAAAATCCTTCTTCAAAATCCCTGCCCTTTACGATGATCTCCCTATAGACTTGCTGTTGGACCAGTCTTTTTTCACTGACTGATTTGATTTCGGCTTTGATAATCTTCTGTACTGTCAGAATGTTCGTATCGGATATATCGGATAAACCCGAGGAATCAACTGCCGAAAGGGTATAGGTTCCGGGGTTCAGCTCCTCCATGGAAAATTCCAGTTCTACAGACTCCGCACTCAGTTTTTTTTGTGTTCCGGGAACAGCGTTTCCCTCCGTATCCGTCAGAAAAAACTCGGTATCCGGCTGAACCTGATAAACTTCTGCCTGAATACTGAGGGTCTCTCCTCTTCTCTGGAATGTTTCTTCAGGAGAAAAACGGCGAACTACTGGTTGAAAAGCTTCTTTAATAAACAGAGGCTTCCAGGCTGTTTCGCTGACTATTTTTTTAAACTTATTAAGGACTATAACACTGAACTCATACTCTCCCGGACTCAGGGAGAATACATAAATGGAGTCTTCGGTCTGCTGCCGGAGAATTTCCTCGCCGCTGCTGCGAATAATAACCTCGTATCCCCAGGCTCCTTCCACATCAGCCCAGCTCAGCTCCTGCTCCACCAGCTTATCCTTGCCGGACATCTGAGCATTTAAGCCGAGAAGCGGCAGAATCATTAAAGGTATGAACAGCAGTCTTTTGAATTTATCTCGCATATTGCAGCTCCGGAGATAAAATCTCAGGTATTTCGGTTATCTCCGGCAGAGTCAGCTCGAAGGGAACGGTCTGCACGGAACTTTTCTGAAAAATCACACCGTTTTTTTCTCTGAAAGCCTGAATTTCAAGGACAAACGAACCGACATTCAGATCTTCCATCTTAGTAAAAGTATACTCCGGCAGTTTCATTTTATCCCGATGAAAGACCATTGCTCCGTCAGCTTTTCGATAGAGTTTCAAGTCATAATAACTGGTATTTGCAACGGGTGCCCATTTGAAGTTCAATTCATCCCGAATCTGCATATCAATGACAGAATCTGCGGTTGGCTCCCGTATATAGGGTGTTGATAACAGAGGTATGGGAGTCACATTAAAGGAGTACAGAGAGGAGGGCGGAGCGCTGTTGCCCTCAGCGTCACGGGAGAGTATTTGAAGATAGTAGTTCCCCTCAGGCAGATCTGGAATTTCTCTGTTCATGACAGCTAGCTGTTCATCCAGAATGCTTGTCGCAAAATTGGGGTCCCTTGAAAGCCTTATCTGTTGAACAGGTAGTGGGGGGGTCTGGGTCCAGCGGAAAGAGGGCTTCTGGTCCAGAATAGTCAGGCGTGAGAGATTCTGCCCGGCTGCCGGATATATCAGACTTGGCCTGTCGTAGTTCTGCACTTTGTTCAGCTTAAAGGTCCTCAGTGCCGGATCGCTGCTGTTCAAGTGTTCCGGGTCAATCTGATGAAAGGCCTGGACCTTAAGAGTATAGGATCCGACTCTCAGCTGGGATTTATCTTCAATATTCCAGCTGTTTCCAGGGAAATGCATTTTCTTCAGAGTCGGAAAATTTCGGTTTGACGGTATGAGTTCGGCATTGAAATACTCAGCCTCCCCTACCGGGAGCCAGCTGATACTGAGAGGGTTCTCCCCTACAACGGAGAGGCTTACATTCTCAAGGGGTTCCTGAATATTCGGCATTTTGAGCTTATCGGCCATGCGGAAGGGTATCTGATCGCTCTTAATAAGCTGCTTGTCATTATCATCCAGAACGCTTGCCTGCCAGTAATAGTTTCCTGCTCCCGGAAGGGGAATGGCGGCGGCTGAGCTCAGAAACCGTTGAGTCAGAAGGGGGACAAGAGCATTATCCTCTCTGAAAATCTGGATTTCATAGGGTCCTTCCAGGCTGCTGTCCCATGAGAAGGGCGTACTGTCATAGGAGTCTACAATGAGCAGACTATCTGTGGCAGGTTGCTCAGGTTCTATATAGATTCGGGCGGCCAGGATTGTGAAATTCCGTGTATCTGAGGGGGGAACAGCTTTATTTTCATTATCCAGACCGTCAACCTCCCAGAAGTACCGGCCCTGTTCGGGAAGTGTATTCATAAGATAGGAGTTTCTGTTCAGCCACTGGTCCACCAGTAGATTGCTCATTCCGGCATCCCGGGCAACCCTCAGGTGGTAGCTACTGATTTCGCGATCGGCAAGCCAGCTGAAACGGAGTCCTTCCTTGGATTTCAGCGGATTGATCTGCTCTCTGTGTTCCGGAAGAATAAGTTCCGGCGGGGCTATTGTTTCATTCAGTTCTACCTTGAAGCGGCGGATATCCGGTCTGGCGTAGGAAATTTTTGTTGCCGTATTATATTCGGGTATAACCCGCCAGAAATACTCCCCGGCCGGAACCTTCCGTATCGTATAGAAATTATTATTGCTGCTGAGATCTGTTAAAATATCAGTAAACTCGGGATCTTCTGCAAGTTGCAGACGGGAAGAGTTGGTTAAGCCTGATGATTCCCAGGAAAATGCCATATCCGGAAAGGTTTTTCTATACTGAAAAACCTCATCCATCACGGGGACCTGCAGGGCCGGAGCCCTATCCCTGATCAGAACCATCCGGTTGGCCGGGCTGAAATAGGGTGTGCCGTCTGTGTATTTTCCACGGATTCTCCAGTAGTAGGTTCCGGGTAGAGTCTCTTTTGTGTATTCCGAAAAACCCGGATCGGGTATCAGGCGGTCTGAGGAGCGGAAGTCACGTTCTTCCGACAGCTCCAGTATAAGATTTTCCAGAGGCAGGATCTGTTCCCACTGAAAATTAATGGCTACCGAGGCGGATGTTGTCATAAAGAGACGGTTATTGGCCGGGTACTGGAGGGTCACAGCTTCCTGTTCTACCCTGATATCGTCTGCAATGCTGGCCCGGTAGTTTTCTGCAATGTTCTGTGTTTTATCACCCACAGTGACATCAATGGCACCCTTATCAACAGAAAGGTTGATCGCCTCACCGGCTTTTCTATTCAGGGTCACACTGGCATTGTCCAGGGCAATAAGCGTATCTTCGGCTTTAATATTTAGGGTAGTACCCCCCTCTCCGCTTCGTTCTGCCGAGATATTTCCGCCCAGAAATTCGATATTCTGCTCTTCCTCACCCCATTCCAGGACAATGTAGGTATTGGCCGCTAAGGTAATTTCCGTGCCATCAATCAGTTTGATTACCGCTTCAGAACCCTCTATGGTTCTCAGACTGTCATAATTATAGAGGGGGGCACTGGTTTCAAGTTCACCCCAGATCGCTCTGTCTGCAAATTTTCTCTGTGCACTGTTATTGATAAAAGTAATCTCGCCGATTACTTCGCCTCCCTCATTGGATATCTGGCTATTCAAGTCTCGATAAAATTCAAGACCTGCCCAGATAAAGGCTGAAAGAAGAAGTCCTGTTATGAATATGTCTTTAATCCATGATCTCATACTTAACTTCTTCTTTCTCTGTGTTTACATCTGCAATATTGTCGAAATTACCTGTGATTCCCACCAGATCCCGCAGGGCCTTCAGGGATGGGGGGCGGTCCGGATCTTCAAGTCGGCCTAATACCGCATAAATCTGCTGGGGTTCTGACTTTCCCTTGACCATAATCTTGTTCATGGGAATCAGATCAAAAATACCCTCTACCATATCGGCAGTCCCCTGGGAGATAAGTATATCCGTTCCCATGGGTTTATTCAGGGCTTCTATCCGGGACGCCAGGTTAACCGCATCACCTATGACAGTATATTCCATTCGCTCGTTGGAACCTATCTGACCGGCCAGGACATCACCGCTGTTCAGACCGCAGCCCACCTTGATTATGGGTTTCCGGTCACCGCCGCGGCCCTGATTGAACTTTCTCAGGGCTGTTCTCATCATAAGGGCTCCGTTAATGGCATTCTCGGCATCGTTTCCGTGAGAGATGGGGGTACCCCACACAGCCATAATAGCATCACCGATGTATTTGTCCACCACCCCGTGGGTCAGCTTAACGCATTCAACCATAAGGGTCATATACTCATTCAGAAAGTGTACCACCTCAGAAGGTGTCAGTTTTTCCGATATGGCCGTAAAGGAACGAATATCAGAGAAGAAAATTGTGGTAGGTTTGATCTCTCCTCCCAGTTGAATGGCACCCCGTTCGGCCATCTCGGCCATCTCTTTATTTACAAATCGACCAAAGGCATCTTTGATTCTCTCTTTCTCTTCCAGTCCCGTTCCCATGTTAAGGAATGCCCGTGTAAGCACACCGATTTCATCCTGTGTCCGGGGGCGCAAACGGAGATCATAATTGCCCTCCTCAATCTGTCTGGTTGCTTTTACCAGGGTCCGAATGGGGTTGGAGAGCGATTTGGAGTAGTAATAAATAATCAGAATCGCCAGGGCTACAAACATGATCATCAGCAGAATATTCCGTCTCTGTATCTTGTATATCGCTTCAAAAGCCAGGGCTTCCGGGACGGTCGTGATAACCCCAAGGCGGCCGAAGCTTACTTTTTTATAGGAGCCAAGGTAAAAAACATCAGGGTCCTCTTCAAAGCGGATCTGTCCGGTATTGACGGCAGAGGAAAAAAGCTCCTGTACAATCGGCAGCTCTCGCATATTGATTCCCGATGTCACCACTGTGGCATCCGGATGGGCTATCAGGTAACCCTCTGAATCGACAATGTAGGTATCTGTAATGCCACGTGATTGAACCGCCTTTTGAAGGGACTGGCGGGTATCCGTAATAACAAAAAGGGTTTTAATTCCCCGTTCCTGCTTATAGGGTATGGTCAATCCCAGTATGGGAACAGCAAAATAGGTGGACATATTAAAAACAGAAGGAGTTCCTCCCCGGGCCAGACGGATCTGATCGGAATAGTTTTCCAGGATTCCCCGGAGAAACTCCTCCGATATGCCCAGTTCTCCCATAAGGCTGTTATTGAAAAAGTTTCTTTCTTCTCCGGGAATCCCGACAAAGAGGATATCCTGCTGGCTCCTGAAAAAATAGTTCTTGTAATTCTGCTCTGCTGGAGTCTCTCCATAAGCGGCTCCCAAAAGAAGTAGGGAGGCACTGTTGCCTATCTGCAGCAGACTCTGCTCTGCCTGTGAGGCAATGGTCTCTGACAGTTTCAGATTGCTCTCTTCCACCCGGACCTGACTGTCTTGAAGGAAGAAGTAGGTGGCCAGTACAATCATACCGCTCAGAGCAATGATAATAATGAGGGAGGTGATGAAACTCATTTTTATCCCGATAGGATAGCGGATCCTGGTCCCAGGCTCCGGTTTTCCCCGCTTTTCTTTTTTACTTTCCTCAGTCGTTTCGTCAACAGGCTCTGTCTTTTCGAAGCTTCGGGCTGAGGAAACCATAAAATCAGCATCGATGGCTGCGGACGTGGACTCCGGATCAAAGAGCAGGGTTTCTGTTTCCAGTTGAATCTCATCACAGGGATCATAGCTGATGGTCCTATTGGGAGGTCCTGCTGTGCTTATCAGGCTTATAGTCTGATCCGGAGCGGAGAGAATGGATAAAATCCGGACAGATACCTTCTGGTTCCTCCAGAAATCTTCCGGGTCTTCCCTTGTTTTTATTATAAAGTAATAGGGCAGAGCAGGTGTCAGCTCTTCTTGTTCTGTGGGGAACTCCAGAGCACCATGAAACTGCAGTATCCCTTCATTCTTCCAGCTTCTCAGGTGGCTGATAAGTGTGAGAGGATCTTCTATCTTTGTGAGGTCCACATAAGAAAGAGAGAGATATTCTCCTTTTCCGGCCATTCTGAGTACCGGATCCGGAATAGTAAAGTCCAACTGACCGCTCTCTACTCTGTTCATACTTATAGGGCGGATAGGGAAGCGTTCGGGAAGGATAATCCCTTCTCTGCCAAAAAGGCTTGTCAGCCATTGAACAGCTCTTTCATTCACGTTTTCTACAGCGGGGTAGATGATGCGCCTGGAAGGAGTGACAAAAGAACCGAATTCATCGGCAAGAGAGATACCGTCCCGGAGTAGGCGTATCTGTTTTATCAGAGTTAAAAGGAGGGACTTATCGTTTTTGCTGAGACCTTTCTGGCCGGCGCTGCGTCTGGAAAGCAGTTGACCTCCCAGAAAGGCAAATCTTGCCATGGTCATCAGGTTCAGAAAACCGGCCATATGATAGAGTTCTGAAAATCGGTGAATCAAACCGGGGATGGAAGACCCCTTTTGATTTAAGGATGACCGTGTAAGCAACTCGATCTCCTGTATTTGCTTATTCAGTACTTTCAGGTACTTTTTAAAATAGGCTGTAGTATTTTGAGGCATGCCTTATTACTCCGTTCCGGCCGTGAATTTTCCCGTGTTCTCTCATCTTATTATCTGCTTTTTTCCTGAAAAGGGTTAGCCTTTTTATGAAAGGAATCAAATTCATCCTGAGATTCCTCTCTGAAAGGTTTATAGTTTAATTATGGGCTGAATTGGCACAATGACTTGATCCCATAGGGGGTTTTGCCCATAATTACTATAAAATAAGCATGGAAGGATTATAAAGGTTTGAAAGGTTCAGGAAAAGAAATTTTCCGCTGTATTATATTCTGTCTGACAGTATTAACTCTCACGGCTTGTTCTGACCGTTATCCCTACTTTTTTCAGAAGCCTGAATTTTATGCCTATACTGTGGATGGAGACAGTTCCGGGATCTATCTGAATATAACATCCCCCGATGGGGAGAGTTTGATTCGTTATACAACAAACGGAAGTAATCCTTCTTCCAGCTATGGAGAACTGTATGAAGATACCTTGTATCTGACGACTTCTACATACATCAGAGCATGTGCCTACAGAAGCGGATATTCCGCAGGTCCCATTGCGGAGTATTATTATGAAGCGACGACTGAATAAGTTCTTACTTATGGCTCTGACGGGAGTTCTGTTCCTGTTCAGCTGCTCTAATCCTGTGACCTCTTCCGAGGATGACGGGGATATCCTTCTTGAATCCTTTTTTCTGAATACAACTCTGAACCCCGCTCTGTCTTCTATCGTTATGGGGGAAATTGAAAATTACGAGGTCATTCTTGTCATTTCCACTGACAGTTCCCTTTCCTACTATGTTCCTGAATTTGTAAGTAGCGCCCAGTCTGTTCTGGTTGACGGACAGGAACAGGTCAGCGGAGAATCGGGGCAGGATTTTTCCAATCCTGTGGATTATACCTTCATCTCTTCATCAGGAAAAACCACAGTGTATACGGTGGAAGCCATATTCCTCGGATTCTGGAATGAAATGGACGGCTCCCCTGTCGGGACAGCTGTTGGAACTGCTGCCCAAGTGAAAATAGACCTTAAACAGGGTGTTTTTCCTCACCTGATCTATATGGACAATGCTCTGCTGCTTAGCGGGAAGTATTACGATGCCTATAACAATCCCTACTGGGTGAATATGGGGGGACCCTTTGGATCCGCCAATATCCTGTCTTTCTCTTCTCAGAGTACTGATTCGAGTATCTGGACGGCCGCGGTTTCAAGTGGGTCCCCTAATGCTGTCTCATTGATAAAATACCAGGATCCGGGAAACTGGACTGCCATGGGACTCCCTGTTTTTCTGGATGGTCCTGATCTGGGAAATCTGAAAGTTTTTGCAGAGAACGATTTTGCGGCATACATCAGTGTTATTGATAGCTATGGCAGCAGTAATCAACCGGAAGTGTGGAGTTATAACGGCATCTGGAATCATCATGGCGGCGGGCCTCTTTCAAGCATGTCCGCCAGCTCCTTTGTGGCCGATCTTATTGATGGTCAGTTGATAGCCGCCGCAAGCTACAACGACGATCCGGATAATATTTACCTCTATTACTATGACTGGGATTTTGATATCTGGTATCCAAGTACTATTGCAAAACCGGGACATCTGGTCCGGGAGCTGTACCGGGATGAAGAGACAAACGATTTGATTATGGTTACTGTCTCTGTAAATAGTAATGACAGTTCCCTGTCGGATGTTAACTGGCTGTCCTGGGATATGGATAGTAACAGTGTCAGTGACTATGTCGAGCCATTGACCCTTTATATAAATCCTACGGATCCGCTCGCTCTCTACTTTTCCGATAATACTCCCCTGCTTGCCACAGATCAGTATGTTTACGAGTATATCAAGGGTGGCTGGCGGACCCTCGGCAACGGACCCTATTGCGATACCCCTTCACTGGCTTTTTCAATTGTTGCCAGTTCCCTGGGCTCCCGATTTATTGCCTATCAGGACTCCGGCTCCTATGATGTCATCGTAAAAATGCTTAAGCTGGAATAACTGGAGTTCATTCCTTCTTTATGCTATCCTAGGCCCAACTTAATCCTCAGGAGATAAATAATGAGTAAACTCTGGCAGAAAAACTATGAGCTCAACGAGCTGATTGAAGAGTTTACCGTGGGAATCGATTATATTCTGGATCAGAAACTGATTCCCTCGGACTGTGCGGCCAGTATGGCCCATGCCGCAATGCTGACAACTATCGGAATCCTCACAGAAGAAGAGAGAGATTCTCTTGCCGAGGGACTCCGTCAAATCTTGAAAGAGCACAAAGCGGGACAGTTTCCCATTCTCCGTTCCGATGAGGATGGTCATACCGCTATTGAAAACAGGCTGGTTGAACTGAGCGGTGAGGCGGGGAAAAAAATCCATACGGGTCGCAGCCGGAATGATCAGGTTGTATGCGCTGTGCGTATTTTCGCCCGTTCAAAGGTTCTGCAGCTAATCCGTCAGGGGGGAACCCTTACAGAGTCCCTTCTGACCCTGGCTGAAAAGCATAAAAACACTCCCATGCCGGGGCGTACTCATATGCAGATTGCCATGCCCTCTTCGGTAGGTCTCTGGGCCGCCGGTTTTGCCGAAGAGATGATCGATAGCCTGCAGCTGCTCTCTTCAGCCTGGAACATTCTGGATCAGAATCCCCTGGGAGCTGCCGCCGGGTACGGTGTTCCCCTGAAGCTGGACAGGGCCATGACAGCCCGTCTTATGGGATTCTCAAGGGTTCAGAATAATGTCATCTATGTAAATAACTCCAGAGGAAAAATGGAGCTGATGGTGCTGGATCTTTTGGATCATATGGCCCTGACCATGAGTAAAATGGCTCAGGACCTGATACTGTTCTCCCTTCCCGAGTTCGGGTATTTCAGTCTGCCTGCTGAACTGTGTAGTGGATCCAGTATTATGCCACAGAAAAAAAATCCTGATGGACTGGAGCTGATGAGGGCCAAGGCCGGGACCATCAGTGCCTGCGGTACCCAAATAAGGAATATTCTCCGTTCTCTGCCTTCCGGGTATAACCGGGACTTTCAGGAGACCAAAGAACCCTTCCTCAAGGGCTGTGATATAAGCATGCAGTGTCTGCAGCTCATGACTCTTACATTTGATAAATTGGAAGTGAATCCGGAAAAGTTGAAAGCGGGATTCACAAAAGATATATACGCAACCGATGCCGCACTGGATCTGGTAGCTGGTGGAATGAGTTTTCGTGATGCCTACAGAGAAGTAGGACTTCATCTGGACCGTCTCGGGCAGCTGGATCCTGATGAATCCATCAGCTCCAGAACCTATCCCGGTACGACCGGAAATCTGGCTCTAGAGGATTCGGAATCTCGTCTTAAAGGGCTTGTTGAAACAGCCATGGTCAGAGAAGAACATATCGCCCAGGCTCTGGAATCCCTCATGGGCAGTCCTGTGGAGTTGATTCTCTAGTCTTTTTTACTGTTCCTCTTCAGCAAGTTCCTGGATCTGTTTAATCAGTTCCCGGAGCTTGCGAGCTTCATTCCGGCTTTTTGTCAGTTCTTCTTCCAAACTTATATTCTCTTTCGTCAGAAAGGTCTCAGATTTTTTGAGTGATTCGCTGACATGACTCGATACGGCCAGTTTTTGTGTAAAGCTACTTCTTAATTCTGTCAGTTCTTCCTGATGCCGGAGTTTTAATAGTTCAACAGCAGATAGATTTTCCTGCTTCTGTTCTTCCTCAAGGGTCTGATCCAAACCTGCCGGAATCAAATCTATAACAATATTTCGCTCTGCCAGTTCTCCCGGGAGGATATGAAAGGTTTTATCCTTATATCCCCTTTTTCGGAGGAGTATGGTCAATTCTGTATCCGGTAGAAACAGTCCTTTTATTTTATTACTGCCGTTGAGCCTGCCGTTTATGTAGATACGAGCTCCCGCCGGGCGGCTGGATATCTGAAGGTATACCAGATCCTCCCGCTGAATTGATAAGTCATCGGGAGACTCAGCCTTAAATAAATCCCGGTCATCCCCGGAGAGAATTTCTATTTCCGGAAGAATTGAGACATCCCTTTCCAGAATTGTCCGTTCGTTTTTTACCAGAGTTTTCAGAAGATTCTCTGTCTTATCCTGGTTGAGGGATAGAACAGCAACCTTTCCACCCACAACAGAAAGGGCTGTCCGTCCATTCGGAAGGGCTTCCACCATAAACTCGGTACCTTCCACACGGAAAATCCTCTTCTGGGCCAGAATTTGCAGATTTTCACTGTCTTTCAGTTCTTTCACTTTGTAGATCATTGAACCGGTCAGCAGTTCTGTTCGAATATCCGCATCTTTGCTGCCGCTCAGGAGTTTTCTTATTCGTACAAGGGTATTGCTGCGGATACGCAGACTTGCCGTTCCGGCAAAACGGACCTGACAGAATGATTCATCCACAACTTTGATGATATCCCCTTCCATTACCATATCTCCCGGCAGGGGAGCGTGTATCACATCATTCCGAATAATAAAGACTTCGCCGGATATCCTGGTGATAACAGCATCACCGGGTTTAGCAGAATCTATCTTCTGGGGCATCATTTCCGTAGCGGGAGTAGGGCTATTAAAAAAAGTATCCGCGTAAAAATAAAGAAGTCCCAGTGCCAGCAGGATTCCCATTATAAAAAAGGATAGGAATTTCAGAGCTTGCTTCATATCAGCTCCTTTCTGTCTCTTTTAAACAGAGTCTAATGAGGTTCAGCTCTTTATCCGGTAATTTTCCACAGGCTGTTTCAAAAAGCCGGATAACCCGTTTTATGCTGAATTGACCGTCTGCGCTGAGGATAGAAGACTTGCTTTCGCGCCCTCTCTGCCAGGTAAGGCAGCGCTGAACAGATTTCTTATCATAACAGAGCTGAAAACCGGTAATTGTACTAAAATCAGGCTGATACCAGATAATCAGATCCATATTTTCATCAACAAACCATCTCCTGGGTCCATCTTCAGGAATCTGTCTTACTCCCTCAATTTCTACCAGCATGACTCCTCCGGGCAGGGGATCAGTGGACTGTTCTTAGAGCCTGAGCAATGTTCAGGCAGTAGTCTCCGATCCGTTCTATATGACGTACTATATCAAGATACAGCAATTCTCCCTTGATATCCGCACCGCTCTTAAGATTTTTTCTGACTTCTTTTTTAAGACTCTTTCTGGTTTTGTCTATTTTTTTCTCGAGAACGTGAGCCTCGGCCAGTTCTTCCTTATTCAGATGTTCGTTCATATGGTCTTTGATAAAGCTCAAAAAGCGCTGTACCATTTTTGTATAGGGAACAAGCTCATCTATGGCACTTTTATGCAGAGGAATTTCCTTTTTATACCGCCTATTGGAGAGAAGTATCAGACTGTAACAGCAGTCTCCGATACTTTCAAGTTCATTAACAATACGCATCATGGCGCTTACATTTTTTCTGCCGATTTCATTAAGATTTTCAGCGGAACAGGATATCAGGAATTTCGTGATCTCCTCCTGCATCTGATCGCTGTAGTCTTCAAGACCTTTAACTTTATCAAGTTTGGAACCCATTTTCTTGTCAGGGTGTTTGAAAACATCCACATAGATATCAAACATATCTTCCACGACCTGTGTCATATGAACAACTTCACTCTTGGCTTTCATTAAGTTGATTTCAGGGATATTCTGAATGGTGGATTCAATGTAGGGAAGGGTGTATTTTTCCAGTCCTGCTTCGTTTTTTCCGGGAGGAACCAGTTTTTTCACAAGGGCGGCAATCTGATTGACAAATCCGATGAAAATCACTGTGTTCAGAATATTGAAAAGGGTATGGAACATGGCCAGGTGGGTTGTGATTTCAGTTCCCGGGACAATGGCATTTACCATATGGATAAAAGGCTTGAATACAAAGGATATTACTACAACACCGGCAATATTAAAAAGAATATGAACCCTTGCCGCCCTTTTTGCATTAACATTGGCACCGATAGAAGCCAGGAAGGCATCAATTGTCGTACCGATATTGGAACCCATTACCATGGCAGCGGCTGCTTCGAAAGGAAGAATCCCGTTGTGGGCCATGGTCAATATTATGGCCATCGAGGCACTGGAGGAGTGCACAATAATTGTAACCAATGCTCCAGCCATTATGAAAATCAGCAGGGAAAGAACCCCGCGATCTGTGAAAGGAGTCAGGAATGAAACATCATTTGCATTCAGTGCGGGCATATAATCTTTCATAAAGGAAAGGCCCAGAAAGAGGATTCCGAAACCGATGAAAAATTCACCCCAGTCCCGTCTTCTGCTGGACTTGGAGAAGTAGAGAGGCAGACCAATAGCGATGATGGGTAGGGCCATAGCACTTATTTTGAATTTGAAACCTAAGAGGGAGACTATCCATCCTGTAATGGTTGTACCAACATTGGCACCCATTATAATTCCGATGGATTGTGTCAGATTCAGCAATCCTGCATTGACAAAACTGACAACCATAACGGTTGTAGCAGAAGATGACTGTATAATTGCTGTAATAACAAAGCCGGTTATAACTGCTACAAAACGATTGGCCGTGATGTGGTTCAGAGTTTTCTGCAACCCTTCTCCGGCAGCCTTCTGAATCCCTTCACTCATAACTTTCATACCGAAGAGAAAAAGACCGAGAGAGCCTATGATTCCCATTACCGTGCTGATCAATACCATTGTTGCCAAGACTCCTGATTCAATAATTTCTATATTTAAAAGGTGATAAAATATCTGCGGAGAAAGCCGTCAGACAAGTGGTCTCAGTTTAGTTACAGAGTTTGTTATGAACAAGGATAATTTAGCAAAAAATTAACAAATTCTTAGTAAAAAAGGAAAAAGAGGCTTTTTTGCTGGTTATTGTCTTCTTTTCTTTAGAATGGCAAAGAGTCCTAAGCCCATAAGTGTGAAGAAATAAGGAAAACTCAGAATTAATGACGGTGGTATCTGCAGGATCCCCTGAGCCTGATTGGCAATCGCTTCGGCAGCGGTAAAAAAGATGCAGGCTGCAACTATTCCGGGAATCTTTTTATACCCCAGATAGATGGCAACCAGTGCTATCCACCCCTTGCCGGCAGACATCCCCGGAACATAGGCTCCCAGCCTCAGAGATAGAATGGCTCCTGAAATCCCGCACATCATACCGGATATCAGTACTGCCGCTGTCTGAACTTTCTCAGGAGAGATCCCTTTGCTTTTCAACAGATCCTTCTGTCTTCCGCTGGCTCTGAGGGTCAGCCCCGGGTATGTGCGGTAGAGTATAAACATAACTGCTCCGGTACAGGCCAGAGTTCCCCAGGTGTAAAGGTCCAAACCTGCAGTCGACGGAATATGTCTGAGGCTTCCAGGGTGGATAATCCCCTGGTTTCCGAATATTTTCTGTGAAAAAGAAGCTGTAAGGGCGGGCATCAGTATATTGATACCAAGGCCTGTGATAAATATATTACCTCTCAGCTTGAAGCTTGTCAGGCTGAAGACCCAGGCTGTCAGTAAGCCTGCCAGAGCTGCGCACAGAGTGCTGGTCAATAGCCCGCCACCGAAGTTGCTCACAAGAATAGCCGTAAAAGCTCCGGTCAGGATCATCCCTTCCATGGCTATATTGAGAACTCCTGCCAACTCTGTAAAAAGACCACCCATGGCAGCAAGTAGTAAGGGCGCCGCGTTGTTGAGTATTCCGCTGATCATAAAGGATCTCTCTTTTTCTGTAGTCCCCTAAGGGCCTGGGAAGAGATAAGGAGAAAGAGAACCCCCTGGATAATATTGCCCAGTTCCAGCGAAAGGTCCGACTGCAGTACGGCGACACGGGCGCCTTGGGTCATCCAGGAGAAGAACAGAACCGCAGGCAACAGGTAAGCCGGATTTCGTGATGCGATCATGGCAACAGCTATTCCGTTCCAGCCGAGGCCGAAAGTAAAGCCCAGTATTCCTGCAAAATAGGTTCCGCTTACGGCAATGGCTCCCGTTAGTCCGTGGAGTGCTCCGCTTACGGTCAGGGGGGCTGTATCATACATCCCCAGATTCAGCCCTCCGAATCGGGCGAATTCCCTGTTGTAGCCGATCATCCGCAGCTCATATCCTCCCCGCGAGTGGTGGAGGTAGAAATAAGAGGCCGGAATCAGGATGAAAACCAGAAGAAAGGATAAATTAAAGTGACTGGGTGGGATAATGGGGGGGAGCCGGTACTGTAGGGGGATTTCCCCTGTTGTAATCAGATAGCTGTCCGGATTGCTGAGTGGTCCCAGAATGAGATAATCAATCACCTTGGTAATTCCTGCAGATAAAAGGAAGGTGCTGATCAGTTCATTCACCTGCCAACGGGATTTCATGATTCCCGACAGGGCTGCCAGAAGAGCTCCCGCGGCCGTTCCACACAGAGTCATCATAATAATTCCGGCTCCGGAGGGTAGATCCGGAAACTTCAGGGCTGCGGCAATGGCACAGATGGCCCCCGCATATACCTGACCTTCTCCTCCCAGGTTGAAGGAACCGGCGTTGAAGGCTATAATAATACCCAGACCGGTGAGGGAAAGAAGAACAGAGTAGTTCAGAAAATTCCCCAGGTAGAGTCTGTTGCTGAAAATCCCCGGGAAAAAATAGTAGAGAGCTTCTGCCGGATCATTGCTGAGTAGTAGGATGAGTCCTGTCGCGGCGGCAATGCATAGTAGCAGAATGAGAAATACCGGAGGCAGTCTGAACTCTTTTTTTTCGCTTGGATTCATAAACGGTCAGCTCCTGTCATTCTCTCTCCTATGGTCTTTCTGTTCCAGTCCTGTCCGGCCGGAGCTGTTTCGCTTAGTTCTCCCCCTGTCAGAACGGCAATTCTGTCGGATAAAATCAGTATTTCATCTATGTCTGTTGTCAGAAGCAGGACGGCAGCGTCTCTGCTGCGGGCGTTGCTTATCTGATAATGAAGTTTTTCCCTGCTTGAAAAATCAAGTCCCCAGCTGGGTTCGGAGATGATCAGAAGGGCGGGGGCTTCATGCATCTCTCTGACAAGGATCATTTTTTGTATGTTTCCTCCGGAAAGAGTTCGTACTTTCTGTTCTGCCTGTCCCTCTATTTCCCCTTTGGATATCAGTTTTTTTGCCCATTGGATAAGCTTGGTTTTATAGCTTCCAGCGTTGCCTTCCAGTTTCCGTTTTAGCAAAATCAGATTTTCTCCCAGGGTGGAGTCGAGGCTGGCTCCCCGTTTCAATCTATCCGCAGGGATGTAGGAAATGCCGTGTTTTCTGAAGCGGAAAGGGGTTAGGTAGGGAATCATTTTTCCTTTCAGGAGAATCTTTCCACTCTGAGGACGGACTGCCCCGGTTATCAGATCCTCCAGGCAGGCCAGGCCGTTCTCTCTTATGCCCGCAATGCCTAGTATCTCTCCGGCATGAAGTTGCAGGCTGAGATCTTTCAGACGGATACTGCCCTGATGAGAATAGTTGATATTTTTCAACTCCAGAACGGGGACCGCCTCGCTGAAGGTTTTTCTCTCAGCCTTTCTTATCATATCGGGAATCTCCGCACCCTTTCCTATCATAGCTTCTGATACAGCTTCGGGACTGATTTCTCCGACGGGGCTGATCATTTTCAGTTTTCCCTTTCTTAAAACAGCAATCCGGTCTGCCAGATGATAGGCCTCTTTTATTTTGTGAGTAATATAGAGTATGGTGCGGCCCTCTCCTTTTAAACGCTTCAGAAGGAGTAGCAGTTCTTCTGCCTGTTGTTCTGAAAGACTGGCTGTGGGTTCATCAAAAATGAGGATTTTCCGGTCCAGCAGAAGGCATTCCAGCAGTTCTGCTCTCTGAATCTGAGCGGCAGTCAGTTCCCATCCTTTCATAGATAGATCCAGAGCTAATCCATAGTTTTCCTGGATCCGGCGGATACTGGAACTCAGTTCTGCCGGTTTCACCACCAGGGATTTCTGCGGATGGCCCAGGGCTATATTTTCCCAAACGTTGAGGTTCCCTGCCAGAATCGGTTTCTGATGGATCATTCCAACGGAGGGATGGTTCTGGTCCGGGTCTGCAGGAAAAACGAGAGAACCTCTATCCGCTTTCATAAATCCCGAGAGAATATGCATCAGGGTTGACTTTCCCGCACCATTCTCACCCATTATTGCCAGTATTTCGCCATTTTTGACGGAAAAGGAGATGTTATCACAGGCTTTGATACCGTTTTTCCGGAAGCTTCTGGTGATTTCTGTTAGTACGATGCTGCTGTAAGAGACGGGTTCTGTCACTGTTCTATCTCAGCTGAAGCTGTCCGTTTTTAAACTGTTTAATAACTTTATCCTGGGCTAGCCGGACTTTTTCGGGGACATAGCTCTTGTACAGATCGCTTTCTGTCAGGAAATCGATGAAACCTTCTCGGACTCCCACATATACGGAAGACCCCTCTATGAGTTCTCCCCTTAATGCCAACTGTGTCTGCTCGTAGGCTGCTATATCCTCTCTTATTATGCCACTGCCGATAATTGTTCCCGGTTCGATGGCGTAACCATCCGCATCATACCACAACACATACTTTCCGGCTTCTTTTGCAGCAGAGATGACTCCCTGGTTGGCACCGCCTGCAATGGTCAGTATGACATCCACACCGGATTCAAACATGCTTTTTGCCAGATCTGAAGCCTTTGTTGCGTCATACCAGTTCCCGATCACTCTGAAATCTACCTCAGCTCCCGCTGCGGCAGCCTGAAGCCCCTGAAGGTATCCCGGCCTGATTTTCTGATTCATTTCAGGATATTCCTGACCGGCTATAAGACCAATTTTGAGGTCGCTGTTGGCTCCGGGCATTTCGGATCTGGTAACAAGACCGGCAAAATAACCGTGGAGGTAGGCCAGTTCCAGATGGCTGAAAAGAAAGGTGGATACCGTATCATTTTCGATTTTACTGCCTTCTAGGATTAGAAAGGATTGATCCGTATAGATTTTTTTGACTTCCCGACATATTTCGGGCATGGCCGGATTGGAAGTAACAATAATATCATATTTTTTTTCTGAAGCCAGAGCCATTATCTGAGATTTCCACTCAGCTTGATTGAAGCCGCCTTCTACGGTTTTGACTTCGGCAGCTTTTTCTTCCGCTGCCTTTCGGACTCCTTTGTCCATCATCTCGTATGTGGGGCTGCCGGCCAGAACTCCCGGTACAAACACCGCCAGCTGAATCTCTGAATTCTCCTTAGCTACTGCTTTAGGTTTACACCCTGTTATCAGGATTGCTGCTGTAAGAATTGAGACAATATATAGTATTGTCAGTTTTTTATGCATATTTATGTTTCTCCCTAAAAAAAATTGTAGCTGATTCACTATCCCTTATCTTAAAATATAAGTAAATCTACTCTATTTGTGTGGAGAAATTATGAATTATATACAGATGGGGGTAAAGTACTGGATCGTTCAGCTTCTTCTTGACCCCTGAAAAGGGGCTGTGGTATGTTTCTAGCAGAATGAAAATATGTTTGTAAAGGATGATGAATGAGCTTTTCTAAACCGACATCTCTCGGTGTCATAGCCTGTCCCGGTGGTGAAGCATTTGCGGATGAGGTGACCTCTCATCTTAAGTCGATTTATCGGAGAAGGTTTGACAAAAAAGTAAGTTATATCTCCCGTCTCTACAATATGGATAGAGAAGAGGTGTATCGGCAGGCGAATTTCTCAAATGATATTATGTCTCATCGGGTAACCGGAGTAGGGGACGGTGCCAGCTATCGTAGTCCTTCGTTTAAGATCCCCTGCAAAGCAACCCGTTTTGCCAATGGAGAAATTAAATCAGAAATCCTTCGTTCTATTCGTGGAATGGATATCTATATTGTTCAGGATTTTTCCAATAACAATCCCGTAAAATTCTTCGGTTCAGAAGAAGATGTTGTCTGTTCTATTAATGATCATCTGATGAATCTCTTTGTTACTATAGATGCAGCTTTTCAATCGGGAGCTCGGAGAGTCTCTCTTGTTATTCCGACCTATCCCTACAGCCGTCAGCACAAAGCCAAAGGGCGTGAAGGTTTAACCGCATCTACTCTGGGGCGGATATTTGAAAATATGGGTATCGAACGGATTATTACACTGGATATTCACTCAAAAGAGATAGCCCATACTTTCCAGAAATTGTCCCTTGAAAATCTTCATGCTTCCTATCAAATTCTCCGTCAGATAAGCGGGAATATAAATTTGATCAAAGAGGATCTGGTCGTTGTTTCTCCTGATACGGGTGCGATAGAGCGGAATAAATTTTATGCGAACTCCTTGAAGAAGCCTCTTGCCCTTCTTTACAAAGAAAGAGATTATTCAAAACTGACCCGCAGTGCATCGGATTCCAATATCATCTCTGCCAAACTGTTGGGCGATGTTAAGGGTAAAACCGTGTTTATTGCGGACGATATGCTCGGTACCGGTGGAACCCTTATTAAAGCCATGAAGCTAATCCGTGAGATGGGGGCTGAAAAGATTATCTGTTCTGTTTCTCTTCCCATGTTCTCCGGAGATGCGGTTAAACATTTTGATGAGGCCTATGCCGAAGGGTATTTTGATTATATAGTCGGAACCAATGCTGTAACTTTGTCTGATGAAATTCTCAATAAAGAGTGGTTTTTTTCAGCTAGTGTTTCCAATCTCTTTGCCCGGGCTATTTCCCGTGTACATCACAATAGATCTGTTTCACCTCTGCTTGATAACAGTAAAATGATTCAGAGGATGTTGAAAAAGAGGTAATCTTTGATACTGACGGTGGATATCGGTACGTCTTCCATGAAAGGCGGTTTGATTAGTGACGAAGGATATCTTTTCTCTTATCATAGAGTTAAATTCCCTCATACAGCTCTCGGCGGCAACGGGCAATTCTCTGTTCAGTTGTGGATTGATGGATTTTCTGAGATTGTAGAAGCTGTCGGTGCCGAGAAGGTTTCTGCTGTAGCTATTAGTGGTAATGGACCGACTATGGTGCCTGTCGGGAAAAACGGTATGCCTCTCGGTTCTGTTCTGCTCTGGCATTTTAATCAGAGTGAAGGTATCGGGAAAACCTCCTCCTACTATCTACCGAAGATTAAGTGGCTTCAGGTTCATGATCCTGATCGCTATGAAAAAGCGGAGCTTTTTCTCTCTTGTCCCGAACTGTTGATGTATCTGTTGACGGGGGAAGCTGTGATGGTTTCTCCTCATAAAGAATTCCTTCCCTTTATCTGGGATGATGAGTCTCTAGACGTTCTGGGATTGAAACGTTCCGCTTTTCCACAGATTGTTGATATGGGTAGTATCGCCGGGCAGGTAAGAGTAAATCCACTTCTGAGGACATCTTTAAAGTCGGGAACTCCTGTGGTTGCCTGCGGTTCGGATTTTATGGCTTCGCTGATTGGAACAGGGACCGTTTATCCTGGAAGGATCTGTGATAGGGCGGGAACTTCGGAAGGGATTAATTACTGCTCCCCCAAGCCTCTGGGGAATCCTCATCTGAGAGAACTTCCTCATGCTGTTGAGGGGATGGTTAATATTTCGGCTATTCTGTCTTCTACGGGTAGTTTGTTTGAATGGTACCGTCATCTGACGGGTCAGGAGGGCCTCCGTTATGATGAAACCATGGAAGGAGTTCGCAATACCTCTCCGGAGCAGGAGCATCCTGTGTTCTTTCCCAACCTAAAACAGGGCTTGCTTTGGGAATTCTCTAACGGAATGTTTACCGGTCTCGATCCCGGACAGGGTAAATTTGAGCTGGGCAGGGCCGTTATGGAAGCCATAGCTTTTGCTGTTAGGAGAAGTCTTGAGATTTTCGAGTCTTTCGGTCTGCCTGTTGAAGAGCTCCGAATTTCGGGCGGGCAGGGTAAAAGCCGTGTGTGGAATCAGATGAAAGCTGATATTACGGGCAAGAGAATTCTGATCCCTGAGATCGAGGATGCGGAGCTCCTGGGGGATGCCTGTCTCGCTGCTGTTGCACTAGGCCGTTATCCGGATATTCTTAAATCTTCGGATGAACTTGTAAAGATAAAACATCAAATTAATCCTGATTCCGATCTGCAAAAGCTGTATGATTCAAAATACCTTCGTTACCGGGAAAGGTGTGATGGCGTGAAGGCTTTTTATATGGATTCTCCGGGGCATAAAAAAGGATTATGGAGCTAAGTCTTTTTTACGGTAAATAGGGTATTTAGTTATTTTATGCATAGAGTAATAATTATAGGTATGAATATTGCTTGTTTTTTTTGAATAAAACTGTTGACAAAAAAAAAGCATTTTGGTACTTTATCTGAGCATTTCATAGAATGCCTCTGTAGCTCAGTTGGTAGAGTACGACCATGGTAAGGTTGGGGTCATCGGTTCAAATCCGATCGGAGGCTGTATTTTACATTTTTCTAAACGGCTTTTCGTTATTGAGAAGTCTTTCAGGCAGGAGATAAAATGGCAAAAGGTAAAAAAGGCGCTGTAGAGTTGGTTGCTCTTCAGTGTACAAGCTGCAAAAGAAAAAATTATACTACTACAAAAAACAGACGAAATGTTCAGGGTAAACTTGAGCTTCAAAAGTACTGTAAGTGGTGTAAAAGCTCAACAGAGCATAAAGAAACCAAAATTAAATAAGGTATTTATACAGGCCAGTAGCTCCAATGGCTAGAGCGCCGGTCTCCAAAACCGGATGTTGTAGGTTCGAGTCCTACCTGGCCTGTATTTTTATATTTTGAAATGGAAAGTGATGATCTCCGACCTATGGTCGGAGTTTGTTTGTCTTTTCACAATGAGTAAAACATCGGTTTGAAGTCGATGTTTTTTTGAACCGGGAGCTTATTATGAAAAAAATAAAGGCTTTTTTTGCGGAAAGCTACGGAGAGTTGAAAAAGGTTGTATGGCCGGGCAGAGAGTCTGTTGCGTCTTCTACAAAAGTTGTTATGGTTTCGACTGTACTTTTTGCTCTCTTCTTTGGTGTTGTTGACTTCCTGCTGGTAAAAGGGCTTTTCTTTATTTTTTAATCAGTCTGCATTAGAGCAAAGGAAAGGTAATGGCGAAAGGTTGGTATGTCCTTCATACTTATTCAGGGTATGAAAACAAAGTAGAAAAATTTATCCGGCTTTACATGGAAGACGGAACTCTCGGTGGGGCTGTTCTTGATATAAAAGTTCCTGCTGAGGATGTAGTTGAAGTCCGAAATGGTAAAAAACGCACTGTTTCCAAAAAGTTTCTACCGGGATATATCCTGTTGGAAATGGACCTTCCTGACCGTGGTTGGAAGCAGGTCTGTTCTCAGATCAAGAAAATCCAGAGCGTTGTAGGTTTTGTGGGTTATGCCTCAGGATCTAAACCACAGCCTATCAGTCATGATGAAGCGAAATCTATACTGCAAAAAACTGGTGCGATTAAAGCGGAGAAACACTTTCAGGCAAAACAGGATTTTGCTGTTGGTGAAGAAGTTCGTGTGATTGAAGGACCTTTTGAGTCATTTACCGGAAATATTGAAATTGTTAATCTTGATAAGGGAAAGCTTCGTGTTATGGTTGGTATCTTCGGAAGAAGTACTCCTGTAGAAGTGGATTTTTCTCAAGTTGAAAAAGTGTAGAAAGTAGCAGATTGTCTACTGCTTTTATATAAATGGGAGTCCGTTTGATAAACGGATGTTAGAACCATAAGGAGATTTAAATGGCTAAGAAAAAGGTAACAACCTTAATAAAGCTACAAGTACCTGCGGGAAAAGCAACCCCCGCTCCTCCAGTAGGCCCGGCACTCGGTCCTCATGGAGTTTCTGCCCCTCAGTTTGTTCAGCAATTCAATGATAGAACTAAGAGCTTTGAGCCGGGGCTGACAATTCCTGTTGTTATAACTGTTTATAATGATAGAAGTTTCACCTTTGTAACAAAGACCCCTCCTGCAGCAGTTCTTCTGAGAAAAGCTGCAAAGATTGAGAAGGGTTCTGCTGAGCCTCACAAGGTTAAAGTTGCAACCGTAACCCGTAAACAGGTTCAGGCTATCGCGGAAGTGAAAATGCCCGACTTGAATGCCAATGATATCGATGCTGCAATAAGTATTGTTTCCGGTACTGCTCGTAGTATGGGAATTAGGGTAGAGGGTTAAGAGATGAAAAGAAGTAAGAACTATAAAGCTGCTGTAGCGAAGGTAGAAGCTGAAAAACAATACGAATGTGCGGATGCTTTATTACTTGTTAAAGAAATGGCTTATGCAAAGTTTGATGAAACTGTAGAGGTTTCTGTAAAACTGAATATTAAAAAGAATCACTCTGTTCGTGATACCGTCAGCCTTCCCAATCAGTTTACTGCTGAAAAGAAGATTCTGGTTTTCGCTAAGGGTGCTAAAGCAAAAGAAGCTCAGGAAGCTGGTGCCACTTATGTCGGTGATGAAGATCTCGTTGCTAAAATTAAAGACGGCTGGTTGGATTTTGACATTTGTGTTGCTACTCCTGATATGATGAGGGAAGTTGGTAAACTTGGTCCTGTTCTTGGTCGGAGAGGCCTAATGCCTAACCCTAAGACTCGAACGGTAACAATGGATGTAAAAGGTGCTATTGTCGAACTGAAACAAGGTCGTGTAGAATATCGCGCTGACAAAACAGGTGTTGTTCACTTGGCTGTTGGTAAGGTTTCTATGGATGCCGCTAAGATTAAAGAAAATTATGACGTTTTCCTTGATGATCTGTTTAAAAAGAGACCTAGCGATATAAAAGGTGATTTTGTTAAATCTATCGCGGTTTCTTCAACAATGGGTCCTGGTGTCAAGGTTTCAGTAAAGGAGTAAGAGATGGCTGAAAAAAAAGTACAACAGAATAAAATTGACGCCGTAGCTGCTCTTCGGGGACAGTTTGACGGAGTTGAAAATTTTATCTTTACTGATTACAGAGGTTTGACTGTAGAACAGGTGACTGAACTGCGGGGCAAATTGCGTGCTCAGAATGCTGAATATCATGTAATCAAAAACAACCTGGCAAAGATAGCTTTCAAGGATCTTGGAAAAGATGGTATTCACCAATAGAACTAAAAGGTGGATACTTCGATGGAGCCGTTTTTGACGAGTCCGGAGTTGTAGCATTCTCCAAATTGCCTACAAGAATGGAGCTTATTGCAAAACTTATGGGCACTATGAATGCACCTGTTCAGAGTGTGGCTTTTGTTATGAATGGTGTTACAGAAAAACTGGTTAGAACTCTTGCTGCTGTTGCAGACAAGAAGGGTGAAAAATAAAAAACTTGTGGCGTTAGTCTTCTAATAGTTGTAATGCTATCGCTGCAATAAAATAAAAAACTCTAAGGAGAAGATAATATGACAACTGAAGAAATGCTTGATGCAATTGCAAACATGACAGTACTGGAAGTTTCAGAGCTGGTAAAAGCTATGGAAGACAAATTTGGTGTAACTGCTGCCGCTCCCGTAGCTGCAGCTGCAGCTCCTGCTGCCGCAGGTGAAGCTGTAGAAGAACAGACTGAATTTGACGTGATTCTTAAAGGATTTGCCGATGGAAAGAAAATTGGTGTAATCAAAGAGGTTAGAGGTCTTACTGGTCTTGGTCTTAAAGAAGCAAAAGAAATGGTTGAAGGATCCGATTCTGTGATCAAAGAAGGCGTTTCTAAAGAAGATGCTGCTAAGCTTAAAGAACAGCTTGAAGCTGTCGGCGCAACTATTGAGATTAAATAGTAGTACTTTTTTATATCTAAATTGACTTTTTCTCATTTACCACAGGGGCTATGTGTTCCTGTGGTAAAGTGTTATCAGGGGGTTTTGAGTGTTTGTTAGGGATAAGTTGGATCGCCGAAGCTATATCGGTAAAGAGTATGAAGAAGCTATAGAGTTGCCTGATCTCATTGATATCCAGTTGTCTTCATATGAAAAATTTCTTCAGATTGCTGCCCTGAAAGGGGACGGAGAGTTAAATGATCAGGGTCTGGAAGAAGTATTCCGGGCTACTTTTCCCATAGAAAGTGCCAACGGAGAGCTGGTGCTGGATTATGATTATTATAATCTCGATTATAAAAGCGTGAAAGTTACTGAGGCTGAATGTAAGCGAAAAGGACTTTCGTACGCTGTTCCAATCAAAGCTCGTATCAATCTGATTTTTCAATCTACTGGTGAAATTCGACAGAAAGAGATTTATATGGGTGATATTCCGCTGATGACTGACCGAGGTACCTTTATTATAAATGGTGCTGAGCGTGTTGTTGTCTCGCAGATTCATAGATCACCCGGTGTTATATTTTCAGAAGAGAAAGGTGTTTATTCTTCAAGGATAATTCCATATAGAGGTTCCTGGCTTGAGTTCGAAATCGATCATAAGAAGGAATTGATTTATACAAAAATTGATCGAAAAAAACGTATTCTTGGTTCTCTGTTCCTAAGAGCATTAGGTCTGGATACCCGAGAGAAAATTATAGATGAGTTTTATAAAATTAAAACAGTAAAGGTTAACAATAAAAGAGAGGGTGCAGGCTCTCTCGTTGGTATGATATTCGGGCGTGCTGTTTATACTGAAGTAGATGGTGTCAAGAAAAAATTGTATCGTGCCGGTGAAAAGATCCATCCTCATGATACGGATGAATTGATTCATTCTCAGATTACTAAAATTGAAGTAATTGACTTTGCCCATCCCGAATCGTTGAATACTACTCTGATTCTGAACTGTTTTGAGCGTGAAGAATCTAAATACAATCAGGATGATCCCGACCAGGATGAACCGACCAAAGAAGATGCTTTGGCATCAATCTACTCCGTCTTGATGCCCGGTGAACCTATTACTGTGGAGAGTGCGGAAAAAGATCTGGTTTCTATGTTCTTTTCAACCCGGAGATATGACCTCGGTCGTGTTGGACGGTATAAGCTGAACAAGAAATTTAATTATGAAAATCCTGAAGATTCTCATGTCTTGGATAGGGCTGATATTGTTAATACCATGGCTTATTTAATTCGTGTTTTTGACGGTGAGGCTTCCATTGATGATATTGACCATCTTGGTAACAGGCGTGTCAGATCTGTCGGTGAACTTCTCTGTAATGCGTTGAAAACTGCATTTTCCAGAATGGAAAGAATTGCTAAAGAGAGAATGTCCCTTAAAGAGACAGAATCTCTGAAGCCTCAGGATCTTGTCTCCATTAAACCAATTGTGGCTGCGGTTAAAGAATTTTTCGGTTCTTCCCAGCTTTCTCAGTTCATGGATCAGGTTAACCCTCTTTCCGAGTTGACTCATAAGAGAAGGTTGAATGCTTTGGGGCCTGGTGGTCTTTCCCGCGATAGAGCCGGTTTTGAGGTTCGTGATGTACATTACACTCACTATGGTAGAATGTGTCCTATTGAAACTCCTGAAGGACCAAATATTGGTCTGATTGTTTCATTGGCTAACTTTACCCGGGTTAATGATTATGGATTTCTCGAAACACCCTTTCGGAAAGTTGTAGATGGAAGGGTTTCTCATGAAGTTGAGTATCTTTCGGCTATGGATGAAGAGAGATGTTATATTGCACAGGCAAGTGCAACTCTGGATAAAGACTGGAATCTGACAGATGACTTGGTCGCTGTTAGAAAGTCCGGTGATTATACAATCAAGAGTCCTAGTGAAATTAAATACATGGACGTGTCACCCCGGCAGATTATTTCTACCGCAGCATCACTGATTCCCTTTTTGGAACACGATGATGCTAACCGTGCGCTCATGGGTTGTAATATGCAGCGTCAGGCTGTACCTCTGCTCTTTCCCGAGGCACCCCTTGTTGGTACCGGAATGGAGGGGAAGGCTGCCTATGATTCAGGTGTTTGTGTTAAGGCCAAACGAGCCGGAACGGTTGTTCATGTAACTTCAGAAGAAGTTATGATCCAGCCTGAAGGTGAAGAAGCTGATGTTCGTGATGTTTATCCTATGATCAAATATCAGAGAACCAACCAGGATACCTGTTTTAATCAGAAACCGATTGTAAGCCTCGGTGAAAAGGTTTCTGCAGCTGCTGTTCTGGCTGATGGTCCTTCTACTAAAAATGGAGAATTATCTCTGGGTAGAAACCTTCTTGTAGGATTCGTTCCCTGGAACGGATACAACTACGAAGATGCCGTACTGATATCTGAAAAAGTTGTAAAAGACGATTATTATACGTCTATTCATATTAAAGAGTTTGTAACGGAAGTACGAGAAACAAAACTTGGTCCAGAAAAACTGACTAGGGATATTCCCAATACTTCTGAAAAATCTCTTGAGCAGCTGGATGAGGAAGGAATCGTAAGAGTCGGTGCCAAAGTGAAATCCAGCTATATCCTTGTTGGTAAGGTTACTCCCAAGTCGGAAACCGAAACCACGCCGGAATTCAAGCTTTTGAACTCTATCTTTGGTGAGAAAGCTAAAGAAGTTCGTGATACCTCTCTGAAACTTCCTCATGGTGTAGAAGGAACAGTCATTGATGTACAGCGTTTGAAACGTTCCGAGGGTGATGATCTGTCTCCCGGTGTTGATGAAGTTGTTAAGGTTCTTATTGCAACCAAACGGAAGTTGAAAGAAGGTGATAAGATGGCCGGTCGTCATGGAAACAAGGGTGTTGTAGCCCGTGTTCTTCCTGAAGAGGACATGCCTTATATGGAAGATGGAACTCCTCTGGAAATCTGTCTGAACCCTCTTGGTGTACCTTCCCGTATGAATATCGGTCAGATCATGGAAACCATGCTCGGAATGGCTGGTGCTCAGCTGGGAAAAATGTATGAGACACCCGTTTTTAATTCGGCTTCTACAGAAGAAATCTCTGCAGAACTTGAAGCATCAGGACTCAATGCCGCTTCCAAGATTAAGCTGTTCGATGGTTATACCGGAGAGCCTTTTGAAAATAACGTTTTTGTAGGGTATATGTATTACCTGAAACTGCATCACCTTGTTGATGATAAGATGCATGCCCGTTCTACCGGTCCTTATTCGCTGGTTACACAGCAGCCCCTAGGTGGTAAAGCCCAGTTTGGTGGACAGAGACTGGGAGAAATGGAAGTGTGGGCCCTAGAGGCCTATGGTGCAGCTAATACGTTGCAGGAGCTTATGACCATCAAATCTGATGATATGAACGGTCGTGCTAAGATTTATGAAAGTATTGTGAAGGGCGATGCCACTACGGCTGCCGGTATTCCCGAGTCCTTCAATGTTCTTGTACAGGAATTGCGGGGTCTAGCCCTGGATGTGCGGATCTTCGACACGAAGGGGAAACAAATTCCTTTCACCGAAAGGGACGAAGAATTGATCAGCAGACAGGGAAGCCGATTCTAGCAGGGGGGATGAATGAAAGATATTCAGGATTTTGACAGTCTACAGATAAAACTGGCTTCGCCGGAACAGATCAGAGCCTGGTCTTACGGTGAAGTCAAAAAACCAGAAACAATTAACTACAGAACCCTTCGACCTGAAAAGGACGGACTGTTTTGTGAGCGAATCTTCGGTACTACCAAAGAATGGGAATGTTACTGTGGTAAATTTAAATCCATCCGTTACAAAGGAGTTATTTGTGACAGATGTGGTGTAGAAGTTACCCATTTCAAGGTTCGTCGTGAACGAATGGGGCATATTGAATTGGCTTCGCCAGTTTCTCATATCTGGTACTATCGTTCTGTTCCTTCAAGAATGGGACTTTTGCTTGATCTTTCAATAGCGTCATTACGGTCTATTCTCTACTATGAGAAATATATCGTTATTGAAGCTGGAGATACAGATCTTAAGAAGATGCAACTTCTCTCTGAAGAGGAGTTTAATGAATCTCAGGATCGTTATGGTATGTCTTTTACAGCCGGTATCGGTGCTGAAGCCGTAAGAAGCCTGCTGGAAGGTCTTGATCTGGACGCATTATCAATTGAGTTGCGTGCCAAAATGGTTGAAAAAGGACCCAAGGCTGACAAACGACTTCTGAAAAGAATTGAAATTGTTGAAAATTTCCGTGATTCGGGAAATAGATCTGAGTGGATGATCCTAGATGTCATTCCTGTAATTCCACCAGAACTGAGACCTATGGTACAGTTGGATGGAGGCCGTTTTGCGACTTCCGACCTGAATGACCTGTATCGGAGAGTTATTAACAGAAATAACCGTCTGAAAAGATTGATGGCTCTAAATGCCCCTGATATTATCATCCGGAATGAAAAACGGATGCTTCAGGAAGCGGTAGATGCCCTTTTTGATAACTCCAAAAAGAAAAAAGTTGTGAAAGGTGCGTCCAACCGGCCTCTTAAATCGCTTTCAGATCTTCTTAAGGGTAAACAGGGCCGGTTCAGACAGAACCTCCTCGGAAAACGTGTAGACTATTCCGGTCGTTCCGTAATTGTTGTAGGACCTAATCTGAAACTTCATCAGTGTGGGCTTCCTGCGAAAATGGCTCTGGAACTCTACAAGCCTTTTATTATGAAAAAATTGGTAGACAAGGACATTGTCTACAATATAAAGAAAGCTAAAACTCTGGTTGAGCAGGAAACCCCTGAAGTCTGGACCGTGTTGGATGAGGTAGTAAAAGAGCATCCTGTTCTTCTGAACCGTGCTCCTACTCTTCACCGTCTTGGAATCCAGGCTTTTGAACCTGTTCTTGTAGAGGGAAAGGCTATTCGTCTTCATCCTCTCGTCTGTCATGCTTTTAATGCCGACTTTGACGGTGACCAGATGGCTGTTCACGTCCCACTGACCCATGCGGCTCAGATTGAGTGCTGGACGTTGATGCTTTCAGATACAAACCTGATGAACCCGGCTAACGGTCAGCCCGTAGTGTTCCCTTCTCAGGACATGGTTCTCGGTATCTATCATCTGACCAAACATCGCGTCGGTGCAAAAGGGGAGGGCCGGTATTTCTCCAGTGCGGATGAAGTACTCCTGGCTCTTGACGCCCACTCTGTTGCCTATCAGGCAATGATGAAAGTGAAGATTGATGGTGAGTTTGTTGAAACAACTCCCGGACGTGTTATTTTTAATGAGCTTCTTCCTGAAGTGGTGGATTTTGTAAATGAGACTCTGGGTGATAAGCAAATCAGAAATCTGATTACTAAGACTCATGAGATTCATGGATCTTATACAACCGTTAAAATGCTGGATATTGTTAAAGATACCGGATACAAATACGCAACTAAATTCGGTGCTTCCATTGGTATGGACGATATCATAGTTCCTGATGAAAAGAAGGAGCTTATTGAATTAGCCGATATGGAAGTTCGGAAGATTCAGAAGCAGTATCTTGATGGTCATATTACTCAGGAAGAGCGCTATAACCGTGTAGTAGAGGTTTGGAGTAAAACCAACGAAGAGTTGACCAATGTGATGATGGACGTCCTTAAAAATGATAAAGGCGGATTTAACAACGTCTTTATGATGGCCGACTCCGGAGCGAGAGGCTCTAGGAATCAGATCCGTCAGTTGGCGGGTATGCGTGGTTTGATGGCTAAGCCTTCCGGTGATATTATCGAGCTTCCTATACGTTCAAACTTTAAAGAAGGTCTATCGGTAATTGAGTTCTTTATTTCGACAAATGGTGCCCGTAAGGGACTTGCAGATACAGCTATGAAAACAGCGGATGCCGGTTATCTTACCCGTCGTCTTGTTGATATTGCACAGGATGTGGTTGTTAACGAAGAAGACTGCGGTACCATTAACGGAATCGATACCTTTGCATTGAAAGACGGAGAAGAAATTGTTGAATCTCTGGCTGATAGAATCTCCGGACGTTTTACTCTTGAAAGAGTTAAACATCCCATTACTGGTGAAGTAATTATCGATGTTAATGAAGAAATAACAGATGAAATTGCCAGAGCCATTGAAGAAATCGGTGTGGAGTCCGTTAAGGTTCGTACCGTACTTACCTGTGAAGCTAAACATGGTGTCTGTCGTAAATGCTATGGTAGAGACCTGTCAACTAAGAAAACCGTTAATATAGGTGAAGCTGTAGGTATTATTGCTGCTCAGTCCATTGGGCAGCCCGGAACACAGCTGACCATGAGAACTTTCCATGTTGGTGGTGTTGCCAGTACAGCAACCGAAGATAATAAAATTACCATGCGTTATCCTGTGCTGGTACGGTCTATGACCGGTACTCATGTTGCCCTAGATAATGGAAATAACCTTTTTACCAGAAAAGGTTCTCTTATGGTTGCAAAGATTTTCGAATCTTTTGATATCAATAAGAAATCTAAAGTTCTGGTTAATGAGGGACAGAAAGTTCTTAAGGGTGAAATTGTACTTATTCAGGATGGTAACGATGTTGCCTCTGATGAAATTGCAGTGGTAAGTCTGGTTGACGACAAGCTTCTGCTTGTAGCACAGGATCAGAAGCTGGAAATTAGAAATGGATCTACCGTGATGGCTCATCCTGAGCAGATTATCAGTGCGGAAGAAGTTCTCGCTTATTTTGACCCCTTTAGTGATCCGATTATTGCAGAGCAGGATGGTAAAGTCCGTTTCGAAGATATTATTATTGGAACAACCCTGAGAGAGGAAATAAACGAAGATACAGGTAATGTTGAAAAGAAAATTACCGATTTTTCTCTGGAATCTCTCCAGCCTCGTATCATTATTGAAGATGATGGTGGTAATGAAATAGCAAACTATTATCTGCCTGGTAACTCTTATCTGAACGTAGATGATGGAACGGTTGTTAAAGCCGGGCATACCTTGGCAAAAATGCTGAAAGAGAGTGCAAAAACTCAGGATATTACCGGAGGTCTGCCTCGTGTAGGTGAGCTGTTTGAAGCAAGAAGGCCCCGAGAGGGGGCTATTCTTTCCAAAATAGCCGGGACCGTTCGTTTTCAGGGCATTGTAAAAGGTAAACGCATTATTGATGTTGTTGATCCTTATGGAGGTGAGCTGAAACACCAGGTTCCCATGGGTAAACACCTTCTCGTAAGAGACGGTGATACCGTGGAAGCTGGCGAGTCTCTCTGTGATGGTATGAATGATCCTCATGATATTCTGGATATCTCCGGTGCTAATGCTCTTCAGCAGTTCCTTGTTGATGAGGTACAGGAAGTTTACAGAATGCAGGGTGTAAACATAAACGACAAGCATATCGGTGTCATTATTCGTCAGATGATGCGGAAAGTAGAAATTATGGATGTGGGTGATACTCACTTTATTTACGGACAGCAGATTGATAAATACAATTTTCGTAAGGAAAATGAAAAGGTTCTGAAAGAGGGTGGAGAATCCGCCGTCGCAAAACCCCTGCTGCTTGGTATTACAAGGGCGTCACTTAATATTGATTCCTGGATTTCTGCTGCTTCCTTTCAAGAAACTACAAGGGTTCTGACAAATGCGGCTATCGCCGGATCGACGGATCAGCTGAGAGGATTGAAGGAAAATGTTGTTATCGGTCATATGATTCCTGCCGGTACTGGTATGAGAAAATACCGGGATATGAAACTTTTTAACAAAGACAGCCAGGACTTGGATTCGCATGTTCAGAGATGAGAAAGCGGTTGAGCCGAAGGCCTAAGTAACAAACGGGGGCCTATGCTGACCCCTGATAACATTTTTCATTGAAAAAGACTGAATTTCACCTTTTTTTGATGAAAAATAGATATATATTATGTAAGCTGTTGACTCTAACTTGAGATATCGGTTAAAGTCCACTTGCTTTTGAGTAAATGATTGTAAAGGGAGATGGTGTTTAGAATGCCCACAATAAATCAGTTAATCAGGAATGGACGGAAAGCTTCTGTTAAGAAGACTAACTCTCCGGCCCTTCAATCCTGCCCTCAGAGACGAGGTGTATGTACAAGAGTTATGACCATTACTCCTAAAAAGCCTAATTCAGCGCTTCGTAAAGTTGCAAGAGTTAGATTAACTAATGGTATCGAAGTTACGGCCTATATTCCAGGAATTGGACACAATCTTCAGGAACACTCTGTTGTTGTTCTGAGAGGTGGAAGAGTGAAAGATCTACCCGGTGTACGTTACAGAATTATCCGTGGTGCAAAAGATACCCTTGGTGTAGATGGTCGTAAGAAAGCTCGTTCCAAATATGGAACTAAGAAACCTAAGGCTTAAGGTGAGGTAGAAATGGCAAGACGAAGAGCGGCCACGGTTAGACCGGTAATGCCCGATTCAAAATACAGTAATACCACCGTTGAAAAATTCATTAAAAGAATGATGAATGATGGTAAAAAATCAACAAGTTCCAGTTGCCTTTATGGCGCTATGGAAGTTGTTAAAAATAAGAAAACCGGTGAAGAAAGTGAGCTTGATATCTTTCTGAAAGCACTGGAGAACATAAAACCTGCTGTGGAAGTAAAATCCCGTAGAGTTGGTGGTTCAACTTATCAGGTCCCCGTTGAAATTCGGGATTCCAGAAGAGAAGCTCTGGCTATGAGATGGCTGATTGCAGCTGCAAGAGGTCGGAGTGGAAGAAGCATGAGTGAAAAACTCAGTGCTGAAATTCTGGATGCTTTTAATTCTACTGGATCTGCTTTTAAAAAGAAAGAAGATACTCATAGAATGGCTGAAGCAAACAAGGCTTTTTCCCACTATAAGTGGTAAGAGTCTGATTATAGAAGTTGTTTACCCTCCTTGGGTAGATGACTTCCCTCGGCAGAATGCCTCCTGATCTTCTGAAGTGATGGAGACCGCTACTGTAGCAGAGGTTTTCAATATAACAACCGGCAAAGGCCGCAGAGTTATTCAAAGTACCAAACCGTTTTTGGAAAACAAAATAGGTGGTTGAATGAGTTGTTGTAGGAAACATGAAGGTATTATCTCCTTTTATTCTGTTTATTAGTGAAAAATTCTGCCAAAATTTCATCTTTGTTGCCCTGAGATATTGAGCTGATTTAACGTTTTTTGTTATTATCTGCTCTGATGCCCAAAAGAGGTAAACAGATGAGTGTTTTTTTTAAAATGCCTAGGAGGTAGAAATGGCTAAAGACAAATTTGAGAGAACCAAGCCACATATTAATGTTGGAACTATTGGTCACGTTGATCATGGTAAAACAACTCTTACTGCAGCGATCTCTATGTATTGCGCCGCCAAAGCTGGTGGTAAAATCATGAGCTATGAAGATATTGATAACGCCCCTGAAGAACAAGAGCGTGGTATTACTATCAATACGAAACATGTTGAGTATGAAACACCCTTGCGTCACTATGCTCACGTAGATTGTCCTGGACATGCTGACTACATTAAGAATATGATTACCGGTGCTGCACAGATGGACGGTGCTGTTCTTCTCGTAGCTGCAGATTCTGGACCCGAGCCTCAGACTAGAGAGCACATTCTGCTTGGACGTCAGGTTGGTATTCCGAACATGATTGTTTTTATGAACAAACTTGATTTGGCTGATCCTGAACTGGTTGATCTGGTCGAGATGGAAGTTCGTGAACTTCTTGATGAATACGGATACCCTGGAGATGATACTCCTATTATTAAGGGTTCTGCGTTTGAAGCAATGTCTAACATTGAAGATGGTGAAAAGACTGCTTGTATTCAAGAACTTCTTGATGCAATGGATTCTTACTTTGAAATTCCTGAAAGAGCTGTTGATCAGCCTTTCCTGATGCCTATTGAAGATGTCTTCTCTATTTCCGGTCGTGGTACTGTTGTGACTGGTCGTATCGAAAAAGGTGTCCTTCATGTTGGTGATACCATTGAGATCGTTGGTGTTCGTGATACACAGACAACAACTTGTACCGGTGTTGAAATGTTCAACAAACTTCTGGATGAAGGTCAAGCAGGTGATAACATCGGTGCTCTTCTTCGTGGTACTGACAAGAAAGAGGTTCAAAGAGGACAGGTTCTTTGTAAGCCCGGTTCAATTCTTCCTCATACGAAATTTAAAGCAGCTCTGTACTGTCTGACTAAAGAAGAGGGTGGACGTCATAATCCTTTCTTTTCTGGATACAGACCTCAGTTCTACTTTAGAACTACTGATATTACAGGAACAGTTACTCTTCCTGAAGATAAACAGATGGTTATGCCTGGTGATAATACAGACATTACTTCCGAGCTGATTCATCCTATCGCTATGGACAAAGGTCTTCGCTTCGCTATTCGTGAAGGTGGTAGAACCGTTGCTTCCGGACAGGTAGTAGAGATTATCGAATAAGATTATTAGAGTCGCCCTGCTGAATGAATGCAGGGTGTTTTTTCTGGAGGAATGATGGTTAAGGAACGGATACGCGTCAGGCTAAGAGGATTTGACGTTGAATTGATTGATCAGAGTGCGAAAGCAATTGTTCAAGCTGTTCAGAAGCAGGGTAGTAAGGTTTCTGGACCGATCCCTCTCCCTACGAGAATTAATAAGTTTACCGTTTTGAAGTCAACTTTTGTAAATAAGAAGTCTAGAGAGCAATTTGAAATGCGGACTCACAAAAGATTGATAGATATTTTAGAGCCAACCTCTGCTGTTATGGATGCTCTCATGAAACTCGAGCTGCCCGCTGGAGTTGATGTAGAGATCAAGCAGTAAGTAAGTAGATTGTTGAGGTATTAAATGATTGGTTTGATTGGCAAAAAAGCTGGAATGACCCAGGTGTTTGATGAAGAAGGCACATTAACTCCTGTTACTGTAATTGAAGTAGAGCCTAATGTTGTTGTAGCCAGTAGAACATTGGAAAAAGATGGTTACAACGCTGTAGTGCTTGGGTCTGTAGAGATGAAATCCAGTAATGTTACAAAACCTTATGCGGGTCAGTTTAAAAACGACGTAACACCTAAAAAACATGTGATAGAAATTCGAGATTTTGAGAAAGAATGTAATGTTGGCGATTCTTTCGGAGTGGAATTAATAGAGAATCTAGTATATGTAGATGTTGTCGGAACTTCCAAAGGTAAAGGTTTTCAAGGTGTTATGAAGCGCCACAATTTTAGTGGTGGTCGTGCAACACACGGTTCGAAATTTCATAGAGTCGGTGGTTCTACCGGTATGGCAGCATACCCTTCGAAGGTTATCAAGGGAACTAAAATGGCCGGCCGTATGGGTGGAGAGAAAAAGACAGTTCAGAATCTAGAAGTTGTTCGTGTAGATGCTGAAAAGAAAATCGTATTGGTTAAAGGCGCCATTCCCGGTACAAAGAATAGTATCGTTTTAGTGCGTACTGCTAAAAAGAAATAAGAGGATAGATAATTATGGACAAAAAAGTCTTTTCAATTGAAGGCAAAGAGCTTCGTACTATTACTCTTAACGATTCAGTATTCGCTCGTGAAATAAGCGAAGGCTCAATATATAACGCTGTTAGAAATGAGCTTGCAAATAGAAGAGTAGGTACAGCCTGCACAAAAAGCCGGGCGGAAGTTCGTGGAACAACTGCGAAACCCTGGCGACAGAAAGGTACCGGTCGTGCTAGAGCCGGGCGTAGAAGATCACCCGTTTGGGTTGGTGGTGGTATCGTTTTCGGTCCTAAACCAAGAGATTACAGCTACGTTATGCCTAAAAAAATTAAACAGCTTGCAATGAAATCTATTTTGAGTATGAAAGCTCAGAATGATGATAGTTTTAAAATAGTTGAGGATTTTACTATTGAGACAGGAAAAACAAAAGATATGCTTAATATCTTGAATGCCCTGACAAATGGTGAAAAAACAGTTGTCGTTTTGAAAGACGACGACAAACTGATCAGAAGAGCCGGACGGAATCTGCCTAACGTAAGATTCCTCTCCTATAACAGGCTGAGTGCACATACTCTTTTCTACGGAAAAAATGTTGTTGTTATGGAAGGCGCGGCTTCTAAGCTGAACGAATTTTATGGTGGATGAGGTCTGATATGGATTCATATAAAGTAATCATTGAGCCTGTATTGACAGAAAAAACTAATTTTCTCCGTGAAGGTGAATCTAAGAAGTATGTCTTTAAGGTTGATAAAAAAGCGAACAAGATCCAGGTTATGAGTGCCGTCAAAGACCTCTTCTCTGTAAATCCTGTGAGCTGCAACATTGTGAATGTTAGCGGAAAGAAAAAAGCAAACGTTCCTGTTTCTGCCAAGAGTTTTAAAAGAGGTTTTGGCCGAACAGCAAGCTGGAAAAAAGCAATTGTAACTCTCACTTCTGGTGAGAAGATCGATGCTTTTGAAGGTGTATAAGGTAGGAGGATTCTGTGGCTATTAAAACATATAACCCAAGAACACCGTCCCAGAGATACAGACAGAGTCTGACTTTTGATGACATTACACGGAGTACTCCTGAGAAATCACTGTCTTCCGGAAAATCATCTAAAGCCGGCCGCGGTGCTGGTGGACGGATAAGTGTACGTCGCCGTGGCGGTGGACATAAACGAAAATATAGGGTCATCGATTTTAAAAGAGAAAAATATGGTGTTCCTGGAAATGTTGCTCAAATTGAGTACGATCCGAATAGAAGTGCGAATATCGCTCTAATCCATTATGTTGATGGTGAAAAACGATATATTATTTGTCCTAAGGGCCTAACGGTTGGCGATAAGATTATCAGTGGAGCTGATGCACCCATTGCAGTTGGAAACGCACTTCCCCTTGAGTATATTCCAGTCGGTCGTCTGGTGCATGCTATCGAGCTTCAGCTCGGAAGAGGTGCACAGATGGTTAGAACCGCTGGTGGATCCGCTCTTATCGCTGCTAAGGAAGGAAAGTACGTTACTTTGAAAATGCCTTCCGGTGAGATGAGATTGGTGCTCAATAAATGTATAGCAACAATCGGTGAAGTTGGAAACGAGGATCACATGAATGTGAAAATCGGTAAGGCTGGTCGATCAAGATGGATGGGTAAAAGACCTAAAGTCAGAGGTGTTGTAATGAACCCTGTTGATCACCCTCATGGTGGTGGTGAAGGTAAAACTTCCGGTGGTCGTCATCCCGTTTCTCCCTGGGGTAAACCTACAAAAGGTTTTAAAACTAGAAAGAAACATAAAAGTTCTGGCAAATTTATTGTCAAGAGACGGAAGTAGGAGTCAGGCGTGTCAAGATCAATTAAAAAAGGACCGTTTATTGCTAAAAGTCTTTATAAGAAGATTGTTGAGCATAAAAAGACTGGTGCTAAGGGTATGATAAAAACCTTTTCCCGGACTTCAACAATCCTTCCTGAGATGGTAGGTATAACGGTTTCTGTATATAACGGTAAGACTTGGGTCCCTGTTTATGTAACTGAGAACCTTGTTGGTCATAAACTCGGTGAATTTGCTCCGACCAGGATGTTCAGAGGACATGCTGGCTCAGACAAGAAGTCAAAGAGGTAAGTTGAGTTATGGAAGCTAAAAAAGGATATAAAGCATTTGCTAAAAATCTGCCCATGTCTCCCTTCAAAATCAGACCTATTGCTGATAATATCAGGAGAAAACCTTATTCAGAAGCTATTGCTATCCTGGAGAATCTTCCCAATAAGGGCGCTAAGTTCCTTAAGAAGGTTATTCAATCAGCAGCAGCTAATGCTCTCAACCAGAACAACATGCTGGATGAGGACTCTCTGTATATTAAAGAGCTGATGGTAGATGGTGGACCTATTCAGAAAAGAATGTGGCCACGGTCTCGTGGTAGAGCTGATAGACTGCTGAAGAGATCTTCTCATATTTCTGTAGTCGTTGAAGAAATAGGTGCGGGGGAATAAATGGGACAGAAAGTAAATCCTTACGGTCTCAGACTGGGAATTAATAAAACCTGGAAGTCTAAATGGTATGTAGATCCCAGAGACTATGCAAATTGTTTGCATGAAGATCTGTCTTTGAGAAAAGCACTGATGGATAGCCCTGAAGCAAAGGGTGCTGAAATCGGTGATATCGAAATCATTAGACAGCCTCAGAGAATCACTATGATGATCTATACTGCAAGACCCGGTGTTATTATCGGTACTAAAGGTGCCAATATTGAAAAGATCGGAATCAGATTGCAGAAGCTGACTGATAAAAAGATCCAGGTTAAGATTAAAGAAGTTAAAAAACCTGAAGCAGATGCGCAGATCATTGCATTAGGTATTGCCCGTCAGTTGAAGGGTAGAGCAGCTTTTCGGAGAGTTTTGAAAATGACTGCTGGAAATGCTATGAAAGCCGGTGTAAAGGGAGTCAAAATTAAGATTTCCGGAAGACTTGGTGGAGCGGAAATGGCTCGTACTCAGGAAGTGAAAGAGGGACGAATTCCTCTGCACACTCTCAGAGCTAACATTGATTATGGATTCGCAGAATCTCATACAACCTTTGGTGTTATCGGTGTTAAAGTATGGGTTTTCAAAGGCGAAGTTTATGGTCATGAACAGAAAGATGATGCCGGTCTGCTTGTAAGTCGTAATCAACGCGATAAAGGTGCAAGGAGCTAGGTAGATGCTGAGTCCTAAGAAAACGAAATACAGAAAGCGCATGAGAGGCGTTATGAAAGGTAATGCGACCCGTTGTAATTCTATCAATTTTGGTGAATGCGGACTGGTTGCGTTGGATCATAAATGGATTACTGCTAGACAGATTGAAGCTGCCCGTATTGCTATGACTCGTCATATCAAAAGAGGTGGTAAAGTTTGGATTCGTATTTTTCCGGATATTCCTTATACTAAAAAACCCGCTGAAACCAGAATGGGTAAAGGTAAAGGTAACCCAGAGAAATGGGTTGCAGCAGTTAAACCTGGAACAGTTATGTTCGAAATCGGCGGAGTTGACATTGAACTTGCAAAAAGAGCAATGGAATTGGCTGGTCAGAAACTGCCTATCAAAACCAAGTTTGTAACTAAGGAAGCGAGGTAGTTAATGAAAGCGAAATATAACGATTTGTCAGTTGAAGAGCTGGTCGCAAAACGTGATGAGCTGACTCAGAAACTGCAAAAGATCAGATTTGATATGGTGTTGGGTCACGTAGAGAACCGGATGGAAAAACGGAATCTGAGAAGAAGTGTTGCCCGTCTGAATACTATGATTCATGAGCATAAGCTCGGAATCAGAAAAGCGTAGGGGAAGTCATGGAAAAAGAGACATCCAGAAAGACAAATAAAAAAGTTTTTACCGGCGTGGTGACAAGCAATAAGATGGATAAAACCATTGTTGTTCAGATTTCTACTAAGAAACTGCACCCGCTGTATAAAAAATATGTGACCAAATCGGTTAAATATAAAGCACATGATGAAAAGAATGATGCTAATATTGGTGATACTGTCCGCATTCAAGAATGCAGACCTGTCAGTAAAGATAAAAGCTGGTCTCTTCAGGAAATCCTTGAGAGAGCCAAATAACACCGGAGGCAAGTTATGATTCAGGATAATACATATTTAAATGTAGCTGATAACTCTGGTGCAAAAAAGGTTATGTGTATCAAGGTTCTCGGCGGAAGTAAGAGAAAGTATGCCAGTGTTGGCGATATCATTGTCGTGGCAGTAAAAGATGCCCTTCCTAATGCCCCTATTAAAAAGGGTGAAGTTAAGAAAGCAGTTATTGTAAGGACTCATAAAGAGTACAGAAGACCGGATGGAACATATATCCGTTTCGATGACAATGCTTGTGTTATCATCGATGCTAGTAACAATCCCGTAGGAAAGCGTATCTTCGGCCCGGTAGCCCGTGAGCTGAGAGATGTGGACTTTATGAAGATTGTTTCACTGGCACCGGAAGTACTCTAGGAGATATTTAAGATGGCAGAAGTGAAATACAAAGTGAAAAAGGGTGACCAGGTTCAAGTCATGGCTGGAAAAGACAGTGGCAAGACTGGTAGAATCCTTAAAATTCAGAGAGATACCGGGCGAGTGATCGTTGAAGGTCTTAATATGGTGAAAAAGGCACAGAAGCCAAAAAGCCAGGGCGAAAAAGGCAGCATCATCGAATTAGAAGCTCCCCTCAATATCTCTAATGTACAGGTTCTCTGTAAAAAATGCGGACCCACTCGGATTGGTATTAAAGTTGACGGAGATAGCAAAGTTAGAATTTGTAAAAAGTGTGGGGAATCCTTATAATGGCTGGATACGTACCAAGATTAAAAACTGTTTACACAGATAAGATCGCTCAGGAAATGTTTTCTGAGTTTGGATATAAGTCCAATATGCAGATTCCCAAGGTTGAGAAGATCGTAGTCAGCATGGGTGTTGGTGAATCAATTACCAACAAGAAGCTGTTGGAAGCTGCAGTGGAAGAGTTGTCACTTATTACTGGTCAGAAGGTAATGAAGACAAAAGCCAGAAAATCAATCGCGGGTTTTAAAATCCGTGAGGGACAAGAAATTGGTGCAAAAGTAACACTTCGCGGTGTTAAAATGTACGAGTTCATGGATCGGCTAATAAATATATCTCTTCCTCGTGTCAAAGACTTTAGAGGAGTTAAATCTAAAGCCTTTGACGGAAGAGGAAATTATTCTCTCGGTATTACCGAACAGATCATTTTCCCTGAAATTGACTACGATAAGATTGAACAGATCAACGGTCTAAATGTGGCCATTGTAACAACGGCGAAAACGGATGACGAAGCTAGATCACTTTTGGCTAAGTTCGGAATGCCCTTCAGTAAATAGGAGTCTATAGATGGCAAAGAAATCCATGATCGTTAAATCCCAGAGAACCCCCAAATACAGCACACGGGAATATAACCGTTGTCGTATCTGTGGTAGACCTCGGGGTTATATGAGAAAATTTCAGATGTGCAGAATCTGCTTTCGAAAGCTAGCAAATGAAGGCATGATTCCCGGCGTTACAAAATCAAGCTGGTAGGAGAAAGTAATGAGTGTTTCAGATCCAGTAGCGGATATGCTCACTAAGATAAGAAATGCCAGCTCGGCAAAATTTGAGAAGGTTGATATCGATCCTTCCAAGATCAAGCTGGAAATTATTAAAATCTTAAAGAATGAAGGTTTTGTCAAAAACTTTAAGAAAGTTACACAGGACGACAATAGTGTTATTCGTGTATTCTTAAAGTATGATGAAAAAGAAAATGCTATCATTCATGGTATTCAGTCCATATCTACACCCGGTCGGCGTGTATATACAGGATATCGGGATATGCCCCGTGTACTGAATGGTTTCGGTACCCTGATTGTCTCCACATCTACCGGTGTAACCACTGGTAAAAAAGCAACTTTGAATAAAGTTGGTGGGGAAATAATCTGTAAAGTTTGGTAAGGGGGAGCATTATATGTCTCGTATCGGTTTAAAACCCGTAACAGTCCCCAAAGGGGTAACTGTTGCAGTAAAAAATAATCTGCTGACAGTAAAGGGATCAAAGGGAGAACTGAATCAGGACTTCCTTCCTGAAGTCAGTTTTGATATTAAAGACGGTGAAGTCGTTGTAAGTAGAAAAGATGACTCCAAACGTGCTAAATCCATGCACGGCCTTTACAGGAAATTACTGGAGAATATGGTTACTGGTGTAACCAATGGTTTCAGTAAAGCTCTGATTATCAACGGTGTTGGTTATAGAGCAGAAGTAAAAGGAAAGAGTATTCTTTTCAGCCTGGGGTATTCTACTTCTATTGAATACATGATGCCCGAGGGTATTACAGCTGTCGTTGAAGGAAACAAAGTTACTGTTTCCGGTATCAGTAAAGAAAAAGTTGGACTTGTTGCCAGTGAGATTCGCGGTCTTAGACCTCCCGAACCTTACAAAGGTAAAGGTATCAAGTATGAAACTGAACATATCAGACGTAAAGTCGGTAAATCCGGTGTTAAGTAGGTTATAGGGTATGGATAGGATTAAACAGAAGCAGGCTAAAAGACTGCAGAGAAAAGGACATGTCCGGAAAAAAATCTCCGGTACCGCTGAAAGACCTCGTCTGACTGTATTTAAGAGTAACAAGAACTTGAGTGTTCAGGTTATTGATGATATTAAAGGCCATACTCTAGTCAGTGCATCAACTCTTGAAAAGGATCTCTCCGCCACCAAAACTAATGTTGAGGGTGGAGCGATAATGGGAAAGATCATTGGTGAGCGGATGAAAGCTGCTAACATTACTACAATCGTATTCGATAGAAACGGTTATATGTACCATGGTGTTATCAAAGCACTCGCCGACGCTGCCAGAGAAGAAGGCATTCAGTTTTAAGAGGTTGAGGTATGGCGTTTAAAGAAAGAAACAAAGAAGAAAAAGAGTTTACAGAAAAACTCATTAGACTGAACCGGGTTTCCAAAGCTGTTAAGGGAGGACGGAAAATGTCCTTCTCTGCTCTAATGGTTATTGGTGATGGCAAAGGTCGTGTAGGTTACGGATTCGGTAAGGCCAATGATGTTGCTGAAGCGATACGGAAAAGTGTTGATAAAGCAAAGAAGAACCTGATAATGGTTCCTTTGAAGAAAGCCACTATTCCTCATGAAATCCTGGGTGAGTTTAAGAGTGCATCAGTACTGCTGAAACCTGCAGCACCTGGTACCGGTATTATTGCCGGTGGACCAGTTCGTGCGGTAATGGAAGCAGCTGGTATCCATGATATTCTGGCAAAATCTCTCGGTTCAAAAAATACAATGAACATTGTTAAAAGTGTTTTTAACGGTCTTGAAAATATTTTTGATGCTGGAGAACTTGCCGCTGGTCGTGGTAAATCCATAAAAGAGTTGTGGGGTTGATATGGCAGCTAAATCGAAAAAAATTCGGGTAAAGCTCGTTCGTAGTACAATCGGTCGTAAACCTGAACAGAAAAAAACAGTAAAAGCTCTTGGGCTTGGTAAACTGAACTCCGTAGTGGAGAAGGATGTAAATCCTGCTGTAATGGGTATGGTTGAGTCGATTTCACACTTGATTGAAGTTGAGGAGATTAACTAGTTATGAGTAGTTTTGAACTGAAAGCACCTGCAGGTGCTAATCGTAACAAGAAAGTTCTCGGCCGCGGTCATGGTGCCGGTACCGGAAAAACTTCCGGTAGAGGTCATAAGGGACAAAATTCACGTTCTGGTGGAAATGTCAGACCCGGTTTTGAAGGTGGACAGATGCCCATTTATCGCCGTGTTGCGTCAAGGGGTTTCTCCAACATGCCTTTCAAGAAAGTATACGTTCCTGTGAATCTTTCTCTTATTGAGAAAAACTACAGTGATGGTGAAGTTGTTTCTCTTGAAACCTTAGTTGCAAAAGGATTGATCAAAAAATCTGAAACCAATGTCAAGATTCTTGGCAGCGGTGATCTCACTAAGAAGCTGGATGTCCAGATTAAAAAGGTTTCTGCCGGAGCAGTTGATAAAATTGAAAAAGCCGGTGGTAAAGTCGCATTAACAGAATCCGTACAGGAATAGTTGGTAATATATGGCAGGTAATCCACTTTACGATGTGTTTCGAATCAAAGAGCTGAGGTTTAAAATCCTCTTCACTCTTAGTATGCTGATTGTCTTCAGGCTTGGTGCTATATTGCCGATTCCCGGTATTGATGCTTCGGCGCTTAGTATTTACTTTTTGAACCAGGCTCAATCTGGTTCTTCTATGGGAATTACTGAGTATCTTGACTTTTTTGCCGGTGGAGCTTTTAAGAACTTCTCTATCTTTATGTTGGGTATTATGCCCTATATTTCCATGTCCATTATCATGCAGCTTTTGCTACTGGTATTTCCAATGTTAAAAAAAATATCGGAAGAGGACGGTGGTAAAAAGAAGATTCAGAAACTTATTCGTTTTGGAACAGTTGTTGTCTGTATTATTCAGTCATACGCTGTAACAGTTTATGCCAGCAGGATACCGGATGCGATTATTCCTTCTATGGTTGGCTGGAGATACACAGTTGTCGCTATGTTAACCGTTACAACAGGAACTATGTTTCTGATGTGGATTGGTGAACAGATCAATGCAAAGGGTATTGGAAACGGTATCTCAATGCTGATTTTTGCCGGTATCGTTGCTAGAATGCCTGGTGCGTTTAGTGTCCTGGGAAAAGAGATTCGCAGTGGAAGTCTTAACCCGGTTTTTGTTATATTCGCTCTGCTTATGTTTGTTGGTATCATTATGCTGGTGATCTACGAACAGCAGGGACAAAGAAAAATTCCTGTTAATTATGCTAAGAGAATTGTTGGAAGAAAGATCTATGGGGCGCAGAATACCTACATCCCTATCAAGATCAATCCTAGTGGAGTAATACCTGTAATTTTTGCATCATCCATTCTGACTTTTCCCCTGCAGATTGCAGGAACTTTAGGTAGCAGCAGTAAAACATGGTCTCAGATTGCCAGTTGGCTCCGGCCGAACGGCGCCCCCTACCTTGTTTTATATTCGTTGTTAATTATCTTTTTTGCTTACTTTTACACTCAGGTTTCTATGAATCCTATTGAAATTGCTAGGCAAATAAGAGAAAATGGCGGTTCAATACCAGGAATTCGTTCCGAAAACATGGAAGAGTACCTTTCTAGAGTACTTAATCGTATTGTTTTACCCGGAGCTATATTTTTGGCATTGATTGCATTGATTCCTTCCTTTATCATAAATCTGTTTGGTTTTCCCCAGCAGGTTGCATATTTGATGGGAGGTACTTCGTTGTTGATCATGGTCGGTGTTGACCTTGATACAATGAGTCAGATTGAAGGTCATCTTAAGATGCATCATCATGACGGGCTTGTGAAACGAGGGAAACTGAGAACAAGAAACCTATAAGAGGTGAATGATAATGAAAGTTAGAGCAAGTGTAAAACCTATTTGCGATAAGTGTAAGGTAATCAGGAGAAGGGGTGTCCTGAGAATCGTGTGTGAAAACCCAAAACATAAACAGAGACAAAAGTAGGAGGGACCATAAGTGGCTCGTATCGCAGGTAATGATTTACCTAACAAGCATACAGATATTGCACTGACTTATATCTTTGGTATAGGTAGAACTTCTGCTAAAGATATCTGTGCAAAAACTGGTGTTGATCCTGAAAAAAGAATTAACGATCTCACAGCTGAAGAAGTTAATGAACTTCGTAAGTTGATTGAAAATGAATATAAAGTAGAAGGTCGTCTGAGATCTGAAGTCGCCTTGAATATCAAGAGACTAATGGATATCGGTTGTTACCGGGGTCTTCGTCATCGGAGAGGTCTCCCCGTTAACGGACAGAGAACCAAGACAAATGCCCGTACCAGAAAGGGTAAAGTTAAAACCGTCGCTAAGAAGAAAAAGTAGAGCGGTTGGAGGTTTTTGAAATTGGCTAAGGCAAAAAAAAGAAAAGAAAAGAAAAGTATATATGAGGGTAATGTCTATATTCAGGCTACCTTTAATAATACAATAGTAACAATTACCGACTTGAAAGGTAATGCTATATCATGGAGTAGTGCTGGTTCTCTTGGTTTTAAGGGTGCTAAAAAATCTACTCCTTATGCAGCGCAGACAACTGCTGAAACTGCTGCAAACAGAGCATTGGATTTCGGTCTCAAGGAAGTGAATGTTTTCGTTAAAGGTCCCGGTGTCGGTAGAGAATCTGCCATTAGATCACTTGGCGGCTTAGGATTAAAAGTAAGATCAATTAAAGATATTACTCCCATTCCTCATAACGGATGCAGACCTAAAAAGAGTAGAAGAGTCTAATTGTAATATAGTGATAGCAGGATTATTTTACTGAATTAATCAGGAAAACCAGCAGGATCGCTTATTCTTAGTAAGGAGCAGAAATGGCACGTAAAAACCTTTTAAAGGGATTTAAACGACCAAAAGGTATCACCTTTGAACATGGTGAGCAAGAATCAAATTATGGGAAGTTTATGGCTTATCCTTTTGAGAGGGGATATGGTGCGACAATAGGAAATTCCTTGCGCCGGATCCTGTTATCCTCGATTCAGGGATATGCCATAACAGCTGTGAGGGTTACCAGCTATAATAAAGACGGTAATGCTCATGTCATAACAAGTGAATTTGAATCTATTCCTGAGGTTGTAGAAGATACTCCCGAATTTATTAGTAATTTAAAATCACTGCAATTAAGCCTGCCGGAAGATATTGAGGAAAAAACTATACTGATTGAATGGAAAGGTGCTGGTACATTAACCGGTGCTGATCTTGAAAAAGATGGTGTGGTTGTTACAAATAAAGATCTTCAGCTTTGTACTTTGATGGAAAATGCCGATCTAGAATTCGAAATACAAATCGATCTCGGTCGGGGATATGTTCCTTCCGAACTCAATGAGAAATACATTGATGTTGTTGGAACCATTCCTGTGGATTCAATTTTTTCACCAATTAAAAAAGTGCGCTATGAAGTAGAAAATACCCGTGTTGGACAGAGATCTGACTTTGATAAGCTCATTCTTGAAATCTGGACTGACGGTACTATTTCTCCTGAAGATGCTCTGGCTGAATCAGCAAAGATTGCAAAAGATCATTTCACTATATTCATCAATTTTGATGAGGATGATGTGGTTGGAGATGATGAAGTTGATGAAGAAGAAGAGCGTATTAAAGCTCTTCTGGATACACCAGTTGAAGAACTGGAACTGTCTGTACGTTCAAGTAATTGTCTGAAAAATGCTAATATTAAAACTATTGGTGATTTGACCAGGAGAACCGAGGAAGATATTGCAAAAACCAGAAACTTTGGTAAGAAATCTTTGATGGAAATTAAAGAAAAACTGAAGGAATGGAATCTTTCTCTTGGAATGGTTGACTACAGCGTTTTGAAGAAAACAATTAAACTTGAAAATAATAAGGAAGAATAGTCATGCATAATCGAATCGGTTTTAACAGACTAGGCCGTAAAGCCAGTCACAGAAAAGCCCTTCACAGAAACATGGTTACTTCTCTGTTCAAGCATGAGAGAATTAAAACCACTAAAACTAAGGCTATGGAAATCAGAAAAACAGCTGAAAAAATGATTACCAGAGCTAAAGTTGATTCTGTGCACAATCGTAGAATAGTAGCAAAAGCAATTTGGGATAAAGATATCCTTAATAAGCTTTTTACTGAGATTGCACCCCGTTTTACAGAAAGGCCTGGTGGTTACACCAGAGTCCTTAAATTGGGTTTTCGTCAGGGAGATGCTGCCGAAATGGTACTCCTCGAACTGGTGGAAAAAGTAAATTCCGAAGAGAGTTCTGCAAAAAAATCTGCAGAGAAATAAGATATTGCTGAAAGCAAATCTTAATTAATTTCTAAGGTTACATCATTAATTTCACGATATTAGTAAGGAAGAACTCTCCTTTTTAGGAGTGTCTTCCTTATTTTTTTTAGGAATGAAAGGTTGAATGCGACAAATAAATAAAATTTTAATTTCATTAATTGTCTCGTTGCTTCTTGTCAGTGTCTTTAGCTTTGTTGCGTTCGCAGGTTTCTTTCATTATCTTGAAAGTCAATATTTCAGTCAGCATATCATTGAAAATCAACAAAATAGATTACGGGATAATCAACATCTGGTTCAGGACTACCATGAAGCTAACCTTACAAGACTTGAAAACCTATTGAGCTTGAATTTTTTAAAGAATGTATATGACCCTACCCAGGAAAAATCAGACATCAATGAAAGAATAAACCTTTTCGGCCGTCTCAAAGATGAGTTAATAGGTTTTCAGTCTGTGAAAATTATTGATGATAAAGGCTTATCTATTCTTTATAGTTCTGATGATCAGGATGTCAGGCAGAGAAACTCTAACCGTATTTTCTATAAACTCTGGAAAAACAGTCCAGACTATAATGAAGATCTTTCTTTCATTAAATCAGAAAATAGTGATGGCCGCTATGAGTATGATCATTTATCAAAGCGTATACTTTATTTCTTCCCTGCTTTTGATCAATACGGGTTGTTCAAGGGGACTGTCGTTTTTTATTTTTCCATCAACGGAATGCAAGATCATCTTTTTAGAAATGGTGGTGTATCAGATATTGATCGCCTGCAGCTTTTAAATTCAGAAACCATACTCTATAACCTCTCTTCAAGTCAAAAAAAATTATTAAATGATAATCTTAGTCAGTTTATTACAAATGCAGGACAGGGGAACTATATTCAGCATATTGCAGCGATGAATGAGAGTGAATATTATCTTATTCAGGAAGTTCCGGAAAATGGCAAGCCATCTATTATGGCCGTGTCCGGTGATGAACTTGAGCTTGGTATTGAATATAAGATTCTCTTGCTTGGGACTCTTTTTGTAACTGTTTTTCTGCTTCTTTTTCTTTTATTTAATTTAAAGCAGGATAACGATCTTGCCCTCAGGCAGAAAGTTAGAAAATTTCAACTGACATTTTTGAAAGAGTTGATTGATGCACAAGAAACTCTTGATTGGGAAAGCTATGAATCAGAGTTTGCATCTCGTAAAGAAGAAGTCAAGAAAGAATTACTCAAGGGCTTTTCTGTAAAATATAAAGAAAATAATAAAGAGAAGATTGATTCCCTTATTGACAGTAGATGGGTAGAGATTATCCAGGTTTTAAAGAGTAAAAAGATTCAGGAGCCCGATGAACCTCAATTTTCTGTAAGTGATATGGAGCAGATGATCAAGTCGGCTCTTACTGATGCGCATTTTACAATTGAAAATGCAGACGTGAAGAATCTTTCGGCTCAGTCCTTACACAAAGCCATTCCAGCTGCTGCGAGGCCAATGCAGCCAGTTGACGTAGAGGAGCTTGATGAGTCAGAGGATTCTGATGACTTGGAAGAACTTGATGAGCTGGAAGAACTTGATGAGCTGGAAGATGAAGCCGTTCAAGTTCAAGGTAGGCCAGTTGACGTAGAGGAGCTTGATGAGTCAGGGGATTCTGATGACTTGGAAGAACTTGAGGAACTTGAGGAACTTGAGGAGCTGGAAGAACTTGAGGAGCTGGAAGAACTTGAGGAACTTGAAGCTTCCGTAGAACCAATTGAAACTGAAGCGATTGAAAGCATTGAAGTTTCGGGTGAGATCAATAATGTAGAAGACAATGCTGAGTTTAAAAATAAGTCAAATCAAACGCCTGAATTAGAAATTAATCTGGATGATAAAAGTATCGATTTTAATATAGATGAATTGATTGCATCCATGGATGTTGATGAAATATCTAAGAATCTAGAAAACCGATACAATAATTTAGTTAGCGATATGAACTCCTCTCAGGATGACGAACTTGAAGAACTAGAAGTTTTTCCTGAAATTTCCCCATTAGTGGAAGAAACACTTTTTGAAAAACTGGAGTATCTGCCGGATTATGATGAAGGTCTTGATGTATATGATTTAATAGAAATAAATTCTGATAATTTTGAATCAATACATGTTTTGGATCTGTGTGATGGATATAACCTTAATTATAGTTTGATAGCACAAAAAAGTATGGAACTGAATAGTGTAGATGTTCCTAAATCTATCCCATCTAATGCAACTATGATTATTGATCAGGAAACTAACAGTAATAATCATGATACAGATAAGCTTATCGAATTAGATATAATTAGTCCATGGGAACACTATGGGGCCCGTGGTATTCCTGGGCCGTTTGGAAGAAATCCTTCTCCTGATTCTGAGGCTATAACAAGTGAGGACGAAATGGGTGATGGATCTAAAAGAAAAAACATTGATACAACAGATCATATAAAAAATGAATCATCCCTGGAAGAACAGGAAGAATTGGAAGAACTGGAAGAACAGGAAGAACAGGAAGAACAGGAAGAACAGGAAGAACAGGAAGAACAGGAAGAACTGGAAGAATTGGAAGAACTGGAAGAATTGGAAGAATTGGAAGAATTGGAAGAATTGGAAGAATTGGAAGAATTGGAAGAACTGGAAGAACTGGAAGAACTGGAAGAACTGGAAGAAATCTCTGCTCAGCTGATAATAGATTACTCCGACTTTATTTCTTTATCCGATTATTTCTACTCTGAAACTACATCTGCTGATAATAGTACTCTGCTTATGAGTTCTGATGAATCTGTCACTGCTGATAATGAAAGCTCCGGAATAGCTGGTCTTATACAGACAATGACTGATGATTTACTTCCTCTTGGTAATGATGAAGACTATAATGAAGATGAAGATCGTTCTGAAATAACTGAGCATGGTCGACTCCGTTTTGTTCCGGAAGGTCTGGATTTTGATCATTTTAGAGACTCATATAAAAAAGGTCCTCTGGGACTTCTGAAAGCGCTACGAGATCTAACCAGAGAGTTTGATGCTTTAAGTGGTGTTTTGTATGAGTTGAGTGATGGTAATGTGTTACCAGTACACTCTATAGGTATTAACGAAGAGGGTGTAGACTCTCTTCGGTCAGATACAATGGGGAAAAAATTATTTGATTTGTTAAAGGATGATCAGGTTGTTTATATCCGGGATAGAAAGAAATCTGATTACAATTCTTATTTTGAACATTTGGATTTCAGTTTATTCAATACTGGGGTTTTTATTCCTTTAAAAAGCACACATAGTTTTGATTTTATTTACCTTGGATTTAAGGATCCTAGTTCTTGTTTTATGGAAAAAATCTCATAAAATTAATATTAAAATAACCATAATAAGAGATTCTTTAAAGAATTGTTAAAAAATGGTTTCACTTGACAAATGGATAGTTACTTATATAATCATAAACATCTTTGTAAATTTAGGGGGAAATATGGCTAATGTCTATATTGTAACTCTTCCCCTCGTTGGAATTTTTCTAGGTTGGACAATTAGATGGCTATATGCCAGATACCAGCTCTCTTCTTCAGAGCAGAAATCTTTAAGATTGAAACAGGACGCAGTTAAAGACGCAGAACAGGAAAAGAAAAGTATTCTTCTTGATGCACAGAATCAGATTATGAAGGAACGTCGTCAGCTTGAACGGGAAAACCGGGATAGAAGAAACGAAGTTCAGAAATATGAAAGAAGAGTGCAGCAGAAAGAAGATAATCTTGATAAAAAATCTGCTACTCTTGAAAAGAAAATGTTCTCTATTTCGGATATTGAGAAGTCTCTTGAAAAAAGAGAAGAAACTGTTGCTGATGAAGAAATCCGCTGGCAGGCGGAGCTGGAGAAAATCTCCGGTCTGACCACAGACGAGGCGAAGAAATTAATAATTCAAAGTTTGGAGAATGAAGCCAAACATGATGCTCAGGCTCTTGTTAATAAAATTGAGCAGGAAGCTAATCTTACAGCCGATAAAAGGGCTCGGGATATTATTATTACTACCATTCAGAGACTGGCTACAGATGTCAGTACCGAGATAACTGTAACCTCAGTTAGCTTGCCGAATGATGAAATGAAAGGTCGTATTATCGGGAGGGAAGGCCGGAACATCCGGACACTCGAAACATTAACCGGTGTGGATATCATTATTGATGATACTCCTGAAGCTGTTGTTATTTCATGTTTTGATCCTATCCGTAAGGTAATAGCCAAAATTGCATTGGAACGGCTTATCGCTGACGGACGGATTCATCCGGCCCGAATCGAAGAAGTAGTTCAGAAAGTGACAAAAGAGATCAGTCAAACCATCTATGAGGAAGGGGAGAAGGTTCTCTTTGATCTGGGGATACATAACATCAGACCGGAAGGTATCCGGGCTCTTGGTCGACTTCATTTCAGAACCAGTTATGGACAGAATGTTCTATCACATTCCAAGGAAGTTGCGGTTATTGCAGGGATGATTTCTGCAGAAGTCGGCGCAGATCGGGAAATTGCCAAGAGAGGAGCATTGCTTCACGATATTGGTAAAGGTCTTGAGACCGATGGTGACGGTAATCATGCTGAACTTGGTGCAGAGCTCTGTAAAAGAATGGGTGAGGATTCAAGGATTGTTAACGCAGTTGGTGCTCACCACAATGATATAGAGATTACTTCCATTGAAGGAATTATCGTTCAGGTAGCAGATGCTATATCTGCAGCCAGACCCGGTGCCCGACGTGAAACTCTGGATAATTATATCAAAAGACTTGAAAATCTTGAGAAAATAGCTATGAGTTTTGATGGAGTAGAAAAAGTATTTGCTATCCAGGCGGGTAGAGAACTGCGGATTATGGTTAACAATGATAAGATTGATGATCAGAAATCTCAGCTCCTGGCCAAGGATATCGCCAAGAAAATCGAGAGCGAACTGAAGTATCCCGGACGTATTCGGGTTACTATTATTCGCGAAACCAGGGCAGTTGAATACGCCCGATAGGAAGTAGAATTTGGCGGATGCATTACGCGTCCTTATTCTGGGAGACATTGTAGGTTCTCCCGGGAGTAGGGCGCTCTTCTTTGGACTTAAAAATTTAGTAAAAAATTACAAGGCCGATGTGGTGATTGTAAATGGTGAAAACGCAGCCGATGGCTTTGGTCTGACTCCTGAGGATTCAGACCGGCTGTTTTCTGCCGGTGTTGATGTGATTACCTCTGGAAATCACATCTGGCAGAGAAAGGAGATTCTGGAAACTCTGGATACGGAGGACCGCTTGCTGCGACCGGCCAATTATCCTCCGGGTGTCCCCGGCCACGGTTTTTGTATTATTGAGAAAATGGGTAAGAGAATCGCGGTTATTAACCTTCTGGGACGTTCCCGGATGGGAATTAGCGGAGAGTGTCCTTTCCGTACAGCAAAGAAAATTATTCAAAAGCTCAGTTCTAGGGCTGATTATTTTATAATCGATTTTCATGCGGAAGATCCTATGGAGAAAGAGGCCCTTGTTTATCACCTCGATGGAATGGCTTCTCTTGTTTTTGGAACACATACTCATATTCAAACCGCTGATGAGAGAATCCTGCCCGGTGGAACTGGATATATAACAGATATCGGTATGGTCGGTCCCGATCATAGTGTTATAGGATCAGATCCTGAGCAGTCTATCAAAAGAAGTCTTACTCAACTTCCTATTAAAATGGAAGTTATTGATAATATGCCGCTTATCTGCGGTATTCTGGTTGAACTTGAAGATGGAAAGACTAAATCCATAAAGCGGGTTCGTGAAAAAGGGCTTTAGGTAGATGAAGAAGGTCCCGCTCTTCCAGAAACTAAAATATGATTACCCCGGTATTGATGAAAAAGAACTCTATGCCATGATTCTCTGTGGTGAAGTACTTGCTGAGAATCAGGTTCTTAAGGATCCAAAAGTCCCTGTACCGGGTGATTCGCTTCTTGAGTTGAATACCAAAAAATATGTCTCCCGCGGGGGCTATAAACTTGAAAAAGCCCTAAAACTCTGGGATGCTCCGGTAAAGGGGCGTATTCTTCTTGATGCGGGCAGTTCTACAGGCGGATTTACGGACTGTCTGCTTCAAAATGGTGCCTCATCCGTTTATGCGGTGGATGTGGGGTATAATCAGCTTGATTACTCTTTGAGGACGAATCCGGCCGTTGTTGTAATGGAAAAGACGAATATCATGCATGTTGAAACCTTGGCTCCCGCCCCCCATTGGGCCGTGGCAGATCTTTCATTCCGCAGTATTCGTTCTGCCGCCTCACATATTATAAATCTGACTTCTGAAAAATTTCTGATTGCTCTGGTAAAGCCTCAGTTTGAATGGAAGAATCCCGACGAGTCTTTCAGCGGGGTTGTCTCAAGTTCTGAGAAAATTATTGAAATAGCTGAAGCCGTCATAGATGAGCTTGTCACTGAGTCCGCTTATGTCCTTAAGGCTGTTGCTTCTCCCGTATCGGGAAGAAAGGGGAACCGGGAACTTCTATTCTGGATCTCTTCGGATCTTCAGCAGACATACCCCGATAAGGCTGATCTGATAGAGTCCCTTCAGGCTGATCTTAAAAAGTACTGACCTGATAAATACTAAATTGGAATTACCTGAATTCAGGTTATACTAACAACTCTGTTTTGTGATTAAGGTGTTGTCTGGAATGTTTCTCGGGAGAGAGGCTCTCCAACGAATAATCCTTCTCCGCCTAAATATTCTTTTATACTTCCGTCTATCATAATCTGTACCATTTGAATATTAGAAAACTCCGTACTTGTATAAACAATCTGTTTTAACTGAGCCGTGTAGCCTTCTCTTCCCAGGGAATTGAAACGAAACGCTTCATTAAAATTCAGGTAGGCTGTGGTTTCTTCTACCCGGGCTGATAGTAGTCTTGTCCCATCAGGTATCAGAGTGAGAGAACCCTTATTTATTTCATCGGAAGAGGGGCCGTTCAGGAGACTATTTATAGTTTCTGTCAGAGGTGATGAGTTATACAGGACAGGCCGGATGATGCTTTTCAGGGTAATTTGACCTTCCATATTTACTTTTACAAAAAAAAGTCTGGCATTTCTTGTACTCTTTGCCGGTTCACTAGTTTTAGCTTCCTGTGTTTCTTCAGGTTTAAGATCGTCCACTGCGCTGGGAAGTTCGGTTATTTCAGGAATTTTTTTATCCTCAGGAAGAAGTCGTTTGACATCTGGCAGTCCATGACTGTTCTGTACGGATGGTATGAGTTGCTCCTGCCATAGCTGAATCCGTTCGGGCTGGAAAAATAGATACACCAGTAGAGACAGTATCATAGCAATGAAGAGTAACAGTATAATGATTGTAAGCTGAGAAGATCTCATTCTGCTTTTTTTGACTGCGTTATTGTCCTTGAGAGTTGACGGAGTGTTTGTTCTGTAGTTATTCGTCTCTTTTTTCCGTCTTTGGGGAGTTTGTCCCGTGCTTGAGCTCTTCTGGCTTCTTTGAGCTGACATTCTTCTATATTGATCCCGGGATTTGTCCTGATTCTTCATATTAATTGATTATCGGCTCTGTTCTCTTCGGGAAATAGAATAAAAGCTCAAAAGATACAAGTTTGACAGTATTGCTAAACTTGCTTATTATTAAAAACAATGAAAGAATTTCACGGAATCTCAGCTTCACCCGGGATCGTAATCTCAAAAGCGTTTCTTTACAATGAAGATAGTTTTTCAGTTCCCCGGTATGAGATAAAAGAAGAAGATATAGAGCATGAAATCCTCCGCTATAAAAAAGCTGTTAAGGTTGCTGCGGGTGAATTGAATAATCTCAAGAAGAAAATAATAAAAGAGCACAGCGATGATGAAGCCCGTTTTCTGGATTCTCATCTTCTGATGCTTCACGATCCTATTTTTACGGATCAGATATATGAGAAGCTTCGTCATGTTCAGACTAACATAGAGTGGGTTGTTCAGAATGTGGTAAACGACCTTGTGGAGAAGCTGAACGGATCCCCTGATCTTTATCTCCGTGAACGGTCCATGGATATTGATGATGTTTCTAAAAGGATTATAAATCATCTCATGAAGAGGGAGAGAATCTCTCTTGCAGATCTGGCTATGGAACTTATCCTGGTTACACCGGATCTTCTTCCCTCGGATACACTTCTTATGAATAAAAGAATGGTAAAGGGAATTGTAATGGATGCCGGCGGCAGAACGTCTCATACGGCTATCTTGGCTCGTTCCTTCGGCATCCCCGCTGTTCTAGGATTGCGGAGTATCACCAGGGAAGTCAAAAACGGAGATACCATTATTATTGATGGACTCCATGGCCGTGTCATTCTGGAGCCGGATAACGAAACCCTCGAAAAGTATCTGAGATTGCAGATGGAGTACCTGAAAAGGGAATCCGAACTTATTTATCTGAATAATCTTCCCGCAGAAACTCAGGACGGCAAAAAGATCTTTCTGAAAGCTAATATTGAAGTTTCTGAAGAGCTGGAATCGGTGCATACATACAGCGCCGAAGGTATCGGCCTTTTTAGAAGTGAATTCCTTATTATGCGGCCTGGACAGGAGAATGATGAGGAAGCACAGTTCCTGGAGTACAGGAAAGTCCTTGAAGGAATGGAAGGTGCTCCTGTTACGATTCGTACTCTTGATGTGGGTGGTGACAAGCTGATTCATGAAATAGCCCAGAAGGAAGAAAAGAATCCTCTTCTTGGATGGCGTGCCATCCGTTTTTGTCTTGAGAGAAAGGATATCTTTAAAGTTCAGCTCAGGGCGATGCTGAGAGCTTCCGTCTATGGTCAGCTCCGTATTATGTTTCCCATGATTTCAGGAATTGAAGAACTTGAGAGTGCTCATGAAGTGTTAGATGAAGTAAAAGCTGAATTGAAGGCCGAAGGTATTGCCTATGCAGATCATATTCCTGTAGGATGCATGATCGAAGTACCGTCAGCAGCAATGACATCTGATATTCTTGCCAGAAAGGCGGACTTCTTCTCAATAGGAACGAATGACCTTATTCAATATACAATAGCAGTAGACCGGGGAAACGAAAAAATCACCAGCATGTATGAGCCTTTTCATCCTGCAGTTCTCCGTTTAATAAAAATAATTGTGGACAACGGGCATAAAGCCGGCATCCCCGTAGGGATGTGCGGAGAGATGGCCGGGGATCCTATAGCTACTGTTATTCTGTTAGGATTAGGGCTGGACGAATTCAGTATGAGTGCGTTCAGTCTACCCGAGATTAAAAAAATCATCCGTTCTGCGACTATACTGGAAGCGGAAGAATTCCTGGGAGCTCTTATGGATATGAAAAGTTTCAGGGATATCGACCGTTATGTCCGCATTTGGATGGAGGATAGATTTGACATCATCAAAGGATAAAATTGCCCGTTTACCACGGGTTGTTATAGCAGGGAGACCTAATGTCGGGAAATCCACTCTGTTTAATAGAATTCTTAAAAAAAGACAAGCCATAACCGATCCTACTCCCGGTGTTACCCGGGATACTATCAAACAGCGTTGTTTTCTGAAAGGTCAGGAGATTATGCTTATGGATACGGGTGGATTCAAACTGGAACGGGACGATGACTTTGATGAACTCGTTTCCGAGAAAAGTCTGAACATGCTTCAAGAAGGGGATCTTGTCCTCTTTATGATGGATGTTAATGATATCACCAGTGAAGATGAAACTTTTATTGAGCACTTGAGAGCCCATAAGGAAAAGGTTCTGATTGTGGTGAACAAGGTTGACTTTCCCGAAAAAGAAAATGAAATCTGGAATCTCTACTCTCTGGGGTTTGAAGAAATTATCGGTATTTCCGCTACTCATGGAAGAAATATAGAAGAACTTTACGGGAAAATCCTCTCCATGATAGACTTTTCCCGTTTTGACGGATCTAGAGAAAGCGAATATGAGCCTGATATCAGCATTGCCATCCTGGGGAAACCGAATTCTGGAAAATCCACCCTGGTAAATAAGTTGACTGGTAAGGAAAATGCGATAGTTTCTCCTATTGCCGGAACCACCCGTGATGTTGTTGAAGGACGTTTTTCCTATAAGGGACAGCAGTTTAAAGTTCTTGATACGGCAGGGATCAGGAGAAAGAAGAAGGTTGTTGAAAACGTAGAATACTACTCTGTTAACAGGGCTTTTAAGGCGATTGATGATGCGGATATTATTCTGCTTCTGATTGATGTCAATGAAGGTCTTACGGATCAGGACAAGAAAATCACCCAGCAGATTGTCAATAAGGGAAAGGGTGTTATTCAGGTTCTGAACAAGTGGGATACAACGGACGGATCAAAAGAAACCTGGGATAAAACAAAGGAAAGGGTTGAATTCCTATTTCCTATACTGAGTTTTGCCCCTATTATGGCTGTATCGGGACTGAAAGGGACCGGGGTTGATAAGCTTCTGGATGAAGTTCAGAAGGTCTATCGTCAGTTGACAAAACGGATTGAAACCAGTGTCCTTAATGAGTCTTTGATGGTTTGGACGGATTTTACTCCTATCCCTTCTGTAAAAAACAGACGTTATAAAATTCGTTATATGACTCAGGTTTCTTCTCATCCTGTAAAATTTCTAGCATTTGTTAACAGATTCTCAGGATTTCCCGATTCTTATAAAAGATACATAATGAATCAGATCCGCAAAGAGTTCGGAATGTCTAAGATTCCAATTAGCCTGGAGTTGAAAGAACGCTCCTAGGCGCTAACTGATCCGGGAGAATAATATGCTTAAGCGAACCGCCTGGTTCCTGATTTTTTTTCTCCTGTCGGCTGCATCTTCCCCTTATATTTGGGGACAGACTTCTTTTTATGAGGAAGAGCAGGTAATCCGGCAGGCCAGGTTCTATGAGAATGTTGAGGTCCGGGCAGGGATGAAGGAGACCATTATGGCTCCCTTTTTCTCTCTGTTGACCAGACAATCAGAAATACATGAACAGCTATTGTCCCCGGTGGCTGTGGAGTTTGAACTTCGCAAGTCAGCCGAGTCCTTTTATTTGCTTTTTAAGAATGAGCAGAATTATCTCTACCCTGTCTGGGGCAGGGGGAATTATATTATCAAGAGAGATCTTAGAACCGGGGATTTTCAGCAGATAAAGATCTTTTTTCAGAACGATGAGAACTCCTTTATTCGTCTTTTTCCGCTGGATGAACAGCGTTCCATTATGGATATGGTTCTCTATGGTTCTCAGCTCTATAAGGGTATTGTGATTCCTGTCGCTCTGGAAGAACTGGCCCTTAGCTCTTTTTCCCGTCTTATGCATTTGACGCGGGGCACCGTTCAGTGGAAAAATCTTTTTACGGATGTTTCCTATCCTGAATGGGCGGACTCAGCAGGGTTTGTAAATATCTTAACAAATGAGTTGGGGCAGCTTTACGAGAGTGATGACGGTGCCCAGGATGCCCGGGGGCATTTTGTGCGGATTGAAGATGGCGTTCTTCAGGATGAGCCAGGTGGTGTGAACTGTTCCGGATTTGCTAAATGGGTAGTCGATGGAATTCTTCTTGGTTTGGATGATGAGCGAGAATCTCTGACTGATATTGAAGATTTGAAACTCACGACTGAGGCAGAGGATGACCGTCTGCAGAATCAATGGAATATGGCCAACCAGGACAGGGATCCCTATTTTGGTCTTGACTGGACTCGGAATCTGGCATTGACTCTGAATAAAGAAAGAGCTGTCCGTATCTCTTCCGGGGGGGACTCTCAGGATGTTAAGGATGTTCCCTTTTTCGATTACAGGCAAAATATAGGATATGATCTGGAAAATATCAGGGCAGTGCTGTATCTTCTTGCCATAGAGAATCCGGGCGCATTTTATATGGGGGCGATCAACTCTCTCTTTGGAGAGGATCCTGTTTTGTGGCAGTTTCATCATGTGACTCTCTTTTTCCCCTGGTTTACGGACGAGGGGGATTTTATGTTGTCTGTTCTGGAAACCGGCTGTGAATCCTCCCTGGAGAATCTGAAACTAAGGTATCCCGATAGTTTTGTTCATCTTGTAGAGTTGGACAGGGCTGATGCGTTTATACCAGCTAATAATTTTGAATAATGTAACAGGAGTAAACTGATGATGAGTGTTATTATTAAAGGCGGTCCGATCCTTTGGATAATTATTGGGCTGTCTATATTGGCTACGGCTATTATCATAGAAAGAATGGTCTATTTCAAAAAAATAAAAGTAGATGAGGAAAAACTGTTTCACCGGATTAAGGGTGCCATTGAAAAAAAGCATTTTGATGAAGCTCTTTCCATTTGTGATACAAATGTTTCTCCCCTGACCGGACTGATGAAAGTGGGAATCAACCACCGGGATCAGCCTGACCTTATTCAGAAAGAGGTTCTAAAAGATGCCGCAAGGCAGGAAATCCCACAACTGGAACATTTTCTGACCCCTCTGGGGACAATTGCTCATATTTCACCTCTTCTCGGACTTCTGGGAACAGTAACCGGTAATATCAAATCCTTCGGGATTCTGGGTGGAGGAAGCTCTCTGGGAGATCCTTCCATTCTTGCAAAAGGGATTTCTGAAGCACTGATTACAACAGCAGCGGGGCTTATCGTTTCTATTCCGGCGGTTATTTTCTATAACTATCTAGTCAATAAAGTTGATACTATCCTGATCAAAATGGAAAATCAGGTAAATGAAATGGTCCTTCTTCTAAAGGGAGGGCAAGACGGGGGTGACACAGAGGGAGAGGTCCTATGATGTTTGAGCGGCGCTTGAAGCCGCATATCAACGTTGATCTGACTCCTCTTATTGATGTGGTGTTTCAGCTGGTAATATTCTTTATGATTTCAAGTGTTTTTAATACGGCTCCTGGAATTACCCTGGATCTGCCTGAATCATCCACTTCAGAAAATGTTGAGATAAGCGAACTTCGTCTGACGGTTCTTTCTGAAGACGAAATTTATGTAAATAAGGATCTTTGCGATCTTAATACCCTGGAAGATACTGTAATTCTGGTCCGGGAGAGAGATCTTATTGAAGATCCGGTTGTTGTGCTGGACGGGGAACGGAGTATTCCCTATCAATTGATGATTAAAATGCTGGATACCCTGCGTCGTCAGGGCTATGAAGCTGTGAATCTCGTCACCAGTGAGAAAAATGGGGATAGCTGATGACAGCCTATCAAATCGCTTGGCAGAAAAAGCGGACTTTCAATAGTTTTCTGGCTGCGTTTCTGCTACATTTTCTGCTAATTTGCGGTATTTTGCTATATAATCTTCTCTTTACAGAAGAGCTGGAAGATTTTTCAGGACCGGTTCTGGTTAAGTTGGGTGAACCTGCCGGGATAGATCTGCCCCTTCCTCCGGAACCTTCTGACATTATTGAAGTTCCTGAAGAGCCTGTTCCTGAAGTCCCTGAAACTCCTGTGATCCCTGAAACGGCTTCTATTCCAACGGAATCGCTAGTATCCGAAGATATCCCTGATAAGAGGCCCCCCTCAGAGTCTGAAACAACAAGTTCTCAGCCTGTGCTGGCAGCCGCAGATCCTGTGCCACTGCCTGTAAAACCCGAAGCTGTTAAGATTGAGGGCTCTGAAAATGGAAATGCCCATGAAACAGTTTTTTCTATTGAAGAGGGTAATGTGGGACGGAATGTCTGGATTCCCATCAGTCTGTTTATGCCTCTTCCGGTAAATCTGGAAGAGCGATATGTTCATAATCTGAAAGGAGATGCTCTCAATACGGTGGAGGAGTATAAACAAATTCTTCTACGATACTATAAAGAGAGTCCTCTGGGATCCGGGTATTATCTGGAAACAAGTGTTTCAGACAGAATGAGTTATGAGGAACGGCGGACAATCTGGGTTATGCTGGAAAAAGCCGGTTATGACCTCTCTCATCCTGAGTATAAGGATAATCGTACACTTCGGCCGGTGGTTCTCTCATTTTCTGTGGTACCGGGAACGGGTTTGCTCGAAGAGGTTCATTTAGAGCGATCCTGCGGTTATAGTGATCTGGATGATGCGGTCTTATATGGATTTGAGGCTTCTCAGTATTATAATTCTACAGCACGAAAAATAAAGGGTCGTTTTACATACCGCTTTGAATGATTCAAAACAGCTTGCAAATCCCTTCTCATTACGGTACTGTAAAGACATATTATTAATGGATGGTTTAGCTAATTTATGCCTGTAAAAGCGCTTGCATTTGATATTGACGGGACATTGTATCCCAACTGGAGAATGAAGTTTCACTCCATTCCTTTTCTCTGTTCTCATATGAACCTTGTGATGAATTTTTCTCAGGTCCGGAAGGATATCCGGAAAGTTGAGAAGGTTGATCACTTTCGGGAGCTTCAGGCAAATCTGCTGTCTCAGAAGACAGGTCTGGATGTTGCCAAGGCTCAGGATGTTCTGGAACGGATTATTTATAAAAAATGGGAAAGGATCTTCAAACGTGTTCGGCCCTATTCAGGATTGAATACCGCCCTGGTCACTCTTCGCGAAAGAGGATATAAACTGGGAATCCTTTCGGATTTTCCCGTGGGGAACAAACTGAACTATTTCCGTGTAGACGGACATTGGGATGTTACTATGTCATCAGAGGAAACGGGGTATCTGAAACCCAGCCCTAAACCTTTTTTAGCTCTGGCTGAACGGCTGGGTTGTGCTCCCGAAGAGGTTCTCTATGTAGGGAACAGTATCGAATATGATATAGCCGGTGCCTCTGCCGCAGGAATGAAAACCATTTACATTAACTGGAAAAAACAGGATCTGCCCTCTGCGGATCTTTCTATTACCTCATATAAAAATTTTATTGAAAAAATTGAATTCCTACTGGCTGACGGAGAGTAGACTATGACAACTTTCAATACTGCTGATCTTATTGTTCTCTCCATTGTTGCGATTGTCCTTTTTCTTTTCCGGCAGCTTGATAAGAATAACCGCTCCCTTGAAAAAGTCAGAAAGTATGCTGATAAGGTTAGGGCGGAACTCGATAAACTGACAAAAGAGAAAAAAACAGAGATCCATGATCTGAATATAGATATTGAACTGCAGGAAAAGACCAACCGGGAAATCCTAAAACGGATACAAACTGCCAACAATGAGGCCCTGCAGCGTTCAGAAGAACTTGATACCATCCGTACTCAGCTGGATACAACCACAAATCGTTTGTCCGATCTGGATGAATTGACCCGTAATGTGGATGAAAATCTGCAGCGTATCCGGAAAGAGTCGGAGTATGTTGACTCTGTAGGTATCCGTCTGAATGATCTGATAAAAAGATCGGAAGAGCTGCGTGTCGGCATGGAAGAGCTGGTCGGTAATTTCAAAGACGAAAATACTGTCAGTATGAATGAGTTGAAAGATGTTTTCAGCGGAGAAATGACCCGGGAATACCGGCATTTCCAGGAGGAGTTTCAGACTCTTCAGGGACAACTTGACAGTTTTCAGAATTCTGTGTCCGATCTGGTGGAGCAGCGGGATAGAGTCGCATCCGAAAAGATGCAGGACTTTACCCGGCAGATGGCTCTTGTTGAAAACGATTATAATTTAAGAATCGAAAAAGTAAGCCAGGAAGCTGTTGCCATAGAGTCTGAAGTTTTTAATGAATTGAAAGAGAAGCTTTCATCCCATAGGGATGATTTACAGAATAAATGGACTGACAGTTCGGATAACCTCTCCCGGAAAATCGATGAAACAAGCAATTATCTGGAAGACCATATGACGTCCCTCAGGGAAGAGATGGATAAAACTTCCGCTCACCTTTCACAGACTACCGGTGAGCAGGATCATGTTCTCTCTTCTATGAAGGAAGAGCTGGAGATTATGCTCCAGGCCTTTACTGCCTCCCGGACAAATATGACCCGGGTGAAGGAGGAGGTGGATCAGGATCTGGATAAAATGGAATCCCGTCTGGAGGCCCATCGGAGCGATGTTGAAACAAGGCTGACAGATTTTTCCACTTCTTTTACAGGACGGATCGAAGATACCGCAGAGACTCTGCAACTGGAATCATTGAAAGCCATAGAGATGAAACTTAAAGAGTACGAAAGTGGCTTCTTTCCCCGTTTTACCAGGCTGGAACAGTTTATGGAAGATATGGATACCCTGGAAGAGTCTTTACGGGAAACCATGACTGATGTGCAGACCAGTGTGATTGAGGACTTTAGCCACTTTGATCTGAAAATGCAGGGATTAAGGTCTGATGAAGAGAAGGAAACAGAAGCGCGGGCAGAAAAACTCCACCAGGCTATGAAAGAGCTTGAGCAGGGCCTGGATGAACTGAAAAGCCGTGCCTATGATAATGTTTCCGAACAGTTGCAGGTTTTTGAGGATGATTTTTTTGCAGATTTGAAGAAGCGGGATAATACTCTGCAGACCAGTCTGAAAGAGTGGCAGAATACTCTGAACTTACAGATAAGCGAAATTGCGGATCAGCAAACCCGGGATCGGGATGAGATAGAGCGGAGTTACTCTGCCGAAATGAATAAGCGTTTAAGTGAAGTTCAGACCAGGGTTTATCAGCAGATGGAAAAATTTCAGACTCAGGTAGATTCTTTCAGAAATACTATTGAGGCTGGTCTGACGGAAGGAAGCGGAATGGTGGCTTCCTATCAGGATAATCTAAGCGGAGAGATTGTAACTCTGAAACAGGATTCTATAGATTATATGACCGGGATACTGGAGAAGATGAAAACCGATCTTCAGGATCGCCTGGATGAAAGCAGTAAAAAATTAACTCAGAATATGGACTCTCTATATGTGGAGCTTGATCAGAATAAAAAGGATTTTCATAGTCAGAGTGAATCCATTCAATCTGATGTCAGTGCTTGGCAGAGTCGGGTGTTGCAACAGATAAAAGATCAGGAAAGCACTATAAATGATCGTTACAGTGATTTTAAGGATGTTGTTACAGGAGAGATTCAGGAGATCCAGGATGATTTTAAATACCAGAAAGAGGAACTGATTCTTTCCACGACAGAGGAAAGAACCGATCTGAAACAGGACTTGGCCTCTATTAGTGAGAAAGTATACCAGCTTCAGAACGAGCTAAAGGATAAAACAAGTCAGACTCTGGACAAGTTTAACAGTGATTACAATCTGTTTATCCTGGAATTCCAGAAGAAGATGCGTGATTCTCAGAATGATGCTGAACTGAAAATTCGCGAGATGAAGCAGGGAGCCAGTGATGCCCGTGAAAAGATGGATACCTTCCAGAAGAAGATTTTTACCCGTATTGAGGACGATTCCCGTCATCTGTCGGATAATCTGGATGAGATTAACCGGAAACAGAAAGAGTTTATCTCCCAGACTCATGTCTTTGATAAGGCTGACCAGCTAAAGGAAAGTCTGAACCGGGATCTGATAGATCTTAAAAAAGAGATACAGAAAGTTGAAGGTAATATGGACCGGCTTCAGGAGTATCAGGGCGGATTTGAACAGGTGCAGGATCAGTACCGGGAGGTGCTAAATCAGATCAATCGTTTTATGGATGAGAAGCAGAAAGTTGATGAGCTGGAAGATAAAATCTCACGGATGGTGGGACTTTCCAAATCGGTGGACCTCAAGCTTGATCAGATTAGCTCTCTTCATGAAATGCTTCAGCAATATCAGGTACGTGTGAAGGAACTGGAAGATCAGCATCATGCCATCGACTCTCGTTTTGCCAGAATTGAATCCAAGGCAAAAATAGTAGATCAGACGGTGGATAGCGTAGACCGTTATACCGCTATCCTGGCGGATATTGAACATAATTTGACCTCTGTTAAGAATGAAGTTGATCCTCTGAATGCCAGGATGAAAGAGGTTGAATCCCGTGATCAGATTATTATGGCCAACCGGGATCTGACCGAAGAGATATATGATAAAATCTCATCCCTTTCTCAGATTCTGGATGATTTAGATAGAAGGACAGAGAAAATTGATAAAGCCCGAGAGTGGATTGCCCGTACGGAAACCAGAATGGACGGAGTTGCCAAACAGGCCCAGGATCAGGTGAAGCTGATCGGTCGTCTGGCAGAACGGGACGGCCGTCCAGAATCTACAAGAGCCGGTGGATCTCCTGACATGGATACAAGAGAAACGGTCCTTCGCTTGGCCCGATTGGGCTGGAAAACCGAAGATGTTGCGAGAACCCTGAAGCTGAGCCGGGGAGAGGTCGAACTTATCCTCGAAATTACACCGAAAGGCTGATATGTTTCATCATGGTTATGTCTTTCAGACTATGCTTGCCGAGGCTGGTCTTTTAAGCGACGATAAGGTCCGACAGCATCAGACAATGCAGCTTATCTACGGTGTTAACCGCCCTTTTAGAATAAGATTGAACAATGAGTGGCATAAGGTCCGCTTCTGTCTTCTTGATGTGGCTGTTCCTCATTATATTAGTGGGGACGGTGACTGGCAGTACTGTTTTTATATCTATCCCGACTCTCATACGGGGCATTTGTTGAAATCTACCGTTTTGAAAGACTCCGCTGTCTCTGTTTTTTCCAGGGAAGACCGCTTTGCGGGAGCGAATATCATCCCTTCTGTTGTGAGACCTATTGCTCCTTTTGAGTTGAAACAGCTATTTGAACAGGTTATTTTTCTGTTTACCGGAAAAGAATCCCGCATGAGACCCGATCAGCCTTTAATACAGGAGTTGCGGAAGCATATGCTTGAAAAGGATATTTTTTCTTCAAAGGGGCTGGCAGAACTGTGCGGGATGGGGATGGAAGAATTGAGTGGTCAGTTTAAAAGAATAACCGAGTTCTCCCTGGAATCATGGCTTCTTCATCAAAGGCTTATGGTTTTCTTCGAAAGGCTTGAAAAACAGGAACTACTATCTGATAACGTTGTGGACTCTCTTACAAGACAGTCCGGTATAGCGGGGCTGGATGGTCTTGATCGTTTGTTTCTGGATCTTTTCGGTATCCCTTACAGAAAATGGACCAACTCAACGGTTGGTTCAATTATTTTAACGGATAGGCAGGAGGAATTCCCCTGCTTTATTTAAACAGAAGATCTATCAGTCAAGAAGATCCTGCTCTTCCAGTTCAGAAGGACCCTCACCTTTTGACTTTTTCTGCGTATTCTCGAGATTTTCAAGAGATTTCAGACTTCGAGCCATTATCTCCCCTGTAGCTGCTGAGAGTTCTAGAAGATTCAAAAGGATTTTTTCTTGTTTCATCAGATCATCGTTCTGCTGTTCCAGTGTATTGATTCTTTCAGCCTGTTCTCTCAGTGCTTCTACCAGAGGATGAACAAACTCAGTACTTCCTTCTTCTTCCATTACGAGAAGAGTATCTATTTTACCATTTATATATACATTTCTTATCATTGGTCTGATCCTAACAGGTCTACTTGAGAAAGACAATAAACATTTTAACGGGTGATGAAAAAACGCAGAAACAAAATCAGGGATCATGGCCCAGAAGGTCTTTTATTACAGATATAGGAGGGCGCAGTATGTCTCTTAAAAAATTAGTTCAAAATAAAATATCCTTTTTCTTGACGTTAATTCATTAAAATTATTATTTTTTAGTCAGAAATTAAATAAATATATAATATTTTTAACTGGAAGGTTGATTAAGTGGCAAATAATACAGGTGAAGAAACTACGGATGAATCCGTTCAGACGGAGACACCCGTAGGGAATACGGAAAAAGAAAATCAGGAGAACCAGGCTGCCGGGTATGAAGTGCAGGATGATGACTCTGATGTTTCCGCCGAAGAGAGTGATCTATCTGAAGCCGATGAGATGGCTGCGGAAGTAGCATCTCTGAAGAAAGAGAATAGTGAGCTGAAAGATCAGTATCTGCGGAAGCATGCTGATTTTGAAAATTACAGAAAAAGAATGGCCCGTGAGAAAGCTGATTCTGTAAAATATGGTAATCAGGAACTTATAAGAGACCTGGTTGAAATTATCGATAATTTTGACAGAGCCATTAAATCTGCTGCGGATTCTCAGGATTTTGATTCTTTTCGTGAGGGAATCAGTATGATAGAACAGCAGTTTACCGGTATGCTTCAGAGCAAATGGGGCCTTGAGAAAATGGATTGTAAGGGTGCCGAGTATGATCCCAACTCCCACGAAGCTCTGATGATGGAAGAATCGGAAGACCTGGAAGTTTCAACAGTTTTGGAAGATTTTCAGGCAGGATATAGATTACATGAACGGGTCTTAAGACCCGCAAAGGTTAAAGTTGGAAAGCCAGCCGCTCCGGCAGCAGCTAAACCAGAAGAAACTAAAGAATAAAAATAGGTAAGGAGAACCAAAATGGGACGTATTATAGGAATTGACCTTGGAACAACAAACTCATGTGTTGCTGTTATGGAAGGTGGCGAACCAGTTGTTATTCAGAATGAAGAGGGTCAGAGAACTACACCTTCAATGGTAGCTTTTACAGACAAAGACGAACGTCTTGTGGGGCAGCCCGCAAAAAACCAGATGGTAACCAACCCCGAAAATACCATCTATTCAATTAAAAGATTTATGGGTCGTCACTTTAACGAAGTAGATGAAGAACTTACAATGATTCCCTATCATGTAACACAGGGACCAAATGGAGATGTGAGAGTTGATATCAACAGTAAACAGTCTTGATGTCAAGAGAATTGTTAACGAACCCACAGCGGCAGCCTTGTCATATGGTTTTGGAAAAGAAGATAAAGAGCAGAAAATCGCAGTATACGACCTTGGTGGCGGTACCTTTGATATTTCTATTCTGGATATGGCCGAGGGGGTATTTGAAGTACGGTCTACCAATGGTGATACCCACCTTGGTGGAGACAACTTTGACCAGAAAATTATCAACTGGCTGGTTGAAGAGTTTAAAAAAGATCAGGGAATCGATCTGTCCAAGGATAGAATGGCTCTGCAGAGATTGAAAGAAGCTGGAGAGAAAGCAAAAAAAGAACTTTCTTCCACTCAGACTACTGATATCAACCTGCCCTTCATCACGGCTGATGCTTCCGGACCTAAGCACCTTCAGTACAACCTTACCAGAGCTAAATTCGAACAGATGGTAGCCGACCTGGTAGAGAGAACTAAGGTTCCCTGTCAGAAAGCTCTGAAAGATGCCGGTTATACCGCAGCCGATATTGATGAAATTATTCTGGTTGGTGGTTCCACTCGTATTCCTGCCGTTCAGACTCTTGTAAAAGAACTGTTTCAGAAGGATCCCCATAAGGGTGTTAACCCCGATGAAGTTGTCGCCATGGGTGCTGCTATTCAGGGTGGTGTTCTTGGTGGTGATGTTAATGACATTCTGCTTTTAGATGTTACCCCTCTGTCTTTGGGTATTGAAACTCTCGGTGGTGTTTTCACTAAACTGATTGAAAGAAACACAACTATACCCACAAAGAAAAGCCAGGTATTCTCAACAGCAGCAGATAATCAGAATGCTGTTTCCATCCATGTTATGCAGGGTGAAAGAGAAATGGCTACTCAGAACAGAACTCTCGGTAAGTTCGACCTCGTTGGTATTCCTCCTGCACCTCGTGGTGTTCCTCAGATTGAGGTAACCTTTGATATTGATGCTAATGGTATTGTTCATGTATCTGCCAAGGACCTTGGTACCGGTAAAGAACAAAAAATCCGGATTGAGTCATCATCGGGTCTCAGCGAGTCCGAAATCGATAAGATGGTACGTGATGCTGAGCAGAATGCAGAAGCGGATAAGGAAGTCAGAGATAGAGCTGAAGTCATGAACGAATCTGACAATCTGCTTTATACTACTGAGAAATCTCTGAAAGATTTCGGTGATAAAGTTTCTGATGATGATAAGAGCAAGATTGAGGCTTCTATGGAAGCTCTGAAAACTTCCATTCAGGGAGGAGATCTTGCTGATATTAAGGCTAAGGTAGAAGAACTGAAACAGGCTTCCTATAAACTGGCTGAAGAGATGTATAAATCTCAGGCAGCAGAGCAGGGTGGACAGCCCGGTGCAGGTCCTGGACCCGATATGGGTGGCGCACAGGATGCCGGTGCGGATGCTTCCGCAGCCAATAATGATGCGGAAGATGCTGACTACGAAGTTGTAGACGACGATAAATAAGATAAACTATAATATAATACCTCCGTATTTCGGGGGTATTATTATTAAAGGAAGTGTGTAGATCCGTGTCAAAAAGGGATTATTACGAAGTTCTGGAGATTGAAAAAAATGCCGCTCCAGATGAAATAAAAAAAGCATATAGAAAACTGGCTATTAAATATCACCCCGATAGAAATCAGAACAGCACTGATGCGGAGCATAAATTCAAAGAAGCTACCGAAGCTTATGAGATCTTGTCAGATGCTCAGAAGAAGCAGGCCTATGATCAGTACGGTTTTGCCGGTGTGGATAACATGGGTGGAGCCGGATTCAATGCGTCAGCCTTTTCGGGGTTTGAAGATATTTTCGGAGGAGATTTTTCCGGTATCTTTGACTCCTTTTTCGGCGGCGGTATGGGTGGACGTCAGTCCGGCGGCGGACGGCGTGGCCCTGCCAGAGGTAGCGATCTTCGATACGATCTGGAAGTTGAGTTTAAAGATGCTGTTTACGGAGATAAGGTCGAAGTAGAGTATTACAAGCAGAAAGTCTGTGATGTCTGCCATGGTTCAGGTGCATCCTCAGGAACAGGAACAAAGACCTGTCCTAGCTGTGGAGGTTCCGGTCAGGTGAGAAGAAATTCAGGTTTCTTCTCCATCGCGTCTCCCTGTTCAACCTGTCATGGTGAAGGAACAATCATTGAGAATCCCTGTTCTGCCTGTCATGGTAAGGGTGTTGTCAAAGATCGTCAGAAATTGAAAGTTACGATTCCTGCGGGAATCGCTCCCGGTAAGAGAATTAGGTTGGACAGCCAGGGTGATGCCGGTCCAAAAAGTGGACCTGCTGGTGACTTGTATGTGTATATTCATATTAAGGATCATGATTCTTTTGAGAGAGACGGTTATGACCTTTACTGTGCCATTCCCATCTCTTTTCCACAGGCAGCTTTGGGTGGTGAGATCTTTGTCCGGACATTGGATGATAAGAAAATTAAACTGAAGGTTGCCGCAGGAACACAGACCGGTAAGGTTTTGCGTATCCGTAATGAAGGTGTGCCTGTTCTTCATGGATCGGGCAGAAAGGGCGATATGTATGTGAAACTGCAGATCGTTACGCCTAAAAAGCTGAATAGCAAACAAAAAGAATTGCTGAAGCAGTTTGGCGAAAATTATGGATTAGATGCCGAGCCGGACCCTATCAGGCTGAAGGATCTTTAATTCAAGAATTATGAAAAGTGGCCGCTTCCAGTAGGAAGCGGTTTTTAGTTTGTGTATTTTTTAAAAGAGAATGCCTACTTCGACTGTTTTTAAAACCATGCTATATTAATATTCCGTTGCCTTCCGGTGCCAGTCGTTATATTCTTTCAAGTTGCTGTCTGGCGATTAAATACATTCATTCAAGGAATATTATCCATCGGGATATAAAACCATCCAATATATTTATATCTTCTACAGGAGATGTTAAACTGGGAGATTTCGGAATTGCTCAGCTGGAAAGTGAGAATGAAAGCAGCACTGAGTTTATCCCTATAGGGACTCCCTCTTATATGGCCCCCGAGCAGTTTCTACCCAGGGCGGGAATTACAAAGCGTACCGATGTGTATGCATTAGGTGTCAGTTTGTATGAAATCCTGACCTCAGAGAAGCTCTTTGACGGGACTTCCCTTGATGAGCTCAGACGGAATATCTTGAAAGGTAAGCATGTTTCTCTCTTTCCTCTGATTAAAGAGAAAGGTTTTTTTCTGTACTGGATTGTGCGGAAGAGTCTTTTTCGTCACCAGGGGTTTCGTTTTTCAGGAGTCCAGCCGATTCTGCGTCTTTTGAAACTTACGGCTTCTAAATCCCGGGATGCCGAAGCCCTGGCGGGTTTGAAGGTTCTGGTAGAAGCTGTTACAGGGGAAAAGAAGGGCTCAAGTCCTGATCATAACGCTCATCCTGTTTCTCCTTCTGTAAAAAAAAAGGGGAGGGGATTTCTCTTTTTTCTTATAATTTTTATTCTTCTGCTGGCCTCTGGCTTTTCTCTTTCTCTATATACGGGTAATTTTTATCGCTTTTTTTCCCGGGAAAGCCGGGGTGTTTTTCAACTGCATATCCTCTCAGAAGATGATTCTTTTCTTCATACAGGAGATTTGCATATCTACAGGGACAGATCCCGTTATCTTGAGTCTGTTAAAGAAGTGGATCTATCCCGTAATTATGATTATTCTGATAAATACTATCTGAAAACAGGAAATTACAGGATTATGGTTCGTTGGGGAAGTCAGGTTCAGTGGATCCTGTTCTATCTTCCACCAATGTCCCGGCAGCAAGAAGATTCTATTCTTGAGATTCAAAGCCCCCGGATCCCCAGGAAAGTTCTGAATATCAGATCTTATGTCAGTGATGCCCTAACAGGGGAAAATTTGTCTGATTTCTCAGCTGTTCTAGTTCAGAAAGACGGTAATTCCTGGAGTTCTGTGGATGATTTGTCTCTGTTGAGCGGGAATGCTTATAGTTTTAAAATATTCTGTTCCGGATACTATCCACGTTATCTAAATATTCCTCTGCAGTTTTATCAGAATGAGCTGAATTTGCAGGTGCAGCTTATTCCACTTCCCGGAATCCTTTCTATCCGGCATGACCTGGAAGACTTGACTTTTCTGGTGAATGGGGAGAAGAGGATTATCGGGGGCGGAGCGGAAAAAAAGCTTCTGCAGTTTGGATCTGTTTCTGCGGGCTCTTATGAATGGCAACTCTCTCCGGGAGAGTATGAATTGAAGTGGATTACTGGAAATTCTGTTCTGGAAAAAAAAATCACTGTTAAATCATCGGGTCAGTACGCTTATGTTATCCAGCATATTGGTGATAACTTACTGGCTCAGCCATACTGATAACTAGGAAAATGAAATGGAAAATAAAAAAATAATAGTCCCTACGGTCTCGAATCATTATCTGAACCTTCTTGATCCGGAGGAGTTGGAATCGTTTAATTCTCATTTTGATCAGCTGGGCAGGCCCTGTGCTGTAGATAAGCGGTCCTGGATGGATTATCCAGAAAGGCCGGAAGTCTCTGTGCGAATTGCAAGCAGTGATGAATATCTGTTTGTAAAATTTCATATCAGGGAAAGAGAGGTCTTGGGACGTTTTAAAAAAGATAATGAACCGGTCTATCTGGATAGCTGTGTAGAGATCTTTCTATCCCCTCAGGGAAGTAATTATTATTATAATTTTGAGTTTAACTGCCTGGGGACTTGTCTGGCTCAGGTCGGTACAGATAGGAATAATCGAGAGTATATTGGCTCTGAGATCCTGGAAGGTATTTCCCGGATTCCTTCTCTCGGGCAGCAAAGCTGTTGTATTTATTCGGAAGGAGTTCTGGAGGAAGCGAAGCCTTGGAGCTTGCTTGTGGCCATTCCTGTTCAGTGTTTTGTCCGGGATGATTTTGAAACATTATCTGGTCAGAAGTTCAGAGGCAATTTTTATAAATGCGGTGATGATCTTTCGCTTCCTCATTATTTGAGCTGGAATAAAATCGAAACTGAATATCCGGATTTTCATAGGCCCGAGTTTTTCGGGGAGATTTGGATCAGCTGATTCAGTATCGCAGCTGTTAATCCCGTATCTTGTTTTCACCTTACTATATTTATTCTTGTCCGGAAGAAATATATTTAGGAAAAAATCTCCCATTTCCTATCTAAAAAAGCAAATCACTTGATTGACAATGGATGTTCATCCGGTAAATAATTTAATCCCATGAAGAAATACATTTTTACAACTGGCGGAGTTTGTTCCAGTCTTGGAAAAGGACTGGCATCCGCATCATTGGGAACACTCTTGGAAAGCCGTGGGTTTTCCGTCTGTATGATAAAAATAGATCCCTATATTAATGTCGATGCGGGTACTATGAGCCCTTATCAGCACGGAGAGGTATATGTTACCGATGACGGTGCTGAGACCGACCTTGATTTAGGGAATTATGCCCGTTTTACCCATTCGCCTCTCAGTGCGGCCCATTCCATTACAACCGGACAGGTTTATGACAGCGTTATCCGGAAAGAGCGGGAAGGCAAATTTCTGGGAAAATGTGTTCAGGTCGTCCCGCATATTACAGATGAGATCAAAAGGCGTATTATCTCTCTGGGAGAAAAACCGGAAATCGATGTAACTATCGTAGAAATCGGTGGAACCGTAGGTGATATTGAGTCTATTCCTTTTCTGGAAGCGGTTCGTCAGATCATCCATGAAAAAGGTCATGAGAATGCCCTTTCTGTTCATCTGACTCTGGTGCCCACCGTAACTGGTGGTGAAGTGAAGACAAAACCGACCCAACACTCTGTGAAAGATATGCGGGAGATTGGTATTCAGCCTGATGTTCTTTTATGCCGATGTCAGAAAGAATTGCCGGTTGATCTCAAAAGGAAAATCGCTCAATTTACCAATATCGATTATGATTGTGTTCTGTCTGCCCATGATGTAGATACGACTATCTATGAAATCCCTGTTGTTTATCATAAACAGGGAATGGATGAGGTGGTTTGTCGTAAGCTGGGAATGAGAAGCAGGAAAGCCAGAATTTCAGCCTGGGAAAAACTGGCCGATATACATAAAAATGCTAAACAGTCTGTAAAGATTGCCATGGTCGGTAAGTATATCGAACTCGGCGATGCCTATAAATCAGTAGATGAGGCGCTTGTCCATGGTGCCATGGCGAATGGAGTCCGTCTTGATCTCGAAAAAATTGATTCTGAATTAATTGAGAGGAAAGTAGCTGATGGAGAAGATCTCTCCGAACTTTTTGATGGCTTTGATGGCATCCTGATTCCCGGTGGTTTCGGTTCCAGGGGAATCCTTGGAATGGTTCAGGCTGTCCGTTATGCCCGGATAAGTAAAATTCCCTGTTTGGGAATCTGTCTCGGTCTACAGATAATGGTTGTTGAATACAGCCGGTCTGTTTTGGGGATTGATAACGCCGACAGTTCAGAATTTCGTCCTGAAGGTGATAACTCTGTTATTTCTCTGTTGGAAGAACAGGTGGATGTTACAGCCTACGGCGGAACCATGAGACTCGGACTGAGTGAATCTGTGGTTAAAGAAGGAACTAATATCTATAAGGCTTACGGAACTGCGTCCATATTTGAACGCCACCGCCATAGATATGAGGTTTCAAATAAATATAGAGAACAATTAGCAGAAGCAGGGCTTATTATTTCAGGAACTACCAGTGATAAATCCCTTGTGGAATCAGTGGAATGGCCTGATCATCCCTGGAGTGTAGGAGTTCAGTTTCATCCCGAATTCTGTTCTTCTCCTATAAAAGCCGGGCCATTGTTCAAGGATTTTATTCAGCATAGTCTTAAAAACAGTGGGAAACTCTGATTTAAAGATAAGTAATTGATTTGTAGCTGGCGGCTTCACAATATATGTAGCAGCCTTTTTTAAATTTAAGGATGGAACAAAGAGAGTCTGGACTATTGGTCCTTTTTAATAGATCTGTCCTTATACTTATAGGTCTGTCTAAAATTATATGGTATAATGTTTTAAAACATATATAGGGATAGGTAAGGACTATCGGATTAAAAAAAAGTGAAAAAAATAAAAGATTCTGTTGACACAAAAGCGGGATAGTTATATATTCACGGAGCGTTCGGGCAGACAAGTTGCTGACGCACTGAACTAAGCGTTCTTTTACAAAGGAATTAGAGAAGGGAAATTAAAGTATTTGACGAAAGTCAAGCCGATTGCGTACCGCAGGCCCGCGAGGTTGAGGAACGCAATTAACTGGTAGTACAAATAAAGATG
>NBMC01000020.1 GCA_002084805.1 Spirochaetaceae bacterium 4572_59 | reverse complement strand
AGTAAAACCGCTTTCGTCTCCAGAGAGAGAACTCCTCCTGTGGGCATGGCGTCTTGTGCATTGATGGCGAGATTCATGATAACTTGTTCCAGCTGATTCTTATCGGCAATTATCATCATGCTGTCCGGGGAAAGGGATGTTTTCAGCTGTATATTTTCCAGTATTGTCCGGCGCAGGAGTTTTTCAAATCCTTCTATTATCCGGTTCAGGTCTTCAGATCTGTAGTCACGGGGAGAGTTTTTGCTGAATGTCAGAAGCTGAGCGATGAGATTTTTGGCCTTAAGTCCCGCTTCTTGAATTCCCTCGGAAAAACCCTTGTATTCGCTCCCCTTATCAAACTGGTTTCCTATCATCTCGCTGTATATCACTATAGGGGTGAGGAGATTATTCAGATCGTGAGCCACTCCGCCTGCCAGGCGTCCGATGGACTCCAGCTTCTGAGACTGGTTGAACTGCTCTCTCAGGTTTTCTTTTTCCTGCTGATTTTTTTTTCTGATACTGACTTCTTCAGCCAGACGCATCCTCATTTCATTTATGGACTGAACCAGAAGACTGAATTCATCTTCTTTCGTTTCAGGGAGTATTTTTCTTTTCAGAATAAGTTTTTTATTCAGGTTTGAAAGGCTGATCCCCTCGGTGTAATAGGCAATGTTGTAAATATGGCGGGTTATGGTCTTTTCAACCAGTATGAACAAAAAAATCGAAAGAAGCAGGATTATAAGGATATTTACCAGAAGAGTCAGTATAGCTTTATGGTACAGTCTTTTATAAATTTCTTTATAGCTGACAGATACCAGGAGGCTGCCTAAAGACGTGACTTTGTCCGTCGATGATGTGTATATAAGGGGGTACTCCTTTTTAATCTCTTCTCTGCTTATTTCTCCTGCAGAGGAAACAAAGATTTTACCACCCCTGTTTTCCCGTATTTCTACATAGGAAATAAAATCCAGAGACTGCATTCCCTTTAGTTGATAATAAATTAGTCGTTCATTTATATTGTAGACGCTTTCCGTAATGGCCGGTACATGAGTTTCTGTGATGCTTTCCAAATATTGGTTGATCTCTTTTATATTTGACTTGTATTGTAATCTCAGCTGAACGGAAACGCTCAGAACAATCATAGTTACACTGAGTAGCAGGATCTTCTTTATCAGCTTGAAGGTGAGGGGACTGTTGGTGATTAATCTAATATAGTTGTTTTTCATCAATCGAATAGCCCCTGTATATACTCCCTTCTTTATCATCTCTTATTTCAGTATAAGTTCAATAGGGCAGTGGTCGCTTCCCATTATTTCCTGATGAATTACACAGTCTTCCACTCTGTCAATAAAAGCTTTGTTGGTACACCAGTAGTCTATCCTCCATCCTACGTTTTTATCACGGGCTTTCATCCTATAGGACCACCAGGTATACTGCTCGGGCTCTTTGTGAAAGTGACGGAAGGTATCTATCCACCCTGAATTTGTAAAATGATCCATCCAGGCCCGCTCTTCGGGCAGGTAGCCGGGATTCTTCTCATTATTTTTCGGATGAGTCAGGTCTATGGCTTTGTGAGCCACATTGTAATCTCCGCAGATCAGAACATCTTTTCCCTGTTCTACCAGAGAGTCAGCCAGATTCTGGAGGGCCTGATTATAGCCGATTTTATAATCCAGCCGGGCTCCTTCGGACTGGGAGTTGGGGAAGTAGCAGTTTATCAGTGTATAGTTCTGAAATTCTGCTATCAGGGTACGGCCTTCGCTATCATATTCGGCTATACCCATATTGCGGATGGAAAGGGGCTTTTCCTTTGAATACATGGCCACGCCGCTGTAGCCCTTTCTTTCGGCGCTTTCAAAATAGATATGATATCCTTCTCTTTCGAGGAAGTGGGGTTTCAGCTGTTCCGGCTGGGCCTTGGTCTCCTGCAGGCAGAGAATATCCGGCTGGAACTCCTCCATCCAGTCGTACAGACCTTTGCCTTCCATTGCTCTGATTCCGTTCACATTCCAGGATACAAGTTTTTTCATTACTACCTCTCTGCCTCCAAGGATAAATATAGGCTTTGCTGCTGTCAACATGGAGAAGGGGTATAATGGCCCTGTATACTGTTGAACAGAGAGGCGAGAGTTATTCCTTTACAAAAGTGTCACTATATGCGACACTGAAAAAGTAAGGAGCTTCAATGACTATCATTAAGCGGAAGACTGTTGAGGAGTATATCAGTTTATATCCTGCTGCTGAGCCGGGGCTCCGAGTCTGGCTGAAAGTTAATCAGAGGTCAATCTTCCATAATATTATGGAATTAAAAAAGGCTTACCCTTTTGCAGATAATCTGAAGGGTTCTGATTACATTTGTATCAATTTAAAAGGGAATGATTTTCGTTTGATAGTCCGGTACACATGGGGGAAAACTGTTTTTGTAATTGATTTTCTCCCCCATGCGGAATATACGAAGAAGTACTGTTAAGGAGATATGATATGAGTTATGCCCTGGAAAATGAATTAGGTCAATTTATGCAGAGTCTTCAAATCCATACAGAAGAAGAAAATGATAAAGCCATTAACTATCTTCTGGAGCTTACTGACAGATTTGAAGCAGGTAAAGCTGTACTTGAACCTGTAATTGATTATATTACATCTCAAATATCCGCTTTTGAGGATAAACACTATCCTATTGCAGATATTGCCCCCAAAGAGATACTCAGGCATCTTATGGAAAACCATGGTCATAAGCAGGGGGATCTTGCAGATGTTGCATCCCGGACAGTTATCAATGAAATATTGAGCGGTAAAAGACAGCTTAACCTCGGCCATATCAGAAGACTGTCTGAAAAGTATGGTGTTTCCCCCGAACTTTTTATTTAAACGATGACCTCCCTCTCCAACCCACCCTTACAGATCCTGAGCGACGGTCTGCTGGTTCCCGAAGATTACACTCAGGATCGGGATTACCAAAAACGCCGAACAGCTCCGGCGTTATTTATGGGAAGTATAAAGAGTCTTACGAAAATCATAGATTATTTTAAAATCTCTTGACCGGATGGGGGAGCAGGAGTATGATCGAACCATGAAATTGCGTGAACATCTGTCTACAAACAGTCATCTCAACGCAGTAGCGGCAGCAGCGGCCTCTCAGAGAGGAATCGTCGGCTGATCCGTCAATATGTCAGTTACGCCGTGGTTCTTTGCAGAATCACGGCTTTTTTTATGCCTTTTTTATGCTTATTAAAAGCAGCGATTCAAAGACCAGAGGCAGCAAAAGGAGTGTACTATGCGACGAAACATTGTCTGGGAGGGAGCCGACCAGCTTCATTACGAAATTCGTGAAATTGTGGGGACTGCACACGGTCTTCAGGCGCTGGGAATGGATATTATCTTCGAAAACATCGGAGATCCCGTTCAGAAAGGGGAAGAAGTTCCCCTCTGGATCAGAGAAATTATTAGCGGTCTGACTTCAAAAAGCAGCAGCTATGCCTATACTGCAACCGAAGGGGATTTTGCAACCCGGCAGTATCTGGCAGAAAGTGCCAACGGCCGTGGGGGGACTCAGATTACGGCAGAGGATATTATTTTTTTTAACGGCCTGGGAGATGCAGTTTCCACCTTATTCGCCTTTTTGAAACGGGAAGCACGGGTTATCGGTCCCTCTCCGGCCTATTCCACTCTCTCTTCGGCGGAAGCCGCTCATTCCGGTTATGCACATACAACTTATAAACTGGATCCGGATAATATGTGGATGCCCGACCTGGAGGATCTGGAGAATAAGGTCCGCTACAACGACTCTATTGCCGGTATCCTATTGATCAATCCGGATAATCCTACCGGGGCTGTTTATCCTGAAGAGATTCTGATGAAGATTGTGGATATCGCCCGGCGCTATGATCTTTTTGTACTCTGCGACGAAACCTATGCCCATATCGTCTATAACGGGGCTGAATCCCGCCATCTCAGTTCGGTGATCGGAGAGGTTCCGGGAATCGCCATGCGGAGTATCAGTAAGGAATATCCCTGGCCGGGTGGTCGCTGTGGCTGGATAGAGGTCTTTAACCGCCATAAGGATACTAATTTTAATGAATTTATTGCGACTCTTATCAATGCCAAACGGCTGGAGGTCTGTTCAACTACATTGCCTCAGCTCTCCATCCCTCTGGTTTATGGTGATCCCCGTTATTGGGAGCATCTGGAGAGAAGGAACCGGATCTTCGGTGAGAGGGCATCTGAAGCCGCAGAGATACTGAATGCCGTTCCGGGAGTGCAGCTTAACCTTCCTCATGGGGCTTTTTACCTGACAGTGCTTTTGGACAGTGAGAAAATTAAAAACTTTAAAGCCCTTCCCATGAGAAAAGATGTGGAAGAGTACCTGGCTGAAAAAATTGGTAAAGCCGCTCCCGACAAAAAACTGGTATACAACCTCCTGGGGTCTGTAGGAATCTGTACGGTTCCCTTAAGCGGTTTCTGTTCAGATCTGGCAGGTTTCAGGTGCACTCTTCTGGAACAGGATGATAAAAAACGTCTGCAGATCTGGCATACCCTGGCGGATGCTCTGAGGCAGATGCTTTAGATGAGATTTCTCCCGTGAGAATTATCTTCCCCCGGGGGAATCCTTTCAGCTATAATGCTCTATGGAAAAGTATAAAGTACTGTTTGTCTGTCTGGGTAACATCTGCCGCTCCCCCCCCTGGCTCTTCTTGATGATTTGAAATTAAAGATAAATGCTTAGAGAGTGTTTTTGCTCCCGTTATGTTTAAAATATATTTGTAAGGAAAAGCTATGCTGCCTGATTTTTTAACAGCCTTTGATTGGGGTATTCTTGTACTCTGTGCTATGCTTATCGGTCTCAATAAGGCGGGGCTTCGGGGAGTCAATATCATTGTTATTCCGATTTTTGCCACTTACTTTGGAGGAAAAAGCTCTGCATCCATTATTTTGCCTCTGCTTGTTGCCGGTGATATTACGGCTATATTTATATACCATAAGAAAATAAGTTGGATCCACTTTTTGCGTCTCCTTCCTGCCGCTATGCTGGGGTTGATAGCAGGGATGATTTTGGGTCAATCCATTTCTGATGAGACCTTCCGGCTGATCATGGCCGTTCTTGTCCTGATCTGTCTGATCCTGATGATATATAAGGAGTTCAGTAGAACTCCCCTGTCTCTACCTGATCATTGGGCTTCTCATGCCCTGGGAGGTTTCAGCGGGGGATTTACCACTATGGTGGGAAACGCGGCCGGTCCCATAATGGCTGTGTACCTCTTGTCCATGAATCTTCCCAAGGAGATCTTTATCGGTACAGGAGCCGTTTTCTTTCTGGTTGTAAATTTACTAAAGATACCTATTCACCTGTTTGTATGGAAAACCATGCTTCCCCATACCCTGTTGCTGGATGCAGTTCTGGTTCCCTTTGTTATGATAGGCATGTATGCCGGACTGAAGATTGTCAAAAGAATTCCGGAGAAACCCTTCCGGCTGTTTATTATCTTCGCCACACTTACCGGAACGATCAAACTGTTTCTCAGCTGATCAGATTTTTCAGAATCCTTCCTTTGGCAATGGTGACAAGAACATTAAACTGTTTGTCAAAGACTGTGATATCCGCATCACTGCCGGGAACCAGATTACCAAGTTTTGGATTGCCCAGAATCCTGGCAGGATTGCTGCCGGCCATTTGAACAGCCTGTTCTATGGGAACACCCCAGGAAACCAGGTTTTCGATTCCCCTGATCATGGTCAAACAGGAACCGGCCAGCACACCGTTTTTCTTTTTAAAAACATTATCCACCAGCTCCACTTCTTCATGATTGGCTTTAAAAGGACCATGTTCCTGTTCCGTAGGCTTCAGGGCATCTGTTACCAGTACAACTTTGCTCACAGGTTTGTCCCTCATAAGCAGACGGAGGAGTTCCGGATGGACATGTTCTCCATCGGCGATAATTTCACAGGACATCTCGGGATGGATCATAATGGCACCCACCGCACCGGGGTTTCTGTGATGAAGTCGGCTCATGGCATTGAAAAAGTGGGTCGAGTGGAGGATTCCCGCCTGCATACCTTCAACCATGTTTTCATAGGCCGCGTCCGTATGGCCCGCCTGCAGGGTAATACCTTTTTTCAGGCAGTACAGGGCCAGTTCCCGCATTCCTTTCAGCTCCGGTGCCACGGTCATATTTGTTATCAATCCCTTCCCGGCCTGAAAAAGTTTATCCATCAGTTCCATATCGACAGGGCTGCATCCTTCTTTATTCTGGGCCCCCAGCCGTTTGACCGAAATAAAAGGACCTTCCAGATGAATACCCAGTATGGTAGCTCCCGTTTCCTCTCCTTTGGCCTCCACTATGGCTATTATGGAACTGAGCATCGCCTCGGGAGTGTTGGAATAGACCGTCGGGCAGAAGGAGGTAACTCCGTATCCCGCCAGTTTTTCAGACATTCCCAGGATGGATTCTTTTTTACCATCTTCTGTTCCGAACCCTCCGAATCCATGGATGTGACTATCGATAAATCCGGGGGTAATCCAGGCGCCCTTTACATCATAAACCAGTGCATCCGCCGGGATCTTTTTCTCCTGGAAGCGTTTCAGACTGATCACATCTCCGATCTGTCCATCCTCTACATAAATGCAGCATTTCTCCTGACTCAGATAGCCGGTGATAACTGTCCCGTTGATCAACCATATATTACTCATTAAAAATCTCCTATCTTTTATGAAACTACTGTTTATTGCTTCTTCCAGAACCAGGGTGTAAAGACAACCAGAACCGTATAGATTTCCAGACGGCCCATCATCATGGCAAGGCTGAGAAACCATTTAATACCACCCTGAAAGAAGGAATAATTCATGGTCGGTCCTACCATGTTGAAACCGGGACCGATATTTCCAACGGTTGCCAGAGCCGTGGAGAAGGAGGTCAGAACATCATATCCCCCAGTTGCCACAACGACGGTTGTTACAAGCAGGCTGAATATGTAGAGAAAGACGAAGCCCGTAATCACGCTGATAATATCCTTGCGCACAACCATTTTGTTCAGGCGCAGGTGAAATACCCCTCTGGGGTGAACCAGCCGTTTCAGTTCTCGCAGTGACAGTTTGAACAGGGTTACAATACGGACAACCTTCATACCGCCTCCGGTAGATCCGGCACAGCCTCCTATAAACATCATCAGAAAGAGAATGACCTTGCTGAATTCCGGCCACAAATCGTAGTTGGTAGTGGCATATCCTGTAGTCGTTAGTATGGAGGCAACCTGAAAGGCCGCGTATTGCAGACTCGTCCAGAAAGAATCGAAGACATCATGTTTCAGCAGAGAGACGGTTATGGCCAGAGAGGCCGCAGCAAAAATTGCAAGATAGGCTTTCATTTCTGTGTCCAGAAGCAGATCTTTGATCCTTCCTGTCAAAAGCTTAAAGTAGAGGGCAAAGTTCAAACCTGCCATCACCATAAATATGGTAATAACCCAGTGGATAAAGGGGGAATTATAGTTTCCCACACTTGTATTTTTCGGTGAAAATCCACCGGTCGCCATTGTTCCGAATGCATGGGTCAGGGAATCAAAGAGATTCATACCCCCCAACATTAGAAGTATGGTTTCCACTATGGTCAGCCCCAGGTAGATAAACCAGAGGATCTTGGCCGTATGGGTGATCTTCGGTGTGATCTTATCCACCGACGGTCCGGGTGCCTCCGCTTTAAGCAGCTGCATCCCTCCAATTCCCAGCAACGGGAATATGGCTACGGTCAGAACTACAATCCCCATACCCCCCAGCCAGTGGGTCAGACTCCGCCAGAAAAGCATAGAGTAGGGCAGGTTTTCAATGGTCTTCAGGATCGAAGCTCCCGTTGTGGTAAAGCCCGACATGGTTTCAAAATAGGCATCCGTATAGGATGGGATGGTACCCGAAATATAGAAGGGAAGAGCACCCAGGGCGGAAGCTGCCACCCAGCTGAGAGTCACCAACATAAATCCGTCCCGGGGAGTCAGAATTTTCGTTCTGTTACTCCGGGTTGTCCCATAGCTGACGGCTGCCAAGGGTAGCAGAGCCAATATAGGATAGAGAAAGGCCTTAAAACTGTCTGTTTCGCCATAATAGAGAGCAATTCCCAGAGGAATCAGCATAAAAGCTGCTACTACCAGAAGCAGTATGGTCAGTACATGGATGATTAATTTTCCTTTCATCTGTTTAAGCGCCTATGATGGATTCAATCTTGGTAATGGAGCTTCTTTCCAGAATCATTACCAGATTATCACCATTTTGAACAACAGTATTACCAGTGGGGATAATGTCATCTCCCTCATGGGATATAAAGATAATAAGACTGTTTGAAGGCAGTTTGATATCACTTATTTTTTTTCCATTAATAAGAGATTCATTGCCGAGCTGGAATTCTATAACCTCAAGTTTCCCTCCCGAAAGGGCATGAACATTCTTGAAATTTCCTTTTCTGACAATCTTAAGAATGGAATTAACCACCGTATCGTTCAGGCAGACTGTCATATCCACATTCAGGTTATGAGCCATGGTTCTGTAACTGTTTCTGGTAACCAGGGCCAGGGCTTTGGAGACTCCCCGGGTTTTTGCATATATTCCTGTTACAATATTCAGTTCCTGATTATTTGTTGCCGTGATAATAAGGTCTGTATTATTTAGAAATTCCTCTTCCTGAAAATGATCTTCCGTTACATCGGCATGTGTGATCAGAGCCTGGGGAAAACGTTCGGCCAGTTCCTTGCAGCGTTCATAATTTTTTTCAATGATGTGAAGTTGTTTTTTGTCCTTTCGCATAAAAAAACGGGAGAGCCGTGACAGACCCGGCAGGGAGTGTCCATTTCCTTCCTGCTGTAGCATTTCTTCTGCTACATAGGATGTAATATGTCCTCCACCGATTATGACAATTCTATTGATTTCAATATTTTCCTGGTTTTCAAGCTGAAAAATTGTCTCAAATCCTTTTTCCGTAGAGATAAGGTAGAGCTCGTCACCTTCTTTAATAACAGTTTCTCCTGAAGGAATGATATAGTGATCATTCCGCATGACCGCAGCCACCAAAAAGGCGAAATCAAGTTCCTGACGGATATTTTTGAGGGATTTGTTATGAAAATCTGAATCCTGACGGATTGTAAGATTTCTCATTTGGAGACTCGTATTTTCAAAAAGCATGATATCACTTCTGGCACCATGACTGACGGCATAAGAGATTATCCGGGCCGCTTCAATTTCTGGATTGATCACATGATCGATCCCCAGAAAGGAATTGGAAATCATTTTTGTCCGTGAGTAGTCAAGATTCCGGACCCGGGCAATAGTTACAACATTTTCAAACTCTGCAGATACAAGCCCGCAGGAAATAAGGTTTATTTCGTCCGAAGCTGTAACACTGACAAAAACATCGGCTTTCTGAATCCCTGCCTTTGTCAGACTTTCAATGTTATTACCCTCATCATTTATGACAAGGCAATCCATTTTGTTGGCGGCATCCCGTGCTTTATCGGGATCTCTTTCAATTAAGGCAACGTCCTTTTTTTCGGCAATTAACTGCCTGGCTAACTGTGATCCAACACGGCCAGCACCTAGTATTATAACGTACATAATTATAAGAGAATAATAGAAAAATCCAAGACGTGTCAATTTGATAGCTAAATTAGTTCTATATATCAAAAATAAGTCTATATACTAGAAAAATGTTAATACAAATATTCCTCTCTTATCAACATAAAATGAAAGAAATACAATAATATTGCGGTTGTTAGTCATTCACTTTATAATAGAAACTATTAGAGAGAATCATCACAGGGAGTGCAGCATATGAAAGAAAGAACTAAGACTTTTGTTATTGATACCAATGTTCTCATACATCGACCTGATGCCATTATGTCATTCAGAGACAGTATTGTTGTTATCCCTATATGGGTTCTGGAAGAGTTGGATAATCTTAAAACAGAACATGAAGGTCGTGGTCGCAGTGCCCGGGCAGCCATCCGTTTTATGAACGGAGTCAGCCGTCACGGGAACCTCCAGCAGGGGGTTAAACTGGATAATGGTGGTATCCTTAAAGTCGTTCTGGAGTTTGACAGATCCGTGGAAGAGTCCCTGGCCTCCTCTAAAATGGATAATAAAATCATTCTCTGTGCCAAGTACATGCAGCAACATAACAGCGATGTCTTTTTTGTTTCAAAAGATATTAATGCCAGAATTAAAGCTATATCCATCGGGATTAAAGCGGTGGATTATGAAAAACACAAAGTGGATATGCAGACGCTCTATCAGGGTTTCCGGGAGCTGGACGGGGAAAGAAAAATTCTGGATAAACTTGTCAGTGAGGGAGTTGCCGAAGCTCCCGAAGCGCATATGTATCCCAATCAGTACCTGATGCTGAGGGAGGGGGGTGAGTCTAAGGCCTTCCAGCTGGCCCGATATAATAAGGCGGATAATACGGTTATTCATATTTCTTCCACCATGGAAGAATCCATTATGGGAATCAGGCCCTTGAATCCCCAGCAGCGTATTGCCTTCGATCTACTGATGAATGACGATATCAAACTGCTAACTCTGGTGGGTAAAGCAGGAACGGGTAAAACCCTCCTCGCTCTGGCCGCGGGTCTTCAGAAAACCATGGATGAGAAAAAATATACCAGGGTTTTACTGAGCCGTCCCATTATTCCCATGGGAAAGGATATCGGTTATCTGCCGGGGGCTAAAAACCAGAAGATGAGTCACTGGATGCAGCCTCTTTTTGATAACCTGGAATATATTATAGATGAAGCTCACCGTCAGAGTCTGAAGAGTGTCGATCAGGTGATGAATAATAAGACCATTGAAATTGAAGCTCTTACTTATATCAGAGGACGTTCTCTGCCTCGTCAGTTCATAATTATCGACGAAGCACAGAATCTGAGTCCCCATGAGGTGAAAACCATTGTCAGCCGGGCCGGAGAAGGAACTAAAGTTGTCTTGACGGGAGATCCCTATCAGATCGATAATCCCTATCTGGATGCGGAGTCGAACGGTTTGTCCTGTCTGGTGGAAGCCTTCCGCGATGTGGAATTGGCGGGACATATTACTTTGGGGCATTCTGAAAGGAGTCCTCTGGCAGAATTGGCATCGGAACTTCTGTAGGAATCATCATGGTCGAATATACTAAGAAAGTTCTTAACGAACTGAATAAATGGAAAAAAAACTCTTTCAAGATTGCCCAGGAGCGGGCATTGGAGGATCTGGCCAGGCAATTTGAGCGCTGGCAGAAAAAAAGGATTACTGCGGATACCCTGGAAATTGCCATAGATAAACATAAATCTTTCCGGAACGATTTGCTGGAAAAACAGTATATGGAGAATGGCGATCCGGGAGTTCCCGTGGCCGAAGCCATCATTCGCGGGGATATACGTAGGGAAGATTTATCGTCAGAAGCTTATAAATCTATTGAGATTTTGATCGACTTGGTTAATATTTAAAGTAGACGTCGAATCTGATCTATGGAGGAGCAATTTATGGAAGAAGTAAAATTTTGTTCATATTGCGGTAAATTAACTAGCTCCTGCTATACTTTTTGCCCTTGGTGCGGCAAGAGCCTGGAGTCTAAAACAGATCTGGCAGGGGTCTTGGATAAGCCATTCGATAAAATGGAAAGGATTCAGGTAGAAGAACGTCTTGAGGTTCTGGAGAAACTAGAGTCCTATCTGGATAGTCTAGAAGAGGAACTTGAAGCTTTTCTGGCAAAGTCTCATCATTAGGCCTTCATTTTCCGATAGTTGTTTATAATGTACCGAACAAAAATATTATTACTATTCATAATACTGTCTACTCAGCTTCTTTTTTCACAGAGTAGACGGTTAACTCTTTCCGGACCAGATATCAGTGCAGATAATAAAATTCTGCTTAGCGCAGAGAATCCTGTTCCCGCCGCTTACAGCTACCGGACCCTTATTCTTGGTAACGCGGAATCACTTGAGTACGGTCCTCTGACAGTGTATCCCGAACAAAGCGGATACTATCCCGGTCGGAAAGAACTCCGGATCCATAATCACAATGGTCTCTTTATCTACAATCAGGAATCCAGGGGCTGGCAGACTCCGGATTATATGGAACCTCTCAAGAAGGGTCGCAGTATTTCAGCTTTGGAACTTCTGCCTCTCTATGACTCTCCCGACGGTCGTTACTCTGTGTATGTTAGAGAAGAGGAGGGGATTGATGTATCCCTCTACCTCTATGATCATGATCTTGAGAAATCTCAGCTTTTGACAGGTTTTATTCCCAGAGAATTCAGCACAGAACTTGTTAAATGGTCTCCCGATTCCCGCTACTTTGTGTACCGGAGGGACAGGGAACTCTATTATTTTTCCATAGATCAGTATCTGAGCAAGCGTATTCCCGCGGAAGAGTTCCGCCGTCTGGGGCACAGCAATATGAACTCTGTCAGCTGGAGTCCGGGGAATTATCTTTATATGATTTGCAGCAGTCTGCTGTATCGTCTTCATAGTTCAGAATTTTTCACCAGATCTTTTTATGCGGATCCCTTTCAAAAAGGTTCAGTCTGGGGGCGTCTGCCCGTTGAATTTAATCCTGTTTTTGACAGTTATACTATAAATCCAGAAGGAAGTGCCATCTTTCTTCTAAAAGATGAGCAGGACGGACTTCTTTTCCCGTTAAATAGTCTGTATGAAGAGGATAAAAGTTCTATCAGACAGTTTGCCACCCTTTCAGTTCCTTCAGGCCAGAGTATTTCTGATTTTACCTGGTTGAATAATAGTAACTTTATAGTCCTTGTTTCCGACTTTAATGAAGGGACAGGGATTGTCTATACTCTCGATCTAAAGGGGAGCGGAAAGTTCAGCCCTTTGAGTGATGAACAGGTCCTGGGATTCTCAGTGAGCCCCGATATGTCCCAATTTGCTCTCAGAACAGAGGATCGTGTCCTGATTATGGACAGCCTCCGGAAAGAAAGGCTCAATACTTATGAACTGCTTCATCCTTTGGAGGTCTACTGGACCGAAAAGGGGCAATTTATTCTGGGAGACAGACAGATTATTGAAGTCTCTGATAATGCTTCCACTCTTATAGCTCTCAGTCAGGTGGATGATTGGGGATTTGATACGGAAAACCGTGTTCAGGGGCTTTCCGGTGACAAACTGTTTTTGTATAAAAATAATTTTCACTGGGAAGCTCTGGAAGCTGGATCACTTCGGCCCCATCGGCTGAGTACGGAAAAGTTCAGGATTTTTCTGGAAGAACGTTCAGGCGGCTGGTATGCCCAATCTCTTAAGGTGCGTAGGGTTGCTAGCTACACAAGTGATGATCTGATGAAACCCTACTTCAGTCAGTTTGCTCCTGAGCTTTCCCTTCAGCATCGTCGGGAAGTACAGGATGTTCCCTGGTATTTCAGTCAGGGGAACAGTCAGGGCCGCAGAGAAGTCTCTCTCGTGTTTAACGCTGTCAATTCTGCAGAGGGATTATACAGTCTTATGGAAATTCTTCGGGGATACGGGGTTCCGGCCACTTTTTTTCTGAACGGAGATTTTATCAATAACTATCCTGACAGAACCAGGATGATAGCCGATTCTGGGCATACTGTTGGATCTCTGTTTTATACCTACTTTGATATGTCTGATCCTAAATATCATATAAACCGGGAATTTCTTAAAAAGGGGCTGGCCCGGAATGAGGATGACTACTTTATTGTAACTGGGAAGGAAATGGCCATGATCTGGCACAGTCCCTATTATTATTTTAACAGAGAAATTCTCGATACCACGGGAGTCTTGAAGTATACTTTTATCGGTAGTGAGCTGGAAGTTCCTGACAGGATTGCCAAAGATGACTCCCGCTACAGTGAAACAGTTCCTATGATAGAGAATTTGCTGAATAAAATAGTTCCGGGAACAATTATCCCTGTTACTGTCGGACGCTTTGCAGATAGGGATGATTACCTGTCTATGAACTTGGCTATGCTTATAGAAGGTTTAATAATCAGAGGCTATGATATTGTAGCTCTTTTTGATTTGATGGACAATAAATCATGATAAAAGGCTTTGGTCAGGGTTGCATATTCCCGCCAGGAGTTATAAATTTTTAAAATTCTATTTAAGAATGCTGAATAATGTGCCGAGAATAAACTGAAGAATTAGGGGAGGGCTGCCGTTATATGAACAGAAATCCGTTAAACGCCTATCGACAGACTAAAGTAAAAACTGCTGGACAGGGTAGGCTGATAGTTATGCTGTATGATGAAGCAATAAAACAGCTGGATCATGCCGATCATGAGTTGAAAAAACAAGATGCAAAACTGGACATAGTCCATAACTGCATTGTTAAAACTCAGGATATTGTTACAGAATTGATGGCATCATTGGATTTTGAAAAAGGCGGCGATATCGCTCAGAATCTCTATAATCTTTATATGTTTTTCAATCAGCAGCTGATGGAAGCAAATATTCAGAAAAAACCTGAGTATTTGAAAGACACCAGGCATTTATTGGCGGAACTTCGGGTAGCTTGGGCTTCCATTGAAGGCAAAACAGCAGCTCCCGCAAATCCTGTATCTGTTGGCGTGAATATAGCCGGTTAACCGGGGGAGGCAGGGATGTCCCGAATCTCTCCTGAAGATTATATATCTTCCCTTATCGGAGAACTGGAGCAGAGTTACTGCAGCTACAGTTCTTTTCTTTTCTTCTTTAAACAGAATCATCTTAAATCTCTTAAGAACGGCGGGCTGGATAATTTTCTGCACATGGAAAAAGGTCTGATGGCTGGTCTTTATGTCAGAGAAAAGACCCTCAGTCGCTGGCTGAAAGATTTTCCTGTTCAAAAAGGGAGGCAGGTCAAAGCGATTGTCGCTCTCGAGAGGACCAGAAAGCAGATCGTTCAGGAAAACCGTCTATTGATGAATGAGATCGCATCTGCTATGAATAGTCTGAAACAGGAACAGAAATCCCTCCGGATACCCCGGAGTAAACCTAATAAAAAGGAATCGGCCCCTTCGCTGATAGATATTAGATTATGAAAGAACCCATTTACCTGCTCGACGGATACAGCGTTATCTATCGGGCTTACTTTGCCTTTATAAGACAGCCCATGCGGAACAGTGAGGGAAAAAATGTTTCCGCTGTTTTCGGATTTTTCAGAACCATCTTCAGTATTTGCAAGAAGAGAAATACCGATCATCTGATTGTCCTTATGGATTCCAAAACCAAAACATTCCGTCATGAAATGTATAAAGAGTATAAGGCTAACAGAGATAAAACTCCCGACGACCTGCATGAACAGATTCCTGTTATTGAAGAACTTCTGGCCCTCCTGGGGATTCCCTGTATTCGGGTGGATGGTTATGAGGCGGATGATTTGATGGGGACCCTTGCTGTTAAAGCCTCCCAGGATGACCGTCAGGTCTATATCATTACCGGTGATAAGGACCTGCTTCAGTTTGTATGTGACAAGGTCTCTGTTTTAAAGCCTGAAAAGGGTGATCTTACCGAGATAAAACGGGATGATGTCTTTGAAGACCGTGGAGTCTGGCCGGAACAGATTGTGGACTATCTTTCTCTTATGGGGGATGCGGCCGATAACATTCCCGGAGTCCCCGGAATTGGACCAAAAACGGCCTCAAAGCTGCTGCAGACCTTTGGATCCCTGGATGAGATCTATAATCGACTGGATGAGATCAAGAGCAAGAATCAGAAACAGAAACTGGCGGATAATCGTGAAAATGCCTTCTTCAGCCGTGAGCTTGTGCTCATCAAGACAGATTGTCCTGTTCCCTATGATGAAAAATCCCTGAGAATAAAGGGGGAAAAAACAGAAGAAGCGGCTAAACGCTTTATGGAAGAGGGAATCCCCACCCTGGCACGAGAACTGCAGCCGGACATAGTGGCTGAGGAAAAGCTTGAAGCTCCCAAAAATAATAAAAAAGGTGAGTATGAAGCTGTTCTGAACGAAGAAGATTTGAGTCGCTGGTGTGCCCTTGTAAAAGAACGTGGCATTGTCAGCCTGGACTGTGAAACAGACAGCCTTGATCCCATGCGGGCCAATCCTGTGGGTATCTGTTTCTCCGTGGGTGGCGAAAAAGCCTGCTATATTCCTCTGATACTTCCCCATGGGGACTGTCTGCCCCAAACTGTGGTCAGGTCCGCTTTAAAGCCCCTGCTGGAAGATCCGGCTGTTAAAGTCATCGGTCAGAATATTAAGTATGACTGGAAGGTGCTGAAACGCTGGGGAATCGATCTGGGAGATGTTTTTTTCGACACCATGGTAGCTGCCTGGATGGTTGATGCGGGAAGCGCCGTGAATATGGATTTTCTGGCAGAACGCTATCTGAACTATAAAACTGTTCACTTTAAGGATATCGTTCCCAAGGGTAAGCTTTTTTCGGATGTACCCCTGGACGAGGCTGTGGGATATGCCGCGGAAGATGCAGATATTACCTGGCGGCTTTATGAAGTTCTGGATGATTTACTGGAAAAGAAGAAGTTGAAATCTCTCTTTGAGACTCTGGAAATGCCTCTGGTCCGAATATTGGCGGAGATGGAGTTTCGGGGGATCCTCTTGAATGAGGTTGAGATGGATCTTTACAGTCATGAACTGGATAATGCCATCGATCTTCTTAAAAAAGAGATCTATACTCTCTGTGGTAAAAAATTTAATATCAACAGTACCAAACAACTGCAGGAAATCCTCTTTGTAGACCGGAAACTGCAGCCTCTCAAGAAGACTAAGAGTGGATTTTCCACGGATACCTCCGTGCTGACACAGCTGGCGGAGGAAGATCCCGTTCCCGAAAAGATACTGATCTACCGGGGGCTGGCCAAACTGAAGTCCACCTATGTGGATTCTCTGCCTACCATGATCAATCCTGTCAGCGGGCGTCTTCATACGTCCTATGTTCAGACCGGAGCTGCCACGGGGCGTCTGGCAAGCCGGGATCCCAACCTTCAGAATATTCCCGTCAGGGATGAAAACGGTAGACGGATCAGAAAGGCCTTCTACCCCGAAAAGGGAAGCATATTTCTTTCTGCTGACTACTCTCAGATAGAGCTGGTTGTTCTGGCTCATCTGTCAGAAGATCCCGGTTTGATGGAAGCCTTTAACAAAGGAGAGGATGTGCATAGAAAAACAGCCTCTCTGATTTTCAAAGTTCCGGCGGAGGAGGTTATCTCCTCGCAGCGACGGATTGCAAAAACAATCAACTTCGGCGTTATGTATGGTATGTCTGCCTTCCGCCTCTCCAATGAGTTGAAAATTTCCCGGGCCGAGGCAAAGCAGTTTATTGATACATACTTTGAGGAGTATGCCGGGATTAAACGTTTTGTAGATGATACGGTTGCCCAGGCAGAAAAGGACGGCGGTGTTTATACCCTTATGGGACGCTTCCGACCGATACCGCAGATTACAAGCAAGAATAAGATGGAGAAGAGTGCTGCCGAAAGGGCGGCTGTTAATTCCCGTATTCAGGGGACAGCTGCGGATATTGTTAAAAAAGCCATGCTGGCCATGGATAAAAAACTGGCCGAAGAAAATCTGAAGGCCAAGGTTCTTCTGCAGGTACATGATGAGATTATTCTGGAGGTTCCCGAAGAGGAAGCCGGGATTTGTGAAAAGATTCTCCGCGATGTGATGGAAGGAATCATTCAATTGAATGTACCCCTTAATACCAGTATTGAAAGCGGAAAAAGCTGGGGAGATATCCACTAGATATGGTTTTGGGACTGGCAGGGAAAAGCTGTGCCGGAAAAAATGTTCTGGCAGATTTACTTGTGAAAAGAGGGTGGGAGTCCATAGATATGGATCTTCTCTCCCATCAAGTTCTGGAGGAGAAATCCTTTGAAGCGGCAGCTCTGTTCGGTCACGGAGTGCTGGGCGCTGAAGGGCGGGTGGATCGTCAAAAACTTGCTTCTCTTGTCTTTTCCGATCCCCTGAAGCTGAAGCAGTTGGAGAATCTTATCTATCCGGAACTGCATGGTCTACTGAATAATAAAATAGCTAGCCGGGATGAAAATCCTTTACCTTTGCTTATCAATGCGGCAGCCCTGCAAAAAAGTGAGTTCTGGAAAATCTGTGATGCTATCATCTGGGTTGAGGCTCCACTGCCAGTGCGTTTTATCCGTGCCTGCAGAAGGGATCGAAAATCTCCCATGGCCCTTATCAGACGATTTCATGCTCAGAGGAAACTAAACCCTCAATATTTTTTTCAGAGGGTCGATATTTATACTATAAAGAATGGTGGAAGCCGGAAGCGTCTGGAAAAGCATATCGACAGATGGCTGCAGGCTCTTCCTTCGGAGTGAGAAATACAGTATGGAAATGGAAAACAGGAATACAAATCATGAAGAGAATCCTTTGAAGGTGTTGTGGGTTCTGCTCTCGGCCCTCGGTCTGCTTATTATTGTAGGCATGGCAGGTTTTTTCTTCTTTTCTTCTAATAATCAGACAACTGAGCTTAAACCGGTTCTTGCTGCCACCACAGCTCTCCCGACAGAAGCTCCCGAAGAATTTGATCCTATAGAGTGGGCACGACAGTCGGATGAGTATCCCGAGATGGTAAGCGAAGACGGTAGTGATGATTCTTTTATCGTGGAACTTGTTACGGAAGATGAAGCGGTAGCAGAAAAGAATGCTGAGCTGGTCACTCCCCCGACAGAGATTCCCCAGTTGGAAGAAGCTGCAGAGCCTGTTGTTACATATAAAGATGTAAAGGTATTGGTCTATTGGATTCAGGTTGGCTCCTATACGACCATGACCAAGGCGGAAGGTGCTAGCTCTTTTCTTAAGGATAAGGGTGTAAGCAGTACCGTTCAGCTTAAAGCTGTGAACGGAAAAACCATGTATCGTGTCAGAATCGGTGCCTTTAATACTAAAAACGAAGCGGATAAGTTCAATATGCAGGTTCGAACCCTTAGCGGATTTGAGCAGAGCTATGTTGTTCAGTCCACCATATCCAGGCAGGTTCCTGTAAACTCATAGAGTTTGGCAGGACAGATAGAACGGTACCCCACGGGTATCGTTTCTTTTTATTCAATTTGACACAGACTACGACACAATATAGAATAAATGAGATTTATTCCTTTCCTTTGGATAGGATTTTCAAACAGTATCAAGGAGAAATTTTATGAAAGATTACTTTAGAGTAACCACAAGGACTATTGTGGCAACCGGTCTGGGTGCAGCCCTTTTTATGCTGCTGTTTATGTACGTCAAAGTTCCTTCTCCCATTCCTGAAACAAGTCTGCAGACAGCCTATGGTCTGGTTGCTCTGTTTGCTGTTCTATTCGGTCCTATCGCCGGTGGTCTGATCGCTTTTATCGGTCACGCTCTATCTGATGCCCTGCAGTATGGTTCTCCCTGGTGGAGCTGGGTTATCGCCAGTGGTATCTGCGGTTTTGCTTACGGACTGGCTTACAAAAAAACCGGTGTTGAAGAAGGTAATTTTAAGGGTAAATCCATTGTAATTTTCAACGTAATTCAAGTCATCGGTAATATCATTGCCTGGGTTGTTGTGGCTCCTGTTCTGGATATTATCATCTACAAAGAACCTGTTAATCTTGTTTTTACACAGGGAATTGTCGCAGCCGGAATGAATTCACTTACCGTCGCCATTATCGGTACTCTTCTTCTTATTGCCTATAGCGCTACCAAGACTCAGAAAGGTAGCCTCGATAAAGAATAGTTGACAATAAGAATTGACATTTAGAGTTCATAATAAATAAGTAAAAATTTTTTTAAGAAGAGGTTTCCGTGAGTAAAGAAAATATTATTGAGTTCAGTGATTTTAATTTTCAATACTTTACTCAGGCGAAACCGACTCTTCATAATATCAACCTTTCCATAAAAAAAGGGGAAAAGATTCTTATTGTAGGACCCAGTGGCAGCGGTAAAAGCACCCTGGGGCACTGCCTTAACGGTCTTATCCCCTTTTCATATAATGGCGAGATTACAGGTAGTTTAAAGATCCTGGGTCAGGAAACCCAGAATATGGATATCTTTAAGCTCTCAAAAATCCTGGGTACTGTCCTGCAGGATCCAGATGGTCAATTCGTCGGTCTTTCTGTGTATGAAGACATTGCCTTCGCCCTTGAGAACGATAATATCCCCCAGCTTGAAATGAAAGAGCGTGTTCATAAGGCCGCCGTAATGGTGGATATGGAGAGTTTCCATTCATCCTCTCCCTATGAACTTTCCGGGGGACAGAAACAGCGAACATCCCTGGCGGGTGTCCTTGTTGATGATGTGGATATCCTTCTTTTTGACGAACCTCTGGCCAATTTGGATCCAGCCACCGGAAAAGCAGCCATCGAGATCATCGATGATATCCATAAAGATACTGATAAAACAATTATTATTATAGAACACAGGCTCGAAGATGTTTTACATAGGAATATCGATAGGGTAATCCTGATGAGTGATGGGTATATTCTGGCCGATATGGATGCCGATACTCTGATGGCGTCCCCTGTGCTTATCGACAATGGAATCCGTGAACCCCTTTATGTAACAGCCCTGAAATATGCCGGTGTAGATGTGACGAAACAGCTAAGGGCCGGGCATATTGAAAGCCTGCAGATAGAAGCCATTCAGAGGGCTCTTCAAGACTGGAATGCCACAGTCGTTGCGGATCAGCCTGCAGAAAAACAGGATACCCTGCTGGAACTTCAAAATATAAGTTTTTCATATGATGGGGTCAGGCCAATTATCGATGATGTCAGTTTTAAACTTGAAAAGGGTGAACTTATAGCCATTGTCGGTAAAAATGGTGCCGGAAAATCAACTTTGTCCAGACTTGTTTCGGGTTTTGAAAAGGAATCGAAGGGAACCATCTCCTATCTAGGTGAGGATATGAGTGATCTGACCATCAAAGAACGGGCTGAGAAAATCGCTGTAGTCATGCAGAATCCCAATCAGATGATATCCAAGGCTCTGATTTATGACGAAGTCGCTCTCGGTTTGAGGCTCAGAAATATTGAAGAGGATGAGATTGCCGAACGTGTTGAGAAAGTCCTTAAAGTCTGCGGTCTGGCTCCTTTTAGAAAATGGCCGATTGCAGCTCTCAGTTTTGGTCAGAAAAAGCGAGTTACCATCGCTTCCATTCTGGTCCTTAATCCGGAAATTATAATTCTTGATGAACCGACAGCAGGACAGGATTTCAAACATTATACTCAGATTATGGAATTCGTTAATGAAATAAATCGGCTTGGAGTCGCTATTATTCTGATCACCCATGATATGCATCTGATGTTGGAATATGCCAGTAGAGCCATTGTTATTTCAGGTGGTAAAAAGATTGCCGATGCCAGACCCAGTGATATTCTCACTGATCCTGAAATTATTGAGCAGGCGAATCTGAAAGAAACTTCACTGTATCAGCTGAGCCAGAGTGTCGGGATTGCAGATGGAACCGCATTTGTACAGAATTTTATTGATTTTGAAAAGAAGGTACGAGCCATTGAGCAGTAAATTATTTTCCTATAATTTTATAGATACACCCATTCACAGGCTCTCTGGTCTGACCAAGCTTATGGCTTTTCTTCTTCTGACCTTTGCCGTTATGTTCAGTTACGATATCAGAGTTATCCTCCCGGTTATGGCATTCTCAATTTATGTGATGAAACTGTCTCGGATTAAATTTTCACAGATCAAAGTCATGGTCATCTATGTAGCTGTTTTTATCGTTACAAATGCGATTATCACGTTTTTTTTCTCTCCTGAAGAGGGAGTTAAAATCTACAGAACCCGTCATGTTATTGTAGATATAATCGGACCCTATATTTTGACTCAGGAACAGCTTTTCTATCAGATTACAAAATTGTTTAAATATGCTTCTGTGATCCCTCTGGGTATAACATTTTTATTGACAACCAATCCCAGTGAATTTGCCTCTGCTCTGAACGGAGTTGGTGTACATTATAAGGCTGCCTATGCCGTCTCTCTTACTCTTCGCTATTTTCCGGATATTCAGAGAGAATATAGGAATATCAGCCTGTCTCAGCAGGCTCGGGGTCTCGATATATCTAAAAAAGCCAAATTTACAAGCAGAGTCAAGAATGCTCTGCTTATTATGATCCCTCTGGTTTTTTCCACTCTGGACAGAATTGAACTGATCAGTAATGCTATGGATCTGAGAGGCTTCGGTAAGCATAAAAAACGAAGCTGGTTCAGTAAGAAGAAGATCTCTCCGGGTGATGTTATTGCCATTGTTATTTCTATCACGATTTTTCTGGGAACTGTTGCTGTCTCTGCCTTTATCAATCACGGAAGATTTTACAATCCCTTTTTACAGGGTTAATTTAATAAGGAGTCATATTATGGGAAAAGCAATGCTGGTATTCCAGACAGATTTTACCTATAAGGAGGGCGCTGTCTGTTCCATGTACGGAGTGGTGAAGAGTGTAGACCGTTCTCTTGAAATTATTACAGGAACCCATGAGATACCCCAGTTTGATACATGGAGTGCCTCCTACCGTCTGTATCAGTCTATGAAATTCTGGCCCCGGGGGACTGTCTTTGTCTCAGTTGTTGATCCGGGAGTGGGGACACCCCGTAAAGCATCAGTTGCCCTGACAGAAAACGGATATTATATAGTCACACCTGATAATGGTTCTCTGACCCATGTAGACGCAGTCTTCGGGATTAAAGAGATCCGAGAAATTGATGAAACTGTCAATCGGCTGAAGGGAAAGGATACCGAGGACGTCAGTATCTTTCACGGGCGGGATCTTTTTTCCTACTGTGCCGCAAAACTGGCATCAGGCATTATCAATTTTGAGCAGGTTGGTCCTCTATATCCCAATAGCGGGATCCTGCGCTTTCCAATTCTGGAACCCAGTGTTGAAGATAACAAAGTTTCCGGTATTTTTGAAATCAATGATCCCAATTTCGGAAATCTCTGGACCAATATCCCTCTGGTGGACTTTAAGTCGGCCGGGTTTGAATTCGGTGATTATCTTGATCTGAAAATCTTTCACCATGGGGAAGAGAAGTTTTCCGATAAACTTCTCTTCCATAAATCCTTCGGATTTGCGGAGAAGGGGAATCCTATGATCTATAATAATGAACTTATGAAAATCTCTTTAGCTGTCTCTCAAGGCAGTTTCAGTGAGCAATATAATCTTGGTTACGGTTCGGACTGGATCGTTGAATTTACCCGTAGGTCCTAAGCTTTCAATTAAATGTAAAAGAAGAAGGAGAATTTGAAATGAACAAACTTATTGTATTTCAGAGTGATTTTGGACTGGTGGATGGCGCTGTCTCTGCCATGCATGGTGTTGCCAATGTTGTGGATGACAGTCTGAAGATTTTTGATCTGACCCATGATATCCCCCAGTACAGCATCTGGGAAGCATCCTACCGTCTGTTTCAGACTACTGAATATTGGCCCAAAGGAACTGTTTTTGTCTCTGTTGTCGATCCGGGAGTCGGTTCTAAAAGACTGAGTGTGGTTGCCGAAACAGTGAATGGTCACTATATCGTAACTCCCAATAATGGAACTTTGACTCATATGAAAAAATATGTGGGACTGAGAGAAGTGCGGGAAATTGATGAGACAAAACACCGCCGTGAAGACACCGAGTATTCCTATACCTTTCATGGGCGGGATGTTTATGCCAATACAGGGGCCAAGCTGGCTTCAGGTACAATAAGTTTCGAACAGGTCGGTGAGATTGTTACACTGGCAGATGTTACAGAACTTGCTGTGGGAGAAGTTGTCAAGACAGATAATTCCGTGAAGGGAACCATCGATATTCTGGATGTCCGTTTTGGAAGCCTCTGGACAAATGTCCCACGGGATGTATTTGTCAGTGCCGGTTTCAAACATGGGGATACCGTGGAAGTCATGATCCGGAACGGCAATAAAACGGCCTACAATAACAGAATTGTGTATGGACGTTCCTTTGCCGATGTATATCCCAGTGAGCAGATTATTTACGTCAATTCTGTTTACAATATGGCTATTGCCATCAATCAGGGTAACTTTGCCAAGGCCTATAATATCGGGACCGGTCAGCATTGGGAAATTGAGTTTAAAAAAATGAAATAAACCCTGAGGGTTTTAATGTCCGATAAAGTAATGCTGTGTATTAAAACAAATGATTGAGATGAATTGATGAGAATATCCAGATTTTATGTAATATAATTAAAGCATGAAAACAAAAGAACAACTCATAACCTTCCTTTATGGCGATCAGGGTGAAGAAGTACTGAAGCGCCTTGATCTGTTGCTTGAACAGTGGAACGCGATGATTCCTTCCCGAGGTCAGGTAAAGAAAAAGCTTCCTCTGGATGAAAGGGATGTGATCATGATCACATATGGAGACTCCATCAGAAAAGAGGGGGAAGCCCCTCTTAAGACTATGAAAGGATTTGCCGATCAGTGGTTGCAGGAGATGGTGTCGGGTATACATATTCTTCCCTTTTCGCCCTATTCATCGGATGACGGTTTTTCCGTTATTGACTACCGTAAAATAGATCCCGATCTGGGAGACTGGGATGATATGTCCAGACTGGGAGAAAAATTTCAGCTGATGTTTGACGTGGTTCTCAATCACTGCAGTGCAGAGAGTGAATGGTTCAAGAATTTTCTTAAGGGAGACAGCAAATATAAGAATTATTTTCATACCATAGATCCCTCTACTGATCTGTCTTCTGTATTTCGGCCCCGGGCTCTTCCTCTTCTTACGGAGTTTGATACATCAGAGGGAAAAAAACATGTGTGGACTACTTTCAGTGAAGATCAGGTTGACTTGAACTTTTCTCAGCCTGATGTATTTCTGGAATTTGTGGATATTATTCTCTTTTATATTGCCCGGGGAGCCAAAATTATCCGTCTTGATGCCATCGGTTTTCTCTGGAAGGAAATAGGGACCTCCTGTATGCATCATGAGAAAACTCATGCCATGGTGCAGCTTTTTCGTTCTATTCTGAATGAAGCGGCTTCTCATGTGGTTCTTTTGACAGAGACAAATGTTCCCTATGTTGAGAATATTTCCTATTTTGGAGAGGGTTTCAACGAAGCCCATATGGTGTATCAGTTTACCCTGCCCCCCCTGACTCTTGAGGCATTTATCAGGGAAAACGCGACTCATCTGACTGAGTGGGCCGCCTCTCTGCCGGAAATCAACGATGAACATAGCTACTTCAATTTTATGTCGTCTCATGATGGAATCGGTGTTTTGGGAGCCAGGGGATATCTTAATGATGATGAACTTGATCATATGATTGAAGTGGTGAAAGAAAGGGGTGGCCGTATTTCCTATAAGGCTACTCCCGATGGTGGTGAAATGCCCTATGAGATGAATATTAACTACAGGGATGCCATTGTTCACCCCGACCTACCGCTAAAGCTGAAGGCTATGCAGTTTGTTTCCTCCCAGGCGGTCATGCTCTGTTTGTCCGGAGTTCCGGGAATTTATATTCACAGTCTTTTAGGCTCGGGAAACTGGCAGGACGGTGTTGCTGAATCAGGAATAAAGCGGCGGATCAACCGCGAAAAACTGAATAGTGATCAACTTGTGGCGGAACTGGAGGAAGAGGGGTCTCTTAGACAGTTGATATACGCTGACTTTAAAGAGTTGCTGAAGATCAGAAGGGCTCATAAGGCTTTTGATCCCACATCTCCCCAGTATATTCTGAAACTGGATCCGGAAGTCTTTGCCCTGGTCAGAACTGCCTATGATGGCAGTGAATCGATTCTCTGCCTGCAGAACAGTTCAAGACGTCGCCTGCATATGACTCTTGATGGCCGCAACTGTCCGCTTCCTCTGCGTGATGAGTTTGACTGCCTGACAGAGGGTGGCAGCTCTATTGAAGTGGAAGATAACAGCTGGACCATAACCCTTGAGCCCTATGAGGTCATGTGGGTTAAATTCTGATTTTGAAGATGATTTGATAGAAAGGCCGGGCTTTGAAGTCCGGCCTTTTTCCTATGGACTGGGTATATAATTCATTTGAAAAAGATACTGGTCAGACAAGCTCTTAAAGAATATAATGAAGATGATTTAGTCAAATAATGCCCGAGTTGCGGCAGGAATATCCGGAGAATAGCAAATGAATTTTTTTGAAAAATTGGAAAAAGTATGTCAGGAAAAAGAGAGTCTTCTCTGTGTGGGACTGGATCCCCGTGTAGATTCCAGGTCTCCCGGTAATGCTCACAGGTCGATTGTTGAACAGAATAAACGAATTATTGAAGCGACCCTTCCCTATACAGTTTGCTATAAACCGAATATTGCCTTTTATGAGGTATTCGGCCCCGAAGGCCTGAAGGCTCTTCAGGAAACCCTTACATTTATACCCCGTGAAGTTCCTGTTTTAATCGATGCCAAGAGAAATGATATCGGATCTACCGCTCAGGCTTATGCAGACTCCCTGATAGATTTCTATAAGGCCGATGCGGTTACCCTTTCTCCCTATATGGGCCGGGATGCGGTTGATCCCTTCCTGGCAAAGGGCAGTCAGCATGCTGTTTTTCTCCTCTGCCGGACAACGAATCCCGGAGCAGGAGCCATTCAGGACCTGCAGGTTAAAAAGCCAGGAAATGTAATGGAAGATCTGTATATTGCTACTGCTAAAGAGTGTATCTCCTGGGGAAGTCAAGTTGGTCTTGTTGTTGCCGGAAACGATACGCAGGCCCTGCGGAAAGTTCGTCAGGCCTGTCCTGATACATGGTTTCTGACTCCCGGAATCGGGGCACAGGGCGGAGATATGCTGGAAGCCGTTTCGGCAGGCTGTCGTCCCGACGGAATGGGTATCCTTCCTAATGTCTCCCGCGGAATCTCTTCCGTCGAGGACCCTGCTGCTGCCGCCAGAGATTTCAGAGATAAACTGAATGGAGCCCGGAAGCAGATCAGCTCCGGAGAAGTCTACTCCCTGAGAGACTCCCGTAAAAACAGAATTATGAAGGGCCTGATTCAGACCGAATGCTTCAGATTGGGTGAGTTCACCCTGAAATCCGGGAAAAAATCTCCCTTTTATATCGATTTGAGAAGGGTATCCTCCGATGCGGCCCTCTTGGCCGAAGTCGCCAGGGGATATGCTGAAATTATAGAAGATCTGGAATGTGACCGTATAGCGGGAATCCCCGTAGCGGCTCTTCCTCTGGCAACAGCTGTCTCTCTTGAGACCGGGATTCCTCTTATCTATCCCCGTATGACAATGAAGGCTCACGGTACAGGAAACCGTATCGAAGGGGAGTATAAGAAAGGTGAAAAGGTTCTTCTTCTAGATGACCTGATTACCACAGGGAAAAGCAAGGTGGAAGCCATTGAGATCCTCAGGGATGCCGGACTGATTGTTACAGAGTTGGCTGTTCTTCTGGAGAGGGGGGTTCAGGGCCGCAAAGATATGGAGGCTGCCGGTATTATGCTTCGCAGTTATGCTCATGTATCAGAACTTCTGGAACCCTGTCATAAACTTGGCATGATTGATGAGGACCAGTTGACTGATATGCTGGATTACGCCGCAAAGGAATAGAATGGATTTTTTTCAGCCTCTCTGGTATTTTTTAACAAGTAATCTTTCTCTGGGAAATCTGGATTTCCCTTTCAGCATTCTGGATTTGCTGTTGAAGGTTGTCCTGCCTTTTGTCGGGATGATCCTTGTATATTTTACAATTCAGTGGCTTGTAAAGAAATCTCTTTCTCTGTCCCGTTTGAAAAAGGATGTACAGAAACGGATTATTCATTATTTACGTCTGTGTCTGAAAATACTCATTATAATCGGATTTCTGGTTACTGTGGGAAATCTGTTGGGAAGCCGGGTTAATTTCTATATCAGTCGTTTTCTGAATATTCTGAATTCCCCATTTTTTGTTTCGGGGAATACTCAGATTTCGGTCATTACACTGCTTATGCTGATTCCCGTTTTCTATTTGTCCGCCTGGTCCGGTAAAGCCGCCAGAAGGCTACTGGAACGGTCCATCTTTGATCAGCTCGGGATGGATGATGCCCGCAAGTTTTCTTTCGGCAGTATTACCCGCTATGTGGTGATGGCTCTGGTTTTTCTTTTCGGCTTGTCAGTGGTTGGTCTGGATCTGTCAATCTTTGGCGTGCTGCTTGGAGTGCTTGGTATTGGACTTGGTTTTGGTCTGCAGAGTATTGTTTCAAACTTTTTTGCCGGACTGATTATCATTTCCACACGGCCAATTAAAGAGGGAGACCGGGTTCTGGTAAACGGTTATGATGGTATCGTGCATAATATACGTCTGATCAGCACGGATATAAAAACTTTTGAAAATGAAAATATTATTATTCCCAACTCTCAGTTTGTAGACCAGCCTGTTCATAACTACTCTTATTCGGATCGTAAGATCGTTATTGTTAATACGGTTCAGGTGTCATACAGTACCGATCTGGAACAGGTCTTGGTCATACTTGAATCGATTAGCAAAAAGAATCCCTACAGGATAAACGGACCTGATAATGTTGTGCGGGTTCTTTCTTTTGATGATTCAGGTATATCCATGAGCCTGAGAACTATGATTCGTGATGTTTCCCTGAAGGCGCTTTCTCACTCATGGACCAATGTGGAAATATGGCGGGAATTCAAGAAAAATGCTATTGAGATCCCCTTTCCTCAAATGGACGTCCATGTCGTTTCCATGCCTCAGGAGATTCCTGTTGAGGAAGAAAATACTCCTGAGTCTGAAAAACCCGATAGCAAAAAGTCAGAAGCTTAAAATTATTTTTTTTGTAGAAGGATGCCCCTATTCCCTTTAAAGCGGTCATCTTCCTTGTAAGAAAATCCCTTAATAAATTTTTCCAGCTGTGCCTGATCGGAACTTCTGCCTATCAAGAAGCAGAATTTACCCGGTTTAACAAGCTTACCTGCCATCTCCATCAACTCCTGAGGCCATTTTACCTTGGTAATGGGAGAAAGGTTAACGTGCAGCAGATCCAGGCTGTTTTCTTCAAGGGCATCGGACAGCCAGGATGCTCCCGGTAGATCATAAGATTCCACATTCTGTTCAAATCCGCTTTTTTTCAAATTCCAGAGAGATATTCTATTCTGTAAAATATCCCGTGAAGCCAGATGAATCTTCGTGAAGTGATTAGAGGGTCTCTGGTTCAGCCATACAGGAATGTGTCCCTGTCCCGGATTCCAGAAGAGGGCCTCTCCCGAATAGGATGTATGTTTCATAAGTTCAGCTGAGATTTTATTGGTAAAGCTTAATTGATCAAAGTCAGGAAGATTGTAAACTGTTTCCATTTCATAGGAGGAGTCGGCCAGTTCAAATTTTCCCTTATGGCGGATGTAACGGTTGAAGTCTTCACCGGGAAAGGTTTTTCCACCATCAAAGTGAAAAACTGTATGCATCTTTGTGCTTTCCCGGTAGATAATGCGACAATCAGCATCATGAAGTGCTTTTTCCGCCAATTCCTTCAGTGGATCTACTATAACGACGGCTACCCGTCCTCCCTCTTTGAGAAAAGAACCGGCATAGTGAAAAAAATCATTCAGAACTTTTTCACCAGCCTTGGCAGGGATATTGGAGACAATCAAGTCCTGACTGCCCTCCCTGAGGCCCTCCAGGAGGAGGGCATTTTCTACCTTATCAACATTGACCTGGTTAAAACGGCAGTTTTCAGCTGTATAAGCCGTAGCCAAAGCATCTCTATCCTGAAAAAGAACCTCCATTTCTGGAAATTTTTTCTTCAGGGATATTCCGATAACACCAGTCCCGCAGCCTGTGTCCACTGCATTCCTGACAGTCTTGAGATCTGCCTCTTTTGCAAGAGTTTTAAGTAGAAGCCGTGTACCTGAATCAATATCAAAACTGCTGAACAATCCCATGGAAAGGTGAAAGGTCATCTTCTCTCCGAAGAATTGAAAGGGCACCTGTTTATTGGATAAGGCGCTTAAGCGGGGGGCAAAGGTATCTTTCATGGTTTAGTTGTTAATCCGTTCCTGGTACTCTTTTGTTTCTACATTAATACGGATCTTTTCACCCTGTTTGATGAAAATAGGAACTTTAACGGTTAGACCGGTTTCCACTTTTACGTATTTGGTAGCACCTGTTACTGTATCGCCTTTAACAGCATCTTCCGCTTCGGTAACGATCAGGTCCATTTTAGGAGGAAGTTTGATATCCAGAGACTCTTCATCCCAGCGGACAACTTTGTAGCTATCTCCCTCTTTTAGAAAGTACTGCATATCTGACATGGAAATCATGGGTATCTCATACTGTTCATAGGTTTCAACATTCATGAAGTGGAAGCTTTCGCCGTCGGAGTAGAGAAACTGTGAAACCACATCTTCAACATCAATCTCTTCCACAATATCCTGTGATTTGTGGGTTACTTTCAGAACCGCACCGGTTTTCAGGTTTTTCAGTTTAATTCTTACGAAGGCAGATCCCTTTCCGGGACTCACAAATTCCCTCTCTGTAACTATAAAGGGTGTATCCTTTTCAAGAAGAAATGTACCTTTGGCAATTGCGCCAGCTTTAATCTGTCCCATAATAAATCCTTTCTATATTTTTACTATTAAATAATTTGGTATAACTTTTTTGCTCATGAGACTATATCACTAAGAGGAAATAAAATCACCCCCTCTATATTTCTCATTCCCAATATCTGTGCAAATAACCTATCCATTCCGATTGCCGAGCCGGAACAGTCCGGAAATGTGGAGAAAATATCAGGATATTCCGGATCTGTCAGAACTGGAATGAGGGAATTCTGTTCTTTTTCTGCACATTCAATTCTGTAATACTCACGTATTTTTGCGGGATCACACTCTTCGCTGTAGCAGTTGGCAATTTCCACACCATTCATATAGAGTTCCCAGCGGTCTGCCCAGGGGCTGTCCGGAATATCTGCGGCAAGAGTTTTTATGGTAGAAGGGTAGCGGTTCAGGACAAGAGGCCTGTCTGTGGGCAGTTCCGGTTCCACCAGGGTCAGAAAGAGTTTGTGAAAGAGAATTTCCCAGTTGTCATCATCATCTACGGGTATATGGTTTTTTCTGTTTTTTTCTGCAAGGGCTTTCTCACTAAGGTTTTCCTCCAGAGAAAAGCCGGCGAACTCTCTGAATGCCTCTTCCATCGACATGGTCCGGAAGGGCGCTTTTACGGAATCAGGGGTCTCTTTTCCGGACAGGGCACGGACCAGATCCTCTGTGATGCTAATATTCTTATCAGCATCGATTCCCGTTTTGTACCATTCCAGCATGGTAAATTCAGGATTATGCACCGGACTGATCTGTTCGCTGTTCCTGAAACTTTTTGTCAGCTGGAAGATGTCTCCCGAACCCCGGGAGAGGAGAACCTTCATCCATATCTCCGGAGAGGGTGTCAGGAAAAGAGGAATGGACTCTTTATAGGGTGATATCAGCTCTGTGCGAAAGTTCTCTATGGAGGATTCGGGGATGAGCTGGGGGGACAACAGGGGGGTCTCCACTTCCAGATAGCCCCTGTCCACAAAGAACTGTCTGGTTTTCTGCGTCAGGAGAGAGCGCTGCCGTATGGTATCAAGATTCATATACACCTCATTGAAATAGGATGAATCCCAGTAAATCCCATGAGGAATGGCTGAGTCAAGTGAGGGAGCTGTTCTCTCCGGAATCTTTGGCATTGTAGAGAGCCTGATCGGCCAGAGCAATAAGATGATTTTCTGTGCTGATACTATTGTCTTTTCCCTCTGCTGCTGGCAATTCCGCAGCTGATGGTTGTTTTCAGGACCTTCCCTTTGTAATGAACAGCAAGATCCGCCACTTTTTGTCTTATTTTTTCTGCCACCAGGTAAGCTCCTTTTAAATCAGTATGAGGCAGGATAATTGAAAACTCCTCTCCACCGAAGCGGGCGCAAATATCGCAGGGGCGTTTAATTGTATTAGTGATCACCGCCGCCATGTAGAAGAATGAGCGATCATCTCCTCTCTCTGTTGCCTTGTTCTGAGGGCGGATCGGCTTTACTACTACTACCATCAGGAGTCATATGAGCGTTATGGTGAACACAAAGCGGAACATACTTCAATTTTAGGTTGATGGTTTGTCATTTGCAATATTCAAAACAGGACTAAAAAGGGCTGTTTATAAAAAAAACCGTCTGCATTCAGACGGTTTTATCGAGGAGTATAAGAATCAGCCTTCGGAAATACATTCAGTGGGACAAACGTCCGCACAAGCTCCGCAACTGGTACAAAGATCGGGATTGATCCATCTTGCATCATCTTTTTCGCTGATTGCTTCAACAGGACATTCGCCTTCACAAGCACCGCAATTTACACAATCTTCTGCTTTAATCACATAAGCCATGGGATTCCTCCATATTTAATTTAAAAGTTATAGCAAGAACATATCTTAAAGAAGTCACAATAGCAAGAGATCTGATATATTTTCAACTTTTTTATTTTGCATAAAAAGAGAAAGTTATAGTGAACAACAAGAATCATCTATGAGATTGATTGGCTTCTGATTGACCCCGCTGAGGTCACAGGGTATAGTATTACAGTACTATTTTATATGGGGTGATTAACCTAGTGTGGTATGTCTCGTCCGGTTTCATCCAGTTTAGATAAGAAAAAGAACATAATTAGCTTAAAAGACAGGAGAAACAGTATGGAAGCGACTATCATGAAACAGCTGCAGAAAATTGTTCAGCAGTTTCCTGAAGAAATTGCTCAGATGAGTAAGGACAGTAAAGGAATTTATCAGTCCACTGATTACAAGACCATGTATCGTGAAGTTCAGGAAGCTGCTGCTGCTTTCAGCTCTATAGGAATCAGTCGCGGAGAAACCGTTGGTATGATTATGGATAACCGAAAGGAATGGCTTCTGTGCGATATGGGGCTTCTGTCTATCGGTGCAAACGATGCCCCCCGCGGATGTGATATTAGTTCTAAGATACTGGCTCATATTCTTGGTATCCCTTCCTGTTCAACAGTGGTTTTGGAAAACTCCCATCAGCTAAGCAAAGTCCTGGAAGTACAGGCCGATCTGCCCTCTCTAAAACAGATTATTATGATAGAAGCCGCAGAAGATGAAACAGCCGCCAAAGCATCCGCTTATAAATTGATAAACTGGGAAGATCTTATGGAAACAGGCCGAAAAACCCTGGCGGAATCTCCTTCCATGATAGATGAGGAAATTGCCAAAGGACAGTCCGAAGATACGACAACCATTATTTTTACATCCGGTACAACCGGTATTCCTAAGGGTGTAATACTGTGTAATCGCAACTATGTTTATCAGGTAGAGGCTATGCTGCATGTTATTGATGTTACTGAAAAGGATACCTGGTTGACCATTCTGCCTGTATGGCACTCATTTGAACGAGTTATACAATATGTCTCTGCCCTGAATGGTGCCTGTTTGGCCTATTCAAAACCTGTAGGAAAAACACTACTTACAGACCTACAAAGCATTCAGCCCACCCTTTTTACGGCGGTACCCCGTCTCTGGGATGCCCTTTATACCGGTATTTACAGAAATATAAAGGTAAAAGGTCCTAAAGCTGAAAAGTTATTCGGGATCTTTCTGAAAATAGCCACTAAAGATGAGCATTATAAAAGAGTCCTTGAAAACCGTTATCCCGACTATAGTGGAAAGGCTCATCCCTTCCTTAAACTGCATGCTCTGTTTGGCAGACTAGGAACCCTTCCCATGAGAAAACTGGGAGACAAGCTCCTCTTCAGTAAAATTGTGAAAAAAATGTTCCCCAAACTTCGTTGTGGTATCTCCGGAGGAGGAGCGCTGCAGAATATGGTGGATGAATTCTACTCTGCTGTGGGAATCAAGGTTCTGGAAGGATATGGTTTAACAGAATCCGGCCCTGTAATCTCTGTGCGTGATGAAAATCACCCCGTTGTTAATACGGTAGGACCCGTTTTTGTAGGGACTCAGGTCAAGGTTCTGGATGCGGAAGGTAGGGATCTTTCTCCCGGAGAAAGAGGTGTTCTTCATGTAAAAGGTCCTCAGGTTATGAAAGGGTACTATAATAATCCCGAACTGACTGCCTCAGTATTAAGTGAAGACGAATGGCTCGATACGGGAGACATTGCGGTTCTCTCCATAAACGATGAGATTACCCTTGTGGGTCGTGCTAAAGATACCATTGTTCTTCTGGGTGGTGAGAATGTGGAGCCTGTCCCCCTGGAATCAAAACTGAAAGAGTCCTCCTATATTGATAACGCTGTTGTACTGGGACAGGATAAAAAGTTTCTGTCTGCTCTGATTATTCCCGACTTTGATGCTCTGGAAGAGTATGCCAAAGAGAATAATGTGATGTATGAAAACAGAACACTGATCGGAGAAGCTCCGGAGCTGGTGGAACTGATAAACAAAGAGGTTGCCGATCTGGTCTCTCCTTCCAATGGATTCTCCAGTTTTGAGCGGATTTATCAGTTCTCAATTATACAGAATCACTTTGAAGTAGGCCGGGAGCTTTCGGCAAAAATGGAACTATTGAGACCTAAGATCTATGAGATGTATAAGAAAGAGATTGAAAATCTCCTGAATCGCTAAAATAGTGGAGAAATAGAATGAGTACAGTTGCCGTAATTCTGGCCGATGGTTTTGAAGAGATAGAAGGGATTACACCCATAGATTTTATGAGGAGAGCCGGGATTGAAGTTATAAGCGTCGGTTTGACGGGGAAGCAGATAACAGGGGCTCATAATATTATAATCCAGGCTGATATTATTCTGGACGAGTTTAAAGCAGACACGGATGGTATTCTGATCCCCGGGGGAATGCCTGGTGCCGCCAATATTGCCGGCAGCGAAAAAATCCGTACTATCATACAGAGTTATGACAGAGATAAAAAACTTGTTGCTGCTATCTGTGCGGCCCCTGCTCTTGTACTGGGAGGCGCCGGAGTTCTTAAGGGACGCTCTTTTACCTGCTACCCCGGAATGGAGGGGGAAGCGGGGCCTGATGGAAACTATACGGGAGAGCGGGTCGTGGTGGACGGTCATATGATTACAGGAAATGGACCCGGTGGAGCGGCAGAGTTTTCAGCCGCGGTTATCTCATATCTGGAAGGCAGGGAAAAGGCTGATGCCCTTATGAAAGGGTCCCTGCAGAAGGGATACTGATAATTTTAGCTGATTAGCATAGAAAACAGATTCTTTAGTGTTCTGAACTTTCACCTTTACAATTTTATCTTAACAATTTAATGTTTCCCTATGAAAGATATGAAAGAGATGACCATTATTACCGAGGGCCAGCTGATCGATTCAGGCCTGTTGTCCAGCATCCTCAACCTCATTATAGAAGAGGAGATGGATTACCGCATTCTCAAGATGGATGTGGGAAAAACCAAAGATGAAACTACCCGGGCCAAAATCCGGATTTACGGAAAAACCGACGAGAAACTTCAGCTTCTCCTCTCTAAGTTGACCCCTCTGGGCGCTTATGAAAAGGGAGCTATCAATGGAGTCTTCGAAAAGGCTCCGCTTCATAAAACCGCTCCTGAAAAGTTCTATTCCACCACCAATCACAGGACTGAGGTTTATGATAAGGGGCAATGGAACAAGGTGGAGCAGCAGAGAATGGATGCTGTCATAATCCGTGACGGATCCCGTTATATCTGTACAAAGATCCGGGATATCCGGGAAGGGGATGATGTCCTCTGCGGAAGTGAATCTGTTCACGCCTTTCCCCCTGCCGCCGAAAAAAAATCCGATGACGGATTTGCCTTTATGACCAACGATGTCTCCTCAGAAAGAAGTTATGATGTGGCTGTGGATACCATTGCCAATGAGCTGAAGCAGATAAAGGATGAGGGTGGTAAGTGTGTTGTTGTCTGTGGTCCTGTTGTGGTTCATACAGGTGGTGCCCCCGCACTGGCTGCTTTGATCAAAGCCGGTTATATTAAAGGATTTCTAGGCGGAAATGCCGTTGCCGTTCATGATATGGAATCCTACTTCTACGGGACATCTCTCGGGGTGAATCTGGAAACGGGTAAACCCACTCATGGTGGTCATAATCATCACATGCGTGCCATTAACAAGATTAATGGCTATGGGTCCATCAAAAATACCATAGAAGCGGGAGAACTGGATCGGGGGCTGATGTATGAAGTTCTTCAATCGGGAATTCCCTACTGTCTGGCCGGTTCTATCCGGGATGATGGACCTCTTCCTGAAACCGTAATGGATATGATAGAAGCTCAGGAACAGTATCAACAAATTATCAAAGACTCTGATATGATCCTGATGCTTTCCACCATGCTCCACTCCATCGGAACAGGAAATATGACACCTTCATGGGTTAAAACCGTCTGTATCGATATCAACCCGGCTGTGGTTACAAAACTGGCCGACAGGGGTACCGGGCAGGCTGTGGGAATCGTCAGTGATGTGGGACTTTTTCTGATCGCTCTGGCAGAACGTCTGGGACTGAAATTTTAATCTCTCGAGAGCAGAAAAAAGGCTGTCAGATCCCAATGGGAAGTGACACCTTTTTTATAAGATTTTTATATTCTGCCGGTATTAAACTGTTGCAATAACATCTTTCAGGGCAGGATTTTTCTTCAGATTGGCAGGGAGAGCTCTCTCTCTGGCTTTATTTTTGTACTCTTTACTCTGAAAGTAGTAAGTATAGTTGGTGTGAATATCGTAGGTACCGTTCATCAGTGCATAGGTGTCTTCGGTCATTACCAGTTCTTCATCCGTGGGGATAACAAAAACTTTGACTTTTGAATCATCTGCGGATACACAGGTTTCACAGTTACGGGTAGAGGACGCAGCGTTTTTCTTTGAATCCAGTTTTACACCCATGCTTTCCAGTCCGCCCACAGCCATTTCTCTGTAGTTGGGGTTCATTTCACCAACACCGGCTGTAAAGACAATAGCGTCTACATGACCAAGAGCAGCATAGTAGGAACCAATATATTTTTTGATTCTATACGTTTCCATTTCCATGGCGAGAATACATTTTTCATCACCCTTATCAGCTCCGGACTGAATATCACGACGGTCTACAAATTTCTCTGTAACACCCAGAATTCCACTTTTCTTATTCATGGCGGTATCCATTTCGGCTCCGCTCATTCCGGTTTCTTTCATAATATAGGGAACGATAGCGGGATCGATATCACCACATCTTGTTCCCATTACCAAACCTTCCAGAGGAGTCATTCCCATGGATGTGTCATAGCATTTACCGTCTTTTACGGCACACATGGATGCACCATTACCAATATGGCAGATAATGACATTGGTTTTGGACGGATCCTTACCAAGAAGAACAGATGCTCTTTTGGCGGTATAGAGGTATGAGGTTCCGTGGAAACCGTAGCGGCGGACATTGTATTTCTTATACCATTCGTAGGGTAGAGCATACATGTAAGCATGTGCGGGCATTGTCTGATGCCATGCTGTATCCATAACGGCGCAGTGGGGTACTTCGGGAAGAACGGCCATGGCTGCTCTGATCCCCTGAATATTAGCAGGGTTATGGAGGGGACCGAGGTGGTTGAGAGATTCAAATACCTTCAGAACTTCTTCATCAACGATGGTAGACTGTTTTACAATCTCACCACCATGGAGAACTCTATGGCCAACTGCTTTGATTTCATCGATATTCTTGATACAGCCGTGGTCTTTATCCAGAATGGTTTTGATAATCCATTCGATTGCTACCTTGTGATCTGGACAGGCTCCAGCCTCTTCAAACTCATCCTTATTCAGGGGTTTGTGTTCAATATTTGACATATCCTGACCGATTCTTTCGATCATACCAACACCAAGAACTTCTTTCTGCTCCCAGTCATACACTTGAAATTTTGCAGAAGAACTTCCGCAGTTTAATGTTAAAATAACCATTAACTTCCTCCAGAGAATTACTATTTAAATCTGTATCCGCTATTTCTACGGGAAATGGCAATAATTTAAGATCTTTTTCTTATTGTACCTGATGGGATATAAAATTCAAGCGAACTAAGCAAGGAGCTTACATTTATAAGTAATTTTTTGGAATGTTGCTCTCTAAACATTTATAAATAAAACTTTCTAATACAGGGAAGTTGATATATAATGAGCTAGTGATTCAAAAGAATGATAAATCCCGTAAATTTAATGGGGAAAATTTTATATTTAATGCAACAGACGGTACAGAAATTCATGGATGCCGTTGGATCCCGAAAGAAACAAACATTAACAGTGTTCTTATTATAAATCATGGGATGGCGGAACATATCTGTCGTTATGATGATTTCGCATGCTTTTTGAACGATAAAGGCATTGCCGTATGGGGTGAGGATCACCGTGGTCATGGCTTAACTGCTGGAGCTAAAGAGAATCTGGGATTCTTTGCCGACTCTGACGGCTGGATGAAAGTTGTGGGAGACATCCGTGTCCTTCATAATATGGTAAAAGAAGCACATCCCGCTGTTCCTGTGATTATGTTGGGTCACAGCATGGGATCTTTTCTTACAAGACATTACATCAGCCTCTATGGGCAGGATCTGAGCCGTGTCATTATTTCCGGTACGGGGTTTACAGCAAATCTGATAACGGCCGTGGCTAGCCTTATCGCCCGCAGTGAAATTTTAAGTTTTGGAAAACATCACCGTAGCAAGGTTTTGGATACCATGAGCTTTGGTGCTTTTAATAAACCTTTTTCTCATGACGGAGATAGTGGATTTGAATGGCTCAGCAGAGATAAGGAACAGATTAAAAAGTACATGGATGATCCTCTCTGCGGATTCATATGTACTTCTTCTCATTTCAAGGATCTGTTTTCCGGCTTGAAGTATATTAACAATATTAAAGCTTTTAAAAACACAGCAGAAAGTATTCCGATTCTTCTGATTTCAGGAGAGAAGGATCCTGTGGGAGGGAATGGGAAAGGGGTTAAAAAAGTATTTAATCTTTATAAAAAAACGGGAAACCGGGATATAGAGCTGCTTTTGATACCCGAAGCCCGGCATGAATGTTTACATGAAATCAATAGAAAAGAAATTTTCAATACCCTATCTAATTGGATGGAAAAAAAGTAATGAACTGAGTTCTCAGGAATACAGTTCAAAAAGGGGAATTACCGTAATTCCAAATCAGGATTATCGGTAGAAAAGGAGTAGAGGCTGTCTTGCATGTAAAGACAGCCTCTTTTTTTTGAATCATTCCTACCATCCTTATCCGTTAGAACGGTATGCACCGGCATACTATATTTATCTCTTTCTACTTTTGCTTATTTCAGCTCTCTTTGCCAATGCACGCTCTGGAGCAGACTCTGCGTTTAAACTGGATCTCGGATAAGTCCTTGTCTTCTCTTTATAGGCTGAGTTCTGGTGATTACAGAACAGAGCTTTTCCTTATGGGTGACGAGAGCTTCAAAGATCCCCAAGCGGCCCGGTTTATCTTTGAATCTCCTTTTTTCCTGGCAGGAAACATAAAACCGGAAGGTTTGTTCCGCTTCTTTGAAATGGATTCTCTTCTGAGCCGTGATGCCCTGAAAAAGCGTAGTGGCTATGCCACCGACAGCAGTGCTGAGAATCTGAAAAATCCCGGGGCTGTCCTCATTCTGTTTGACCGTCTGGGCTGTGTCTTTGAGAGTGGCAGCAATGAGTCCCGAAAGTTTGGAATCTGGCTGAACACAGAGCCATATGGCTATACTTCTTTTGATTTAGCTATGGACTATTATCAAGTGAAGACGGCGGGTGATACAGAAGATGGGGAGTGGTTTCCTTCGACTGCTCCCCTCCCCGGGGGTGATCACTGGCATGGCGGAGGGGATATCCGACATGAAGCGGCCCTGTTTTCCGCCCGTATCAGAGGCGCCTGTTCCGGGGGGCGTCATTTTCTACCTGGTACAACAATTATGCCGGACCTCACTCTCTTTTTAAACAGTGTGGTTATTCAGCTACGTTATTGGAGAAACTCGGAGTATTACCGGAATGTATCTGCAGAGTTCGCGGAGTGGAACTGGCAGTGGGAAGGGCTTATTAGATATTATGGAAGCAATGCCTACTGGGAGGCTCTTTACCGGGGAGGACAGCCCCGGGCTGTGCTGGGGTTCGAATATGGTATCAGCTCTGAATATTCAGTACGCTGTAAGAGAGAGGGTATCCGTTGGGATTGGGACTTGAAAGGATCTTTTGAATCTGAACCATTTTCAGAGGAATCTTCTCTCTTGAATCCGGAAGCCTCTTGTTCTTATCGATATTATCCCTGGACAGTGAGCCTTGTCGCCAGCGCCCTCTGGGAAGGGATTCCCTATGAACAGAGCTCCCATGATATGTCTCTGAACTTAAAACACTGTCTGAGTAGAAATATTACGAACAGTTTGAAAATTGCTTATAGTCGCGACCGGAAGACGGCGGCTATAGATCCCTCATGGGAGACATTATTCAGAGGAAAAACATGGAGCATCAAAGGAAAAGGAGTTTATTTTTATAGTCTGGATGGGAAACAGGTGGATCCTCCCTATTCCCTGTCTGTCATGGTAGAATGGTCCCGGTGAAGGAAGAATAGCGGAAGGGTCCTTTCCGTCGGCATCAGATATCTGCTACCTTTTTTTAAATATAGCTGACTATGACATCTTTCAGATATTTATCCTGCATGATAAAGGCAATTTTTTTTACAATTGTCCTTCTGATTTCAAGTTCCATGGGAATATTGGGATCCTGATGGGCATCATTAATCCGTGTTCCCACAACAAAATGAATAATGTCCGAATCCATCATGGATGCAACAATTCTCTGGGCGGGGTTTCCATTTATATCTCCCTGACGGGCGTTATGTTCCAGGTACTCCGACACCTTCCCCATGGTGATGATTCCCTCTGTTATCAGGCTGATGCCTTCCATTATAGAGGAGGGGGGAATATTCTCTGTCAGAGAATCAAGATCGACCTTGATAGGCCGCTTTAGCTCTCTTGAAACTATATTGGCCGTGGTGCCGCCACTGACAACTGTCTTGCCCTCAAAGTCGCGGATCATCTCTGCCAGACCCTTATCCCGGTTGCGGTCGTAGGGCGGGCCGCTTGCTATCATTATTTTACGGGGCTTACGGAAGTAGACGGATCCGCAGGTTATATCATCTTTGGCTTTATATACATCATTCTTCAGGCTTTCCAGAACAATCTTGCGGGTTAACTTATTCGAGGAGATTTCCGGATCAAGCTGCAGGGTTTTGCGGACAAGTTCTCTAAGGGCATCGTCTCCCCAGCCCAGTGGCCAGTGAGCCGTGCCGAGACCGGACTGGGTAACCCCGTCGGAAAAGAAGATCAGCCTGTCACCGGGCTTGGCCTTAAAACGGGCACTGGTAATCTTGTTCCGTTTGACAGTGCCCGGTTTAAAGGTTGTGGTTATTTCCTCCAGAGTTGCGATCTCATTATTCCTCATCAGGATAAAATGAGGGTTGTCATACTCCTGGATTTGGACGGTACCCTGCTCATCGATATCCACAATGGTAAAGGTTGAGTAGCTGATCTGTCTGATGCTGCACACCGGCAGGGTACGGGAGATCAGTTCTGCCGTTTTCTGGGCGGGAAGGTCTCTTTCCACGGCTCTCAGAGCAATGGTCGCTGTCAGGGAGGAGAGTACATTGGCTCTGATACCGCTTCCCATCCCATCGGAAAGGACACAGATCATCCTCTGACGGCCCTCGGCACGGCGGGAAAGAAACGCATCCCCCGGAGCAGACTCACCATTTTTCATGATCTGGTAGTATCCTACATCAAAAAAGGTTTTATTCATTCTTTCCGTCCGAGCTGAAAGATTCAATGATCGTATTCAGCATTACTTCACTCTCTGCGGCATTTTCACCAAGCAGAAAGGCAATTTGCTGAACAGATTCTATACTCTTTTCCATCAGCTGTTTGGCCTGACGGATAATTCTCTCTTTCTGAACCTGGGGAGAGGTGACATCCTGAAAGATTCCTCCCACAGCGTGGTCTTTTTCAATAGAGAAGACTGAACCTTCAATTATCTTATCTCCTAGCTGAAAGGTTTGGCGGGTCAGGCTTCCCTCCCGTGAGATAACACCCTCAAAAACAGCAGAATAGGGCAGAATTTTTTCCAGTACGGCTCCCTTCAGCCCAGGGCGGGCACTGTAGGCAGCTTTCGTTTCAGGACCCATCAGTTCGGCAAATGAGCTGTTACACTCCAGAATCCGCATATGCTTGTCCACAATCACAACCCCCGAAGGCATGGTTTTGATCAGAGCATTTGATTTTTTCTCGGATAGCTTTTTCAGATAACTGATACACATATCCTTTTCTGCTCTTCCGTCCAGGGTGGCCCTGGCATAGTCCCGGCAGGTTGAGTAGCCGCATGCTCCACAGTTTTTCTCATCTTCCCCGTTATATTTACCTATCTGTCTCAGAGCCCTCTGTATCTTATCTTCCGTATAGTCTATTGCTTCGGGAGCTTCAATAACTCTTGCATATGTAATATCTTCACAATAAAGATTATCACTTTCGTTGTGAACTTCCAGGGATAGAACATAATCATTTACAAGACACTGTTTTACCACCGTCCCTATGTGCTTTTGGGAGGCGGGTCCGTTTATACAGCCTCCCTTACAGGCCAGGAGTTCCAGAAAGAGAGGGCCTTTTCCCTTTTGTTCATTCAGCCCTGCAAGAATCTCGTCCATACAGTGGATATCCGAGAAACTAAGCATCCTTCCTGCCGGGGTCTCTCCCGACTGATCCTTGATACTCCTTATCATCCCGCCTTCAGAAGGGTAGAGAGCACCATCCCTGGAGCTGTGGGGAATGAAGCAATTGTCATCCTCTGTTTTAATTTCCGAAGGTTCGATCATTTTACTTTTCAGCCAGTCTCTCAGATCTTCAAAGGAGATCGCCAGACTCAGTAGATCCGGTCTCAGGTCTGCTTCTCTTTTTTTTGAGATACAGGGCCCTGCAAAGATAATACTGATATTCTGCCCGTAGCGCTGTTTTAATAGCTGACAGTGAGTTTGAAGAGGGGAGAGGCTTTCTGCAATATAGGAGCTGTAGCGAGGCTGGTATTTCTTGATATATTCCACCATGGTGGGACAGGCGGAGGATATGAAAATCTCCTGATCTCTGTCATCGGCATTGAGTCGTTTTATGGTATGACGACTGACTTCGTGTGCTCCTAAAGCTGTTTCCGAAACAGCTTCAGCATGACCGTCTTTAACTTTTATAGATTTTACGGGGCAATGGCGTATACACTTATAGCAGTCCTGGCACTCCGTTTCTTCTGTATAGATAGGATTCAGCATGAATCCCTCTGTGAAAAAAGTATCCAGCAGGTCCGGCAGATCGGCGGAACCCACATTGTTATGCATCTTATCATTTAAAAAAATGACGGGACCCTTTCGGCAATTCTCCTGGCAGAGGGCTCCTGTCAGATGAACCGCAGTGTTTTGCATATTATCAGAAAGGTATTGTTTAATGATTTTTAAATTCTGATTGTTTCCTCTGGCAAAGCAGGAACTTCCCATACAAATTGTAATTATCTTTTTTTTATCACTCATAATAATCTCCCTGCATAAGAATGTCATAAAACGAAAGGATAGTCAATAAATAAATATCGATATAAAAATACTTATACAAGGGAGATTTCAAATGCCACAGGATGAGAAAACGGTTCTAAAAATGAAGAAAGATCTGAATGAGACGATCAAGAGAGTGCAGAATGCACAAAAACTGTATGTCTCCTATTCTCAGGAGCAGGTGGATGAGATTTTCAGAACTGCAGCCAATGATGCCAGAATCAAGTTGGCTAAAATGGCAGTGAAAGAAACCGGAATGGGCATCGTGGAAGACAAGGTTCTCAAGAATCACTTTGCTTCGGAATACGGAAAATAGCGGAACCTATTGGAGTACTCTGTGGAATTATTCCTACTACAAACCCCATATCGACAGCGATTTTCAAGGCTCTTATTGCTTTGAAAACACGAAATGCCATTATCTTTTCCCCCCCATCCCCGGGCGGCGAAATGTACGGTGGAGGCCGGCAGGATTATCCTTGAAGCCGCTGTAGGAGTCGGGGCTGGTAACACCCCCGCTCTGATGGATGAAACAGCGGATATCAAAATGGCTGTCAGTTCTGTGCTTATGAGTAAAACCTTTGATAACGGTGTGATCTGTGCTTCAGAACAGTCCGTAATTGTTCATAAAAGTCTGTATAACGATGTGAAAAAAGAGTTTCTTCTACGGGGAGCCTGTCTCCTCAATGCGGATCAGACCAAAAAAGTGGGAGCCCTTATCATCGATCCCGACAGGGGGACCATCAACCCGAAAATTGTTGGTCAGAAAGCCGCGGATATTGCCGCCATGGCCGGTTTTTCCGTTGATCCCGATACAAAAGTTCTGATCGGAGAGGTGACGGATATCAGCGATGCCGAACCTTTTGCCCATGAAAAACTGAGCCCCTGTCTGGCCCTGTACAGCTGTAACGACTTTGAGGACGGACTTGAAAAGGCCCGGAAGCTGGTGGAACTGGGTGGGATCGGTCACACCTCTGTTCTTTATACGAATGAACGGAATGATTTCAGGATTAAGCGTTTTGGCAATGTGATTAAAACCGGACGGGTTCTTATCAATATGCCCTCCTCCCACGGAGCTATCGGCGATCTGTATAACTTCCGTCTGGAGCCTTCACTGACCCTGGGATGCGGAAGCTGGAAGGTAAAAAGAAAGCCTTTATTGTTACTGATTCTTTTCTTTATGACAGCGGCTGTGTGGAGAAGGTTTCTATCATCCTTAAATCTCTGAATATTGATGTGGAGTGCTACCACCAGGTGAAACCGGACCCCACTCTGGCCGTTATCAACGAAGGTCTGGCCATACGCTTTATGGATATAGAAAAGAGGATCTACGCTTTTCCCGAGATGGGTAAAAAGGCCGAAATGGTGGCTATCCCCACAACCTCCGGTACGGGAAGCGAAGTTACCCCCTTCTCTGTTGTTACAGATGAAAAAACGGGTATGAAATACCCCATTGCCGACTATCTCGGCCTGGGTGGAAAGAGCGATTTGGATAAAGTGGCCAATCTGATCCGTAAGATTGATGATTTGAGAAATGAGTTTAATATCCCGGCATCAATCAAAGAGTTTGGAGTCGATGAGGACGAGTTTCTGGCAAAGCTGGACGTCCTTTCGGAACAGGCTTTTGATGATCAGTGTACCGGAGGGAACCCCCGCTATCCTCTGATACGCGAAATAAAGCAGATGTACATAAATGACTCCCCTGCAAAAAGTAGTATATATCGGTATTTTCACCGATATTCGAAGGAGTTCCAAAAAGTCTTATTCTAAATTTCAGAAACTTGTCTTGTTCTCACAGTCCCGCATATCAGATTTCAGGACGGATATACTGGTTGCGGAGCCCTTTCTCAGGTTTTTGGGAACATAGCTCTTCAATTGTCAGCCTATTACCGGAATTAGACCTTCATTCCCGGATTTTAAAGACAGGTATCCCGTAATCCTCCGAATATTTACCATTGCAGCCTCCAGAATTACCATAGTTTTTACCCTCTCT
>NBMC01000019.1 GCA_002084805.1 Spirochaetaceae bacterium 4572_59 | reverse complement strand
TTACTGAACGTCAGCGAGGCACTAGCCTAACTGGCTCACAGTTATATATGTTTTTGGGGAGGTTCCCGAGTGGTCAAAGGGGGCAGACTGTAAATCTGTTGCTTCGGCTTCGAAGGTTCAAATCCTTCTCTCCCCACTTTATGCCTTCTTAGCTCAGCTGGCCAGAGCACGTGACTTGTAATCTCGGGGTCGTCAGTTCGAATCTGACAGAAGGCTATATAAAAACATTTATGACTTGGGGAGGTTCCCGAGTGGTCAAAGGGGGCAGACTGTAAATCTGTTGCTTCGGCTTCGAAGGTTCAAATCCTTCTCTCCCCACTAAGCCTTCTCAATCTTTTGAGGAGGCTTTTTAAATTAATATGAGTAATTTTTACAAAAAGGGATTACAGTTCAGTTGTACTCAATGTGGACATTGTTGCCGCCATGATCCGGGGTATGTTTTTCTCTCTGAGGCTGACGTGCGACAGGCGTTTGAATTTTTATCACTACCTGAAGAAGAATTCCTGAAAAAATATTGTAGAATAGTAGATGTCGGCTTTTTTAAAAAAGTCAGCTTGCAGGAAAAAAGCAATTATGATTGTATTTTCTGGCAGGATGGTGTGGGCTGTGCTATCTATGAAGCTAGGCCTTTGCAGTGCAGAAGTTATCCCTTCTGGCCTGCAATAATGGATTCTGAAGAGTCTTGGGTGGAAGAGGCTAAGCAGTGTCCGGGGATGAATCGCGGTGAGGTTCATTCTGAAAAAGCCATAGAGAGTTGGCTCGGCAGGATGGAGCGGGAAAAACCTTATAAGCCGTAAGACTATAAAATGATGTTTCTTCGGGGGATTGGATGATAATAAAAATGTGGGGTGTGAGAGGATCTTCTCCTACACCTCTCACTTCAGATGCTGTCAGGAATAAAATCGCGGCAGTCATTCAAAGGGTGAAGCCGGCCGATCTTGTTTCGCAGGAATCCCGTGAATTGTTCCTTTCTCATCTTCCTGAATATCTTTTTGGTACAACCGGAGGCAATACAGCCTGTATTGAGGCTCGTCTGAGAGAGGACGAAGTTATTGTTTTTGATTGTGGAACAGGTCTTAGGGAGATGGAGCGTTCTATACGCAAACATCATGAACATTTAAAGCGCTATCATATTTTTTTGAGCCATTTTCATTATGATCATCTTCTTGGCCTGCCTTATTTTGCTGCCATGTATGATCCATCAAAAGAAATCCATTTTTACAGTCCCTATCCGAAGATGAAAGAGATTTTGAATACATTTATGAAAAAGCCATACCATCCGGTAGGTTTTGACTCTTTTAATGCAAAGATTGAATTTCATGTTCTGAAAGGGAGAGAGATATTTCTTGGGGATGGAAAGATCAGTTGGATAAAAAGAAGTCATCCCAATGGATCCTTTGCCTACAAAATTTGCCAGGGTGATCACAGTCTTATTTATTCAACCGATACAGAATTAAAGCAGAAGGATTTTAACAGGACCGAGAGAAATCTTGAATTTTTTCAGGACGCCGATGCAATTATTCTGGATGCCCAGTATACTCTGGGGGAAGCCTTTGAGAAATACGACTGGGGGCATTCCTCTTATAGTATGGCTGTGGATTTTGCTATTGAGTTTGGTATAAAAGATCTATACATGTTCCATCATGAACCCCTTTATGATGATAAGAAGATGTCTTCCATCCAGCGATCAGCACGATGGTATACACAGCGTTCCAAAGGTTTGCCTGAAGTAAATGTGAGTCTTGCGAGAGAGGGGCTTGAACTTAAGCTGTAAAGAATTTGATAATAGCCGGAGCAAATTTGGATATTCATTTAGAAAAACAGGAAATTCTTTCACTGTATCTTCATTTGACGAATAATTACGATAAACTTGATTCAGCCCTTCAGGATGTAGCACGGAAAATTGAGAATCATGTTTATTCGACGTTCACGATTTCTGAGATTGCAGAAATTAATGAAAATGATAAAGGAGAGCCGTAATTGGCCAAAAAGCTTCTTGTACTTACTTTGATTGTATTCCTGCTGCTATGTGGTGGAGCTGGTTTATATATATATCAGAATCTTCAGCCACTTGATCCCGAAGGATTATCTGTTGATGTAAAATTTGTTGTTGAAAAGGGAGAGCCTCTCTTTACTGTTCTGGATAGAATGGAAAGAATCTCGCTGATTAAAAATGCCGCTGTTGTAAAAGCATATGTGAGATTCGTCTCTCCCTCGCTTATAAAAAACGGAAACTATCAGCTTAGTGCGAATCTTTCACCATTTGAAATCCTGGATCTGCTTGTTAAAGGCCGACAAGAATTGATTAAAGTTACCATTCCTGAAGGATTCAGCTCCCGTCAGATTGCTCAAATTCTTCAGGAAAAGGGGATTATTTCCTCATCTGATGGTTTCGTATCTCTTCTTGAGTCCTCTGATCTTATTAAGACATTGGATGTGGCTGGTGAAAGCCTGGAAGGGTATCTTTTCCCTGATACTTATTATTTTCAGAAGGATTTTCCCGAGGAAAAAGTAATTTCCTATATGGTTAATACTTTTTTTTCTACACTGGAATCCATTTTTCCATACTATGGTGATTTCTCTGAAGAGAAGATGAGAGAGAAGCTGATTCTGGCTTCGATTATTGAAAAAGAATATCGTGTTGAAGAGGAAGCTCCTCTTATGGCTTCTGTTTTTTACAACAGGCTGAATATCGGTATGCCTCTTCAGTCTTGTGCAACCGTAATATATGTGATTACAGAAGAGCTTGGTAGACAACATCCTGGAAGGATATTCAAGAGTGATTTGAAAATTGAGTCAGCTTTTAACACTTACTATAATCAATCACTTCCTCCCGGGCCGATTTGTAATCCCGGGAAAGTTGCTCTGGATGCAGCTTTTAACCCGGCACAAACGGATTATCTTTTCTTTGTTGTAAAAAATGCTGCTCGGGGGACCCATACTTTTACCAGTACTCTTTCGGATCATAATCAAGCCCGGCAGCTCTATCTTAGCGGATTCAGGAGTAAATAGGGTCTATGCGGATTCCCGAAACGCTTATTGAAGAAATTCAAGAAAAGGTAGATTTTCTTGAAATAGTAGGAGATTATACCTCTCTGTCCAAAAAAGGCGGACGTTATTGGGGTTGCTGTCCTTTTCATAATGAGAAAACTCCTTCTTTTTCGGTCATCCCAGATAAAAATGTATATTACTGTTTCGGTTGTCATAAAGGTGGTGGTTTTTTTCAATTTGTTATGGATGTCGAAAAGCTCTCCTTTCCAGAAGCTGTTCGATTTGTTGCTGAGAAAAAAGGAATTGCCATTCCGGATTCTCAGGAAGACGCCGAGGTTAGCCATCAGCGTAGTGCTCTGAAGGATCTTTATAATAAAGTTTCAGGTAGTTTTCATTATATTTTAATGAATAGTCCTAAAGCTATTAAGGCCAGGCAGTCTCTGGTAAACAGAGGAATCTACGAGGAAACTATTGAGATTTTTCAGCTGGGTTATGCACCGGATGATCCCTTCTGGTTGCATGGGTTTCTGAAAAGCAGGAATTATTCGGATAAATTTTTAAGTGAATCGGGATTGTTTTCTAAAAAGAACCCAAGATGGTGTCTTTTTTCAGTTTCCTATTTTTTCTAATCAGGGAGATGTGGTAGCTTTTAGTGGTAGAACCATGAAAAATGATAAAAAATCACCTAAATATATAAATTCACCCGAAACAAAACTATACAAGAAAAGTGATCTGCTATACGGTATCTGGCAGAGTAGGGAAGGCTTAAGGAAATCAAAAGAGTTTTACCTCTGTGAGGGGAATGTTGATGTCCTTGCTCTTTATCAGACAGGTTTTGTAAGCGCTATGGCTCCTTTAGGGACTGCTTTTACCGAGGGCCAGGCAAAGTTGTTGAAGCGATATTCTTCTAAGGGTTATGTTATTTTTGATAATGATGCTGCAGGAATTGCTGCAACTTTTAAAACAGCCATGATTGCAGAACGACATGGTATACAGCTTCAGGTCGTAAAATTACCCGAAAAAAGTGATCCTGCAGAAATAATTGAGAAAGAGGGGCCTGAAACATTAAAAAACTTGGTAAAAAGGCCTGTGCAGGTTTTTGAATTTCTGTTAGATTTTACAATGGCATCATGTAATACATCAACACCGGAGGGCAAAGAGCAGGTAGTTAAAGGACTTTTTCCATATATAGAATCTATTACTTCTGAAGTAAAGAAGGATGCATGTCTTGGGATGCTTTCTGAAACACTGGGTGTAAATAATAAAGCACTGATTGTTGAGATGAATCGGCATACAATGAATACCAGGAACGTTAAAGAAAAACCATCCGTTAAGACTCAGAGTAAGAAAATAACAGACGAATTTTTCCTCTTATTGGCAGTCTCTCTTCATAGGGACTTTTTTCAGTATGTTAAGGAACAAATAGGTGAATTTGACTTTCAGGATGAGAGGGCCATAATTTTATATAATGCCCTGATAGAATGTAATAAAAACAATGAAAGCAGCACTGAACAGCTTCTGTCGCGTATTGATGATGATACTATAAAAAAAGATTTGCTTGAGAAAATGACTACTGGTGAAATTGATGATAATGCAGAGGTCTTAATTAATAACACTCTGCAGTTGATTAAGATTAGGCACTTCGAAAGTCGAAGCCTTGATATCAGCAGATTGTTAAATCGTGCCGAAAAAGAAAATATGTCCTGGGATATGATTCATGAACTTATTCATGAAAAAAAATCACTGGACCAAGAAATTGAAGATTTGAAGGTGAGGGAATAATGTCAGAAATCAGTACTGACCCCGCAATTGCTAAATTATTAGAATATGTAAAAGATAAAAAGCGTATTAGCTATGATGAAATGAATGAACTGCTTCCGGATAGTATCGTTAATTCCGATAAGATCGAGGAGGTTATCTCACTGCTGGAGAAGCAGTCCATTACGATTATCGAAGATGGACCTACCATGGATGAAGTCAGTCAGGGCGAAGAAATGGAAGAGGTTGTCGAGGATGATGGTATTGTCGATCTTGATAATGAACCTATTGTCGTAGAAGGCGCAACTCCTGCTGTTACAGATGATGCTGAAAGCGAATCTGTCGAAATGGCCGGTAGTGATGATGGTATCGTTGATGAGGAAGAGCTCGATCTTGATAAAGAAGATGAGCAGGAGCAGGAACCCGGGAGTGGAAGTGGGCATCGTCATGGGAGCAAAAAGCTTGTTTTTAATGATAAAGAAGCGTCCATTGATGATCCCATCAGACTGTATTTACGGGAAATCGGTAAAGAAAACCTTTTAACGGCTCTACAGGAAGTTGAGCTCTCTAAACAGATGGAAGAGGGAGAGGAAATCATAAAGAAAATCCTGAAAACCTCAGGAATGATTATACCCGAATTTTTTAAACTGTCTCAGAAAGCTTTCTCCAAGGCAGATCCTAGGGATATGAACTTTTCCAAGAAGGAAATTTCTGATTACCTAGCTGAAAAAAGAAGGCTGAATCAGTACTACCGTGAACCTTTAAAAGTCATATTTCCGAGTTTGAAAGCTTATATGGATATGAAAGAGAAGATAGCAGCCACAGACGGTGATATTATCTCTGATAAAAAATTGATCAATAAACGGAAGGATCTGCTCGAGGCTATTCTTAAGATAGATATTCATCAGGAAGAGATTTTTTATCTTTCAGAGAAATATATCAATGCAGCCAGGAAGATCAAACAGTATAGAAAAAAACAGGACAAGATAGAGCGAACCCTGCGTGTTTCCAATATGAAGGAAGTCCGTAATCTTGGCCGTGGCCTTGCTTCCCGTGCTAAAAGACAGGAGATTGAAGACGAACTTGGTCTAACCAGTGATGAGATTAAAGAGTTAATTCGTCAGGTTCAGGTTGCTGAGAAACAGCTTCATGATCTTGAAGTGGAATTTGAAAATGTGGCCAATGATATTCTGGTGAAAGCTCAGGATATCAATCATGGTCGGATAATGATGAAAAATGCCAAGGACCGCTTGATTAAGGCGAATCTGAGGCTGGTAGTAAGTATAGCCAAAAAATATACCAATAGGGGTCTTCACTTTTTTGATCTGGTACAGGAAGGGAATATCGGGCTGATCAAAGCTGTTGAAAAATTTGAATATAGAAAGGGATATAAATTCTCTACCTATGCCACCTGGTGGATTCGTCAGGCTATTACCCGCTCTATCTCTGATCAGGCACGAACAATTCGTGTTCCTGTTCATATGATTGAACAGATCAATAAGGTCGTAAGGGAATCTAGACAGTTAATGCAGATAAAAGGGCGGGAACCTACCGATGAAGAAATCGCTGAACGCCTGGGCTGGACTGTCTCCCGTGTGAAATCTGTTAAAAATGTAGCCCGTGAGCCCATATCACTTGAAACTCCAATCGGAGAGGAAGAAGATTCTCTGTTGGGTGATTTTATTGAAGATAAAGATGTTGAAAATCCGGCTAACCAGACGGCTTTTAAAATACTTCAGGAGCAGCTTCAGGAAGTTCTTGAAACTCTTCCCCCAAGGGAACAGGAAGTATTAAAGATGCGCTTCGGTTTGGATGATGGATATTCACTGACCCTTGAAGAGGTTGGATTGTATTTCAATGTAACCAGAGAGAGAATCCGGCAGATTGAGGCGAAAGCATTACGCAGACTGAGACATCCCAAGAGGAGTCGAAGGCTGAAAGATTACCTGGAAAACTAAGAAGAGGAAAGGACCATGCAGGGAACATTTGATAAATTACAGAAGTTGCAGGATATCCTGTCACAGAAATTTGATATTGAAAAAGATATCGAAGGAATACCCAAAAATCTGGCAACTAAAACCGAACTGCTTAACCGTTTGAAAAAATCTTATATCGAGAAGAATGAACAGTATGAAAATACGAAAGATAAGATTAAAGCACTGAAGCATGAAATGGCTGAAGCGGAACGTCAGAGAGAAGAGTTCGAAAAAAGAATGGATGTCATCTCTACTCAGAGAGAGTATGAAGCTCTTGAAAAAGAGATTAAAGGTGCCACCGAGCGAGAACAGAAACTTCGCCGGGATATCCAGAGAGAGGAAAGAGCTGTTGAGGATATGCTGAATAACCTTCAGAGAGAAGAACAGATGATCTCTCAGCAGGAGGAAGAACTTAAAGTTGAGCAGGAAAAGAATGATGTTCAAAAAGTAAGCAAAGAAGATCTTCTGAAACAGCTTGAAAAAGAAGAATCCCAGGTAGTTCCCGGAATGGATGAAGAAATTCTTTTTAAGTTTGAAAGAATCATCCGGAATAAATCTGGTCTTGGTATTGTTCCTGTCAGCAATGGTATCTGTAACGGATGTCATATGATCCTGCCCAAGCAGTTTGTAAATGACGTTCGTCTGGGTAAAGAAATTCTTTTCTGTCCCTATTGCAGTCGTATCCTGTTCTTCCAGGAGAACGAAACAGAAGTGGAATCTACCTACATGACTGCGGAAGTCGGTGGTCTATCAGATCTGGTAGATGATTTCGATCTGGATTAAATTAGAATTTTTAACAGGCCAGATTGCCGCTGCCGGGAGTTTCCCGGTAGAGGAAAGTCCGGGCTCCATAGAGAATGATGCCGGGTAACTCCCGGGCATTCCTTTCAGGAATGACAGAAAGTGTCGCAGAAAATATACCGCCCTTCGGGGTAAGGGTGAAATGGCGGGGTAAGAGCCCACCGCTCTTTTGGCAACAAAAGGGGCATGACAAACCTCATCAGGAGCAAGATCAAGCAGCAGACAGGGTTTCTCGCCTATTGACTGCGGGTAGATTGCTAAAGCCGGCTGGTAACAGCCGGATAAGATAGATGGCAGTCCTTTGACAGAACCCGGCTTATCGGCCTGTTTTTTTATACTAAGGGGAATATGTGAAGCAAAAAGGTCGCAAGGATCAGAGAAAAGGCACAATCCTTCTGTTTCTGATTCTTTTTTTATTATTAACCCCTGTGGCCGTTTGGAGCATTATGAGAGGTGTCTCTCATTTTTCAAACCACATAGACTCCAATCCCTCCGATCAGAACCTGGTCAAACTTTGGAATTCCAAGGATTATGAAACAATTCTTTTCATAACGGAACAGAATTTGGATTCCAATCCAATGGAACCTTATAGTCTTCTTTTTTTTGGTCTTTCATCCTATTATACGGCTCTATCACAGATATCTGTTCAGGAAGAACGGTTTTATCTCAATAAGTCTATTGTTGCTCTTAGAAAGCTTCTTATCCTGGATAATATACCTAAAGTCGAGATTGTTTATTATACTCTTGGTAAGTCCTATCTTCTTAAAGGGCGTTTTTATGCCGATCTTGCCCTTGAATACCTGCGAAAAGCACAGGGACTTGGATATGAAAATGCCGATATCTATGAACATGTGGGTGAAGCATTTTCCATTCTTGGTAATTTTGAACAGAGCATCGAGAATTATGAAAAGGCTCTGGAATTTTATGATTCAGATAGATTATATCTGAAAATTGCGGAAGATTGTTTCAACTTTGCTATGTATGAGAAATCTGCAAATTACTATAACATACTGATTTCAGAGACAGTTGATGAATCTTTAAAGAAAAAAGGGCTTTTTCAACTTGGAAAACTCTATTATGATATAAAAAATCTTCGAATGGCAAAAAATACCTTCGAACAGCTTAATGAACTTGATCCGACTATGGTAGAAGCGCATTTTCTGTTAGGAGAAGTGTATTTTTTTATGGATGAAAACTCCGAAGCTCGAAGAGAATGGCATAAGACTCTCCGGCTCGATCCGGAACACAGAGCTGCCAGATTAAGATTGTATAATTAAGTTAATTCATAAAAGAATGCTTTGGAGGGAAAATGGCTCGCTCAAATAATAAATTATTCAGCGGATTTACATCAGATATAGGAATTGATCTTGGAACTTGTAATACCCTTATTTATGTCAGGGGGAAAGGTATCGTTAGTAGTGAGCCTTCGGTTGTTGCCATAGAACGGGGAACAAAGAAAGTTGTTGCTGTAGGAACTGAGGCGAAGAGAATGCTCTGGAAAACTCCGGGAGATATAATAGCTATCAGACCTCTTCGTGATGGTGTTATTGCGGATATGGAATCCACGGAAAAAATGATTCGTTTTTTTATCGCAAAAGTTCTTCCCAAACGCTGGATTGTTAAACCAAGAATGGTTATCGGAGTTCCTTCATGTATAACAGAGGTTGAACGTCGGGCTGTTGAAGAATGTGCGTTTAAAGCTGGTGCCAGAGAAGTCAAAATTATTGAAGAATCCCTGGCTGCGGCTATTGGTGCGGATATTCCTATATTTGAACCTGCAGGTCATATGGTCTGTGATATCGGTGGTGGAACAACAGAAATATCTGTTATCTCTTTGGGTGGTATGGTCGTTACTAATGCAATCCGTTTGGCTGGAGATAGCTTTGATATCGCTATTATCAAGCATGTCAGGAGTGTTCATAATCTGATAATAGGAGAACAGACAGCAGAACGTCTGAAAATCAATATTGGGAATGCCGCTCCGGACAATAAAATTGAAAAGATGGAAATCAAGGGGACTGACGCAATCACCGGTCTTCCCAGGCGCCTGGAAATTGATTCCGTAGAAGTACGGGAAGCTCTTCAGGAACCTATCAATGCTATTGTAGAGGAAGTTAAAAGAACTCTCGGTATGACACCTCCCGAACTGGCTTCGGATATTGTCGAGCGAGGAATCGTTATGACTGGTGGTGGTTCTGCTCTGAAAGGTTTACCAAAACTTCTTTCAAAGGAAACGGGTGTTCCTGTTATCCTTGCGGAGAATCCCCTGCTATGTGTTGCCCTAGGTGCCGGAATGTACTTTGAGTACGAAAAGGGTGCTAATAGCAACCGCAGTATATATGATAATCTGAATTCCTGATAAGCAGAAATATGAGTCGTTCCATAAAAGGCAGTACACTCAAAAAACTGCCGACATTTATTATTCTTCTGTTATTCAGTTTAACTCTTCTTGTTTTTTCAACGAATTCAAGATTGTCCAATCCCAAACAGCTTGGAATGAGTGTCATATCGGTTTTTCAGAAGGCAGTTCATGGATCTATCGCTTGGTTTTCCGACACGGTCAATTCGATCAATGAACTGAAAAATCTGAAGGTCGAACATGATAAAATTCTGCTTAAATTGAATAAATATGAGAAGATGTACAAGAATATCGAGGAAATCCGGCGGGAAAATGAACTTTTAAAGGAACAACTGAACTTTTCAAAATCCTTTGAAATATCTCATATTCCAGCTGAAATTATTGCGAAAGATCCTGTTAATATCTTCTCATCCTTTATGATAGATAAGGGCCTGCGCCATGGTATCAGAAAAGGAATGCCCGTAACGGCTTATCAGAATGGTATTATCGGGATTGTAGGTAAGGTTATTGATGCAGGGTATGGTTCTTCTATTGTCCTACCCATATATGACAGTACAAGTTTTGTAGCAGCCCGTTTTCAGGACAACCGTTATGAAGGACTGATTAACGGACGTGGCAGTAATAATAAAAATCTTATTATGAATTATGTTAAAAAGACGGCTTCGTCTGTCATATATAATAATGATTTGATAATTACATCAGGAATGGAATCGTTGTATCCCAAAGGAATCTATATAGGAAGGGTACAAAGTATAACTTCACAAGAGTACAATACCTCTCTTGAAATTGAAGTTGAACCGGTTCTGGATTTTTCAAAGCTGGAATATTTATTTGTATTGACAGGGCTTAACAACGAGGTAGATCAATGAAAAGGCAGATAGTACTGATTCTATTGCTGTTTGCGGGTATTCTGATACAGACCACGATCCTCAACATTCTTCCCCTTAATATCTCTCCGGATCTTTCTATGATTATGCTGGTGTATTTTTCTATCCGATACGGTAGTGCCACCAGTCAGGTCAGCGGTTTTGCTTCCGGTCTGATGCAGGATTTTGTCAGTCTGTCTCCTCTCGGTTTTAATTGTTTTATTAAAACGGTTTTGGGTTTTCTTACGGGATTTTTTCATGAACGTCTTATTATGGATCCTATAATATTTCCCATTTTTTCCGTTTCAGTTGTTACTATTTTCAAAGGGATTCTTCAATTCCTGCTGATTGAGTTATTCAGTATTCCCTTATCGGCGGCAAGGGTGTTTTCAAGCAAGCTGTTGATGGAAATTCTGATAAATGCTCTTCTGGCACCGATCATATTTCAATTTCTTAAGATTCTGCTGGATCGTGCTTTTCCCGATAGGAAAACTTTGTAATTTATGAGTGTTGTCCATCATACTAAGATAAATCGCAGCAGGGTTTATATCTTTGCGGGAATAATGCTTATCATCATGATCATTTATACCTACAAGCTGTTTAGTCTACAAATTGTAGATAAGCTGATTTATGAGAAAAAGGCAAAAGAAGTCTCTCAACGATCCAAGGTTATTCCTTCCCAGCGGGGGAGAATCTATGATCGCTGGTTCGATGTCCCATTGGTTATGAATGTCGACTCCTTTGCTATTAACTATACCTCAGCCAATGCGGATGATGAGAATGTGGATGAACTGATCAGCAGATTATCCAAAGTTATGAATCTTTCCGAAAAGGACATAAAAAAGCGTTTACCCGGGAACAGGGTGTCTTCCTATATTCCTGTTGAGATTTCTGATGGTGTTTCTTATGAGACGGTTGTTAAAATTGCGGAGAATATAGACAGCTATAAGGGTATCTCCTGGACCAGTAAGCCTAAACGATTTTACAACTACACAGGCTCGATCTCTCATGTTCTTGGTTATGTCGGGAATATCACCAATGAAGAGCTTCAGATTCTTTATAACCAGGGCTATACCTCAGCTTCGGTTCTTGGGAAAAACGGAATAGAGAAGCAGTATGATCATATCCTGAGGGGTGAGAACGGAAGGATCTATAATACAGTAGATGCCCGTGGACGCCGTATGTCTGATCAGGGTAGTATTCAGCCCCCCGAGAATGGTTATGACCTGATCCTGACAATCGACAGGCATATTCAGGAATTGGCTGAAAAGGCATTGGGCCCCAGAAAAGGATCGGTTGTTGTTCTGGATCCTGCTACGGGTGAAATTGTCGCCCTAGTTTCTTATCCCGGTTTCAATCCGAATCTTTTTAATACTCCAGGGCCGGGAAATTTCGGAGTTCTTTCTATGGATCCAGACTTTCCTTTTCTAAACAGAGCCATCCAATCCTCCTATGCTCCTGCTTCAACGTTTAAGGTGCTTCTGACCGCTGCCGCTCTGCAGGAAGAGGTTATTGATGACAACTATCTTGTAAACTGTACAGGAAGTATGGAGCTTGGAAACCGGCTGTTCTACTGTCATAAAAGAACAGGTCATGGAAATCTGAATCTCAAGGAAGCCCTTGCTGAATCCTGTAATGTTTTTTTTGGTACCTTGGGAGTAGAGTTCCTTGGCATTGATATAATTGCAGAGTATGCCAAGGCCTTCGGATTCGGAAGCTTAAGTCTTATAGATCTTCAGGGTGAAGTCCCAGGAAATATCCCGACTCCCGCCTGGAAGAACCAGACATACAACAGCCCATGGACGGGTGGTGATACACTTAATGCTTCTATTGGTCAGGGATTTGTAGCTGTGACTCCTTTGCAGTTGGCAAATATGATCGCAGCCATTATCAATGATGGTGATATTTATAAACCCCACATCCTGAAATCTGTTATAAATCCGACTAATGGCTCGGTTGTTGAGACTATCTCTCCGGAAATTTTAAGAACAGCTAATCTGGATAAGGAACGCTATCAAATCTTGAGAGAGTACCTGCGGAATGTCGTTACTAACGGAACTTCAAATGTCGTAATTCTAAATGATCAGGTGGCTATAGCCGGTAAAACCGGAACCGGTGAAGTGGGCAGTAAAGAACACTGGCACTCCTGGTTTGCCTCATACGGTCCCTGGACAGAGGATAACGAAGGACCGAAATATGTGGTCATAACAATGTCTGAGGCTTCCAATGATTGGGACTGGTGGGCGCCAAAGGCTGCGGATATTATCTATCAGGGTATTTTTGGTCATCAGACTTATGAAGAGGTTATCGAATATATGCACAAGCGAGGCGTCTGGTATGCCAGAGATATTCATCTGGAGACAGATGTTGAAGATTAAACTTACGGCTCCTTCTATTTTTGGATTTGATTTCATTATATTTTTCGCCGTGGAATTCCTGATGGTGATTGGAATCTTTTTTATCTATTCCAGCGGTGTTAATTCTAATGGTGTTATTGTTACCAATGAATTTATCAAGCAGATTATCTGGGTGAGCACCGGAACATTTATAATGCTCTTTTTTGCCTTTATGGATTATAGGAGATTGAGGGGGCTGGCACTGCCTCTTTATCTACTGACCATATTGCTAATGGTACTGACAGTTTTGTTCGGACAGGTCGTGAATGGGGCCCGTTCCTGGTTGGGAATAGGTTCATTAGGGATACAGCCTTCGGAAATATCAAAGCTGACAACAATTCTATTTTTGAGTTCCTACCTGAATAACAACAGAAATAGAATCAGCAGTTTGTGGGTCTTTATGACAGCTTTTATTATTATTCTCATTCCCATGGGAATAGTTTTGATGCAGCCTGATTTGGGTACTGCCATGGTTTTTATCCCTGTTTTTCTCATCACCATGTTTATTGCGGGTGGAAAAAAACGTTATATCCTGTTTATCTTATTTACGGGCATTCTGACTATCCTATTTTCCATTCTTCCCTATTGGGAAATGTTTATTGCCAGTACAAAAATCAACAGTATGATCATTTTCACTGATATGAGACTGATGAAGATTCTCTGTACTGTTACGGCCGTATTGATTGTTCTCTCTGTAATGGGGTACATCCTGGCCAGGAAACCCTATTTTTACATTATGTTCTACAGTTTTACGATTTTTGGTATATCCTATATTTTTTCTTTTGCTGCCAGGATGGTTCTGAAGGATTATCAGGTTATGAGATTGATAGTTTTCATGGATCCTCAAGTCGATCCCAAGGGGGCAGGCTGGAATATTATTCAGTCCCTGACCGCTGTTGGATCAGGAGGTGCTTTCGGTAAAGGCTTTCTCCAGGGAACCCAATCCCATTACAGGTATCTTCCCGAACAGAGTACTGATTTTATTTTTTCCATTATTTCTGAAGAGATAGGGTTTGTAGGAAATTTAGTCATTATTTGTCTCTTTGCCATAATTTTCTGGCGTTGCCTCAATATCATCATAAAATCCAGAGATGTATTCGGTTCACTCATTGCAGCAGGAATGGTTGGTATGATATTCTTTCACTTCATGATTAATATTGGGATGGCCATTGGAATTATGCCTATTACAGGTATTCCTCTGCTCTTTCTCTCATATGGAGGATCATCGTTGTGGACCACTCTGCTGGGGATCGGTATATTACTCAGCATCTACCATAGGCGATATAAAAATACGAATTAATGTTCAGAATAAATGCTTATAAAGATTTAAAGAATGAATTACTGCAGGTTACTAAACCTGCCCGTTATGTTGGTGGAGAACTGGGATCTTACTCCTATCCGGAAGATCAAGCCCTTAAAATGGGGCTGTCTTTTCCTGATCTCTATGAAATCGGGATGTCAAATCAGGCTATCCGAATCTTATACAATAGATATAATCAGATTCCCGGAATTCAGTGTGAAAGGGTTTTTTCCCCATTTCTGGATTTTGAAGAAATCTTGAGGACCAAAAATATTCCTCTCTTTACCCTGGAATCAGGAATCCCTCTGAATGAATTGGATATACTGGCATTTTCTCTGGGGTATGAGCTGACAATGACCAATCTTCTGACTATTCTGGAGACAGGCCACATACCCATTCGAAGGGAAAACAGGGGTGCTGAGAATCCCATTATTGTAGCTGGAGGTCCTGCTGCCACAAACCCGGAAGCTTTTTCTGCTTTTGTAGATGCTGTTTACATTGGAGAAGGTGAACCTTTTGTAGAGAATTATGCAGCTGAAATGGTCGCAGCAAAAGAAGCGGGTGCAACAAAAGAAGATCTTTTTAATATTATCAAAAAGGATCCCGCTTACTGGTATCCCGGTAAAAAAGAAAAGACCCTGCGTTCTATTTATTCCGGATTCGGAAAATCTCTGGAGCAGGCCAGTAATATGCCTTTAGCTTCTCTGACAACTGTCCAGGAGCATGGGGTGATTGAAATTATGAGGGGCTGTCCCAACGGCTGTCGTTTCTGTCATGCCGGATACTTTTACAGACCCTTCAGGCAGAAAGACATTCCTTTGATTCTGAAAGAAGCCGAACATCTTGTCTCTGAATGCGGATTCAGGAATATAACCCTAAGCTCTCTCTCTTCGGGAGATTACAAGGGCCTGCTTCCTCTGGTAGAAGAACTTAATCGGAGATATCAGGATCGTCACGTCTCCTTTCAACTTCCCTCTCTACGAGTAAATTCAATGAATTTGGAACTGCTTGCGGAGTTATCCACTGTTCGGAAGAGTGGGCTGACATTTGCGATAGAAACTCCCGATGAAGCAGGGCAGGCCGCCATAAATAAGGATGTTTCCCGTGATAAAATAGTCAGTCTTCTCAATGAAGCAAAAAGCAAAGGATGGAAGCTGGCAAAATTCTACTTTATGGTCGGTTTACCCGTGGATACGGGAGACAGGTCGGAAGGGGAGGCTATCGTGGAGTTTATGCGGGAGATTCAGGCCGAAACCCATATGAAACTGAATATAAATGTGGGTGTTTTTATACCAAAGCCCTATACTCCCTATGAACGTGAACGTCAAATGAATGACGAGGAAGGTTTTAATGAAGTTAAAATTATCCGTGATGGCTTACGCGGTAAAAACTTTAAAGTGGGATTTCATTCTCCTTATACTTCCTTTATAGAAGGGATTCTCAGTCGTGGAGATAAAAGGGCAGGGGACCTTTTTGAAAAAGCTTATAGAGCCGGGGCACGTTTTGATGCCTGGGACGAACATCATGACAAAGATCTCTGGAGAAAAGTAATTGAAGAGGCGGACTGGGATGTGGAAACAGAAACCTGTCGTGCCAAAAGTAAAGAGGAAGCTCTTCCCTGGGATAATATTTCTCTTAGGGTTTCAAATGCCTATCTGCAGAAGGAGAATGAAAAATCCTCCCGTTCTGAGCGTACCATCTCCTGTGACAATGAATGTTCAAACCCCTGTGGTGTCTGTGGCTCTAAATACGATGTGAAATATCCTGATGAGTATAAATTTGAACCGTCAGAGATTCCTGAAAAAGAAAAAGAGATTGTCAGTACTTTTATTGATGAGAAATCGGTAAAAGCTGTTTTTTCTTTTTCCAAAGAGGAAAAGGCAATTTTTCTGGGACACTTGGACGTTGTTCATATTTTTGAGAGAGCTTTTCAGTGTTCTAATCTTCCTGTTAAATTCTCCGGGGGATTTAATCCGAAACCCAAAATGGAATTTGCCCATCCTCTCTCTGTAGGAATTACCGGTGAGCGTGAGATTCTGGGGGTCGAGTTTCTTTACATGCCGGATCTTTCTGAAGATCAGATACTGGAAAGTATCAATAAATATCTTCCGGAGGGATTCAGAATGAATGGCTTGAAATCGTATCCACTGCAGCAGAATCGGCAGACAAAGAAGAAAACACTTATGGGGATATATGCCGGGTCTGAATATAAACTAACTCTGAATGAGACTCTCCTTCAATCAGCTGTGGAATCACTTGTAAGTAAGCTTGAAGAAAAAGCTCAGGAACTGGATGTAGCTTCTGATTATATTTTTACGGTGAAAGGAAAGGATCTCCATGTGCGAGCCGCTTTCAAAAATAAAAAGATGAATAATCTCTTTAAATTTCTGAAAGAAGCCTTACAGGAAAATCCTCATACACTAGTGGAGCTTTGCAGGACGGGCTTGCTTGCCGCTAAGAACAAAAGCGGCTCAAAAGTCGGAACCTATTTTGATTTGGACTCATTCCAGAGCTGATCCATCTCATTGAAATTCTCTGGATTCAACTCCAGGTTTTTCTCTTTCATCCGTTTCTCTATATAGGAGAAACGGGAGGAAAACTTGGCGTTGCACTCATGAAGTGCTTCTGCAGGATCTATACCCATAAAGCGGGAGACATTTACAACAGAGAAAAGGAGATCACCAATTTCTTCTCTCAGGTGATCTCTGTTATCAGTTTCTACTTCGCGCACTTCTTCAATTTCTTCATGAACCTTATCCCATACTTTCTGAATATCCGGCCAGTCAAATCCCACTTTTGCAGCTTTTCTCTGAAGCTGAAAGGAACGTTCCAGAGGGGGAAGACCTTTAGATACCTTATCAAGAATCGATTTCTTGGGTTTTCTTCCTTCAACTTCAACTTTTATCTGTTCCCATTGCTTTAAAACTTCTTTACTGTCACTGGCATCGGAATCAGCAAAGACATGAGGATGTCTGCGGATTAGTTTTTCAGAAACACCATCCAGAACCTGTTTAATGGTGAAGTTACCTTCCTGTTCTTTCATATAAGAGATCATGGTGACTACCAGGTAAACATCTCCCAGTTCTTCCATTAAATGGGCATCATCTTTTTCCTTGATAGCATCGATGACCTCATAAACTTCTTCCAGTAAATCTCCACACATGGTTTCAGGAGTCTGTTCCCGGTCCCAAGGGCATCCATCGGGGGCTCTGAGTTTTTTAATGACATCGTAAAGATTGTTAAAACTCTCAAGGGTTGGTGTATTTTTCATTGGGCAATCCTTTATTGGAATTAAATAGATTCTTAAGTAGACAGAATATATATTATCAGAAGCAAAATCTCTGCTTTAATCGGGATAGTGCTTGCTGACCATATCAAAGATAAACAGCGCACTGCCGGAAAACCCCACAGCAATGGCGGCACTGATCAGGGAAATTCCCGGCTGTAACAGCACTGTGCTGAACAGTGCTCCCAGGAATGATCCTATGACCCCTACAATAACGGCTCCAAAAGTATGGCCCAGAAAATAACGTCTTAAAATGTAGATTCCGAAAAATGCCGTTGTGAATCCGCATATAAGATATAATAAAATAAAATTCATGGAATAGCTTCCCAGCATAGTTTAATCTCTCCATTAACCCTTAATCATATATTCCAGAATCTTCAACAGTGTTAATTACTATCGTTCCAAGATAAACCGGTATGCTCATCATTTGTTCCAATGTGGAGGCACTTGTGCCTGTACTGATGGCTACAAAGGCAATTACAATTTTACTGATGCGATTACTGTCCAGTTCAGTATTGATAAGTTTAAGATCTTCATCCAGATCCGGATCAAATTCGTAGTCATTGATAAATCTTTTAAATGTATCACTCTCTCCGCTATACACATCACTGTATTTTACACCACGGGCCGGAATCCCATTCTCAGTCATTGACGTAAAATCAGTTCCGTCAATATAAAGAATTGGATCCGACTCCTGATTCAATGCTTTTAAAAAATCAAAAATGATCTTGCTTCCTGAACCGGTCCAGGGGATGGTATCGTTACTGCTGGAACCTACAAAACCCATTTTAAAGAAATTGAGACTTTTAAGCAGTGATGTTCCGGATAATAGCTCATTGTCAATATCGTCATCATCAAATTTATCTTTATCCGAGTCAATATCATCATCTTCTGCTACATAAATTTTATAATAGATGATATAACCGTCTATCAAATCATCATCAGGAGTTATAAAACCAACCGTGTTGTAATCAGATGATGCCATGAATTTCGGCTCTGCCAGAACCTCATAATTGGGAAGACCACAGGATGAGATAATTAAAACTACAAGAACTATGAGTCCATATATATATCTGTCAGGATTAATGACTGTTTTCAGTGGGATTCAGATCTCCTTCAAAACCGAGCAGCTCATAGATCCGGACCGGTTTTTTCTTACCCTTAACACGGATATCATCAAGCTCCCGGACTATAGCGCCGTGATCCTTTACCTTTTTATAGGTGGATTCACTGATTACGATGCTTGTATAGTACTGTTTGTTGATCCCTTCAAGGCGTGAAGCCAGGTTAACATTATCACCCATAACGGTGTAATTCATCCGCCCTTCACTACCCATATTTCCAACTGTTGTTATCCCGGAGTTAAGACCGATACCAATATGAATTTGTTTTTCCGGAGGCCAGTTTTTATTCAGGTCATTGAGTATTTCCATCTGTTTCAGGGCACATTTACAAGAGAGAAGCGCATGATCTTCCTGTGGAATCGGAGCGCCCCAGAAACACATGATAGCATCACCTATGTATTTGTCCAGAGTTCCTCGGTAGTCCATTATACAGTCGGTCATGGCAGTCATATACTCATTCAGCAGCTGAACAAGCGCCTGGGGTGACATTGTTTCTGAAAGAGTTGTAAAGCTTCTGATATCAGAAAAGAATATGGTTGTATCATTATCCACACCACCAAGTTCAGGAGGTTTTTCCATCATCTGTTCAACCACAACAGGGCTGACATATTTTCCGAATATTTCCTTGATTCTTCTTTTATCAGATTCTTCCATAATTACCCGGTATAGAACCACCGTTATATAGGTGAAGAACATGGCAATACCCGGTGTGGCAAAGTTAATCATCATTTTTTGATATTCAAAGAGAATCGATATGGAAATAAATTGGGCAAAAATAAGAAATATCGTAATTATCAGAGACCAGCCGGCCCCTATTCTTGATGTGATAAAGGCAATAAGCAGTACAGAGAATAAGAGGATCAATATGTTATATATCTCAGGGATATCTTCAAGAAAATTATTCATTAAAATGGTATTTAGGGCATTGGCATGAATCTCAACACCATACATAAGCCCGTAGGGAGTTGTTTTTTCATCATCGGCAATTCCCTGGGCAAAGGCTCCCACCATGAGAATCTTGTTGGCAACGGCTTTTGTCTTTGGCCAGTTGTTGCTGTCGAGCCCTGGGACACGGGAGGCGTAACCTGCATAAGAACGGATAGGATATGTCTGATATCCACCGCGGGAGGCATTAGACCTGGTACCCATAAAATTGATGAGCATTTGACCCTTTTCATCAATTGGGATTTTTATTTCATTAATTGTTTCGTAAATACCCTTCCTGATGATATTACCGGCTTCATCGCTTTCGGGATATTTCTTTGTTATAGTATAATCTTCCCACTTATCTGTATCAGGATTGAACTTTTGAATATCGGGGATTCTGATATACTCCCCCAGTTTCACCTCAATATCCGCAAGGGTTTTATTAAAATAATTAGCCGCCAATGCAAGGGTTATGGCTGGTACAAAATGATCCTTATAGTGATAAAGTACATGATATTCCCTATCAGGATTACCATCGTTATCTGTATCTTCTACCCTGGGAGGAGAGGATTCTGCCATAGATTTTCTCAGCTGTGTGATAGATTTTTCCGTTAAAGGATACTCTACAGTATGATACTGATCATTCATGTCCGTCCAGATTAGACGTTCATAGTTTTCTGTATCAACTACATAATCTGTCGTTAAATCATCCAGTTCAACTGTATTGACGAGTACGGAAGATTTAGCTATAAGCTGCTGTCTTCTATAACGCTTATCATAATCTTCATAAAAATTGGCATGTCCATAGCCATAGGTCGCTCTTGAATAGGGTTTCAAAGGTGACTGTAAGCCAAAATATTCTGTAATTTGAGAGGTGTCTCCCTTTACATTAAGTAATTCACCATAACTTTTATAAAGGGCATCCTGTCTGCCAAAAAATTCATCCTCATCAGAGGGAGACATCTGGGTCCGTTTTAAAACTGTTTCTATAAAGACCCTGCCGTTATTTTCAATGGCCTCTGTCAGGATAACATCATCAAAGGCATTGTTGTCTGGTTCTATAAAAAATATATCAATGAAAAGTGAAGATTCTCTTTCATTCTGATTTTTAATTCTGGAAAAAGAATCGATAAGGTTGGCATGTCTGTAACGGGGAAAAGGCCAGCGTCCGAAACTGTTCAGACTATTGAAATCTATACCCAAAATCAGGATATCCGGAGAAATATCCGGATTACGGCGTTCAATGGTAACACCTTCCTGAATACGGGTCTGTTCAAAAACATTTTTTAAATTAAAATGCAGATCAAGAAGTTTTAGCTCCATGTGATTAAACATGGACGTAGAGCTGTTCAACCCCCAGAATAAAAAGAAGAAAAACAAAGCAAGAACCATACTGAAATATTTAACATTCAGGATTTTAGACTTAGAAGATCCTTCCTTAGACATAGACAACTCCTTGATCTCAGGGGGATATAATAAATTAGCTGTTCGCGTTAATTGAAATTATACGGCTTTTTGCAATATTCGTCCAACTGGAAGAACTGTATTCATCAATGATCTTTTGATAACTTTTTACCGCACTGTCAGCTTTACCAAGTTCCTCGTTCAGTCTTCCAATATTGAAGAGTGTTTCGGGTATATCAGCGGAAGAGGTTGTAAATTTCTCAACAATAGACTCATAGAAAGACAGGGCCTGTTCGGTATCACCTGACTGGTCTGCAATAGAGGCGGCATTAAACAGAGACGTAGAGGCTATATAGCTCTCCGGAAATTCTTCTGTAATAGCAAGGAAGGCAGCCATTGATTCTTCCCACTTTTCCTCAGAGGAAAAAAGAAGACCCTTGGTATAGTTTGCTCTCAGAGCTGCGTAGGTACCATCATAATCAGCCAGGGTTGATTCAATCAGTTCCTGAAGTTCTGTAGAAACGGCCGCCTTGTCAGCTTCCGCAGACTCATTCCACTGATTGAATAAATCTTCGATATCTTCAGCAACCATCAGCGCCTTGTCATTTCTGTGAGTTGAGATACTATCGTATACTCCTACCAAAACCAAAGTCAGTACGACTAAAACGGACAATACTATTATTTTCTTGCTATTAGCCTTAATAAGCTCACCAATCTTCTCTGCTGTAGTTTTTTCTGAATCGCTGTGGGTGTTCAAATTTAACTCCTTATTTAATTTCAAGTTCTTTCACTAATCTGGACAAATAAGTCCGTTGGATATTTAAAAGCTTGGAAGCTTCTGTTTGATTGGACTCACAATCATCTAATATACCCTTTATATAATTTTTTTTAAATAAATTCACTGCTTCTTTTAAAGATTTTCCATTGTATCTTGAAAATGAATTCTCTTCCGATCTGGAAAGAAGAAGACTTCTATTCTGAATAACCGGACTTTCCGTAATTATAACAGCTCTTTCGATGACATTTTCAAGTTCTCTGATATTACCAGGCCAGGAATAATTTAACAGGACATCAACGCAATCCGGTGTAAAACCTTTAATATCTTTCCGGTTTTTTAAGGCATACTTTTTAAGAAAATATTCGGACAGTGTGGGAATATCATCCTTACGCTCCCGTAAGGGGGGAATCCATATGGGTAATACATTGAGGCGATAATAAAGATCTTCCCGAAAGCTCCCCTTCTCAACCATATTTTCCAGATTTTTGTTGGTAGCTGCTATGATACGGACATCGGCACTGACAGTTTCAGATGATCCCAGAGGCTCAAACTGCCTGTTTTGTAAAATCCTGAGAAGTTTAGCCTGTACGGGCAAGGATATCTCTGCTATTTCATCCAGAAAAATAGATCCACCGTCCGCCATGGCAAAACGCCCTATCCTCTCATTTGATGCATCTGTAAAAGCACCTTTTACATGACCGAAAAGTTCACTTTCCAGAAGCTCTTCAGGTATTGCAGCACAGTTAAGACGTATAAAAACTTCGCCCGAACGGGGACTCTTCAAATGAACCTGTTCTGCGAACAGCTCTTTTCCTACGCCGCTTTCACCAGTAATCAGAACCGGAGAGGAAGAGCTTGAAATTTTTTCAGTTACAGAGAGGAGTTCTTCGATCATGCTGCTGGAATGAATAAGCTTATGATACCCACTGTTGGATTCTACACGGTCCTGCAAACGGAAAAGCTCGTCTTTTACCTTCTTAAAAGACTGGGCGTTCTGATAGGCAAGAGAAGCCTGATTTGTGAATATTTCAAGCCACTCAAGATCCTCTTCTGTGAATTTTCTGTCGTTTTCCTTATTGATGACTTCAATAACACCAACACAATTATCCCTCATACGAAGAGGGACTGCCAGTATGGATGAAGTTGTATAACCTACATTTCTATCAACACCGGAGTAAAATCTAGTATCTTTTTCAACGTCATTTACAATAAGAGACTGATTATTCTGGGCTACCCAGCCGGCAATGCCTTCCCCCATTTTTACAGTCAGTTTACTGACTTCATTGCCCTTAGTTCCAAGAGCAATTTCAAAATAAAGAAGATCTGTCTCGGCATCAAGCAATAAAAGAGAAGACGACTCACCTCCGGTGAGACGAGTCGATGATTCAAGAATGTGGGTTAATAAAGACCGTATATCTGTATAGTTAGAATTAATAAGATTATTAATCTCTATCAGAGTCTCCAGTCTTTTTTTATCAACTTTATCAGCTAACATAAGGCTGAAAAATTAGTTTTCTTTATCCTTAAGCATGTCAGCAAGAGTATAGGTAGTATCATCACCATCATTCTCATGGATATATTTAGAAATTTCCTTTTTCTGTTCCCGTAGTTTCATCTCTTTAATAGAGAGAGACAACTTCTGCTTCCCAGGCTGTAGTTCAATAACAGCGGCAGTGACTTTATCACCAACCTTGTATTTACTCAGCAGACTATCCACATCAGCATCTCTGTCTTCACTCAGGTTGTTCTTGTGGATTAAACCTTCAATCTCTCCCTGAACTTTTACAAAAAGTCCGAAATCGGTGATATTGGAAACTTGACCTTCAATTGTGCTTCCCTTTGGTGCGATGCTCATAAGAGTTGACCAGGGATCCTCAGAAAGCTGTTTTACACCAAGACCGATGCGATGCATTTCTGTATCAACATGGATAATAACGACTTCAATCTCTTCACCTTCTTTCAGAATGCTGGAGGGATTTTTAACTTTCTTTGTCCAAGACAGGTTCTCGGCGTGGAGAAATCCGTCAATGCCCTCTTCCAGTTCAACAAAAGCACCTGCATTGGTTACTTTTTTGATGGTCCTTGTCAATTTCATTCCGACGGGATATTTTTCACCGAGTTCATCCCAGGGATTGGGAAGAACCTGTTTCATTCCAAGGCTGATTCTCCCTTCATGAATATCATAACCAAGAATCATAGCCTCAACTTCATCACCGATGTTCAGAATCTCCTTGGGATGTTTAATACGTTTTACCCAGGAAAGTTCAGAAATATGTGCAAGACCTTCGATGCCTTCTTCAATTTCAATAAAAGCTCCGAAATCAGTCAGTTTGGTAACTTTACCCTTGATAACATCTTCTACCTGATAACGGTCTTCGAACGTTGACCAGGGATCGTCTGAAAAGTGTTTAAGTGAAAGATTGATTTTTTCATCTTCAGGTTCAAGTCTGATAACTTTCAGTTTTATTTCCTGACCTTTCTTGACGTAATCTTTAGGTCTATTAACATGGCCCCAGCTCATATCGTTGATATGAAGCAGACCGTCAAATCCTCCCAGATCAATAAAAGCACCGAAAGATGTAAAACTCTTAACGGTACCGTCTACTTCGTCACCGATTGTTGTTTTCTCAAAAAATTCTTTCTTCTTTGCGGAAAGTGTTTCTTCCAGCCATTCTCTTCTGGACAGAACAATATTTACTTTTGATTTTTCATTATAGAGGCGTTCAATATAGAACTGAGTATCCAGTCCAATGTATTCTTCGGGGGTTTCAATTCTGTGAAGGTCCATTTTTGAAATTGGAATAAAGGCTCTTACTTCGATTCCGAGGTCTACTTCAAATCCACCCTTGATGGACTTAACAACCTTCCCTGCTATTGTTTTATGATCCTGAAAAGCATCTTTCAGTTCTTTCCAGAGTAACTTAGCTTCTGCTTTCTTTTTAGAAACGACAAGTTCTCCGTTTTTTCCTTCACGCTTTACCAGAACGACAGATATATCTTCACCAACATTCGGAGTTTCTTTGAACTCGGTTACCGGGATTTTTCCTTCTGATTTATAGCCAACATCCAAATAAACATGCTCGGAATCCACCTGTATTACATGACCTTTTATCAGTTCGCCTTCAACGAGTTGATCCATGCCCTTTAGGTATTCTTCCTGTAATCTAGTCTGATTGTTGTTCTCTGCTGCAGCGGCATCCATTTTTACCATAACCGTTCCGTTCTCCTGAATTATTGAAATTCTTTAATTTTACCTGATACTCTCGCACAAACTTGACCTAAGGTCAAGGAGGATGTATCTAAATATAAAGCGTCCCCGGAAACTTTTAGACTGCCCTCTTCTTTGTTTCTGTCAATGATATCTCTCTTTACTATTCCATCAAGGATTTCCTCATAAGAAAGCTGACTGACACCCTGATCAAAGCGTCTTTTGGCCCGTATTTCCGGAGAAGCATCAAGGAATATTTTTACTTCAGCATCAGGAAATACAACCGTTGTCATATCGCGGCCTTCCGCTACAATATTCAGACTTTTGCTTATTACCCTTAATTTTGTATTTACAATGTGCCTTACAGGAATAATGGCTGAAACCTGGGCAACCAGAGCATCAATTTCGTCACTGTGAAGAAGATCTTCAACATCGTTTCCGTCAAGATGCAGTCTGAAATCTTTAATAGCTATCTCACAGGATTCGCCTATCTCTATAATTTTATCTTTCCTGTCGATGCTTATACCGTTTTGCAGAGATTTAAGGGTTATGGCTCTGTAAAAATTACCTGAATTAAGATTGAAATAGCTCCATTCATCGGCAATTTGGGAGGCTATACTGCTTTTTCCAACTCCTGCGGGGCCGTCAATTGCTACAATCACTTTTTCCCCCTGTTGGTTTTATTCAGTTTCTTCTGACTCTGAGTCATAAGGCTGCTGATTTCCTTGCTGGTTAGTTTTCTGAAACGTCCGGATCCTATCCCTGTCAGATTGATAGAGCCGATTCTTATTCTGTGAATGCTCTTTATGGTCACATTTCTGGACATAAAGACCCTTCGAAGTTCATTGTTTTTGCCTTCTTCCAGTACGATATTAACGGTTCTCTTCCCCTTAAAGCTATATTTTTTCAGTTTGTATTTTACACCCTGAACAATCATACCCTGTTTAAACTGTTCCATCAGTTCCTTGGGGATTTCTTTTTTAGAAGTAACAACATATTCCTTCTCAACATGAGATGAGGGGTGAGTCATGACCTTTCCGAATTCTCCATCATTTGTAAAAAATATCAGGCCAGAGGTCATATAGTCCAAACGGCCTACATTAAAGACTCTCTGATTTATACCGGGGGAAATAAGATCTATTGCCAGGGGCCTTCCGTTCTGATCCTGATTGGAGCAGATATATCCTGAAGGTTTATGAAAAGCCAGATATACTTTCTTTTTAGTGGGTTTCACCATACGCTTATCAAAGCTTATTTCATCCTGATCACAGACCTTTGTGCCGGGAGTAAAAACTGATTTCCCATTAACACAGACTCTTCCGGCTGCAATATATTCTTCGCATGTCCTTCTTGAGCCTATACCGCATCGTGCCATATATAGCTGAAGACGGACTGATTCATTATTCGTATTATTATCCATTTAACTCAAACCTGCGCTGTTCTACCTCATCCAGTTTGGGTAGATCAGCAATACTTTTTAATTTGAACATTTTCAGAAAATCCTTGGAAGTACCATACTGGATCGGTTTTCCCGGTACATCCTTCTTACCTACTTCCTTGATAAGGTTTCTTTTCGTCAGCAGGCGGATCATTCCATCCGAGGATACACCCCGAATGTTTTCAATTTCCGCTTTGGTCAGAGGCTGAGAATAGGCGATAATGGATAAAGTTTCCATAGCTGCACGGGACAACTTCTCATCATTTTTTTTGCCATAATACTCTTTCAAGCTGTCCCATAGCTCCTCTTTTGGACTAAGGACCCAACCGTCATTGACTTCCAGCAGAGATAAGCCGTGCTCCACTGCTTTAAAATGTTCCTGAAGGAGGTTTAAAACTTCTCTGATAACATCTCTTGATAAGCCGCTTACACGGACAATATGCTGGATACTGACTGGATTACTTTCCAGAAATAAAATAGCTTCAATTATTGATTGCTCCCTGCTCAGGGTCATGGTTGTTGTTCTCTTCCTTTTCTTTTATTCTTCTGATCATTATATCACCGAATAAACGGTTCTGAAAAACCATAATCAATTTCATTTTAACAGATTCAAGAATTGCCAGAAAGGCACAGACTACTTCCATGATAGATTCCGGATTTATCAGGATGTCCGTAAAAGGGAATTCTCCCTTTTCTTCCAGTAGTTCCTGTATCAGTGTAATCTTTTCATTGACTGAAACTTCTTCGTACAGATTGACAATGGTTTCGTTGGTCAGGTTTCCCATGATTTTTGAAAAACTCTGTAGAAGTTCCCATGCTTCCACCTCCTGCCACATATCCTCTTCAGGAGCAAAGGGAAGAACCCTCTGATTTTTTTTCCGTTCAATGACCCATTCTGTGGTTTTTTCTTTTTCAGACATCAATTCAGTTAATTTTTTAAACTTTTGATAATCAATCAATTTCGCAACAAGTTCTTCTCTCGGATCTTCTATTTCATCAGAAAAATCTACTTCCACAGGAAGGAGCATTCTTGATTTGATATAGAGAAGTGTTGAGGCTAAAAGATAAAACTCCGTTATATTTTCCAGATCAATAGACGTAGCATATTTCAGGAACTCCAGATACTGTTCTATAATTTTTGTAATGGGGATATCGTAAATATTGACTTCATTTTTCCGTATCAGGAATAGAAGAAGATCAAGAGGTCCTTCGAATTGATCAAGTTGAAATGTATAATTATCAGACATGCATGGCCTTCTACTTCATATTTTGGAGAAGATCGGATAAATCCTCTTGTTTTTTATAACAGAAAAACTCTTGATTATCAATAGAATCCAGGTAGTCCGTATAGTTCTTCCTGTTCAAGGGATTCTTTATATTCTGATCCAACTCGGTTAGAGGAACAAGTACAAATGCCCTATCAGTCATGGCAGGATGGGGTATGGTTAAAATATCAGTTTTTATCCGATGTTCACCAAAGAGAAGTATGTCCAGATCAAGGGGCCTTGGACCCTTGCGGCGTTCTTTTGACCGGTCCCGACCGGCACTGTTTTCCAGAAGCCATAATTTTCTGATCAATTTCTCAGGATTGCCTTCAAAATTGCCCTTCACAACCAGGTTCAGAAAAAAAGGCTGATCTTTCACTATTTGCGGTTCTGTTTGCCACAGTGATGAGTATTGCAGGTTTCCCAGAAACCCTTTCATCTCCCTCAGGCAGTTTAAAAGTATGGACAGACTGTCTCCCATATTACTACCCATACCGATATACACCTTTTCCAATAGCAGTTCCTCTTAGAATAAACCGTCGGTTTCGCCGACAGGTTCACTGATTGCTTTAGTCTTCTTTTTGGGTTTCTTCTCTTCTCTTTTTTCAGCTATCTTTTCGTCTACGGGTTCTGGAAACATAATCTTTCTCAGTTTTACTGATAGATCGGCTGCGGTTTCCTTATTTTCTTCAAGGAATTTTTTTACATTATCACGACCCTGACCGATTCTGTCCTCTCCCAGAGAGTACCAGCTTCCGCTCTTTTGAATCAGATTGTATTTAAGAGAAGCATCCAGAAGGCTGGCACTGGCAGAGATACCCTTTCCGAAAATAATTTCCAGCTCTACTTTTCTAAAAGGGGGTGCCACCTTGTTTTTTACAACTTTTACGCGGACCTTATTTCCAATGGCATCTTCCTGTCCCTTGGCTATGGTTTCGATTTTTCTGACTTCCATACGGACGGAAGCATAAAATTTCAGGGCATTACCACCGGTAGTTGTTTCAGGATTTCCGAACATAACACCAATTTTCATTCTTATCTGATTGATAAAAATCAGACAGCAGTTTGACTTGGAAATAATACCGGTCATTTTTCTTAATGCCTGGCTCATTAGTCTGGCTTGAAGTCCCATATGGGAATCACCCATATCACCTTCAATTTCCGCTCTCGGTGTCAGGGCGGCTACAGAGTCAACAACAATAATATCAACAGCGCCGGAACGTATCAGTGATTCTGTAATTTCAAGAGCCTGTTCTCCCGTGTCAGGCTGAGAAACCCACAGCTCATCTACGTTAACTCCCAATCCCTTTGCATAGCTGGGATCCAAAGCATGCTCGGCATCGACAAAAGCTGCTACTCCTCCCAGTTTCTGGGATTCTGCAATAGCATGTAGGGCCAAGGTTGTTTTACCGGAAGATTCAGGTCCGTAAATCTCAATAATCCTTCCTTTTGGTAGGCCCCCTACTCCCAGTGCTTCATCCAGCAGAATGGATCCGGTTGAAATTGTTTCTATTTCAAGTTTGGCCTGATCTCCCATTTTCATAAGAGAGCCTTTACCGAACTGTTTTTCTATCTGCAGGCGTGCTGCCTCTATTGCTTTTATTTTATCTTCCAAACTTGGTTTCTTTTCAGCCATTGTTTTAATACTCCTTAATGAAATCGTTAATCCTCAAACGAAAAAAAAAGCTTATATGCTTTAAAATAGGGGATATTGTTGAGAATAATACCCATATAACTTAACATTTGTACTGTATTCTTACAATTGGGAACGTTATTATTCAATAATATTATGAACAGCCACGGCCTGCAAGCGGATAGTTGAATCATTGATGATTTCTACCTTTGCCAGCAGTTCCAGTGGATAGATAGGATCAAGATTAACCGGAAATTGAACGATCACTGGAAGGATTCCTTCAAGGATCTGTGATTTTTCGTAGCCTACAAGAAAATCAAACTCTATCTGATCATTAACATATGTGAGGTTTGTGAAGCGTCCCTTCCATAACACAAAGCAATTTTCATATAGGTAGGGCGATGTCGTCACATCCTTATAAGTAAAAGCACTTTTTAAGCTGATCATATCAGGATCTTTAAGATAGCCCTCAAGAAGGTTTGCTTTCAGTTTGACCTGTTCTCCCGCATTAGAATAGTTAATCCTGTTTATTTCTCTTCTGGCTTCGTTATCATGGAAGTCGTTAAAATAATTTTGTGAATCCTTCAGTGAGTTTTTAATCTCTTTTTCAGTCAGTAAATATTTTGCATCAGTAGACGATTCATTTTGTAGTTCTTCTGAAGGAATATCTTTGTAAAGAAAAATCAGGTTTTCCCTTTGAGGTTTTTGGAAACGAATCATTTGGGGTAACCAAAATGAAGATGAGAGGTATAGGCCTGCCATTATGATAAATGCTAAAAAAAGAGGAAGAAACCAGAAGGGTATTAAACTTTTTGTGCGGGGCAGCAAAGGGGCAAAGTGGCCTGCATCGAGAAAAGAGTTTAAAACATCCTGATCTGATATTTTGCGAATTTTATTTAGACCTTTCTTCGCTTTCTTCTGTGAAGAGTTAAGATCCAGAAGGCCAAGCCAAATTCTGACCGCCTCTGTGGTATCTTTTTTTTTTAAATATACAGCTGCCAGGAATAAACGGGGATCCTCAGATTTCCGATTAACCTGAATGGCTCGCTTTAGATAAGTTTCCGCTCCTCCCATATCTCCTGAGTAATAACAGGAAGTTCCAAGGAAGTAGTAGAAATGATAGTTCTCTATAAAAAGAGGAACTTTCGGTTCCAGATGGGATATTACTTTTCCGTAATGTCCGGATTTGAGATATTTGTAAGCTTTTTTCAGTGTTTTATTGTATATCTTCATAATAAGATAGCTTTTGCTTTAATTTCTCCAGTTCTCCCAGGTAATATTCAATCTGTGTATTGTAAACAGGATTTTCCAAGTGGAGAAGAGTATTAATCTCATTTATGAAATCATCTATCAAATCCAGGTCATATTGAAAAGAATAATTCAGTATCAGGCTTTTGTCTGATACTGGTACGGGGCTGGGAATTGTGATTTCCTGCTTTTCTGTTTCCAGCTCTAAAAGAGTCAAAGCCGGACCTCCCACTGTCAATGCATATTGAACAGAAATTTCCGTGCCGGGAGGAATGGAAATCGGGTTATAGAAGATACCTGCGGCAGAATCATTGATAGAATAAGGGAGCAGGGAAAAGTTTCTCCCTTCCCTTGTTTTAAAGCTCCAGTCTGAATCACTGAGTCTTTTCCAGTTCGAAAATATGAGCTGGTCAGGTTTTCTATCCCCGTAGCTTGTAAAAGATACTTGGAAATTATCATTCTTAAGCGGATTTGTTCCCCAGTAGGCGGGGACTTCACTGTCTGTCCAGCTTTTTTCAGCATCTACCGGGTTGTCACCGTTAATTAGAAAATCTGCATCACCCGTATTATTGAACGTATCAATTATCTGTTTTAATCCAACCGAAATATAATTTTTTGAGAGATTCCTCACGGAAATATTAACCTTAAAGCCCTTAATCTGATTATCAACTTGAACAGATTGTGTTACATGAAGGATCTTATTACTCCAGTGCAGGATGATTAAGCCGGGATACTCTTCAAGATGCTGATTAAAAAAAGAATTTTTCTGCAAATGATAATTGCGACCATCAAGTATCATTTGCAGATATGTTGTGGCAGGATCAGAATCTTCAAAAAGAGAACGCATGGTCCCGTTATGACCGTATTGTAATTGCCAGGCAGCTTCATCTTCGTTAAAACTGAGGCTGTAATTGCTCTCTTTCTGCTCAGCTCCATAGAGAAAAGCTGATAGGCATAAGCTGAGAATGCCTGTTAGTTTGACAATCTTATTCATTTTCAGCTCCACTGATACTCAAATAAATTAGTTTTTCTTTTATTTTCAGAGCTTCATCCTTTATGGATAGGAGGTTTAAGCGATTTTCATATATTTCCCGGGTAGTGGTCAGCTCTTTCAGTTTGTCCTGGTAAACCTTTAAAGCCTGATTGAACTCCTTTTCTTTCTTTTCATATTCACTGGAGCTTTTAAGAAATTCCTCATGACTCCATTGTAGCAGTTTAAGAAGCTCTTCTTCTCTGTATTTGTACTCAATAAGGGATATCTTATAGTTGGAAGCTTCCACCTTGATGCTGGTAGGAAAGTCATCAAGGATCTTGCGGTATATTTCTTCGGCTTCTTCAAAACGTCCGAGACTGTAAAGGGATTCTCCAATCCAGAACAGGCTGTTTGTAATATAAGGATTATGTTCGAGTTCTGCGGTAATGAAAGAAGAAAAATAATGTATGGCTTTGTCATATTCCGCTTCCAGATAGAGAAGCCTGCCCTTGTAATACTGGCCATCCAGATTGAACTTATTTCCGGGAAAGTTTAACAGAAACTCTTCCATTATCTCCATGGCGGCAGGATAGTGTTCCATTTCTAAATAGGTTCTAGAGAGCCAATAGGCCGCATTTCCATGAAGGGATGTTGAACCGATATCAAATAGAACAGTTTTAAAAAGTCTTGAAGCCTGATCGTATCTGGCCTCTTTAAAGAGATCCAGACCATACAGGTATTCATCTTCCAGAGACTTTGCTGTAACTGTGAAGATGTTACACGTTAAAAATATGACTGTCAGGAAAACAATTTGAAGTTTTTTCCAATTCATCAGACATTCCCCCTCTTATCATTCATCGGCCTGACAGTCCTTTAAATAAACTGAAAAACTCATAAGATAAATTATGATAATCAGCAGTTTTTCATTTCTTTTACCATTGCTACTGGATCTTCAGCTCCGAAAAAGGCGGAACCCGCAACAAACACATCAACTCCGGCAGCAACAGCGCCTCTGATTGTAGACTTATTGATACCACCGTCCACTGAAATCAGATAATTGTAACCCTTCTTTTCTTTAAGAGCAGTCAGAAGCTTTACTTTTTCCAGACATTCAGGAATCAGTTTCTGTCCACCATAACCGGGATTTACAGTCATAATCAGAATCTGATCCAGAAATGGCAGCAGTTCACTTATGGTTGAAACCGGGGTAGATGGGACTAAGGCTATTCCGGCCTTAGCACCACCCTCTTTAATTAGCTGTATCAGACGGTGGGCATGAATAACCGCTTCAATATGAAATGTAATATAATCCGCACCGGCTTTAATAAAAGCGGGGATCTTTTCTTCCGGTCTTTCAATCATCAGATGGACATCCATAATCAGATCAGATACTTTTTTTATGTGACTGACCATCTGTGCACCGAAAGTAATTTCCGGAACAAATAACCCGTCCATAACGTCAAGATGGATCCAGTCTCCACCAGCTTTTTTAATTAATTCAACTTCTTCTCCGATTCTGGTAAAATTCGCAGCCAGAACAGAGGGCGCACATAAAATTTTCTTATCCATAATTAACCTTATATTATTAATAGCTTTTTGTGAATAAGTATTTATTCCTGTGAATATTGTGGATTAAATACTTATTGTGAATTCAACATCATTTCTTTTGTTGACTAAAATAATGTGAAAAGTATAATAAGAAAGATGCAGTAAATAATTCTCCGGTAGGTACTGAATAATAATCATATGAGTAAAGATGCTAAAATAAAAGATATTGACCAATATCTTGAAGATGTTTACAGCTGTACTGCTCGTAGAGAGCTTGATAAGGCTCTTGACCTTCTTGATAAGGCATACTCAATTGATTTTGATTCAAAAATTATGGGCGAACTTTTTAAAATGTTGAGATTTTGGAAAGAACGTTGGGCCAGGTTAGAAGATTTGGCCAGTTCCTACGAGAAGGGCGATTATTTGATGAATCAGTGGGATCAGTTCCTGCTGTGGACGGAAGACCGGCTTACCCGCCGGGATGATAGAGGGCTTCAGATTCTCAAACATATGGTTCATTCTGCAAGTCTGACTTATTATGAGCAGTTGAACAGTGATGAATCTGATGATCAGGAACTGTGTTTCAGAATTGGAAGATGTAATAAAATATTAGGGAACTATGAAAAAGCTGCCAGTTTTCTTGAAAAAGGAGCAAGGATAAATAAAGAAAATCCGCTTGTGTTGGCAGAACTGGCGGATACATATGCCTTAATGGATGAAATGAAGGGTGCAAAGATTTTTTTCAGAGAAGCATTTTTCATAAATCCTCAGGATATTGACCTTGCTAGGCTTGAATCAGGTCTGATTAAAAAGGTTATAGATAAAATTCAAACTACCGGTTTGAGCAATAGTATGTTAAGTGAATGGCTGCCTGTTTATGCAGTTATTTATGGCGTGTTTAATGTTAAAAGGGAACTGCGGCCGATTGAATATGGGAAATTACGCCAGTCCATTTATTCGTTGCAAAGTGATATCCGACAGGATAGTGAAGATGAGGTATTGGTACCCCGTCTGATAAATAGGTATTTTTGGCTTATAGATCATTATATAAGCATAAAAGAAGATAGAAGTACGATTGACGAAGTACTGATGAATATAAAATTACTTAGTCCGTCAATTTACCAACAGTATATTAACTGATTTTTGGGGAGCATTTTAATTTATGTCAGAAAAAATTATCAATAAGATTAACGATCTGTTAAATGAAGAGAAATGGACTCGTGCCACTCTGAGCAATTATACTATCAATAATTTTATAGAACTTGATGAAACCATTGATGAAATTTTGAATTCCGAAGTTCAGGATGAAATTCAGGACTTATGTCAAGAACATCTTGAGCATTCAAAAAATAGTATAATTGCCCTTTATATGTGTGGCATTATTTCTTTGAATAAACAACTAATCGACGATTCACATCTGGTTGAACTGATCAATATCTTTTCAGGTAACCATAAGTGGAACGTCGTTGAGTATCTTACAAACAGAATTCTTCAATTTGGAGAAAATAAAATGGCACTGCGGGTTCTTGCCGAGTGTTATGCTAATTCAGAAAGAGAAGACGAAGTCTTTGATATCTGGGAACGTTTAATCAAAATTGATTATAACGAAGCGGATATTGTAAAAAAGCTTGCAGAGAAAAAAGAGTCTGAAGGTAAAGAGGAAGAAGCAGTCAATTATTATAAAAAAGCGATTCATCGCTATATTAATAAAAGCCTTTTTTCTAATGTAAAAGATATTTGGGGCAAACTGATTGAATTGAATATTGAGGATTTGGAATTCTTTCAGCTTGTAGAAAAGAAAATTTCAAAGACCATGTCAGCAGAAAAGTCTACCACATTGCTTGAGGACCTCTACCCTGCAATCGTAGCCACATCCAACTGGGATGTAGCTATTGACACCTTAAAACGGATTCTTCAACATGATCCAAAAAGCCCCTGGGCCAGGAAAGAAATCGTAAACTGCTATAGAAGTAAGTTTGAAGGTCACAGTCAGCTTGAAGAGTATATTAAGCTGTCAAACCTGAATCAGAGCTGGAGAAATATTGTAGAAGCTATATCTGATTTTGAAAAACATATCTCTTTCGATGCAGGAAACTTTGTTTTTCATAAAACATGGGGTGTTGGAGTTATTCGCTCTATCAAGGGTGATAATATATCCATTGATTTCTCAGAGAAACGTGGTCATACCATGTCTCTCAAAATGGCTGTTAATGCCCTTATCAGTTTGGGCAAAAGTCATATATGGGTTTTGAAGAGTGTTATTGCAAAGGATAAACTGCACGACAAGGTTAAAAAAGATATTCCCTGGACTTTGAAGACTGTTATCAGAAGTTTTAACAACAAAGCTGATATGAAACGGATGAAAGCGGAACTTGTTCCTTCTATCCTGACTCAGAGTGAGTGGTCTAGTTGGAGTACTGAAGCAAGACGTATTCTGAAAACAGATGCGGATTTTGGTAATATGCCTGAAAAGCTTGATCTTTTTATGGTAAGAGATAAACCCATCACCTTTGAAGAGAAAACTTTTAACAAATTTAAAGCAGAAACAAATTTCTTTGACCGTTATCAGACCATTCAGGATTTTATGAGTGAATCTGATCCGGATTCCGATTATTTTGCAGAAATGTTTCAGTATTTTACAGCTTTTCTGAAGGCTAATCATTCAAGTTTACCCCTTTCTGAATCCTGGAATCAATTTCGGTTTTAAGGAACTGTTTGATGATATCGAAGATCTTGATGTTTTGTTCAACAGCATTCAGTATGCTGATCTCAAAAAAGATTTTCTTACGGAAGTCAAAAAGAATATTGAGGGTTGGCAGAACTATTATGTTCAGTTGTTCCCCTATTTTCTGAATAAATCTATTATTGAAGAATTGCTCCAAAAGGGGTTTGAAGATCTTGTAAAAGATAAACTTCAGGATATGATGAGTCACTACAGAGAATTTCGGGAAGCTTTCATCTGGATTGCTAAGAATGCTGTAGATGAACCCTGGTTTGAAAATATATCTATTCAATATGAAAAAATCCTCATCAATATGATCCATCTTTTGGCTATCACTTTTAGAGATATCAGTAATAAAAAAGATGTTACTGAGAATAAAAAAATCAATAGAGCTGTACAGATTTATCTGTTCAAGGAAGAGAGGCTGGAATCTTTTATTCTTGATGGTGATGAGGATACAGTAAGTCGTTTATTCACCCTGCTGATGGATGTTAAAGAGCTCGAGGTCTCAATTAAACTGGACCTGAGACAGAAGATTAAAGAAAAATATCCCAATATCAAATTCCTTGGTGAGCAGGAAGAAACACCAGTTGCCGCGGGAACACGTTCTCTTATCGCATTGGAAAGTAGTCTGAGATCCAAACAGAAAGAACTGAAAAATATTCTTGAAGTTGAAGTTCCCAAGAACTCCAAAGAGATTGGTATTGCTATTGAAATGGGTGACTTGAAAGAAAATGCCGAATATAAAGCCGGTAAGGAAAAGCAAGAATCTCTGAATATCCAGGTTGGTAAGCTGAAAGAAGGAATCGAGAAAGTCAAAGTTTTTGATCCTTCTACAATTGACCTTAAGAAGGTCTCATTTGGAACCACGGTTGTTCTTTTAAACACAATAAGCAAGGAAGAGGAAACATTTACAATCCTCGGTCCCTGGGAATCCGATCCCTCCAACAACGTTATTTCTTATGTTTCACCCTTTGGTAATGCCATTCTTGGTTCAAAGAAAAATGCAAAACTTGCTTTTACCATCAATGAGAAAGATTACAAATATAAAATCCTTTCTATTGAAAAATCTGAACAGCTTATATAATTAGATTCTTATCAGTAAATATTACAAAATATAATCCCCAGTCTCGCTGGGGGGATTATATTTTGGCAAAAAAATACTCCGGTTTCCCGGAGTATGATAATTGATAAAATAACTATCTCATTACAATTGGCTGCTGTGTTGCTTCCAGTATATCTCTCCAGAGAGGGCTTTCAGGATCTACCTTGTTCTTCTTAGATACAGCCATCTGAATAGGAACATGAACATAGGCGTTATTCCATTCTGAAATCAGCATTCCCGTTCTACCTGACATTGCCGCATGAACGGCATTCGCTCCCAGCCTGGCACAATACAAAGCATCATTAGGGGTTGCTGCTGAGGCTCTGATCATATAACTGGGATCAATGTATTTCAGGCTTGATTCCCTGCCTGTTTTCTTAAAATGTTCTGTAATAGTTTCTTTGAGGTAAACACCAATATCAGATAAACGTTTGTTTCCGCTCTCATCGGTTTTATTTGTCTTGGTAAGTAGCTCCTGTCCGGCACCTTCAGCTACCAGGATAACCGCGTGATGTTTTCTATCCAAACGTTTTTCCAGGGAATTCAATAAACCATCTTTTCCTTCCAGTGAGAAGGGAACTTCCGGTATAAGACATGCTCGGCTTTGAATACTGCAGTTTCAAAACCAAAGGATTTATCAATAAAACTCAAATCATTATCAATGGTTTTAGGGATACCAATCACTGTGATCTTTAAGCCTCTTTTCTTTACCTCTTCGGTGATTTCAAGTGCACATCTCTGTGTTCCATCGCCTCCAATAGTAAAGAGCATATTCATATTCAGTTGTTCCAGAGCGTCAACTATACGTACAACATCAGAACCGCCTCTAGCTGATCCCAGTACGGACCCCCCCATATTGTGAATATCATCTACAATTTCCGGATCAAGCTCTTTTGTGGGCAAATTGTATTCGGGCAGGAAGCCTTTATATCCATATTGAATACCGGAAATTCTCTTGACATTATATCTGAGCCACAAAGTTCTTACTATGGCTCTAATGACATTGTTCAGCCCGGGGCAGAGTCCTCCACAGGTTACAATTCCGGCATGGACGTGTCCCGGATTAAAGAATATCTTTTCTCTCGGACCCGCCATTTCAAGTGCGTATTCATATAGATCATCTTTGTTCTGATTGTCACCCCTTATTACAGAATGAAGAACATATTGATTATCTCTTACAAAGTTTGCAATGTTGTCTCCTTGAATATTTGAAAACGGCATAGGAGATTCTACTTTACATTCACCAATTGTCTTTATTCTGAAATCAAGTTTTTTATTCATCTTTTCCTCCTGAATTTATAAGCCTTAGTTTTTTAGTACTTGTGTTTATCGTCTTGTTCATAAAACTGACAATATCAATTAGATTCTAATGAATATAATGAAAACCTACAATCAAAATAATGATCTAAGATTTTTGAATTCAGGTATTTTTTGTCTGAACCAATAACATTTTATGATTCTGTCTTTCCAGAAACGCTTTCATTTCCTATAATATTAAATATCCAATCAATAATCAGGAAAAAAATATGAAGAGTGACTTTAAGGAAATCCTTGATGACTTACCATCCTATGAGAAAGTAATTGATAAATTCAAAGAGAGTATAATCACTAATCTGATTATGATAAGTGAAATACCTTCCCCGACTTTCGCTGAGCAGGAGAGAACCCAATTTTTATTGAACAGATTTACAGAGTTTAATCTTCAGAACTGTTCTGAAGATGAAAAGGGAAATGCTCTGGGAATTATTCCTGGTAAATCCAGAGACAGCAATATACTTGTGGTTGCTCATTTGGATACTGTTTTTCCAAGCAGTGTTGACCATACCATAACCGTTCAGCCTGATTTGGTCATAGGCCCTGGTGTCGGCGATGATGGTCTCGGATTAGCAGCGCTTGTGACATTGCCGATGATTCTGGAAAAATTGGATATCCAACTGGAATCCAATCTGATTCTGATGGGATCTTCCAGAAGCCTCGGGCATGGCGATATCGAAGGCTTAAGATTTTTTATGGATAACTTCAAAAGACCAATTACCGCCGGTATATGTGTTGAAGGAGTAAAACTCGGACGTTTGAGTTCCTCATCAATCGGTATGCTGAGAGGTCAGTTGACGTATGAAGTTCCTGAAGAATATGACTGGACCCGTTTCAGTGCCGTAGGTGCTATCGTTAATATGAATGAGCTGATCAATAAAATTCTTGAAATTCCCCTCCCCCGCAAACCGAAGACAAGCATTATACTCGGATCAATACAGGGCGGAACTTCCTATAATACACTGCCTACAAAGGCTATCCTGAAATTTGAAATCAGGAGTGAGTCAGATGAAATGGTGACCGAATTGGCCAGAAAAATCCACTCTCTGGCCGATGAAATGACATCTTTAACCGGTGCTATGGTTGAGTTTCGGGAGATAGCCAGAAGAGCTCCCGGAGGAACTCAATTTTCTCATCCCCTTAATACAGTAAGCCGGACAATTCTGGATAGTCTTGGATATAAACCCCGGTCTTCTCCCAGTACATCTGAGCTATCTGCATTCATTGATAAACAAATTCCCGCTGTTACAATCGGAATTACAGATGGTGAGCATCTAGGTGAATTGGATGAGGCTATCCGGATCGATCCTATCAAAAAGGGAATCGCTCAACTAATTGCTTTAATTGAGGCTATAGATAAGGGGTACTGCAGTGAAAATTAATTCCTGGTTAAAAGATAACACATATCATCATTCAAACTTTCAGGAACTGAAAGAACTGGTTGATGCAAAAAATAAATCGGGATTGAAAATTTCTCTTTGCATTCCCACATTGAATGAAGAAAAAACAATTGGGAAAGAAGTCGTTATATTTAAATCAGAATTGATGAATCGTTATCCTTTGATAGATGAATTTGCCATTATTGATTCTGGATCAAAGGACAGGACATTAGAAGTGGCATCCTCCTTTGGTGCTGATACTTATCTGGCATCGGATATTCTGCCCAATCTGAAACCAATGAGAGGAAAGGGTGAGAATCTGTGGAAGGCAATTCATCAGTTAAAGGGGGATATCATTGTCTATATCGACGCGGATATCAAAAATATCCATCCCCGCTTTGTCTATGGTCTTGTGGGGCCGTTGATACAACGTCCGGAAGTAAAGTATGTGAAGGCTTTTTATGATCGTCCTCTGGCTTTTTCAGACAGTATCAGACCCTCAGGAGGTGGACGAGTAACAGAAATCCTGACCCGTCCTCTCTTTTCTCTTTTCTTTCCTGAACTTACAGCTATTATCCAACCTTTGTCGGGAGAGTATGCTGTTAGACGTGAAGTTCTGGAGTCCATCCCCTTTCCTATTGGTTATGGTGTTGAGACCTCTCATCTGCTTGATGTGTATCAGATGTATGGAATGAGTGCTTTTGCCCAGACTGACCTGGATCAAAGAGTTCACCGGAATCAACCAACAAGAGCCCTTGGGAAAATGTCTTTCGGAATCCTTCAAACTTTCTTAAACCGTCTTGTCCAATATAATATGATTCAGGATCTGGATGAACTACCAACTATTTTCAGACAGTTTCAGGTTAAGGATGAGGTTTTTGAAAGTATCGAGTTTAATATCCCTGAAGATGAAAGACCCCCTATGAATACCGTAGAAGAATATCAGAAAAAAATGAAAGGTTGATTATGTCTATCCGATTTGAAAATCTCACTTATTATTACAACGATCCGGAAAACCTGGTATTCCGGAATCTCTCTGTTGATCTTCCAGGTGGGCTTACATCCCTTGTGGGCCAGAATGGTACAGGAAAGACCACATTTATGCTTCTTGCAGGCGGAAGGATTATGCCACAGGAAGGCACTGTTTTTCTCTCGGGAATTGATACCCGGGAGATGAGTTCTGAAGACGAAAGGAATAAACTGGCTTCTTTTGTATATCAAAATATGGAATTCGAAGCGGATGAGACCGTTGGCGAATTATTGAAGATCGTTTTTGAGAGCGGTTCTCATAATCCTGAAGAAAAAAATCTTATTGATGATCTTGTCGGAGCGTTTGAGCTGGGGACTCTTCTTAATCGGCCTTTTCAGAAAACAAGTAAAGGCGAAATGCAGAAAATAAATATTGCCTTTAGCTTGTTGTACGGTTCAAAAACTATAATGATGGATGAACCGGTATTTGCCCTGGAAAATCATTGGAAAGACCGTGTGTTGGAGTATCTGAAAAATTATGTGCATGATAAGCATATAAATCTATATTATTCGATACATGAACTGGATTTATCTAGAAAATATTCAGACAATGGTATTCTATTTTTTAAGAATGGCTCCATTGCCAGTGGACCCGCCGACAGACTTTTTACCAAAGAAAAGGTAGAAGAGGCTTACCAGGTCCCCAGTGAATTACTTTACAAACGGGAAAGCTTATTCAGGGATCATCTATTGAAGCCGGCAAATCCGAAGGATTATGAAAATTTTGAAGGCTCTGTAAAAGTTTACGAATAGACAATCCTGTTTTTCAGCAGTTTTTTTTGTTTTTTCTTGCTAATACTGTCATCAATAGTAGTGATGACAGTATCAATGCGCTATAACCGAAGATCCTTTCAATAGACTGATATTCAAAATGTGGGATAATAACATCTCCAGGCTGTCTGATTTTTTTTTGAATAGGAAGCTTATCAACGAAAAGAATCTTCTCCCCTTCTCTGACATAACCCAGATCTCTTGCCTGTATTATAATTGTTTCTGTATCTGTTCTATAAATATCAAGTTCCCGGTTTAAATCTGAGTTTATCGCTGATAATTCACATATGTTCAGATTCAGCTTATTTTGGATCTGGATCTGTTTATTCATGGCATGAATGCCCGTATCACCCCAAACAAATATTAAGACGGAGTATAATGAAAAAATTATTAATAGATACCATTTGAGCTCACTCTTCTTCATAGTACTGATTTACGGAATATATTGAAAAACCTTAACACTATGTGTGATTATTCTGATAAAATAATACAATTATTATTATTGTAATTAATAAATGGTTCTTTTGTGTCGATACTACACTAAAGGTTTATTATTCTGTGGATGGGAGTTCTAAATGGCCAGCGAATTAGATAACGAAAACAACGATCTTGAACACTATGGCACATGGGTAAAAAAAGATTTACAAAATCATAGTGATGTAGATAGATCTGATATAAATATAGATGATCTGGAAGTCTCCGATCTTGATTTTGAAAATGAAAACAGTGAATTGTCTCAGGAAAATGATTTTTTGAATGACCTCGATTCATTAGATATTGATGAAGTTTCGGATCTTGATAGTTTTGATCTTGGGGATATTCCTAAAATGGATGATGATCTCATTTCCCCTGAAGAAGAAGACGAATTAATCTCAATGGCTGAAGATAATTGGAGTCCCGAAGAAGATCAGCTTGATGATAGTTCCTGGCATAATGATTCTTTTACAGAAGAAACATTATCGGAAGATGATATAAATGCTGCCGGTGATTTCCTTCCAGAGGAAGAGGATCTTGAAGAAGATTTTGTTAAGACCCCGACTGTCGCTGTAGATACAGCATCGCCCTCTCTTGCTGAAAGACAGACACTATTACTTGAAAAAATTGAGAACGAACTATCAACTATCAAAAACGAGATCCTGGATATCAGGGCTCAGCTGGTAAATCAGAAATCCATTAAAGAAACTGTTGCAGAGAGTGTTCTGGGAATAGACGCTACTCTGGATGAAGAAGAACTCTCTCTGGATGAAGAAGAACTCTCTCTGGATGAAGAAGAACTCTCTCTGGATGAAGAACTCTCTCTGGATGAAGAACTCTCTCTGGATGAAGAACTCTCTCTGGGTGATGAAGAACTCTCTCTGGGTGATGAAGATATTGATAAACTGGTCATCGATCTTACGGCCGAAGAAGATATGACAGAAGATGATATTGCCATAGATGATATTCCAACGACAGAAGATGTTTCATTAGATGATCTTCTTGGAGGTTCTGCATTGATGGAATCTCCGGATGAAAGTGAAGAAGCTCAGGATGATTCATTTGATTTTGATTTAGATCTTACTGAGATTGAAAATGCTGATTATGATGAAGGTGATGTTGTTCAGATTGATGAAGAACTGGAAGAAATACAGCTGGATTTGGATGAAGACCTTCCCTCAGAGATAGAAAATCTCTCGATCCTTGAAGAAGAGAATAATACTTCTGCAGAACCTGTCACTATAGATCTACCAGGAATTGATGATGTAGATATAAATGCAATGCGTCTTGATAATTCCGATCTTCCTGAAATAGAAGAATTGGAAGATGTTTATGAATCCGCAGATATTGATGATATGGAAGATCTAGATTTGAATAATGATGAATCACTTTCTTATATAACAGAATCAGACAACGAAATTACACTGGATATTTCTGATTCTCTTGAAATGGAAGATTTTGATCTTGATGAGGAAATAAAAGAAGAATTAGATGAAGTTCCCTTTGAAGACCGAAATGATTTTGAACTGCCGGGAACGGAAGAGATTGATCTTAATTCTCTGGAAGCACTCGCTGTTTCTGATGAAAATGACATAGCTGATAATGACGAGTTTGAAGGAATTACCGAAATTGAAGAGCCCATTGAGATAGATCTTGAGGATATCGCAGATGATGTGGCCGAGGAATTCTTAGATATTATTGATAATAAAGAGATAGCTGAGGAAGGTGATAATGTTATTGCCATAGATTTTCCTGAAGATGATCACATAGGCGAATCTATCATTGATGAGCCAGAAACACTGGATGAGCCAGAAACACTGGATGAGCCAGAAACACTGGATGAGCCAGAAACACTGGATGAGCCAGAAACACTGGATGAGCCAGAAA
>NBMC01000046.1 GCA_002084805.1 Spirochaetaceae bacterium 4572_59 | reverse complement strand
AAGAATAGGCAACAGAGCAAGCGGTGGAATTGATGTTAAAGTACTTATGGTTCTAATTCTTTCCCTCTTTTCTAAAAAAGTGGAGGAGAAAAAAAACCCTCTATGGCTGCAGCGGAGTTTAATCCAGATGGAAAAAGATTCCAATTTTTTAAGAGGACTGAACTATTTCATCCAAATCAGTGGCAAAAGCCAGGAACATCTAACGAGAACCATGAAAAGCGTTAGCGGTAAAACCCCTACAGAATATCTAAATGATTTAAAACTGACATATGCCGCCAGCGAACTGCTTTCTTTAGACCTCTCCATCACAGAGATAGCCTATGCTTCGGGATTTAACAATATTTCCCATTTTAACCTATTGTTTAAAAAAAAGTTCGGACAGCCCCCCGGATTGTATAGGAAAAAAAGTTCGGGGATTTTTGTTCTACCATAGTAATAGAATTTATGTCCCATAGCACTGTACAGCTCTGGTGGTATCAATTATATTAATAAATAATTTATCATGCGTCACTCTAACTGAGGTTATTATGTCTAAGAAAATGGACAGCATTTATGAAATTGCTAAAATCGCTAAAGTCTCATCGGCTACCGTTTCCCGTGTTATCAACGGCAAAGAGGGGGTCGGTGATGATACGCGGAAAAAAATATTACAGATTCTTAATGACAGGAATTTCAAACCCAGCAGCGATTATTCTTATAACATCATGCTCATCTCTTTAGACCGTCTCCCAAAAGATGAAGAGGGGTTCAGAATCTACTGTAACCAGCGGGGAATCAGTGCCGGGATTTTTCTTAATCTGAGTGAGGAAGATATTTATATTTTAAACTATTCCAACATTATACCCATCGCGACTGTCGGAACCAAATTGGAAAATTCACCTTTTTATTCCATAAAATCTGAAAATGAACAGGGTGGCTATGATGCGACTAAATTTCTGATAGATATGGGACATGAAAATATTGCTATCATGATTTCTAAACTAAATGTTCAGGATCACAAGGAACGCTATGAGGGGTATATTCGCGCTCACAAAGAAGCAGGACTGACTGTAAAAAAAGAGTTGATCTTTGATTATACCAGTTTTACAGACAACGATGTCACTTTTGGTCTCGAAAATTTATTCGACGACTCTTCAGTAATACCGACTGCTGCATTTATTGTTGATGATTATGAGGTCTTGAGACTTTCATCAATTTTCCGTACAACAAATGTATCTATTCCTGAAGATTTATCTATTATCGGTTTTGACGATTATTATTTTGCACAGCATCTCAACCCCCCTCTCACTACGGTCAGACAGCCCTTGTTTGAATTGGGGCATCAGGCCGCTCTGGCAGTTCTTAATGAAGCTATCGGTGGAGATTTCCCTATCGACCATAATATTGTTCTTCCCACAAGACTAATTTCCAGAAAATCAGTCAAGACTCCAAAAAAATAATAATTTATTGACACAATAGCGAAACCTCTGTTAGGTTTAACGTAACTGTATCGCAAATAATGTATCATGTTAAGTGGAGTGTACTATGAATAAAATATCTCTCAATGGTGATTGGGAAATCAAACATACAGCACCCGAAGTCGGTGAGAAAATGGGGCTTCAGAAAGGTGGTTTTGAAACTTATAATTGGGTTCCGGCCATTGTTCCGGGATTTGTACACAGCGATCTCAAACGAAATGAAGAGATCGGTGATATTAATGAACATTTTAATGCAGAAAAATACCACTGGATGGAAGATAAGGTCTGGTGGTACAGGAAAGTTTTTACCCTGGATTCTCTTAACGAAGAACTTGAACCCTTTATCTATTTTGAAGGTCTCGATACTTATGCTTCAATCTATATAAATGGAAAGCTGCTGGCTCAGACTGACAATATGTTCCGATCCTATAAGTTTTCTCTCAATGAGCTTGTTCATAAAGGGGAGAATGTCATAGTCGTAAAATTTGACCCTTATGATGAGGTGAACAAGAGGATTCCCTTTAAGACACTTCCTGGATGTTTTAATGTGGAGAGGCTTAACTACAGAAAAATGCAGTGTTCCTTCGGCTGGGACTGGGGGCCGCGCACGGCAAGTTTCGGGATCTGGAGAAATGTGGAGATCATCCTCGAAAAGGGAGCGCTGGACGGGCCCTATCTTCAGTCGGAACCAGTGAGCAACGGCAGGGCAGATTTTCACTTTGAAACAGATTATAAATGCTACAGTGACGGGGTAGAAAGTGTTGATCTGTTCATAGAACTGAAAGGTCGGGAAGTTTACCGGGAGAGCTTGAAGACCTCTGATTCCGAAGGGAAAATTGAATGTGATTTTTCTCTTGATGATATTCAGCTGTGGTGGCCCAATGGTATGGGAGATCAGGTTATCTACGATGTCCGGGTTGTTCTTCGATCGGCAGATGAAATTTTCGATAAAAAAATCTTTACCCACGGTGTGAAGAAAATTGAATTGATCACCCGGGAGAATGGACAGGATGTATATAAATTTCGGATCAATAACAGGAATATTTATATCCGCGGAGCCAATTGGGTTCCCGCCGACAGTTTTGTTACGGAAATAAGCGAAGATCATTATGAAAACCTCATATCCAGAGCATCAGACGCTCATTACAATATGCTCCGAGTCTGGGGAGGGGGAATATATGAACCCGATATTTTCTATGAACTCTGTGACCGCTACGGACTTCTGGTATGGCAGGATTTTATGTATACCTGCGGAGAGTATCCACAGCATGATTCGTTTTTAAAGGGAATTCGCCTGGAAGGGGAATATGTTGTAAAAAAATTGAGAAATTCCCCTTCTCTTGCCATGTGGTGCGGAAATAATGAGATCAACATGGATGGAAATATTAAAACCCAATACTCCGGAAGGGTTATTTTTGAAGAGATTCTGAAAGACCTGTGTGGAGAAATGAATGGTCAAATCCCTTATGTTCCATCATCGCCCTATAGTTTCAGTGACAGCAAAGATTTGATCTTTAACGATCCCTCTACGGGAGACTACCATTGGGGAGCCTGGTGGGATTATCTTGATACAGAGGAGAATTCCGATATCCGTGATCTGATTTGCAAGCAGGATACTCTGTTTACATCGGAGTTTTATGCCGAAGGTGCCCCTTCTCTGACCAGCATGGAACGGTTTATGGATGACTTCGGCAAATGGCCCGTAGCAAAGGAAGAGTGGGAGTACCGCACAAAGGACAATACCTGTGCCAAAGCAGAGCATACGCTCTATGAGAGGACCGATATATATGCGACCAGGCTTTTTGGAGAAAGTCAAAGCTATGGAGAGTATGTCTACAAGCTCGGGATACTTCAGTCCTATCTGTTTCAGCAGGAAATTGAGCATTACCGACGCCGGCGTAACAAGAATTCGGGAGTTCTTTTCTGGATGTATAACGACATATGGCCCTCGGTTTCGTGGTCTGTGATCGATTATTACGGGCGTCCGAAATCCTCTCATTATGGGGTCAAGCGCTCATTCTCTCCCATTCTTGCATCTTTTGAAAAAATTTCCTCCCGATCTGCTCAATTATATATCACCAACGACAGTGGTCGTGATATAGATGCGGAGTTACTTGTCCGGAAGATCGAAATTAATGGAAAGATTCTGGAGGAAAAGAGAATCTCTGTTTCGGTAAAGCAGGATAGAGCAGAGGCTTTTGAAACATTTATCGCATCTGCCGATCAGCTGTTTAACTCTCTTCTCCATGTTCAGGTCATTGTCTCAGGGGAGAGGGTGTCAGATAATCACTATATTTTTGCCGATCAGCCCAAACTTTTAGCTCACTCCGATCGCGAAAAGATCAATTATAATGTAAAGAAACTGTCTGGAGGAGACTGGGAGATGACTTTTTCTGCAGAAATGTATATACAGTCTGTGGAAATCGTTCTACCGGACAGTTCTTATTGTTCCGACAACTTTTTCAGTCTTTTCCCCCATTGTGAGAGGGTCGTGAAAATTGAAAATAAAAAAGAGATCACTGAAGCGGATCTTAAGATCCGCCTAAGGCACAGAGAAATCTGACCTGTTTGTGAAAAAGAACGCGTATGATTGGCAGAAAAGTCCCCTTCCCTCAGGGGGAGGTGGCTTTATATGAGCCTCTAAAAGATGCCGGTGTTTCTTTCTGGCAGTGCTGAACTCCTGAAAGCGCTTATAAAACTGTTGGAGTTAGAGAAAAAATTCTTTTGCGATGTTGTATCAGGAGAGATCAGCGATAAGAAAAAAGAGTACAGATCCTATGAAAAATAAAAATGTAAATAACTTAAAAATACCGCTGCTGTCTACCCCCTGGAATAAGACAGACAAAATAGTAAGCAAAGGCGATGAGTTTTATAATGATTTCTGCCTTATTAAAGATCGCGTTGGCGAGTTCGGTACTTGAAAAAGACGAACAAACTTCTTTACAGGAAAGCTCAAGTACATGTCGTATGTAAAGAATGGACAATTGTGTAAAACATAGACTATAGACAGATACCTATTCCGCTTTCATAATTAAATATCTTTTAACAAGGAGAAAGTAGAAAGAAATGGATAGGAAATTATTTTTATTTTTTACAGCTTCTTTTATGCTCTTGGGACCAATGCTTTTTGCAAGTGGTCAACAGGGAACAGAAGAAAGTGAAAAGCAAGTCGCTCCGGGACCATTCGGTAAATACGATACACCTATAACTGTAACAGCGGTGAAATCGGTAGATGATACCCATAAATATTACCAAGGTGAAGATCTTGAGAATAATGCATGGTCCAGAGCCTATGTTGATGAACTGGGAATAAACTTGAAGTATGACTGGACTGTGAATGGCACTCAATGGGATCAGAAGATGAATCTGGCTATCGCATCCGGTAGTCTTCCCGATATCTTCCCTGTTGGTGCGAAACAGCTGGCTATGCTTGTTGAAGCTGAACTCATTCAGCCCTTAGGTGCAATTTATGATGAATATGCCTCGGATGACTTGAAAGAAATACAGTTGCAGCAGGGGACAATCCCCTTCGATGCTGCCACATTTAATGGCCAGCTGATGGGAATCCCTGAGACTAACTCTTTCATTGATGCAGCCAACTTTCTCTGGATAAGAGAGGATTGGCGTAATGCTTTAAATCTTTCAAAACCTGAAACAATGGATGAACTCATTAAGATAATTTATGCTTTTGCCAATGATGATCCTGATGGGAACGGTAAAGATGATACTTATGGTTTTGCTGTAAGTAATAACATCTATAATTACGGCTATTCCTCTATTGAAGGGTTCTGTAATGCTTTCCACGCCTATCCCACAATCTGGGTTAAGGACTCATCTGGTAAATTAGTATATGGTTCTATTCAGCCTGAGATGAAAGAAGCTTTGATCGTTCTTCAAAAGATGTTTAAAGATGGTGTTATTGATCCGGAGTTCGGTGTCAAAGACCGAGGAAAACTGGTTGAAGATACAGTTGCCGGTAAGTATGGAGTTGGAATTGGAGCTCAATGGAACCCCTTCTGGCCTTATATTCAGGCAAGAGAGAACTTCCCGAATTTGCAGGTCGCTGCATATGAGATTCCTTCAGCAGATAATAAACCTTCACTTGCGCAGATTCCATCTTCTATCGGAAAATTTTTAGTGGTCCGTAAAGATTTTCTGTACCCAGAAGCGGCTGTTAAATTGACAAATATCTTCGTTCAGCATCAATTTATTGATAATCCGTTAAGAGAGGAATTCCTGGAAGATTCTGAGAAGGGAATTGCTCCTCACAAATGGCCTATTTTTACCACATGGCCTGCTTTTCGAGTTCTCGACAGACACAAAGGGTGGATGGCTGTACAGAACGGAGAATCTTCAGAGGGATTTAATTCTGAACAGCTAGATACCATAGATAGAATGAACTCATATCTGGATGGAACTGATGATGCTCAATGGGGTGAATGGAGTACATATAAATCAGATGGTCCGGTTGCGATAAACTTAAAACGAGTTGAACGGGATGGTTTTATGAGTAATAAGTTTTTTGGTGCACCGACTGAAACCATGGTTACTAAGGGTTCAACTCTTGAAAAGATGGAAGAAGAGATGTTTATCAGATTTATCATGGGTGATACCGAGGCTTTTGACAAGTTTGTTGCAGACTGGAAAGTTCTTGGTGGAGATTCCATAACAGAGGAAGTAAACCTCTGGGCGAACAGCTAATAGTATTTAATCAATTTTAACAGTAGAGATACACGACTGTATATCTCTACTGTCGTTGTATTTTTTTAAGGATATTTTAATGAATTTGAATTTAAAATTACGGCGAGAGATTCCTCTCCATATAATGATTCTTCCAGCTTTGGTCCTCATCATTATTTTCAATTACGGGCCTATGGTAGGGATTATTATTGCCTTTGAGAAGTATATACCCACAAAGGGGTTCTTTGGATCTAAATGGGTCGGCCTTGATAACTTTCGCTATATTCTGAGCATGCCTGATATTCAGCAGATACTTAAAAATACCATTGTCATTGCCATGACAAAAATAGTCGTCGGTCTTTTTATACCCGTTATAGTCGCTCTTTCTCTCAATGAACTGGGTAGCGATAGGACAAAACGGGCCATACAAACATCAATCTATCTACCTCACTTTCTATCATGGGTCATACTTGGAGGGATACTGGTGGATATACTCTCCCCCTCGTCGGGTTTCGTCAATAAAATTCTTGGTTCACTGGGAGTGGAACCAATTTTTTTCCTGGGAGACAATGACTGGTTTCAGTTCACTGTTATAATTACAAATACCTGGAAAGAGTTCGGTTATGCCACGATTATCTATCTGGCTGCCATCACATCGGTTGATCCTAACCTCTATGAGGCAGCTATTGTCGATGGTGCCAACAGGTGGCGTCAGACCTGGCATATCACTCTTCCCGGAATGAAAACCATTATTATATTGATGACTGTTTTGAGTCTAGGGGCAGTTCTCAATGCGGGATTTGATCAGTTATTCAACCTCTACAACCCAATTGTTTATGAGACCGGCGATATCATCGATACATTTGTATACAGACTGGGACTGATCGATGCCCAGTTCGGCCCGGCTACGGCAGTTGGCCTTTTTAAGTCCCTTGTATCACTTGTTTTTATTTCTGTTTCCTATTTTCTCGCCGACAAGCTGGCAGGATATAGCATCTTTTAGGAGGATATTATATGAAAAAATCTAAAGGACGCATATTCTTTGAAATATACAATTATAGCATTTTAGTGAGCATGGCTGCCTTATGCTTATTTCCAATGATTCATGTTCTCGCTGTTTCTTTCAGTAGTGGTAGCGCCGCCGCAGCGGGATGGGTGAGCCTCTGGCCAGTGGATTTTACACTCTCATCCTATACCTTTGTTCTGGAAAAGGCTGATTTTATCAGTTCTCTAATGGTCTCCTTTCAACGCCTTTTCTGGGGTTTGATTGCCAGTCTGACTATAACCATCATCACAGCTTATCCTCTCTCTAAGGGGAAAAGAGATCTCAGAATCCGGGGGATTTATATCTGGGTATTTATTTTTACCATGCTCTTTAACGGTGGCCTGATTCCTACCTATATGATTATTAAAGAAACGGGACTTTTGGACAGTATAGGTGCATTGGTTATTCCCTGTGCGGTCAATGTGTACTTTATTATTCTACTCATGAATTTCTTCAAGAATATTCCAAAATCTCTGGAAGAAGCTGCCTTTATTGATGGAGCGGGTCACTGGACCACCCTCTTTAAAATCTATCTGCCCCTCTCTCTTCCGGCTCTGGCTACTATAACCTTGTTTATCTCTGTCTTTCACTGGAACTCGTGGTTTGATGGTCTTATCTATATGAACAGGCCGGAAAACTATCCCCTGTCCAGTTTTCTTCAAACCGTAGTAATACAGAGGGATTTGACGTTTATCACTGATACTAGGGAGATTGAAATGCTCAGTAAGGTTGATGGAAAGACGGTTAAATCAGCACAGATTTTTCTGGGGGCTCTTCCCATTCTTGCAGTTTATCCTTTTCTGCAACGCTATTTTGTCAAGGGGATAACTCTGGGTAGTGTTAAAGGTTGAGGAGAATGAAAATATGAGACTGATCCCTTTCGGGGTCTATTATTACCGGATTGCCACACCAGGAGGAGTCATTTTTGAATACTGAAAATAATAAAAGAGGTATTAGGGTCGGGGTGAGTAAATACTCCCCTTTTGGAGTCGGAGGAATCAGAATATACGATCAGGCAGCGATGATGACTGAGAATACGAAACATCTGCGCCCCTTTTTCACAGTGGATCAAAAAGATGTTAAGAGATTTGCCCGTTCAAAAAACAGTGAAGAGGAAATAGTTTATAAAGTTGATAAAAATATTCAGGGATATTGTATCTACACAAGCTGGAAACCCGGTGTTGAGCGAAATCTAAACGAGGAAATCTGCGTATATGTATCAAAGAATGGTCGAGACTGGGAACTCGCGGGGAAACCTGCCGGGCAGAATGTTGTAGATTATAAGGCCGGAATCTATGAGGTCACTCAGGAAAATGATCCACAGTGGATCAATATTCATTATCATGCCTATTATGACTTGGGTGGAACATACCTCAAGGTTAAGTGGAATCGTGGGAACTCTGCAGACTCTCCTCAGATCTATAGGGTGGAGATAAACTACGCCGATTCGCCCGGAGAGGGATGGAAAAATATGTTTATCGATGAATGTCATGATTTTAGTAAGAGTTTTGCCCATTCAGAAGGTTTGTTTATAGATTCGGAAAATCCTAAGAATCACCGTTCAGTTATTATGTATGCTTCAGATGATGTTTTTGAGCAAGAGATTCAATATGCTCTTGAGGGAGGAATCGATTTCTGGATTTTTCTTATGGGAGAAAAAAATAATGCCCATACATGGTCCATTGAACAATATCTCTCACTGGCAAGATGTAGAGATATAGGCTTTTGTGTGGAGTTGCATCATCCAACACCTTTCAGAAAGTCTGGAGAGATTTCAGATAACGAGACATGGGAGGAGTACTGTCAGCGAGTGGCCAGGTACATGAATGAACCTAATTACATAAAGGTGCTCCATGGGAGACCCCTGTTTTATACGGTGGCCTATATGACTCCCGGGGAAGTAGATCTGTTGAGGGAAATAGTCATGGCTGCGGGACATGAAAATCCCTATATTATCGATGCTTTCTGGGGAGCTCCAAGACTGAGCAGCGCAGATGCTATTTCATGTTATAATGGATCTAACGGCTTTGATCCCCTTACATGGAGGTACTATGGAGAGCACGATAAGCTGAAAGTAATGCCTAACTTCGGTATCGGCATGAATGATACCTGCCGGATTCCCAATCCTCCTCCCTGGGGGAACTGGGGCGTTGATAAGCCTTTCTTATCCCCCCATGAGATGCGCTGTCAGTTGCAGGAGGCTGTAGATTTTGTAGTTGATAATCCCGAGAGTTGTGATGCTCAGATTTTAACGGTCTTTGACTGGGATTCTCAGACTGAGGGGGGGTGGCTCTGTCCCGGTCTCAATGAAGATGGGTCGGTTGAACGAGTGAGACTGGATATCTTTAAAGATGTTCTTCTCTCTTCAGAGCCGGTTCATTATGAAAAACAAGAAGCGATACAGACGTCGAATCTGGTATTTAATCCCGGGTTTGAAGAGAATAATATTCCAAGGCCGGATCTGGTGGGTTGGAAAGTTGTTCTGAATGAGGGGCAGAATCCTGTTCTGGTTAATGCATTTGCTTCCCGTCGTGAGGGGTATAAAAGCGAATTATGTGGAGGATTTTCTTTCCAAGAAGAGTATAAGATATCTATTTTTCAGAATATTTTCAATATCCCCCATGCTATCTATCAATTATCTGCTTATGTGAAAAGCAGTGGTGGGCAGAATGAGTGTTCTATGTTTATCCGCAACCACGGGAAACCCGAGGAGAGGATAAATATTGGGAAAGTAGATGAGTGGACCAAAATCTCTCTGAAAGGAATCAGCATAAGCAGTCAAAGTTGTGAAGTCGGATTTTACTGTGACTCACGGGGATCAGACTGGGTGCTTTTTGATAACATAGAACTTTCCCCGCATAGGGCAGAAACTATCTTTTGAAACTTAAGACGTTGAGGAGAATGGAAATATGAAAGATATAGAACTTATCCCTTTCGGGGTTCAGTATTACCGGGCTCCCACACCGAAGAAAGAGAGCTGGGAGACCGATATTCGCAATATTGGTAAATGCGGATTTAACACCATTAAGATCTGGGCTCAATGGAGGCCGGGGAATCCGTCTGAAGGGAAATATTACTTTGATGATCTTATCACCCTTATGGATCTGGCCTATAAAAATGGTCTTGAGGTGATTGTCAATGTGGCCATGGATGTGGCTCCTGCATGGCTCTATAAGAACTATCCCGATGTGGTTATGGAGACGGCCAATGGCACAAAACTGACGGGCATGGCCACCGCGCACAGACCTATAGGCGGTTCTCCCGGTCCCTGTTTTCACAACCAGACAGGAATAAAATTTAAAGAGGATTTTTTAAGAGCTCTTATTTCAGCCCTTAAAGATCATCCCGCCCTCTCCATCTGGGATTTATGGAATGAACCGGATTTAACATCGGTTATTAATGTTATTCCCAAAATGGAAAATCTGGTCTGTTATTGTGATCATTCCTATAGAAGTTTCTTAATATGGCTCAAGGATAAATATTCTACACTGGACAAACTGAATATGGTGTGGGGTCGAAACTACCAGGAGTGGGATGAGGTCGAATTGCCCAAAAACTTCCATGGCTCGACTTTTACCGATATGATCGATTGGCGTACATTTTTTATAGACACCATAACAGAAGAGACTAAAATGAGAGTCGATCTGGTAAAGGAGCAGGATAATGACCATCCGGTTATGGTTCATACTGTTCCCATGCCTTATTTCAATATAATGACATCAGCGGTAGACGATTACGCTATAGCTGATCTGTGTGATATTTACGGTAACAGTGTTGCCAGTGATCCCTTTGCTTCAGCGGTTTCATCGACTGCAGCGAGGGGAAAGAAAGTTCTCAGCTCGGAGATTCACGCTTTGAGCGGTTTCACATTCACGCGTCCCGGAATTCCCACGGAAGAGGAACTGAACAGACACATTATGGTGCCTATGGCCAGAGGAACAAAGGGGTTTCAATTTTGGCAGTATAGGCCGGAGACTATCGGAACAGAGGCTCCCGCATGGGGACTGACAACCATGAAGGGGGGGATGACTCCCTGGCTGGAATATGCGGTTAAAATAAACAATGGCATACAGAAATATAAAAAGATTATAGGTCATGTCAAACCGCTACCATCAAAGATTGCCGTTGTTAACGGTCCTAAAAATGAAATATTTGACTGGTGTATAGATCATTCGGAAAACCGCCATTTCAGATCTGTCACGGGGACTTTCCGAGCCCTTTACGATGGAGGCTACAACACCGATGTTATAAGCACAAGCCACATTATCAATGAAGATCTGGATAATTATTCAGTGATTTTCTACCCCTTTCCTTATTACATTGAAGATAAAGTCGGTGAGAAATTGAAAGAATGGATAAAAGAGGGGGGTACTCTGATCAGTGAAGCCTTTTTCGGTGGTTTTAGCGATAGTGGTTATCACAGCCTTGAGATGCCGGGACAGGGATTTCAGGAAGTTCTTGGAATAGAAGAAGATAAGGTACTCACTGTAGAGAATGTAAAAGATCCCGCTGATAAAGAGTGGATGACGAAGAATGGAGATAAAACCATACCCATCACTATCAGTTCCGACCTAGAGTTTATAGATAAAGGGAAAACGGTTGGTGGATACTATATTCAGGAGAGTTTCATCTCCGAAAAGGGTGATGTGCTTGCCAGCTATTCTGATGGATCGGCGGCCATAATCAGGGCTTCTTACGGAAAGGGACAGGCTGTAATGATCGGTTCTCTTCTGGGACATCAGTATGCGGTAAACGGCAGTGAGGATATCAAAGGTCTTTTCGCCTCTTTCGCTTCGATGGGGGGAGTTGAGATGTTCTGTCGTTCAGATAATAGTCATCTCCGGGTAGATCTTTTGAAAAATGAAACGGATTATATGTTGATCGTGGCCAATAATAATGACAGTTCCGGCAGATATTCTATATCAATTGACGAAGAAGTTCCCATGAACAATGCTATCAATATTATAAGCGGTACAAAGCACCCTCTTAAAAAGATAGATGGTGTTTCAATCATTGAACTTGAGCTCGAAGCTCTCGATTGCCATACCTATATATTTCAATAAAGAAAGGATAAAATATTATGTTTATACCCGAAGATATATCACAATTAAAGAATTATAAAGCGAAAAGATCCTGTTCCTATGATAGAACCGGAGGGAACAGGGATTCAGATATCATACAGCCGGGGGAGACTTTAAATATATTTAATGTAAAAACTGCAGGGAAAATAGTTCATATCTGGTTTACAATCAACAGTAAAGATCTCAATTATCTGAGAAAGGTGACCCTACGCGCCTACTGGGATGGAGAAAAGAATCCCAGTATTGAATGTCCTGTGGGTGATTTTTTCGGTTCTGGACACGCAATTGCCAACAGCTATGAAAATATGGCTATGAATATGATCGGCGGAAAGGGATTCCGCGGAGATCTTACGGCCTTTAACTTTTATCTTCCTATGCCCTTTTCTGATGGTGCAATTATGGAGGTTTCAAACGATTCTTCTGTTGTAATGACACTCTATTATTATGTTGACTATCAGGAGATGGAGACGATACCGGAAAATACGGCAAGATTTCACGCTCAGTGGAGAAGAGAAAACCCCTGTAAAGGACGAATCCTTGAGGGGTATTCCAAAGGTGATACACTGAAATTCTTTGATGAAGCTAAAAATACAAGCGGTGAAGATAATTATACGATTCTCGAAGCGAAAGGGGTCGGTCACTATGTGGGGTGCAATCTTAGTGTCGATAATATAGACCGAGATTTCAATGTCTGGTGGGGTGAAGGAGATGATATGATTTTTGTCGATGATGAAGCCTATCCGCCTGCACTTCACGGCACAGGTTCTGAAGATTATTTCTGCCATGCCTGGGGAATGCATAATCATGCTGGCCTTCATGCAGGACTGAGTATAGCTGAAACCGAAGAAAGGCATAAATTAACAGCTTATCGCCTTCATCTGGCCGATCCAGTTCCCTTTGAAAAGAATATCAGAGTCACCATTGAGCATGGTCATGATAATCATCAGTCCAATGACTACGCCAGTACCGCCTACTGGTATCAGATGGAACCTCATATGCCATTCCCCTCCTATCCCTCTGTGGAAGAGCGTTTGCCTCGTCCCGAAAAGGGGGAGGATTTTGAACTGGAGGAGAAGTATGTTGCCCTAATGCTGAAAATAGATTCCTATGCTGCTTTTTACCCCAATTTCTGGGTTGAAGCCGAAGTTATCACTGCGACGCTTCACAAAGGTGGGGTAAAAAGTGCCATAATTGAAGCAGAGAAATTTGCAAAGAAAGCAGAAAAATATAGAGAGATGTTGTAGAGTTCATCTTTTTCACAGGGGATTGTAATTATTAACTGATCCCCTTTCCTGTTGCTTCTTAAAGAGCATGGACGTTCTAAAAGATTAAATTTGTCTTCATATTGATGTCTAAGAATTTGACAGGCGCTACCGTATGCGCTATCAATGAGCATAATATATAAAGAACTGACAAATCCCAAGAACGCAAAACCTTTCCAAGTAAAAATGGTCTTGAAAGCCATTGAATGGATGAGAGAAGAAATCCCTGAGCCTTTTGGAATGAAAAGATACAGAGGAAGAGGGGATTTCAATAAATAAGTATATAATTTCCAGGATTTCCGCTACAGTGTAAACCAAAAAATCGCGGGGGAGCTGGTATCCCCAAGCAGAAACTGCTGCTCATCCAGCTTCATCTTTTATCAGCCCCTTATAGAGCTGATTGATAAATCATTCATTACATAAATATATTGTTTGCAGCATCCGCTTTCCGGTTTCAGTTTTAAAGACCCGTTTAAGCATAGATTGAATTGCACTTTGAGACATGGAACCCTCATCTGCATTAACAAGAAAATCTGCCTCTAACAAAATCTGATAATCCAAGCCCTCCACGTTGGTGTAGCTATGATGATGACCAACCAGCCAGGCAACACGGTCAATTGTTAAATCTGAGACAGAGAGCTCCCGGAGAAACTGCCGGGCCAGCGGCACACCTTCTATCTCCTGATATTTTCCATTGGTATTACCATACTTCTCCCGGCAGAGCGGACAGGCAATATCATGAACAACAGCAGCAAGTTCCAGAATCTCTTGCGTGTCAGCATCAAGCCCTTCCAGTTCACCAATACTCTTGGCAAAGGCAAAAACCTTCAGAAAATGGTTTATATCGTGAGAATTATTGCCTGAAAAGGAGATCATTTTATTAAGTGCTGCACCGATTTTCATAGAATTGCATCCTTATTCGTACTAAAAGACTCAACTATAAAGAACTCCCTTTTACGTTTGGCCTTAATATCAGAACAGATAAGTGACAGCCACGGCAGCTTTCAGCATGGTAGCGGTCAACCCCCATGGAGAAAGAGGTTTTATCATCAGCAAATGGATTAAGAACATAGGCCAGATGCCCACCGAATACCAATACAGGTATGGTAGTAGCGTCGCCGTCAATCTGTATGGCTTGTGCTTTTACAGAGAGATCCACCACATGGGAAAACAGCTGTATTCCTGTAAAACTGTCACTGGACAATTGCACTCCGAACTGAATTGCCGGGTTGTTATCTTCTGCAGATAGAAATGAAAATCCGAATAACATAATTGCTATCGCCAGAAATCGTTTCATATTAATCTCCCTGTGTTTTTTTATACATTATAGCATATATGGGCAGATTTTCGATTTTTTCCCATCCCGTGCATTTTTTTTGGTAAATCTCACTCAATTGAAGGACGGGCCGGCCCGTTTATTCTCTGCCTCTTCCGCGCTGATAAACAAGACTGTCATGACCAGTATTAAGAAGAGAAGCTGTACTCGCTCTGTATTTCTCATAATTTTATTCCTCTCTATTGTAAATTGGCCGTAGTCAATTCTGCTGCTTTTTACTATTTAACAGAGAGAAAGAA
>NBMC01000018.1 GCA_002084805.1 Spirochaetaceae bacterium 4572_59 | reverse complement strand
GATGAGCCAGAAACACTGGATGAGCCAGAAACACTGGATGAGCCAGAAACACTGGATGAGCCAGAAACACTGGATGAGCCAGAAACACTGGATGAGCCAGAAATACTGGATGAGCCAGAAACACTGGATGAGCCAGAAACACTGGATGAGCCAGAAACACTGGATGAGCCAAAAACACTGGATGAGCCAGAAACACTGGATGAGCCAGAAACACTGGATGAGCCAAAAACACTGGATGAGCCAGAAACACTGGATGAGCCAAAAACACTGGATGAGCCAAAAACACTGGATGAGCCAAAAACACTGGATCATATTGATATAGATGATCCCATAGGATACTCGACTCGGATTCCCAGGGAAACGAGTCTAAATAAGCTCCCCCCTGAGCTTCGTGCGGAAATCCGGGAGATTCTTACCTATATGGATCAACTACTTGAATCTCTTCCTGAAGATAAAATTCAAGAGTTTGCCCGCAGTGAGCATTTTGAAGTCTATAAAAAGATTTTTGAGGAATTGGGAATTTCAAATTAATGGGGCTTCTCGATAGAGTCAGATATTCTCAATCACTATCCTTATCTCCAGAGACAAGTCTGAATGCAGATTATTCGAATATCTTTGGACGTATGCAAAATCTGACAAACAGCATTGATTATGCTTCCAATTTTTTTAAGATTCTCTGTGAATCTTTGCAGATACAAAAAGCAGTACTTTTCTATAAATCACAAGAACAGGATAGTTATCTCAATTTATGCAGTAGCGGGTATGATGTTACAACTAATAATCGCCTTCGTCTCGAAAAGTCTTTTTTTCAGGAATCCTCTATCCGTGATTCTTTATCTGCAAAATTGCCTTTCTTTATTGAAGATCCCTCTCCTCTACTCATGAATTATTTTTCTACCAGAGAGTATGGAATGATTGAGGAAATGTATTTTATTCCTATTTTTCATAAGGAAGAACTGATAGCACTTATATTGATCAGTGAATGGACGGAACTGGTTCCGGACAGGTGGATGCCTCTTTTCAAGAGAATAGCTGAAACCGTTAGTTGGCCTCTACTGAACAGCCGGAAGGTACTGGTAAACTCAGATATAAAGTATGATGAAACAGTTATTATTTTTTTAAAACTATGTCCGGTGGAGATGTTGATCTTTTTGAACTTTCTAATAATAAAATTCTCCTTATTCAGAAAAAAGATAGAATAGCTGATATTGATTTGTATCTCTATCAGTTATCGGCTTCACTGCCCCTGCTCTATACAAATCTAACAGAGTCGCCTGATCTTGAGCCCCATGTCATTTTATATCCAAATACCAGAAGTTTAGAGGAAATTCTAAAGGAAATACTCTAAATGCAGCTTGTGAAAGCAAAAAATGACTCTTATACAGCTATTTCAAATAATCAGTATCTACATTCAAAATATTCTCCAGAAAAAGAAGCAGAAAAGTTTTTATTAAGATGGGAAGAAGAATACTTTTCAAAGGATTCTTCCATCCTTATCATTTTTGAACCTGGTCTGGGATACCTTCTGGAAAAAATACACTCCTATAAAAACTACAAAAAAATTCTTCTTATATTTTTTAGCCCCGAGACATATCAGTACTATCTTGCGAATAGATTAAGCAGTAATTTTTGCGCCTGGAATCCCGGTTCAGCCATAACAATTGAAAAATTTCTGGAATCTTCCTTTCCTGAAAGTCTTCCGGATAACTTGAATTTGATGGAATGGCTTCCCGGTGAGAGCTGTTTTCCTGAAAAAGCAAAAGCTATAAAAACCCAGTTTTTGAAATATATGCAAATTCTTCAGGGAAATACTATCACGTCCATGAAATTTGCCAGAAGATGGCTTTTGAATGGTTTAAGGAACTTTCTCGAACAGGATTATTCTCTCTGTATAGATAAAATATCTGATGATATTGTCATTGCCGCTTCAGGTTTCTCTCTGAATCATCATTTAAAAGATTTGAAAAAAAAGTCAGACTTCTGCTTTATAGTGGCCTTACCCTCATCAGTAAAGGCTCTGCTAGAGTATGAAATAGTTCCGGATCTTATAATTTCCACCGATCCCGGTTTCTATGCCTCCTACCACTATCGTTCATTCCCTGAAAATGTCCCGGTTCTGTCTCCTTTATCCTCCTATCCATGGAACTTTCCTGCTGGGAATATCGGGCTGAATCAGAATACATGGGTTGATAATCTTGTGGATCCTGAAAGAAATTATTTTAAGTTGACGCGACCGGAAATGGGAACTGTAGCAGCTACGGCTATCTCTCTTATGCACCATATATCTCTCTCAAATATCTATATAATAGGTTTAGACCTTTGTATCAAAGGAATCCAGGAGCATACTGAGCCTCATAGCTTTGATATCTTGTCCGCATTACAATCCCAACGCTGCCATCCTGAAATACATAGGCGTTACGAACGGGTACAAAATATGTCATCCTCCTATTCTAAGGGCTATTATTACACCAATAGTATGGACACCTATTCAAAATGGTTTAATAAGGAGAGTTTTTCCGATCGGATTTTCAGAATTGATTCTTCTCCGGTTTCACTTCCTTTTGAATCCCGGCTTGAACTGCCTGATTTTATCAGAAAGAAAAGAGGAAAAACTTCTTTTTACAGAAATACCGGATATCCCCTTTATACAGAAAGGCGTGCAATCCTGGATAAAATAGGTTCAGACTGGAGAAATAAATTATCTCTCTTAACAGGAAATGCTAAGATCAGTCCAGATGATTATTTTTATGATGTCATACTTAATCTTTACCCTCGCTTTGATAAATTATCGGATAGGAATGAGGTCCTTTTCAATATGGAAAGAATTGTTCAGAAGGTCAGCAATTTATGAATAAAGACTTATTAGATAGAAATCTATTATCATTGACTCACAGTTCTCCTGACACGGCTAATTTGTTAAGCTACAGTGATACATCTCAAAACATTAAATTTAAACACTCCAAATCCGGTCATCAGATCCCCTGCTATTCCAAAGACGGTATAAATTTCAAAGCTATACATTCGGCCTTTGATCCGGTTAAAGAAGGTTTCAGACTTTCTGAGCAAAAGCATTTTGAAGGTATGCTTCTTGTTTTTGGTCTTGGTGGAGGATTTCATATAAGACCGCTTCTAAAAAACAGAGAAATAACATCCATTATTATAATTGAAAACAATCCGGAGGAGACAAAATCCATTCTCAGTAATCTAGATCTATCCGATATTTTTCTAGATAAAAGAGTTAGTTTGTGGATTTCTGATAAACCCGAAGATTTTACCATGTATCTATTAAGTCGTTATATTCCTGTTTTATCCGGAAATCTGCAAACCCTTTCTTTAAGATCAAGGGTCCTGCAGGATGAAGATTTTTATTCTAGTCTGTCCGATGTGGTTAAGAAAACAATCGGGCAGATAACCGATGATTATACCGTTCAAACTTATTTCGGGAAAAAGTGGTTTATCAATACTCTTTCAAATTTAAAAGAGTCGGAAAAAACGACTCAGACTCTTTTTCCAATAAAGAAAGCCTATATCACAGCCGCCGGTCCCTCTCTGGAGAAGCAGCTTACTTTGTTAAAGAGTAAAAGGTCAGATGAAACCATTATTGCCACTGATACTTCCCTTCCGGTTCTTCTGGCAAATAATATTAAACCCGACCTCGTTATCTCCATAGATTGTCAGCATATAAGTTATAATCATTTTATGAGTGGTTACCCTGAGGATGTTCCTCTTATTCTGGATCTGGCCTCCCCATCGTTTTTAACCCGTTTGGCCAAAAAAACTTTCTTTTTTACCAGCGATCACCCTTTTTCAAGGTATGTAAGCAAAGAATTCAGACAATTTCCTAAAATTGATACTTCTGGTGGGAATGTGACCCATGCAGCTTTGAGTCTTGCAGATACATTGGGAGCGGAAGAGATAAAGCTCTTGGGGGCAGATTTTTCCTATCCCATGGGAAAACCATATGCCAGAAGCACTTACATTTATCCCTATTTCTACTCAAGGGCTAAGAGAACAAGTGGTATAGAAGATCGGATATTCTCTTTTATCATGCATAATAAAAATATTGAAAAAATCAGAACTGATAATGGTTTTCGTTATATCACCAAACCAATGATCCATTATAAAGCTAGTATTGAGAAAAAGGCACAGGGCTGTCGGGGAAGAGTTCTCGGGATAAAAGGTGAAGGGGTAGATCTGGATTTTCCGAAAAAAAAATCTTTCCGGAAAAAAGAAATGCGAATTGTCAGTGCCGGGAAATCCTATATTTCATGCCGGAATTTTTTAAAAACGTATAGGAAACGAATTGCGGATCTACCTGAAATGAATTGTTCCGTTAGTGAATATCTAAGTTCACTCACATTTGATGAAAAAGAGGTATGGATCACCATTCTACCCACAGCCGCTCAATATAGAAAGACAGCGGAGACCGGAAAAGAGGCTCTCAACAGCGCCAGATCATGGAGCATTGACCTTATTGACCGGGTGCTGGAATCAGATAATTACAGTAACATCGTTAACGATATCTAGAGTATTATCAATTTTATCAATAAATAGCTCAACTTGTTTTGGATTATGAGGATAACACCCTTCCGGAAGTTTCATTTTTTTTCGTGTCATAAAAAAACCTCTAAAAAATAATGCACAAAACTTTATTTCTGCGTATAATGTGTACTATGAAAAAGGCAATAACAACAGTACATACGATTATTGTTATAGCAGTACTTATAGCTACAGCAGGTTGGTCCGCATATTATCTTTTTAATCAGCGTACTATGAATTCAGAAATTTCTGCAGAAAAGATTCCAGTCTTAGCTGGAGATATATCAGATTTTTTCCAGAATAATGATTCACTTTATAACAATGCGTTCAGTGATAAAATCAAAGATATATTTGAACAGAACAGTAGTCTTACTGCTATGTCAATATATTCTTATGATACTGGTATTGAGTATTTTTACAGCAGAAATGATCAGGTAGAGATTAAAACAGTTTCTGATGGTCTCGGTAAAGGTTATCCTGGCCCTGTATACAAGGGTGTTGGATTTTCTCACAGTATCGCGTCTATCCCTTTAAAACTGAGCGGTCAACCGGGTTCTAATATTGATTGTATTTTTACAGTATTACCTCGTGGTTCAGTTTTTTATGTTTTAAAGATTTCCCTTATTATTGTAATCGTGCTGTTTTTTATCACCCTGCTGATAATTGTCATGTACAGCATGTCCTCAGGCAAAAAAACTTATTCCTCCAGTGAGGATGAATGGTCTGCTGAAGCTCATTCAGATATGGGGGAAAATTTATCACCGTCCTCAGCTCCGGAAATCCCCGACAGTGGGCTTGAATTTAATACATCCCGGGAAACCGATACCTTAAATCTTCCGGATGATGATTTCTCAATACCTGATGACAGCTCTTCTAATGAAATATTCAGTGGTGATTTGACTGAAATGGATTCAGGGCTTGATGATTTTGATCTTCCCTCTGATGAGTCTCTTGATCTGGATGATCTTAGTCTTGAGGATAGTATCCCGGACATCCCTGACGAGAAAGATCTTCTGGCAATGGATCATCAGGAATCAAGCTATCTCGAAGAAGATAATCTAGAGGATTTTGATCTTCCCGATGAGGAATTTGATCTGGGTGATGATAATTTTGATATGCCCGAAGATAATGATTCGGAAGACAACACTACTCTGAATGAAGCTGAGAGCGTTCCTGAAAATAAAGATCAATCTTCCCTGTATAATCCTGATAACGGATTGGGATGGGAGCATTTTCTGGAAGAAAGGTTAAGTCTTGAACTGGAAAGAGCTGCCTCTTTTGATCAGGATCTGGTTCTTATTCTTATTAGGAATAGCAAATTGAGTGCCGAGTCTCTGGAACAGTTGACCGTTTTACTGAAGGAAAAATACAGCTTCAGTGATATGGTATTTGAAGCTGGGCCTAATCAGTATGCCATTATTGATCCTAATAAAGATCTTGATGAATCTATCGTTGAAATTCAGGACTTTCTGAAAAAGCTTGAAGAAACTATCAATGATGCGTCAACAACGGCTGGCTTATCCTCAAGGAATGGAAGATTGATAAGTGGCAATCGTTTAATACGGGAAGTATCATCCACTCTGAATAAGGCGGATTCTGATAACCCCATAGTTGGTTTTCGTTCGGATCCTGAGCGCTTCAGAGAGTTTCTCGGAAAGAACAGCTAATCAAGTCATATAAGTAAAAAAAAAGCCACAACATTTTATGTTGCGGCTTTTTTTTACTATAATGATTTTCTAATCTTCGTAGGGAATCTTAAGGCGCATCCTGTCCCTGCATAAAAAAGTTTCCGGAAAAACTTCTTTCGCCTCTTTTAGAAGATTTTTCAAATCCCTTTCCGTATAGCGTGGACTATAGTGAATCAGGCCCATTTTTTTAATTCCTCCGGCTTTCTTTGCAATCTTGGCAGCCTGAGTGGATGTCAGATGTTTTTTTTCACGTGCTGATGATAGGAGCGCGTGTTCAAACATGCCTTCGCATATGAAAAGATCCGAATCCTTAACATCCTCAGCAATTTCAGGAACATAGGCGGTATCGGTTACAAAACTGAATTTCCGCCCTTTTCTTGAATCTCCCATAACCTCTGAGGACTCAATGATTTTCCCCTCATGTTCAATATCTATACCATTCTGCAGTTTAGACCATAAGGGTCCCACCGGGATATCCAATTCTCTGGCTTTTTCAGGAAAAAAGACTCCGGGCCTATCCTTTTCTTCCAGCACGTAACCCACACATACTTTTGAATGATTTAAGGGAATAGAACGAACGGTGAAGTCCGGTGTTTCATAAACTACAGAGGAAATCTCAGGGTTTTCAATTTCCTTGATGATGATTTCATAGTTAATAAACATATCGAGAACTCTTCGGCTTGATTCAATATATTCCCTGATTTTAGGTGGACCGATAATGGTTAATGGTTCAGAGCGATCAACCTGTGAAGACAGCATCAGAATCCCGGGTAGGCCCGTAATATGATCTGCATGAGTATGAGATATAAAAATGGTTGTTATCTTTTTCCAACGGAGGTTCAGACTCTTCAATGATATTTGAGTACCCTCTCCACAGTCGAAAAGGAGAAGATCTCCCTCTCTTCTAAGGAGTACTGACGTTAAAAAACGACCCGGCAGGGGCATCATACCACCGGTACCTAAAATAAATGCTTCCATATGGCTAAGAAAAATATCAGAAAAATGGGATAAAGGGAAGTTGAACCAGGTATTTGAATTGATAAATATCAATTGTTCTTGCAGAATGGTAGGTAGCTTAATAGGAGTCCTTATGATTACAACAATTGTTGAAAACCTTTATTTTCTCAATATTTTTATCACCTTCATTGCGATTGTTGAAATTATCATCTCCAATAAACAAAGCGAGTCTGCCATTGCCTGGATTCTTATCATATTGGTTTTTCCGCTTATCGGGATCGGTCTCTATATTCTGATAGGAGTGGATTGGCGAAAATGGAAACGGTTCAAACTAGTTTCTCAACTTCCTGAAGATTTTTTTGAGGCTCATCTTTCAAAAGTTCTTAATCAGCAGAAGAAACTAATTAACGAATCAGAACTGAAAGATGACGAATCCATGCAGGATGTATTAAAAAATGTCAATCTTCTGCTTTATTCCAATCAGGAACCTTTGACACTGGATAATCAGGTAAAAGTATACTATTCCGGAGAGGAGCACTTTAGAGATCTCCAAAATGATCTGAGAAATTCCGAGACTTCCATTCATATGGAGTATTTTATCTGGCGTTCGGACAAGCTTGGAGAAGAGATCAAGGAGATTCTGATTGAAAGGGCTTTGAATGGTGTTGAAGTTAAACTGATTTTTGACGGTTTGGGATCTTTTGGACGAATCTCTTTTAAATACCGGAGAGAATTAAGAAAAGCCGGTATCGAATTCAGTTATTTTTTGGATTTGAACAGACTGATTGCCAGGCTGAAAATTAACTACAGTAACCATAAAAAGATTGTTGTTATTGATGGTCGGATTGCCTATACGGGTGGAATGAATATTGGTGATGAATATATTACGGGTGGCCGCTGGTTTGATTCATGGCGTGATACACATGTGCGACTGAATGGTGGCAGTACGGCGATTCTTCAAACTATCTTTCTTGCAGACTGGTTTAATTGTAAAAAAGAAATGCTTATCAAGGATGATTTTTATCCCATTCAGGATGAGGAAATCAGTGGCATTCCCATTCAGATCGCGGTGAGCGGGCCGGATTCAAAGTGGGGTTCAATCGAATTACTCTACTTCAATATGATTACCAATGCCAAACATGAAATTCTGATACAGAGTCCCTACTTTATTCCCGATGATGCCATATTGAAAGCCATGGAATCTGCCGCTCTCTGCGGCGTAGATGTTACTCTTATGATGACGGGTGTTGCCGACAAGAAAATCCCCTGGTGGTCTGCCTTTACCTATTTTGAGCCTCTTCTTGAAGCCGGTGTTAAAATACTGCATTATAATACGGGATTTCTGCATAGCAAGGTTATAGTAATGGATAATATGGTTGCCACTGTGGGGACATGTAATATGGATATCCGCAGTTTCAAGCTGAACTATGAGGTGAATACAGTTTTTTATGATAAAGAGCTTTCAAAACAGCTGAATAATCAATTTAAAGAGGATATGAGAAACTGTAGGGAAGTTACCCTGAAGGAAATCCAGTCTCTATCTCTGTTCAAACAATTCAGGAATTCCTTCTGTAGAATATTCTCCCCCCTTATGTAGAAGTCTCTCATTCATTGTCTCTTAAAATCTGAAGAAACAAATTTCATTTATAGGGAGCTGTTTCCGGTATATACTGTTTTTTATGAAAGATCTCAACAAAAAAAGAACAATTAGCATATCAGTTCTGGTTATCTTATTAAATTCCTGCACTAGTATTCCTTCTGAATATCCTTCTTCCAATGACTCTACGGCAGAATATCCTTATTTAAGCGCCAGGGACCCTTATACGGTGCTTCAGGAGATAGTTCTGACCGTTGGCACTATGGATAAGCAAATGAGCGGATATGATAGAGATATGGACGATCCTGAATGGATGAAAACCTATATAAACTATCTAGCCGGAAGGGATCTTTTTATAATCGAAGAGATTCATCTTTTCCTGAAATATTCCAACTGGGATAATTCTCAAAAAAAGATTTTTATTGAATACTTTTTCAATCCCTCATATATGCCGGATCAAAAGGATAGTTTGCCCGCCTATTTGCAGAATTTAAGATTTGAAATGCTGGAAGAGTTGAAGTATCTGGTTCAATACAGTTTTCTCCTGAAAGATTATCCCTGGATGATCCGCAGTAGTTTTGATGAGAACAGTGAGTTTTCCTTCTGGTATCTTACATATATAGCAAAAAGTATTGATCCTCTCTGGGTGGATAATACGATTCTTCCGGCTATGCTGAAACTGATACCCGTGGATGAGATTACTCCTGTCTCCTATCTTTGGTTGAAAAATCCGGGGAGTCTCAGTTCCATGAATCAGGAAATATTGATGAGCGGATACCCCTGGACAACTCTTATGCATATTATCAGGATCAAGCGGGAGCTTTTCAAAGAATTTGAATCATTATATCAGAATGAATCTCTGCCGGGAGAGAATTCAGAGGGTGTTCTTATATAAAAAACGGCCGCATGATTGAACTGACTCTATCTCTATAACGTCGGGCAGTTCGCTTTGCAGCCGTTTTAATGATTAAATGCCAAGATAAGCTTTTTTTACATCCTCATTGGATAACAGTTTATCCGCATTGTCGGTCATTGTAATTTTTCCGGTTTCAAGAACATAGCCTCTATGTGCAATTTTCAGAGCCATATTGGCATTTTGCTCTACAAGAAAGACAGTTGTCTTATTCTCTTCATTAACCTTCTTAATAATCTCGAATATCTGCTGTACTATAAGTGGAGCCAGACCCAATGAGGGTTCATCCAGAAGCAGGAGCCTCGGTTTAGCCATCAACGCCCGGGAAATTGCCAGCATCTGCTGTTCTCCACCACTTAAGGTTCCTCCCTGCTGATTTCTTCTTTCGGCCAGACGGGGAAAAAGAGTATAGATATATTCAATATCTCTTTTGATACCCTCTTTATCATTCCTGAGAAAAGCACCCATATCCAGGTTCTCTTTAACCGAGAGCAGAGGGAAAATTCTGCGTCCTTCGGGAACCTGTGAGATCCCCAGGGAAACAATCTTATCCGGAGTCATTGTTGTAATATCCTGTCCGTCAAAGGTTATTTTTCCACTTCTGACAGGAACAATACCGCACAGGGACATGAGAGTCGTAGACTTTCCGGCTCCGTTGGCCCCGATCAGTGTAATAATTTCACCTTCAGATACAGAAATGGAAATATCCTTTAATGCCTGAATATTTCCATAATATGTGCTGATGTGTTCAATCTTAAGCATCAATATCTTCTCCCAGATAGGCTTTGATAACCTGAGAATTATTTTTAATCTCCAGGGGAGATCCCATGGCTATCATTTTACCATAATCCACAACGTAGATTCTTTCGGACAGAGTCATTACCAGACTCATATCATGCTCTATCAGAAGAATAGAGATATTATCTTCTTTTCGCAGTCTCTGGATCAGAACAACCAGATCGTTAGTCTCCTGAGGATTCATACCAGCGGCCGGTTCGTCCAGCAGAAGGAGAAAGGGGTCAGTAGCCATGGCACGTGCAATTTCAAGCCTTCTCTGGCCACCATAGGGCAAATTACACGCAAGATCGTTGGCATATTCTTCCAGACCTATCTTCTCTAATATGCGATAACTGTCTTCCAGAACCTTCAGCTCTTCTTTTCTCTGTTTAGGAGTTCTAAGAATGGAACTTAAAATTCCGGATTTTAAACATTGGTGTCTACCGATCATGACATTTTCAAGAACGGTCATGCTACTGAACAGGCGGATATTCTGAAAGGTTCTTGCCAATCCCTTCTCGTTGATAGTATTAGGTTTCAAGCCGTTCAGTATAGCTGTTTTCCCTTCGGGGGGATTGATCTTAATTTCGCCGTGTGTGGGGACATAGACTCCTGTTACACAGTTAAAAAATGTTGTTTTTCCGGCACCGTTGGGTCCGATAAGAGCAACAATCTCTCCTTTATTGATCTTGAGAGAAACGCTGTCCACGGCTCTTAAACCGCCAAATACCATGGAGAGGTCGTTTACTTCAAGGATGGGAACTTCACTCATTCTTTGACCTCCTTAACTTTAAATTGATGAGTTTTTCTGATTTTCGGAATGATTCCACCGGGTCTGAATATCATCATAATAACCAGGGCCAGTCCAAAAATAAGCATTCTGTATTCAGAAAATGCTCTGAGGTATTCCGGAGTCAGAATAAAAATCAGGGCTCCCACAATTACACCGGGGATAGATCCCATTCCTCCGATTACTACAACACAGAGGATTACAATAGATTCCCATGTTGTAAAACTGGCGGGGTTGATAAAGGTCGTTTTTGCAGCAAAGAGTACGCCCATGATTCCTGCCCAGACCGCACCCATGGAAAAAGCTGTTAATTTTGCTTTGGTGATATCAATACCCATAGACTGACAGGCAATCTCATCTTCCCTCATGGCTTCCCAGGCTCGGCCGATTTTAGAGCTCTCCAGTCTTTTGATAACGATAATTGTCAGAATGGTTAAACCAATTGCAATAAAGTATGTGAAGTTTGTCACTTCCGCCAGCTTCAGTTTGATGCCGAAAAACATGGGGCGGGGAATATTAGCAATCCCGCTGGGCCCAAATGAAAAATCATTCCAGTTTTCCAGAACCAGTTTTGTTATTTCTCCGAAGGCCAGGGTTACAATGGCCAGGTAGTCCCCTCTCAGTCTCAATATGGGGAAACCCAGTATGATTCCAAAAAGTGCACTGAAAAGAGCACCTAGGGGAAGACAGAGCCAGAAACTTAAACCAAAATGATAATACAGTAGCCCGTATGTATAGGCACCTACCGCATAGAAGGCGGCATAGCCAAGATGCAGGAGTCCGCCGAATCCTACTACAATATTCAAACCAAGACCAAGAACAACATACATCAATGCTGTTGTTATGATACTGGTCTGATACATGGACATTATAAAAGGAAATAGAACAACTATTAAAATCAGTACAAACAAAGATATATTACGGATTTTTTTGTTCTCCAATTTTCTGGATATTTTGTTATTGATGGATTTTTTTTTATCTTTCGATGCGATATTATCTCTCCGTTTCAGAAGGTCTTCCCAGAATAGAGAAAAGATAAAAGCGCTAATACCGATATATGCCAGATTTATCCAGCGCCATTGAACTGTATTTTCTATAGTATTAACTTTCATTACCATTAGGGGGAAAGTTAAAAACATAAACCAGACAGCGGTTAAAATGGCCTTACGTATTTTTTTCAAATTAATCACAATGCAACTCTCTTAAAGTTTGATCATACTTTTTCATTTTCTTTTCTTCCAAGCAACCCGGAAGGTTTGAAAATCAAAATCAGAATCAGAATAATAAACGCAAAAGCGTCTTCATAGTCACTGGATATATAGCCTGTACCAAAGCTTTCAGTTAAACCCAATACAAAACTTCCGAGTACGGCACCGGGAATACTCCCAATTCCTCCCAGAACTGCAGCAACAAATGCCTTAATTCCGGCAATAAATCCGATGTAGAAGTTTATCTGTCCAATGTGTGTTGTTATTAGAACACCACCTAGTGCAGCCGTTGCTGAACCGATTATAAAGGTCATGGAAATAACCCTGTTTACATTGATACCAACCAGCTGAGCCATCTGCTGATCCTGAGCGGTTGCCCGCATGGCTTTTCCCATTTTGGTAAATTTAATCAGTATTGTTAAAAGTATCATAACCACAGCCGTACTGAGTAGAATCAGAAACTGTGTTGTACTCAAAAAATTTTCAACAGGTTTTAAAAATCCGAATTCCGGGAGTAAGTTTGGAAAGGGAAGAAAATCCGATGTCTGTGACAGAAGCACATAGTTCTGCAGAAATATTGAAACACCGATTGCACTGATCAGTGCGGATAATCTTGGTGCATTCCTAAGAGGTTTATAGGCAATTTTTTCAATTGTATAACCATATGCAGCAGAATAGACAATTGCTACAATGGCCGCAATTATAAAAATAGCGACAGGATTCATACTTGTCAGAGACAGGGCTCCTCCGATAATCAGGGCGGTAAAAGCACCGATCATATAAATTTCACCATGGGCAAAGTTAATTAACTTAATAATACCGTACACCATTGTGTAACCCAGGGCTATGAGAGCGTAGATACTTCCCCTTGTCATACCACCGAGAAATAATGAAAAAAAGTATTCGAGATTCATGGACTGTTCGATCTCCTTGTTTTTAAATACCAAAAATTAATCATCAAAAGCAGAAGCTTGAACCTCTGCTTTTGATAAGGTTAACGGGTATTATTTCAGTTCAACAAATGCGCCGTTCTGAACCTGATATACAGCAAAACCTACACCAATGGCATCACCGGCTTTATCAAAGCTGATTTTTCCAAGGGGAGTTTCAACATATTCACTTTTCATAGCAGCACTAATATCGTCAAAGTCTGTGCTGCCCGCTTTTTCAATAGCATTCAATAAAGCAACGGTTGCAGCATAAGCATTCAGAAAGAATGCACCAGGCTCTTCACCATATTTTGCAACATGATCTTCTGCTGCTTTAATTGCCATGGGGTTGGAAGTTGTATCAACAGGACCTGTTGCATAAACACCTTCAGCAAATTCTGCGGCAACCTTAATAAAAGTATCATCCTTAACGCCGTCTTCTGACAGGAAGGGAATATCTATTTTTTTCTTTTTCATCTGGCTGATTAATTTGGATGCTTCAGGATGATAACCTCCGAAAATTACACCATCAGCGCCTGATGCACCCAGTTTGTTGATAATAGCAGAATAGTCTACCGCACCAACCTGAATACCTTCGAACATAACAATTTCAATGCCGCCTTTGTCGTTTAACATATCCTGGCAGAATGTGGCAAAACCTTTTCCGTAGTCACCTTTATCATGAATTATGGCAACCTTTTTCAGGTCCAGTACATCAGCAACAAAATCTACTTCCACCTGAGCTTGAGCATCATCAGGAGCAATGGTCCTGAAAAAGTTGGGGTAGTCTCCACTTTTTGTCAGAGGAGGATTGGTTGCTGAAGGAGAAATTGTTATAAGCTCTTCATCCTTATATATACCAAGAGCTGCTTTTGTCGCTCCACTGCAGATATGTCCGACAACAGCCACGACACCTTCCCCAACCAATTTTGCTGCTGTATTGGTGGCGACTTCAGGTTTACAGACATCATCTTCGATAACAAGCTCAATCTGTTTTCCAAGAACACCGCCGTTAGCATTGTACATCTCTGCTACAAGCTCTGCTGCTTTTACTGTAGGTAGACCATAGGACGCGAGGTCTCCGGAATGAGCACCGGCTACTCCGATTTTTATTGTTCCGCTATCCTTTTTACAGGATACCAGACCAGCCAAAAGAACTGAGGTAAACAGAAGGACAACTAAAATTTTTTTCATACTTTCTCCTTATTACGAATTAAACTTATATATAGTTGGTATAATTTTTATAGAATTAAACCGTAAAATTGTCAATATTGTATCTTTTGAATATTTATTTGGTGAAATACAAAGTTATTATCTATTATGTGCTGATTTTTTATATATTTCCACTTAAAAAGTCATAAAACATAATTGATATTGTTTAAATTGCATTATACGTAAACTGTGTTGTCTCTATTTTCTTTATTTTATATTGAAAAATATGGAAAATTATTTTCAATTAATTCATTATTAACAGAGAACAGTAGATATATTTATTTATTTAAATCATTTTATCTATTTTTTTAAGCGCTTCTAAGGGCAGAAAATCCAATTTTAACCGATTTAACGATTCGAACATATTATTTTTCAAAGAGGGGCTGTTTCCGGTAAGAAGGTCCAGGGCCTCTCTGACTTCCTTTCTTCTGGATTTTTTTTCATAAGGACATTTATAGGACTTTTCGGGGAATTTCAGTTTCATAGCAGCTTCAACAAGATGCTTTTCTGCCAGGAGAGACAGTGGTCTGATCATCCTATATTCAAAAATAGCTCTGGAAATTTTTTTGGATGTAAAGGAGAGATCTTTTTCATCTTAGAAAAGTACTCTGATCAGATCTGCTGTTCAAGAGCTGATCAGAGTTCTAAAGGATATTAGAGAACCGGTCCCCCGATATCCCTCCGGTACACCTTATCTTTAAAGCTGATTCGCTCTACATTGCTGTATGCGGTCCGGCGGGCTTCTTCCATTGTACTGCCAATAGCGACAACATTAAGTACCCGTCCTCCCGAGGTCAGGAGTTTTTCATTCTCCAGTCGGGCCCCGGCAATGTAGACAGAGCACTCCGCCTTATCAATTCCGCTTATTTCATAGCCCTTTGTACAGGATGCGGGATATCCTCCTGATGCAAGAACAACACAGCAGGCTGCCCCCTCTTTCCACCGGGGAGTTATGGTATCAAGAGTTCCCTTCACACTGGCCTGAATAAGCTCCAGCAGATCCGAATCCAGCAGACTTAGAACTGCCTGTGTTTCAGGGTCCCCCATCCTGAGGTTATATTCCAACAGGTAGACTCCTCTGTCTGTAATCATCAATCCGAAAAAAATGATTCCTGTAAAGGTCAGTTCCTCTTCAATCAAACCTCTGAGAGTGGGGGCCAGAATTCCCTCTTTAAATTTTTTCATTATTTCGGGGTTTACATGAGGATTGGGGGATACCACTCCCATTCCTCCTGTATTGGGTCCGCTTTCATTTTCCCCTATTTTTTTATGATCCTTGGCTGACAAAAGGGGTAGAATTGTTTTTCCGTCGAAAAAAGAAAGAATGGATGCCTCAACCCCCTCAAGATACTCCTCTATTACGATACTGCTTCCCGCATTACCGAACTGCCTGTCCACCATGAGCTTTCTCAAGCCCTCTTTGGCTTCTTCTCTGTTCTGGCAGATAAGAACACCCTTGCCCGCAGCCAATCCATCCGCCTTTACAACTGTCGGATAGGGGCATTTGTTCAGCCATGAGTCTGCTTCATTAAAATTTGTAAAATTTTTATAGGAAGCTGTCCTGATACCATACTTCTGCATAAAATCCTTGGAAAAGCATTTACTGCCTTCCAGCATTGCGGCCTTTTTGCCGGGCCCGAGAATAGCTATGCCCTTCTCCTTAAACAGATCGGCAATTCCGGCAACAAGAAGCTCCTCTGATCCGGCTATTGCCAGGCCTACATTGTTTTTTGCTGCAAAATCCGCCAGATCCAGCGGATCCGAAAGGGGGACGTTCCGGCATTTTGCCTCTCCGGCTGTGCCTCCATTTCCGGGAGCACAGTATATGATCTCAATCTGATCATTTTTCTGCAGAAACTGCACCAGAGCATGTTCTCTGCCGCCGCTTCCGCTTACAAGTATGTTCATATGTCTTTACTCCGGGAATCAGTGTTTAAAGTGTCTCATGCCTGTAAAAATCATGGGAATGTTCAGCTTGTTACAGGTTTTGATAGAATCCTCATCTCTGATGGATCCGCCTGGCTGTATGATGGCTTTAATTCCCTTCTCTCCAGAGAGGCTTACAACATCATCAAAGGGGAAGAAGGCATCAGAGGCTAGAACAACACCGTCCCCTGCCCTTTCAATGGCCTGCTGTGCCGCCCAGATACGATTTGTCTGCCCCGTACCAATTCCGGTTGCCATGCCCTTTTTTACCACAACTATTGCATTGGATTTTACATGTTTTACAACCTTCTGTCCGAAGATCAGATCGTCCTTCAAATCATCAGAAGGAGAAGTCTCGGTTACAACTTTAAAATCTGTTGAGAAGGAAAGATCTGCATCCTGAACAAGTATACCCCCATCCACATGTACAATATCCAAAGCATCAGAGGGGGCTTTCTCCGCCAGAATGATTCTCAGGTTCTTCTTCCCCTTGAGGATTTCAAGGGCTTCTTTACTGAATGAGGGAGCAATAACAATTTCCAGAAAGATTTTTACCATCTCTCTGGCAGCGTCAGCTGTTACTTCGCCGTTAAGAGCAACAATTCCGCCGAATATGGACATGGGATCACATTCATAAGCTCTTGAATAAGCGTCAAACGCTGAAATACCTTTGGCCACAGCGCAGGGGGTGGAATGTTTCAAAGCGCAGCAGACCAGTTCTTCAAACTCATTGACAATCTTCCAGGCCACATCCATATCTCTGATATTATTAAAGGAGAGTTCTTTTCCTCCTAGCTGTTTAAACTCTTTCAGGGCGCCATCACCCCAGGTTTTCCCGTAGTAAGCGGCTTTTTGATGGGGATTCTCGCCATAGCGCAGATCTATAACTTTCCGGAAGGAGGTATGAAAATATTCCGGCATGGAATCTTCACCCAGAAGGAACTGACTGATAGCACCGTCATAGGCGGCGGTCAGGTTAAATACTTTTCCGGCCAGCTCTTTTCTTGTTTTAAAGGAAACATCGCCAGCCCTCATCTCATCCTGTACTTTCTGATAGTCCGCCGTATCACAGATAACCGTAACATCCCTGAAGTTTTTGGCAGAGGAACGGAGCATGGTAGGACCGCCAATATCGATAAATTCAATCTTCTCATCAAAGGTTTTATCTGATTCCACTTCTTCAAAAAACGGGTACAGGTTAACCACAACCATATCGATTGTTTCAATTTTCTCTTCTTTCAGAGTATTCATGTGTTCTTCATTGGAGCGGACAGCAAGGATAGCTCCGTGAATAATGGGATGGAGTGTTTTAACTCTTCCATCCAGCATCTCTCTGGCTCCTGTCACTGATGAAACTTCAACAGGATTAAGTCCATTCTCTTTCAAATGTCTGTAGGTTCCGCCGGTGGAGAGAATCTCCCATCCCTGACTTTTCAGAAAGCTGGAAAATTCTAGGATCCCCTCTTTGTCGTACACGCTGATCAATGCTCTTTTCAAAACTTTTCTCCCCTATCTTAGTCAGTAGCTTTACTATTGCTTATTTTTAATAATTTTCCTGATACTTTCAACCACAAGAATATGTTCTTGAATCAGAACTCTGTTCTGCAGCTGTTCTGCCGTATCATCCGGGAGAACAGGAACAGTTTTCTGGCCGAGAATATTTCCCGTATCGATTCCGCTGTCCACATAGTGAACGGTGCATCCACTTTCTTTTCTGCTGGCCTGTAGAACAGCCTGGTGAACCTTCATTCCATACATTCCCTTACCCCCGAAATCAGGCAGCAGGGAAGGATGTATATTGATAATTCTCCTCTGCCACTTCTCAATGAATTCACGGGAGAGTATGGAAAGGTACCCTGCCAGAAGAATCAGATCTGTATCAGCCGGGATAATTTTCAGAATCTCATCACTGAGAGTGTTGCCGTAGTCCTTACGGTTCAGCAGTCTGCAGGGAATTCCGTATTTTCCCGCCCGCTCTAAACCGGCAGCTTCTCTATCGGAAATAACTATCCCGATTTCTGCGGGAAGATCTTTTTTTTCAATAGCATCGATAACAGACTGGAGATTGCTACCCCCCCCTGAGATTAGAGCTGCTATTTTAAACATATTTTTTCTTTGCCTTTTATCATTTTACCGAGGACATGGACAGATTCACCTGCATCAGCTAGGGCGCGGCTGATCTTTTTCTCCTTATCAGGGTTCACAATAAGCACAAAGCCGACTCCCATATTGAAGGTTCCCCACATCTCTTTTTCAGGAACACCTTTTTTCTGGAGGTATCTGAAAATCGGAAGTACAGGAACCGCAGATTTATCAAGGCGGGCACAAAGTCCTTCAGGAATGGTTCTGGGCAGATTTTCAGGCAGTCCGCCTCCTGTAATATGGGCCATTCCATGGATTTCTCCCGGGAACTGATCTAGAACCGGAAGAATCGAGGAAACATACACCTTTGTAGGTTTAAGGAGTTCCTTGTAAACGGGTTCTCCTTCAAAATCATCATTAGCCTCTTCGAGCAGTTTTCTCACAAGGCTGAAACCATTGCTGTGAACACCGTTAGAGCTTAAAGCGAGGATGATATCCCCCTCATCTACACTGCTGCCGTTGATAATCCTGTCCTGTTCCACAACGCCTACACAGAATCCCGCCATATCGTAGTCTCCGTCTTTGTAGAATCCGGGCATCTCTGCGGTTTCACCACCTACAAGACTGCAGTCCGCCTCTTTACAGGCTTCAGCCATCCCGATAACAAGCTGACTGGAAACTTCAGCATCCAGTTTCCCGCAGGCCAGATAATCCAGAAAGAAGAGAGGTTTTGCTCCCTGGCAGAGGATATCGTTGGCGCACATGGCAAAGCAGTCCTGACCGACCGTGTTGTACACTTTTTTCTGAAATGCCAGTGCCAGTTTTGTTCCAACCCCGTCCGTTCCTGATACCAGAACAGGATTTTTATAATCTTTCAGGGCGTAAAGGGAGGCAAAGCTCCCCAGACCGGTCAGTACATTTTCATTATGAGTTTCGGCAACCTTGGATTTAATAAGGTCAATGGCCCTATATCCTTCTTTTTTATCAACTCCGGAATCTTTATATGTAATCACCTGTAATTTCTCCTGATTTATTAATTATTTGGCGAGAGTGGATAGTGTCCTGTCATACAACCGTTACAATATCCCCTTTCTTCCCCCAGGGCTTTGTTCAATCCATCAAGGCTGATATAGGCAAGACTGTCAGCACCAATCTTCTCACAAATCTGTTCGGTACTTTTACCGCTGGCGATCAGTTCCTCCGAAGTGGGCGTATCAATACCGAAATAGCATGAGTATAAAATCGGCGGAGACACTATTCTGAGGTGAACCTCTTTAGCTCCCGCTTTTCTGATCAGTGATACAAGGTGTTTGCTGGTTGTTCCGCGAACGATGGAATCATCGATCAATATGACCCTTTTTCCCTCTACAATGGATTTGATTACATTCAGTTTTACAAAAACAGCCTTCTCTCTCATCTCTTGAGAGGGAGCGATAAAGGTTCTGCCTATATAGCGATTTTTAATAAAACCCATTTCAAAGGGAATCCCTGATGCTTCAGAATAACCCTGGGCTGCGGAAATACCTGAATCGGGTACAGGAACGACCACATCAGCATCCTGGGGGTTTTGCTTATAGATCTCTGCCCCGCATCTTTTGCGGGCTTCATAAACGTTAATGCCGTCAATCTGGCTGTCCGGCCTGGCAAAATAAATATACTCGAACAGACATGTGGACAGCTTACTGCTTTCATCATGTCCCAGAGAAGTCACACCGTTTTCATCGATTACGACAATCTCTCCAGGTTCAAGATCGCGGACAAAATCCGCCCCTACCGTATTCAGGGCACAGGATTCTGATGAGAGGATCCAGCAATCTCCCATTTTTCCCAGACAGAGAGGACGAATCCCGTGTGGATCCCGTATACCTATCAGTTTGTTCTCTATAAAAAGCACAATGGCATAGGAGCCTTTAATGGCTTTTGCTGTTTCTCTCACAGCTTTTTCAATACCCCTGGACGCAGCTCTGGCAATCATATTCAGAATCACTTCCGTATCACTGGTCGTTTGGAAAATAGCACCACCATCTTCCATAAGCCCGCGGATAACATCAGAATTGACCAGGTTTCCATTATGGGCGACAGCAAGAGAGCCCATACGGCAATGCCCCTCCAGGGGCTGAGCGTTAGTCAGGTTACTGTTTCCTGTTGTGGAATATCTGACATGGCCGATGGCCATATTTCCATCGGCCAGCTCTTTGATGGCCTTATCCCGGAAAACCTCAGAGACAAGTCCCATCCCTTTACGTGTAGTCATCTCGCCATCACTGATAATCGTAATACCGGCACTTTCCTGACCGCGATGCTGTAATCCCAGCAATCCCAGATAGCTTATCTCGGCAGCCGGGCAGTCGGAGCTTGAGTAAACTCCGAATACACCGCATTCCTCATGAAGCTTATCATCATTCATTGATTATGCATTCTCCAGTCTGGATAGAATTTCTTTATAGGCTTCCTGAATATCACCCATATCTCTTCTGAACCGGTCTTTATCCAGCTTTCTGCCTGTTGCTTTGTCCCAGAAACGACAGGTATCGGGACTGATCTCATCGGCAAGGATAATGGTTCCATCTGAAGTCTTTCCAAACTCAAGTTTGAAGTCAATTAGTCTTGTTCCCTGCTTATCGAAGAACTCACACATTATCTTGTTGATTTTAGATGTCATTTTATAGATGCTTTTCAGCTCATCGTATGTGGCCAGCCCCATAGCAACAGCATGATGATCATTGATAAGGGGATCAGCGAAATCATCATTTTTATAACAGATTTCCAGAATGGTATTGGGAATTTCGGTTCCTTCTTTTATACCGAGGCGTTTAGCCATACTGCCTGCAATGACATTACGGACAATCACTTCCAGGGGAATGATGGAGACTTTTTTACAAAGCTGATCCCGGTCATTCAGTTTTTTCTCAAAATGAGTGGGAACTCCTGCTTCTTCCAGCATCTTGAAAAGGATGCTGGTGATAGAGTTGTTAAAAACTCCCTTTTCAGTAATCTGTCCTTTCTTTTCTCCGTTGAAGGCAGTGGCATCATCTTTGTAAGTGATAATGACATAATCCGAATTATCAGTAGCATAAACCTGTTTAGCCTTGCCCTCATATATCATATCCACTTTCTGAATATCTTTCATAATTCCACTCCTTCTGAATTGTCTTTAATAAAATTAATTTTCATGTTTTTTCTGAAATCAATCAGCTTTTGTTTTAAGTCCGGATACTTAATAGCCAGCATCTGTACGGCCAGCATGCCCGCATTGTAGGAGTTATTCACTCCCACAGTGGCTACCGGTATGGATTTGGGCATTTGAACCATGGAAAAGAGAGCATCCATTCCGTCAAATGCCGCATTAAGAGGAACACCTATTACAGGCAAAATGGTTTTGGAAGCTATTACCCCGGGAAGATGGGCTGCCAAGCCGGCTCCCGCTATAATAAACTCAATGCCTTCCCGTTCCAGGCGTTTCAGAACTTCCGTCAATCTTTCGGGGACTCTGTGGGCTGAAAGAATATGAGCTTCATATTCGATTCCGAACTCCTTTAAACAAGTAGCTGCACCCTTCATCTTCTCCAGATCGGAGCGGCTGCCGAAAATAATGGCACCTTTCATATTTGTCTTCTCCTCTTAATTCTCTATTTAAAATAGTTAACACCGGATTCAAAAAGTGGCTGATGCTTCTTTCCCGGTATGTTTCTGAAATTATCCCCCGTATAGCGTTCACTATGACCCATCTTCCCCAGTATCCTTCCATGGGAAGAGCTGATACCTTCTATGGCAGAATCCGAACCATTGGGATTGTAGAGAGGATTCATACTTGCCAGCCCATCAGGCGTGCTGTACTGAAACATTATCTGACCGCTCTCTTCCATCTGATGAATAAACTCCTGTGTAGCGCTAAAGCGGCCTTCTCCATGAGATATGGCGATTTTATGACAATCTCCCGGCTGCATCATGGATGTCCAGGGAGAACTGTTACTGATAACTCTGGTGCTTACCATTCTGGATATATGTCTGTTAATACTATTTCTAGACAGTGTGGGAGCTGATTCGGGAACATCCATTACATGTCCATAGGGAAGGAGTCCCGATTTGATCAAAGCCTGAAAGCCATTACAGATACCAAGAATCAAGCCATCTCTTTCAAGAAGACGTTCAAGTGCAGCGGCAATCTCCGGGTTTTTAAGGACCGTAGCTATAAACTTACCGGAACCTTCCGGTTCATCACCTGCGGAAAATCCGCCTGACAGCATCAGAATCTGAGATTCATTAATCCGGCTCACCATCTCTTTAAGGGAAGCTATAATATCCTTTTTGTCCCTGTTCCGGAAAACCGTTGAACAGCTTTTGGCACCGGCATTCTGAAAGGCTCTTTCCGTATCATATTCGCAATTTGTTCCTGGGAATATGGGGATATACACAAGGGGTTTTGCTACTATCGAAGCTCTCCTGCTTCTATCATCTGCTTTGAAATCTTTCATTGTGCAGTCTTCAGCCTCTCTATTCTTATAGTCAGGAAAAACCGGATCAAGGGTCTGTTTCCAGCTTTGCAGACTATCTGATAGAGTAACTACTAAATCAATCCATTGTATTTTGTTTTGATTAGTAGTCTTTCCTAGTGATATCAGGTCTGAGTTTTTATTGCAGAGAGAGCTACTATCAGATTCAAAGATAATGCCTCCCCAGAGGCTATCAAACAGAGAAAGCTCTGCCTTTCCACCAGAGAATCCAATGGAATTTCCCACTGCCATTTTAAAAAGAACTTCTCCGATTCCGCCGGTTTTTATGGTAGAGGCGGATTTTATTTTTCCCGAAAGATTACATTCCTGGTAGAAATCCAGATTTTTTATAAGATTACCCCAGCAAGGAATATATTCTTCTGTGATTTTCAAAGGCAGATAATAAACGCTACTACCGGCCGATTTAAAATCACTGGATACGGTATTTCCTATTTTAGCCGTTGTTACGGCAAAACTTATGAGAGTAGAGGGAACGTGTATGTTATGATAAGTTCCCGACATACTATCTTTCCCACCGATAGCGGGGATATCAAGTTGTTCCTGAGCTTCCATGGCTCCCAGCAATGCGGCAAAAGGAAGTCCCCAGTTGGTGGGATCACTACCAAGGCGTTTGAAATACTCCTGAAAACTAAGGCGTGTTGTCCGCCAGTCACCACCGGCTGCACATAGTTTTACAAGTGAACTGACAACGCTGTAGATACTGCCGTGATAGGGACTCCAACTGAATATCCGGGGATCAAAACCATGGGCCAAAAGGCTGCATGTTTCTGTTTTTCCTGAAGGAACAGGCAGTTTGTGAATGGACAGATCTGATTCGGAAAGCTGTCTTTTTCCGCCGTAAGGCATATGTATCGTTCCCGATCCGATGGAGGCATCAAACATCTCGACAAGACCGCGCTGGGAGCAGACATTAAGATCTTTCAGGTTGGAAAGAAACTTTTCCCTCAGGTTATTGCCTGTTACTGTTCTGCTGAATGGATTTACTGATAAATCAACTGCGGGCAGGGTAACGGCATTTTCAGAGCGAACTCCGTTTGTATCCAGAAAGGTTCTGCTCAGATTAACCAGGGTACGGCCCTGCCAGGTCATAACAAGACGTTTCTGATCTGTTACTGTTGCAACCAGGCTTGCTTCCAAGTTTTCTTCAGCTGCCAGTTCTATCATTTTCTGGGCATCTTTGGGGGATGTAACAACAGCCATCCTCTCCTGGGATTCAGATATGGCCAGCTCTGTACCGCTTAAACCACTATATTTTACAGGAATTCTATCCAGGTTAATTTCAAGGCCGTCACTCAGTTCTCCTATAGCGACAGAAACTCCTCCGGCGCCGAAATCATTACATTTTTTAATCAGGGCGCTGACTTCCGGATTTCTGAATAAACGCTGAATTTTCCGTTCTTCCGGAGCATTCCCCTTTTGCACTTCTGCAGAACAGCTTTGCAGAGATTCACTGTTATGTTCTTTTGAGGAGCCTGTCGCGCCACCGCATCCATCCCGTCCTGTTTTCCCACCGATCAGGATAATGGAATCTCCCGGTATGGGGGTTTCTCTGCGTACCATAGACTGGGGAACTGCCCCTACTACAGCACCGACTTCCATTCTTTTAGCTTTGTATCCGGGGTGGTATATCTCTTTTACAAAGGATGTAGCCAGGCCTATCTGATTTCCGTAGGAACTGTAGCCGCGAGCGGCAGTCCGGGTGATATATTTTTGAGGAAGTTTTCCGGGTAGACTCTTATGCAGAGATACTGTGGGGTCAGCGCTTCCTGTGATTCTCATGGCCTGATAAACATAGGATCTCCCGGATAAGGGATCTCTGATGGCTCCACCGATACAGGTGGAAGCTCCTCCAAAGGGTTCAATTTCTGTAGGATGGTTATGTGTTTCATTTTTAAACATAAGAAGCCAAGGCTCCTCCTTCCCATCCACATCTACGTTTATCCGGACGCTACAGGCATTTATCTCCTCAGAAACTTCCATATCATCCAGCAGGCCTTCGGCCCGGAGTCTTCTTCCCGAGATCGTTGCCATATCCATTAGGGTAAGAGGTTTTTTACTGTGTCCAAGTTTCTCTCTAAGCGATAGATAATGATTAAAACTATCTGTCAGTGTCTTGTGAAAATTTCCTGCGGGTATCACAATATCTTTCAGTTCAGTTTCAAATGTAGTGTGACGGCAGTGATCGGACCAGTAGGTATCCAGGACTCGAATCTCTGTTTCACTGGGATTTCTTTTTTCCTGGTCACGGAAATAGACCTGACAGAATTGAAGATCCTCTGCGGTCATGGCCAATTCCATTTCCACTCTTATCAGTTCCAGTTCTGCAGGGGATGCCTTGATAAATCCATTTATGAGAGGAACTGCTGCGGCAGTCGATCCCAAATCAAAGAGAGAATGGCTTTGTAGATCCTTCTCTCTTGATTCAAGCGGATTGATACAGTATTTCTTTATTCTAACAAACTCATCAGAGCCTATCTGACCTTCAAGAAGAATTAGTTTGCTGCTTCTTACGGCTCCGGACCACTCCGGGTAGATAAGTTGAATGCACTGTGCGGCAGAATCTGCACGCTGATCAAACTGTCCGGGAAGATATTCAATACCAAAAAAATCAGCCACTCCCTCAATGGGTGCATTTTTATACACCCAATCGGCAGTGGCTTCTGCAAAAATGGTAGTACTTACCTGTCTAAAGGCACGTTCTTTCAGGCCTGTCACTTCATAGATATTCACTATGCGGGCCTGCATCAATCCCTTGCTTCCAAGGCTAATCTTCAAATCTTCGGTCAAAGCAGCAGATTCGCTGTTATAGCCTTGTTTCTTTTCTACGAATATACGGAAAAAATCATTCATAAATGATGTATTCCTCCTGAGGAAGATAAATTAGTTTTACCGATAAAGCTCTTTATCTATCAGGGAATAGTCTTCTCATTACTGAAAACAGAGGATGTATTCCGCTCATAGTAGGTTTTTTACGGAAACCTGTAGAAACTCCTGAACCGTATTATCAGGAATATATGAGTTTATCTTTACTTGCGCTTACCCTATCATATTAAAATGATAAGGTTCAACAGGTCAGACAAGTTAATTGTTCTGAAAGGATTTTCATGAAAACTACTGGCTTTAATGACGCGCTCTCTCTTTTTATGTATATTTAGAATTATGCTGAAAGAGTATAAAACACTAGTCCCCTATTTGAAAAAATATCTGATTTACTACATTGCAGGAATTTTCTGTCTGGTCATTACGGATGCCGGACTTTTATATATTCCCCAATTCATAAAAAAAGCCATTAATTCCGTGTCCGTCGGAGCTTTTGAGCTCTCCCTGATAGGGCGTTACATGATTCAGATGGTTATGCTTGCTATTCTGATATCCATTGGCCGTTTTTTCTGGAGATTTTTTATTCATGGAGCATCCCGCAGGATTGAGACGGAACTTCGCGAAAAAATTTTCTATCATCTCCTTGATATGAGCTCAGCTTTTTATGGTGAACATAAAACCGGTGATATTATGGCAAGAATGACTAATGATATGAAAGCCATCAGAATGGCCAGTGGAATGGCCTTTGTCGCTTTTATTGATGGTCTTTTTATGGCCCTGGCTATACTTGTTATTCTGTTTACATCCTATTCCAGGCTGACTCTAATCACAATTATCCCTCTGCCTTTTATTACAATTATTGTGCTCTTTGCAGGCAAGATGCTCGGGAAAAGGTTTAAACGGGTACAGGAAGCTTATTCTGCTATCAGTGAAAGAGTTCAGGAAAGCTTCAGTGGAATCAGCGTCATTAAAACATTCACCCAGGAAGAACATTTTTTAAATGAATTCGGCCGTGATAACGATGAGTACTGGGCCGCGAATATGTCTTTGATACGGATATGGGGATTTATCTTTCCCGTTGTATCCTTTCTTTCGGGAATAACGGTTTGTCTTCTCCTTCTGTATGGGGGATCGCAGCTTATGATGAATCAGTTAAATCCCGGAAATTTTGTGGCAGTCATGTCCTATCTTGCTATGCTTATCTGGCCCATGCTTGGAGCCGGTTTTACTGTTAATCTGATACAGCGAGGTGGAGCTTCTCTGAAAAGAATTAATCAGATACTGGAAGTGGAACCTGAAATATCCAACGGAGAATCTCCCCGTGATGTTCCAATCTTTAAAGAATTGACGGTTAATTCCCTGAATTATACTTTTCATGGTTCCGGGGATTCTGTGATCAATGATCTGACTCTCACCCTCCGGGCAGGTGAAACCCTGGGGATACTTGGAAAGACAGGCAGTGGGAAAACAACATTTATTCGTCTCCTTCCCCGTATTTTGGAATCAGAAGAAGGTCAGATTCACTATAATGGTATTCCTCTTCACTCTCTGGAACTTTCCAGTCTGCGGTCTAGCATAGCCATGGTTCCCCAGGAAACTATCCTCTTCTCCCGCTCCATCAGAGAGAACATCCTCTATTCAAAAGAGGATGCCAGTGAAGAGGAACTGGCCAGGGTTGTCCATATTTCCACACTGGATCGGGATCTGAAAAACTTTCCCGATGGAATGGAAACTCAGGTGGGAGAACGGGGCGTTTCTCTTTCGGGAGGTCAAAAGCAGCGGATAGCCTTTGCAAGAGCTCTTCTGGCAGATCCGGAACTACTGATACTGGATGATGCCCTCTCTGCAGTGGATACAAAAACTGAGGAGTTTATACTGAAAGAACTGGTGAAATTAAGGAAGGGGAAAACGAATATCATCATATCCCACAGGGTCTCCACTCTGCAGGTTTCAAATAAGATCCTTGTCCTTCGTAAAGGATCAATAGGTCAATACGGTTCTCATAAAGAGCTCAGCCGTCAGGATGGTCTGTATAAAAGGATTTTTGATCTGCAGTCTATGGAGCAGGAGGAACAGTCATGAAAAAAGAAAAAAGTACTGTAGAAAATAAATACAATCATAAAGTTATTTCAAGGCTGTTCAAAATGGCAGCCCCTTACCGCATCTGGTTTATTGTGGCTGGAATCTCTCTGATTTTTGCTTCCGGAGCCGAATTAACCCTACCGATTCTTCTACAGAGAACCATTGACAGAAACATCATGACAGAATGGAGCTGGATAGATGAATCTCTGATGGAAGAGGAGCTGTGGTCCGAAACTGTAAGTGAAAATGAGCATTTTGTACTGGGCTCAAAGGTTTATTTGAGAACAGTTGATATTCCCTTGAAGAAAGACTCTGAGATTAATCGTCTACGGGAAAAGGACACACTCTCTTCTGAGGCCTGGTATGTGTTTCAATCTAACAAGGCAGAACTCTCCCTTATTCTTGAGACAGGAATTCAAATGGAAGTTTCAGAGGATAATACAACAGGAGCTCTTCTCCTTTCTGATTTAAAGAAGGTGGATCAGGAACTTTATAAACAAATAAGATCTTCTGATTTCTCCGGATTACGGCGAAATACCATTCTGTATTTTATACTGCTCACAGTTATCCTTCTTTTTTCATTTGTCCAGATTTATTCTATGTCCTGGACCAGTCAGGGCGTTATGAAAGATCTGCGTTTAAAGATGCTGAGTCATATCATGAATCAATCTCTCCGCTATCTGGGAGAAACTCCCGTGGGAACTCTTGTTTCCCGTATAACAAGTGATGTGGAGACTATTAATGAATTCTTTACCTCTGTTACAATCTCCATTCTGAAAGATCTGGCCATTATGATTGGTGTTCTTATTGCCCTCTGGGTGCTTAATCCTATGCTGGCAGCTATTACGATTATAACCATACCTCCGGTTCTTATCGCTACTGTAGTATTCAGGAATATGGCCAGAAATGCCTATAGAAGTCAGCGTCACTGGATTGGAAAGGTAAATGGCTTTATTTCTGAACATATCACGGGAATAGAAGTTATTCAGATCTTTGGTCAGGAAAAACGGGCCAGAGAAGAATTTCATCATAATAATAGAAGCCTTTTGGATGCCAGTCTCTCCGAGATGTATGTTTTTGCAATATTCCGTCCTCTTGTTGACCTTTTCCGGTCAATTTCCATGGGAGTTGTTATTTACTGGGGAGCCGGGATGTTCGGACGGGGTATTCTCACCCTGGGAGTGTTAATTGCATTTATTGATCTTATTCAGAAATTCTACAGACCGGTAATGGATATGAGCGAGAAGTTTACCATCATGCAGTCGGCCATGGCGGGAGGTGAACGGATCTTTCAGATTCTGGATGAAGATCATAGTATTGTGGATTCCGGTAAAGATCCCCTACCGGAGAATATAAGTGGAAGTCTGGAATTCCGGGATGTCCATTTTGCCTATAAAAACGATGACTATGTTCTGAAAAATCTTTCTTTCAAGGCTAAAGCGGGAGATAATATCGCCATTGTCGGATACACAGGTGCCGGCAAGACAACAGTTGCTTCTCTTGCCACCCGTTTGTGGGATATCCAATCAGGACAAATTCTTCTCGATCAAAAGAATATTAAAGACTACCCCCTGCAATCTTTAAGACAGACCATCCAGTCTGTACAACAGGATGTTTTTCTTTTTGCCGGTACGGTTGCTGAAAATATCGCATTGGGATCGGATATTCCCATGGAACAGATCCGTAAAGCAGCAGAACAGGTTCAGGCTGATCCTTTTATTCAGAGGATGGAGAATGGTTATAATTCACTGATTCATGAAAGAGGATCAAATCTTTCAGCCGGTCAAAGGCAACTACTCTCCTTTGCCCGTGTTCTAGCTCATAATCCAGAAGTGCTTATTCTGGATGAGGCCACGGCCAGTATTGATTCTGAAACGGAAAAACTTGTACAAAATGCCATGGATAAGATTCTGAAAGGCAGAACTTCTCTGGTAATAGCCCATAGGATCAGTACCATACAGAAGGCTGATAAGATCCTCGTACTTTCTCAGGGGGAACTTGTAGAACAGGGAACTCATGAAGAACTGATTGCGCGGAAAGATCTCTATTACAAGCTTTACAAACTGCAGTACGAGAGCAAATCCGCTTAAAATCAGATTATTTTTCGTTCGGAAGAAAAACGGTGCCTCTTGTTTCTTCGCCACTTATGATTTTGCTTATGATACCGGTTTTCCTGCCATTAAGCAGAATCATGGGGATTCCATAATCGTTAACCTTCCGGGCTGCATCAATTTTTGTTACAATACCACCTGTACCGAAGGATCCCGTATCTCCCACTTCAATGGAGTTCAGTACCTTTTCGGAATCACGGACAACTTCAAGAAGTTTCGCATCGGAGCATGTACCGGGGTCCTTATCAAATACACCGTCTATATCACTCATAATAAGGAGGAGATCCGCATTCCAGAGAGAGGCAGTAAGAGCTGCCAGGTTATCATTATCACCAATCTTAACTTCCTGTACAATCTCAGCTACGCTGACAGAATCATTTTCATTTATGATCGGAACCACTCCCTCATCCAGTAGAGTAAATAGGGTATTACGGATCCGAAGGGTCCGGTTTGTATCGGAAAAATCATCTCCCGTAAGCAAAATCTGTCCAATCAGAATTCCATATTCCTTCAGAACCCGTCGGTAGGAATCCATCAATTCAACTTGGCCAATAGAGCAGAGAGCCTGCTTATAGTGCATGTCTTCTTTTCTTTTCCACTTGCCCAGAGTTGATAGTCCGGCAATACGTGCTCCAGATGAAACAACAACAATCTGTTTGCCATCTTTCTGTAGCTCGGAAATTTGAAATGCCAGGTCTTTGAAGAAATCCTGATTGATTGTTCCGTCATTATGGGAAAGTGTATTTGATCCAATCTTAATAACAACTTTCCTGCTATTTTTTAATACCTGTTGTAGCATATGGAATCTCCGTTTTTACAAATTACTGCATTTTAAAAATATCATAATCGGATAATTCCTGTCTACAAACGGCTTGTTTTTTCAGCTTATTCATATAGAAATAAAAAGAGCCGGCAATCGCCGGCTCGCTACTTTTTTAATTTATATTATTATTTCTATTATGAAGCTACTCTTTTAATTAAATCTGACATCATAAACTGCAGGAAATCATCCACAACTTCGGGAGAATTCTTTTTCTCCGTCTGAAGTATGGTCCGAAGACCATGCAGAATGGCAGATGCTACAGGTGCTGCAAGATTTGACTGTTTGTTGTTCTCAGTCAGAACCTCTTTAATTGTTGTCTGCAACAGTGCATAAACATTATCCAAAGCTTTTTCATACTTGGATCCCTGAGATCCGGCTGATAAAATCAGCCACTCAATTCGATACTCTTTCTGCAGATCTTTCAGCTGAGTAAGCAGCCAGCTTATTTTGTCAGCTTCAACTGTCTGCAGTTCTTTTTTTAAGCCCTGCAGGGATTTATAGAGTGGTTCAATAATAGAACCAAAAAGATCTTCTTTATTTTTATAGTAACGGTAGAGATTCCCTACAGTCATACCTGCTGAAGAAGCAATCGCTCTCATTGAAGCTTTTTCAAAACTCTTTTTCCGGAACTCTTTCCGTGCCGATGTAACAATTCTTTGTCTTACCGAATCTTTTAATACTTGCATATATACCCCCCAAATCAATATTCAGTTTTAATATATTTTTAATATAACCTGTAAACTCCTATTGTGACAAATAGTGAACTGACCACCTGGTTCATCGAATCTACATAGAACATTCACTAAAAATTCAAATAAGATTAAAACACTAACAATTATTGGCTAAAAATAAACACTAAATGGCTATTCTGATGATCTTTATGAAAAATAAAAGTTCAATAAGTAATAAATAAGCGTTTTTTTAACAGAATACCTATTCTTTCTCTACAAAAAAATCACGATTCTTTTTTTATCAGACTTAAGTACTGTGTGTTCGAAGCGTGTTCTTTGCCTTCAGAAATATTTTAGGGCTTTTTCAGCTTTAATGTTTCTGCTATCCTAGCTATTGAATTAAAGGGATAATAAAATGAAAAATGTATTAGTATTCGGTACTTTTGATAATATACATCCAGGACATGAATTTTTTCTGGAAGAAGCCGCCAAGCATGGAAAATGCCTGATTGTAATAGTTGCCAGAGATAATTTTGTCAATCGGTTCAAAAATAAGATGCCTCTTCATAATGAGATGAAACGACTTCTGTTGATAAAGAACCATCCTCTGGTGTTTGATGCATTTCTGGCTGATAATGAAATTGGAACTTACCATGTATTTGATGAAGTTAAGCCTGATGTTATCTGTCTGGGCCATGATCAGACTGCTCTGGAAGATAATCTGAAGGCCTGGTTGAAGGAAAAGCATTTGAAGGTTCATATAAAACGTCTCCCCTCCTATAAACGCGAGCAATACAGTTCGACACTGCTGAATAAGCTGAAGGGGAAGCTTGTTCATGAATAAAGAGGATTAACGTTTTCTGATTATTCACAGAATAATCAGGATTCGGCGATTTCAAACATCCGATTGATGCTAAGCTGTGCCTTTTTGATAATTTCATCATCAATCTGAATATAATCTTCAGGCTGGGGATTTTTTAATACTCTGAGAATGTTCTCAAGAGTATTGGATTTCATGTACTTGCAGAGTGAACAAGTTCCCACAAAATTCCTCTCAGGCATTTCAGCTTCAATTCGTGAGATCAAACCACATTCGGTCAGCATAAGAAAGTGTCCATACTCTTTCTTTTTCACATAATTATACAGTTGCGATGTACTTCCAACAAAATCAGCATTCTCAAGGACTGCAGGACTGCATTCCGGGTGAACCATAACGGTCAGGTCATCATATTTCATTCTGAGGGCCTTAACCATTTCCGGATCATACTCTTCATGGGCATAACAGGATCCTGTCCAGATTTTTATATCTTTCTTAACAGCCCTGGCTTTCATCTCATCAATAATATTCTGGCCCATCAGTCTGTCCGGAACAAAAAAGATTTTATCGGAAGGATACCTTTCAACGATGTTATAAACATTTGAAGAAGTAACACAGGCATCACAGTGAGCCTTTACCTCTGCTGTGGTATTTATATAGCAGAGAAATGCATAATCAGGGTATTCTTCTTTAAGCTTAAGCATATCCTCGGCAGTGATACTGTCGGCAAGGGTACAACCTGCTTCTGTCCCGGGAATAAGAACATCCTTCTGAGGACTGAGAATCTTTGCAGTTTCACCCATAAAACGAACAGCCGCAAAAATAATTCTTTTCTGTTTTGCTTCCATGGCATTCTTACTCAGTTCGTAAGAGTCTCCCACATAGTCGGCAACAGAGTAAATAATATTTGATTTTATATAAGAGTGTCCCAAAATCACTGTATCAGTCTCTTTTTTTAAATCGTCTATCTCTTTAATAGTTGGATAATAATGCTCACAAAGAGCTCTCAAATGCTCTTCGGGCATTTCGGGCTCCATGAGTGGGACTTCTCCAGTAAGAGTTTCAGAGTTACCATCAGGGGGACGGACATCAGCATGCCTGGAATCCCCCAAATAACACCCCAGAATACCAATCCGAACAAAACGGTGACTGTATTAAGCCTTAATCTGTTTCCCATGATCTTAGGATCAATAAAATTACCGATAATGATTTGATTGATGAAGAGAAGCATAAACATAATAATAATATGTTTAAATGAATCAAACTGTATTAAGCCGAAAAGAGATGGAATCAGTGTGGCGATAATTGATCCTATGGAGGGAATGAAATTCAGAATAAAAGTCAAAAATCCCCAAAAAAAAGCAAACTTCAGTCCCATAAACTTACAAAGGAATCCGGCTATGATACCTGTGGTTAAACTGAGAATCATTTTTATCCCCATATAGGTGGAAACATTTTTCAGAAGGGTCTCTATATCATCCAGCAAGCTAAGGTTATTACCGCCCACATATCGAACATAATTCTGGTAGTGGGACAGACCGGGTAGAAGAAAAAGAAAATAGAGGGTAAACATCAAAAACGAGGAACCGAAATTCCCGACCCCCTTCAGTAAGGAAGACGCAGATGATGTCAGAATATCTTTGTTCAAAAGAGAATTGAGACCTTCCAAGAGTATATCCGTATTCAGATTCAGGTAGGGAATCTCGCTTAAGACAGTACTCATAAGAAGAAATTTTTCGGTCAGCTTTTCTACAAAAAAATCCATCTGACCAACAATATCCGTAATGGTGGCAATAAAGATATTAGCAACAGAATAGATGACAGCCACTGTAAAAATGGCTATAAAGGGAACTATTATTTTTCCGGGGATTCGCCTCCCTTCAAGGTAGAGAACCAAAGGGAGATAAATAATGGAAAGTATCAATGCAAGAAAAAGAGGAAGGATTAATCCGGATAGAGTCTTCATCAAAAACAGGGCGACGATTCCCACCATGAGTAGCATAAGATTTCGGATTACAACCAGTTCCTTGTATATTTCCATACTAATTCCTTAACTTAATGGCCATTCAATTTCAGCTAGCCAGTTTTCTTTGTTTGTGAGTGAATTTATCGCATCAAGAAGAAAGTCCGGAATTGTATTATTAGATCCGAGGTAAAACAGGTATAAACGGTTATAATATTCCAATGCTTTATCAGAATTTCCGTTTTTTTCGTGAATTTTACCCAAACCATACAGATCCATGGCTATTCCTGATGAATTTTCAATGAATTTATCCTTCTCAAGGGCTGCTTCCATGGAAACTACTGCCTCTGGATACTTCCCGGAAAGGGATAAAAGAGAGGATTTAATATAATAATCACTGGCAAGTTCTCCCAGAAAGAGGCCTTTTTTATCAAGATTGACAGCTTCATCTATAGCAGAAAGTGCGGCTTCATAATTTTCTTTCTTTTTCAAGATAGATGCCTTGATCCGCCATGTCTCACCGGCTTCTTCAGATTCAAGATTCTTCCCTTGCAATATAGCCTGATCTATCAATGTGAGAGACTTATTTATATCATCCTGAAAGTAATACCATTCGGCAATCCTGTTCTGAGTCAGGATATTGAGGGCCTTATTCTCGATGGATTCTCTGAATCCACGGGCGGCAAGAGCATACTGACGTGACTTTTCGGCTTGTTTCAGTTGATCCAGGGTCCGGCTTATCTGTACCAGGCTGCGGATAACACCCGGCTGCCAATCTACAGAAGAGGATGAAGAGAGAGCTTTGGAGTATAGGGCCAGGGCGGAATCATAATTATTCCAGCGGTATTCGTTATTTCCCCGTTCCAGCTGCATTGCACTTTTGGTCTTGATTATTGAAACCGTCAAGTCCTGTTCATCCTTTGGCATGGAGGAACAAGAGGATAACAGTATAGTAAAAGTTAAAAATATCAGTATTTTTTTCATCATTAGAAATCCTCTTCCCGCAGGTTGCTATGCTCATAGGAGGCTTTCACCTCATCACTGATCCCTTTTCGCAGCAGTGGGTTGTTGGATAGTCCCTCAAGAACCTTCCCCCCTTCCTGCAGGGCTCCCGTTGCTTCGTTAAGTACGGAATTAAGCTCCGGTGTAATCCCTCTGATATCTCCTGTTATTGAAGCCAGATTATCCAGGTTTGCATGAACATCATTCAGTAGAATGAGTATTTGATCAAAGAGAATGTTATCATCATTCAGCATGGTGTCAAAGGAACCTGTGGGATCTATCAATTTCGGAATTAGTCCTGTAGGATCTTCCAGTTCCGCCATGAGTAGGGACAGGGATGTGGTCATTCTGTTAACATCCTGCATGATTGTTTCTATAACAGGCAGAATCGTATTGAACTTCTGTGTTGTCCCTTCCAGGTTTAACAGCATACCGCCGATGGGGCTGGATTGATTTCCTGAAAGAGCAGAGTCTACCGTATTCAGCAGGGCTGTCATTGACAAAAGGAGTGAATCGACATCATTTAGAATGGGATCGACATTTTCCATTAAGGCAGTGATAGCATCCTGCCCTTCCGGTTTATCCAGAAGATCAGATTCAGAGAGTTTTTTACCCTCTGCTGTTTGATCAGAGGGAATAAAACTGAATTCAGGGATTATTTCCTTAGAGTTTTTGCCGGGGTAAAAGTTAATTCCGCCTCCCAGTCCCAGAGGATTGGACGCCAGTTCAATCATGGAATTGCCTACAACCTTGTTTATAAAGGTATCATAGATAACGAAAGTGATATCAACCTGGTTCTTATCATTCAGAATAATTCTTTCAACTTTGCCGATCTGAAATCCTCTGAGTTTAATAGCCATTCCAACACTTAAGCCCTCTGCTGTTCTAAAGCGGGTGAAGTATTCATAATCCCTGGAAAACCATCTTTGATTGACTCCGGTTACAACAACAGATGCTGTGATAAAAATAATGGCAATAAGCACAAATAATCCAACAAATTTATCAGCATGTCTGAATCCGAATTTCATAGGGAACTTCCTGTTAAAATGATAGTATTTTTATATTTCACTCTTTTTCTCCTCACCCGGTGTCTGATCTTCCATAAAGGCACGCAAAAGAGGATCTTCGGAGCTCATAGCGCTATCGATTGTATCGTTCACAATTATTTTCCCTTTATGCATGAATACAAAATAATCCGCCAGGCTTTTGGCGAGAGTCAGGTCATGAGTCACCAGGAGTATGGTTTTCCCCTCTTTTTTAAATTGAAATATTTTTTTTATCAATAGTAAAGAACTTTTTCTGTCTATATAAGTTGTAGGTTCATCCATAAACAGAATCTGCGGATCTGAAATGATGGCTCTCAGGAAGGATATCATTTTTCTTTCTCCTGCAGAAAGACTGGCAGGCCTGTTCATCATCTCTTTTTCCATCCCAAAGGATTTCAGAGATTTTTTAACCTGATCATCCACCCACTCTTTTTTAAGAGTGGGATCTGCTATTACCAGAGGAAGGGACAGGTTCTCGTAAATATTTTTATTGGCCCATAGGGCCCCATCCTGAAACATAAAACCCGTATGTTTCTGAACCTGTACAAAATCTTTCTGATTAATCTTATAGAGTTTTATCTCTCCGTATTTTACGGAACCCTTGTTGATGGGGATCAAACCAGCCGCTATTTTCAATACTGTAGATTTACCACAGCCGGATGTTCCCATTATTATAGTTACTTTTCCGGGTAGTATCTCCAAATTGACAGAATCGACTATGGTATCTCTATTATCCATTACAGTGATATTTTCCAGTTTTACGGGGACTTCATTCCAGTTCAAAATAGGACTCCTAGATCCGGGTCAGTATAACAATCACAGCATCAGCCAGAATACAGAGAGTAATACTTGTTCCAATAGATTTTATGGTCTTTTGAGGGACTTCTGTTACGGCTCTGTTTACATCAAAACCATAATAGATAGAGACTACTGCCACAATAACGCCAAATACGATACTTTTTAAAAAAGCGGAAAAGATGTCTTCAAAGCTAAGGGTCTGAATCAAATTTAACAAATATTCATCAAAGGGCAGATTGTGAATAAAGGAAGCAACAATATAGGAGCCCAGTAATCCAAACAGATTGAAGTAAATATTCAGAAAAAGCATAGCTAGAACGACTCCATATAAACGGGGTACACCCAGATAGGAGATAGGATGGAGGCCAATTGACATATAGGCTTCCATTTCATGGGATATAACCATATTCCCTAATTCTGTGGTAATAGCGCTTCCCGATCTGGCTGTAATAATAAATGCGGTCAAAAGGGGGCCAAGTTCCCTTGTAATAATCATGATCAGGATAGAGTACATAAGGGAGCTCTGACCGAACATGGGAAGAATTGATACTCCCTGTATGATAATGACGGCTCCTATCCCCAGAGATATAAGTGCAATCACAGAAAGAGCTTCTACGCCTGTAAAATAAATTTGCATTATCAGAACTTTGAAACCAACACGCTTATTCCAGGGAAAATTCACAGTCTCTTTTAGAAGGAATAGAAAGAAATTGAAAGCATATGAAATGCTTTTTATTTTATTTCTAAACCACCAACCAATTGATTCTACCATAATCTTATAATAAACGGATTATAGAGTACCTGCAATATAAGTCTATTCAAGAGTATTTATTTTTAATATTCTTAATGATCTGATGGTATATAGGAAAAAATGAAAACGAAAGTCGCTTTTACCATTTTATTTTTTTTAATTCTCACAATGGGATTTTCCCAGAGCACTGAAAAATATAAGCTGGGCCGGGTTGTATATTTTGTAGAGGGGAATGTCAGAGAAAGCGCCCTGAATTCTGTTTTGAACTGGAAATATCATCATATCTTTCATGATAAATGGGAGATGGAGAGCTATCTGAGGGATCAGAAACAAATCCTTATAAATAAGAAAATCTTTAAATCTGTTACTTCCGAATATAAGATTATCAGCAGTGACCGTGGATATAATGAACTGGAAATTATCTTCAAGCTGAAGGAAGCCTGGAATATTTATCCCATTCCTGTTTATACCTATGATTCCAACTTTGGTATGATTACAGGTCTGGGAATAACATATAATAATTTTGCCGGAACCTTAAGCGATCTGAAGCTGAATAGCTATTACTCTCCCGGAAAATCTGAAATAACTTCAACTCTGAAGGGAGTCCGGGTGGGATCTTTTGACCTGAATTTTACTTTATCACATTTCTGGGAAACCGTAAAAAGTATTGATACTCATAATGATATTAACCTTGAATACAGCTATGCCAAGGCCCAGTTTGATATAAGTTTTTTGTTTCATGTTATTAATAAAATGGATTATATATTTACCCCTTCCCTTTCTCTTCCCTATTCCTACAACGTTGATATTAATGATACCCATGAGGCTGACTCTTATTATAGGGAAGAAGGATTGATCCCCTCTCTGAGTCATATGTTTTTATTTGACAAAGTTAACTGGATAGGAAATCTGCGTCAGGGATTTTCAGTTTCCATTGAAAATGGATTGGATTACCTGGCAGGGGAAAAAGGATATATGGTCTGGGTTGACTGTATTCTTACAAGCTTTATTTATACTTCTGTTCTGAATTATAGCAGCAGAGCCTCCTACTTCCACTATACTAACGGGTATAAGGTGAATTCCGGAGACCGACTGAGAGGAATCCTGGATTATAAGTTAACAGGTACAAACGGGTTTTTCTGGAATCAAAATTTTGTAATACCAGTAGTAACGATTCCATCTGTCGTGGATTTGCACATAACTCCTTTTGTGGATTTGGGATTAGTGGGAGATCGTAACAGTATTTTCAAAAGAGATGATATGTTTTACACGGCAGGAGTTTCACTGTCTGTGTTTCCCGCTCCCCTGCCGAACATGCAAATCAGTATGGATTTTGGTGTCAATCTGAAGGACAGGACAGAAACAGAAGTCCTAATCAGTTCAGTTTTATTCTTTTAGTCTTCTTCTCAGCATTGACTTTTTATGGGCTTATCGATATATTTTTTTAAGTTAAAACTGGAATTTTCATTAAGGAGATAGTATGTCTAAAGCTCACAGAGGCAGTGGAATACGTGATCAGATAAAAAGCGGAAGAGGTGTTTGTCCTCTCTGTAAAAGAACATCCATCAAAATCGGATACGAAAAAGATTTTGACGGTAAAAAAGTTAGTATCTGCAAACAGTGTAATTCTGCAATTGCTAAAGGTAAGATGAAAGAAGCAATCGCTGCTCTTTAATTAATATCTTATCAGTAAACCCTGCTGTGGCAGGGTTTTTTTTGGTTCTACTCAACTGGGGGTATAAAATGAACAGTCAATCTATTCTAATCTTATATATACTATTATTTATCTTGGAATTCCTCATATCCTGGTTTCTCTCTATTCTGAATCTGAACAATATTCTTAAGAATAGAAAGAAAGTACCTGTTTTATTTCAACAAAGTTTTGACAGGGAAAAATACAGTACTACCGTATCCTATAATCTGGATAAGGGCCGCCTTGCCCTTGTTTCAGAATTTGTTTCAGCTGTTTTTCTCATGATTATTATCCTGTCAGGCTTTCTGGGAACCGTGGATTCGTGGATGCAGAACTACCTGAATGATGGTTATGTATTCAATATCATCTATATTTTTCTTATATCCATGATTTTTTCGCTGATATCGCTCCCCTTTTCTCTCTACTCCCAGTTCTACATTGAAGAGTTCTATGGCTTTAATAACCTCAGCGTTCGGACCTATCTTTTGGATATGCTGAAAGGGGCTATTATTTCCCTTGTTTTTATGGTTCCCCTGCTGCTAGGGCTTTTCTATTTTATGGACAAGACCGGTAGTTTCTGGTGGCTTTATGCGTCTCTTTTTATCGCTGCTTTTCAACTGTTGATTATGGTGATCTATCCGGTGGCTATAGCTCCTCTTTTTAATAAGTTCACTCCTCTTGAAGAGGGAGAATTAAAAGACCGCTTATTGGGTCTTGCTGAAAAAACAGGATTTAAAACAAATGGTATTTTTCTGATGGACGGTAGTCGCAGATCCTCTCACTCCAATGCCTATTTTACAGGTTTGGCTAAGGCAAAACGTATCATTCTTTTCGATACCCTGGTTGATTCTTTGAGCGTCAGTGAACTGGAAGCAGTTCTGGCACATGAGATAGGCCATTATAAAAAGAAGCATATTCAGAAAGGGCTGCTTTCATCCATTCTCATTATGACTGCCGGCTTGTTTATGGTGGAACTGCTTATGAACTGGACTGCCCTTTATGAAGCATTTTCTTTCACTCGCCAAGGATATCACGCCATACTGATAATTCTTAGCATCTGTCTGACTCCTCTCTCATTTTTCCTTTCTCCTGTCAGTAACAGTCGTTCCAGGAAACATGAGTACCAGGCCGACCGCTTCTCTCATGATGTGACAGGCAGCAGTGCCGCCATGATAGGGGCTCTTCTCAAGCTGGGACATGACAATATGAGTAATCTTACTCCTCATAAAGCCTATAGCTTTTTTCATTATAGCCATCCTGCCCTGGCGGAACGTCTGGCAGCACTTGAAGACCTGGATAAGGAATAATTCAATAACGCAGAAAATAGTAAATCATGCCGATGTATTCATGCAGGGCATGATAGCTGTTTTCCAGGGAATTCATTGACGGGAAATAATCGAGAACTATGTAGGGCAGATCTTCGACTTTATAGTCCACAGGATAGGGAACTATCTGAACGTCCAGATCTTTGAAAACCTTAACAGAGCGCTTCATATGGTAGGCTGAGCTAACAAGTATGATAGACTCCGCTTTGTATACTCTTTTTATATTGGCGGCATTTTCAAAGGTGTTGCGGCTTTTATCTTCCAGATAAATAAGATGAGAGTCCATGCCCAGCTTCAATAAGAGTTCCGAGGCAATCGAAGCTTCGGAAGGGTACTCCTTATGCAGCGGGCTTCCTCCTGAAAATATGAGGGGCAAGCCCGTTCTCTTTTGAAGAAGATATCCTTCCAGCATTCTTTTTGTAGCATCCGTCCCAAGGGTCATATTATTTTTTCTGTAAACGGTCCCTCCTCCCAGAATGACAATGTAGTCAGCATTGACTGTCACCTTTTCAGGGCGGGAACAGGACTGTTCAAGAGGTCTTAAAAGTGCGTCACTAAACGGGCGGATAGAAATAAGATAGAGAAAACAGGAAAACAGAAGCATAAGAATCCGTAAGATCCTGGCAGACAGTTTCTTGTGGAGAAAGAAAAAAATGACCCCCGGGAGCATGAAAAGTCCCGGAGGAAGTATGAAAGATGATATCAGTTTTGAGAGATAAAACATCAGCGGATGATTTTACGACATTCCAGATAGTATCTTTTCTCTTCAGCCTCTCCAATTGAGAAGGTTTTACGGGGAAGAGCTCCTTTCTTAGTGATAAGAGAGAAAAAGCTGCTCTTATCTATCCCAGGAAGATAGAACCCAATGTTTTTATCCTGTGATGAGAGTTCTGTCAGCACCTCTTCTCCATGAATATAATCAACTTCTGTGTTAGAATTCTTTATGAGCCAGGAGTCAAGAAAGTTGTGAAATGCTTCGGCTGCCAGAGATACAGAAGCATTTTTCATTTTCAGAAGATAATGGCTACCCTTTAAAACGATACCTATGGTATGCAGACCCGTTGAAGACTGTTTGGTCAGTTTATTTACCTTCTCTTTCATATCAGAGAAACTAAGGGCTTTTTCTAGCTGAAATCCGGTAAAACTTTTCAGGTCTGAAAGAAAAGAATCTCTATCAAGATCAAACAGAACCCGGTGTATAGGTTCAAAGTTCAAACCCGGGTCATGAATATTTTCCAGTTCTACCAGGGCCCATCTTGCAGGGTGATTCATAATATCCTCACCAGCTTGAGATTTTATCTTCTCCCATAGCTGTTTCGCCGCACCAAGAGAGTGGTTTCCATCTCCTACTGCAAAAAGAAAATCACTTTTTTCTTTCAGCTGCACAAAGATATCGGCCAATTTATCAATTAAACTACTGTCCTGAACAAAGTATCCTGTAAGATGCCCTCCCTCCCCGGGAATATCAAAATCATAAATATTTTTCATTTCTGCTTTTTTGGAATCAAGCAGACTGAATATTTTATTTTCAGAATCATCAAACAAAACAAGAATATGGGGGATATCCAATACAGCATTTTCTCTGATTGCTGCTCTTACAGGCAGTCTTTCAAGAACGGTACCTTCGGTGGGTCGGATCTGACATTCAGCACCTTTTTCATAGCTGTAATCCTCAAGATCCAAAGCTACCATAAGTCCTTTACGGGACTTTACCCAGGAGGTAGCTCTGTTCATGTAAACAAAACCGCTTCCAGCAGCAGTTAAAACACCCTTGTTGAGATAGGTCCGCATGGTTTTGTTAATTTCGGGAACTCGTTTTTCTGATTGATCCAAGTAACATTCTGGCAGAATCATATTGAGGGTGGATGGGGAATCATCTACATACTGTTGAACCTTTTGCCAGTACCCTTTATCAGAAGAAAATTGGTCACAGGCTATGACAGCCCATTTCGAGAGATCTATATTTGTTTCCGGCATCAATATTTCGGGAACAGCCAGACCACAGGATGCTAGTTTTTCCTTGGGAGAACTCATTTTCTTTCCTTTTTATTGGACTTATTGTAGATACGGAGTCTTCAGATTGAATCCCTTATAAACAAGATAGGTTTCAATAGCTTCTATGCTTTCAACCTTTGCCAGTTCATTTTTAAGGAAATCCAGCATCTGAAGTTCTTCATTCAGCTGCACAGTTACAATAAGGTCAAACCGTCCCGTTACAACCGAGACGGATATGACTCCCTGCAATTGACTGATTTCTTCTCCCTTAGCAATGTAATCCATAGAACTTGTACGTATTCCGATCATAATAATCTGCAAACCGTCAAACTGATCGACATCTACATAACCTGAAATATCCAGGATTCCGTCGTCCTGCATTTTTCGAACTCTGGAACGAATGGTGTTTTCCGTTACATCCAGAACTTCAGCAATCAGTTTATAGGATTTTCTGCCATCTTTAAGTTCACGCAATATGCCTTTATTAAGATCATCAATAACCATTATCTATTCCTTAGCTGCTTTAAGAGTGTCATCTGTCAGCTGTTGTTTTTCTGAAAATCCTTCATGAATTTCCCTAATGTCGCGACATGTTCTACCGCCATGGAATTATAAATGGAAGCCCGGCATCCTCCAACACTCTTATGCCCTTTCAGACCAACCATTCCCATGGCCTTAGCTTCTGCAACAAATTTCTTTTCAAGGTCTTCGTTTGCCATAGTGAAAACGACATTCATTTCAGAACGAACTGATTTTTCTACGGGGTTCCGGTAGAAATCAGTACTGTTATCAATTATGTCATAAAGCATGCCGGCTTTTTCATTGTTTCTTTTCATTACGCCATCAAGGCCGCCGTCGACTTTAACTTTTTCAAGCACTTTGCTCATGGCATATATGGGAAATACAGGAGGAGTATTATAAAGAGAATCCTTTTCTGCATGGATTCTATAATCAAGATAGGCTGTAATATTATCCGGACAGCGGTTTAACATATCTTCTCTTATTATAACAATGGCAAGACCACTTGGCCCCAGATTTTTCTGAGCCCCGGCATAGATCATTCCAAATTTTTCAAAAGGAACAGGTCTACTTAGGATATCACTGGACATATCACAAATAATGGGAACATCTCCCGTATCAGGAAAATTTTTCCATTGAACACCGCCAATGGTTTCATTTGAAGTAATATGAAAGTACTCGGACCCTGCAGAGGCTTTTAAGCTGGCTGTATCAGGAAGAGAACAGTAATTATCCCCTTTGCCGTCAAAGGCGATATTAACTTTTCCCACTTTGCATGTATCAGAATAAGCTTTTTTTGACCAGGCTCCGGTCAAGGTGAAATCACAGCTTTTTCCACCGGCAAGAAAATTCAGAGGAATCATAGAAAACTGTAAAGTAGCTCCACCACCCAGAAACAGAATCTTGTAGTTATCCGGAACTGAAAAAAGCTCTCTCATCAGATTCAAAGCAGTTGTATGTACATCATCGTATTCAGCTGAACGGTGGCTGGTTTCAACAAGCGAGAGACCGGATCCCTTATAGTTTACCATTTCCGACTGAAGACTTTCCAATACCTCCAGAGGCAGGACTGAAGGACCTGCGTAAAAGTTCAATGCATGATTCATCAATATTCTCCTATTACTTTTTCTTTTCCTGCATTATTAAATGCGAAAATTTGCAAAATAAAATTATATTACCAATGGTCGTAGGCCACAACTCTATTTTTCGGAAGTCTGACATTAGGATCTGTTTCATTACATTTATGACCAAGCAGAAGGATCATAACAATCTTCATGGAATAGGGGATATTCAGAAGATTTTTGATTTTTTCCTCCTGATAGGTTGTTATGACGCTAGTCCCCAGGTTTTCATGTTCTGCCTGAAGCATCATAAATGAAACGGCAAAACTGAGATCTATAGGGTAAGACAGTTCTCCGTTAGGCATTCGATAACCAATATTTGTTGTACAGGCAGCGATCGCAACCGGAGCCTGGCTAAACCGCTCATCTCCGTAAGAAGCATTTTTGATGGCCTCCCTCTTTTCACTATCCTGTATCACAATAAAACGCCAGGGTTGTCGATTCTTTGCGGAAGGAGCCAATCGGCCTGCATCAAGAATTCGATTAAGGGATGACTCATCCACTTCTTCCGGTGAAAACTCTTTTGCTGATCTTCTATGCTGAATTTCTGATAACAGTTTCATCATTATATCATAGCATAAAAACCTTTTTATAATAAACTGTATTGACCCAATGGATTAGTTTTTCCTATTCTTGTTTATATGAAAAAGGGATTTGTTTATTTATTTATTATTATATTTTTACCCCTTTGTCTTTCTGCAAAAAAATCTCCTTCTCAGATGAGTATTGATATTGCACTGAACTCAGAGAAATATCTTCAGCAGTTTACGACCATATCCGAAGGTTCCGGAAATGAGGAATTAGTTCTGGCCTATCTCAAAGAAAAGCTATCCGGAATGAATGTTTCCTATCGCAGTGCTTCATTGAACAAACTTGACAGGAATCACTCTTTTTCTTCCAATCTGATTATTGATATTCCGGGAAAACAGGATGTGAACCTCATTATTGTCGTTCCCATAAACAGAGAAGAGGAATCGTCTCTGGCTGTCTCTGTTGTACTCGGATTTATTCAGGAATGGTCTCTGCACAGCCCTCCTGTCTCTCTTACGCTGCTTTTTGCCGCTGCGGACATGCGAAAAGAGTACCCCTTGGGATCTCTCAGTTTCCTTGATGATTTCTCTTATAAAAATACATCTCTTGTTCTGTATTATAATCCCACTGCTCTTTCTCCCGCTATTGAGATAAAAGGCAGTGTTCCTGGATATAATGCACCCGGATGGATGATGAACAAGATTCTGGCTGCCGCAGAATCTGCCAATATTTCAACTAATATTGATATACCTACCATCCTGATAAATAAGACAGGGATCAACCGGGACTTTCACCCTATTTTGTCTTATCTTTCTGAAGGGATACCTGCCATTGCTGTTATAAGTGAAGAAAAAACAGTGGAATATCAAGATATATCGCAGGTAATTAAAAATCATCTGACCATGATAAACACATTTGTGGATTCCCTTTCCAGTGAAATACCAAAAAAATGGGAACAGAACTATATTTATGTAAAATCTTTTTCGGGTGACTATATCTATATTTCAGAAAAAAATCTTATTATGGTTTTTCTTCTGTTTTTTGCCTTTTCAATCCTGATTCCACTGTTTCAGGAACGGAGAATTTATCTGAATTTTAGAAAATTCAGGCATCAACTCTGGACAATACCCTTACTGATGTTTCTGACCTTTCAATTTTTTATGCTGTCTACCCTGATTATTGAAGAAATTCTTGTATTCCGGAATTTATCGGAACTTGTGGCCCAGTATCCTCTCATTTTCTTCTTAATAAAAATGACCATTATCCTGTTTTTAAGCAGATTGATGCTGAATATTTTAAGGGGCCTGCCATTTCCTAAAACTCCCCATTTTTACTCTTATCTGGCATTCGTATTTTCTCTTTTCGCTGTCCTCTTCAGTACCATTATTAATATATGCTACAGCCTGTTTTTTCTCTGGATTCTGATTTGTACAATCCTTTTCGTTGTTTCCAGGGGAAAAGGAAAAAAACAGTTTTTTCTGATTCTCTCACTTGTTCCGATCTTTGTATTGATGTTCTTCATTTTTCAGAGATCTTATATCCATTTATATAATTTTTTACTCTTATCCCGGGTATGGGGGAATCTTGTTTTATCAATCCTATCTCTCCCTTTTACGTTAATGATTACCAGCCTCAGCTATTATCATCATCATTATGAGAGAAGCCGTCATGAAATCCGGGCAGCTATCGGTTCTTTCAGCTGGGGAGTCATTACCCTATTTCTTTTATACCGGATCATGAATCTTCCCGCTTATACCGAGGAGTTCCCTCAGAGAGTGACTATGCTGGATGTTCAGGATATGGACCTGGGAAACAGAGAAATAACTATAAGCAGCAATGGTGAAATCGGTGATGGTCAATTGATTCTATATTCCTCAATTCTAAATCTTGATGATGTAGGGAAAGATTTGAAGATTCAGGGAGAAATTGAGAAAAACCTGTTTATGGTTTCAAATGAAAGCGATATCTTTCTGGACAGACGCTCTATTATTCTTGAAATTTCTGCGCTAATCCCGCCGGAAGAAGTCAAAATAGAGATTCATTCTGATAAAGCTATTGAATTTTATGATTGTGAATATCCCTATGAGATCCTGCCGGATGAACGATCAGCCAGAATCTATATCGGAATAAACCCTCCCAACCCCCTGAGGATACCCATGGTTTTCTCAAAGGACTCCAGGCCGGATTTCTACTTAACCCTTAAATACAGTGAATCGCCCTATCTTCTGGAACTGAAAAAGGAACTGCTTCAGCTTCAATCTTCCATGGTACTGAAACAATCCCTATCCTTTGATTCATTGATGAAAAATCAATAATCCTCTACATAAAACGTTCTTTTAATTTTTCTGGTGGGTGTTTTGATAAAGGGTTCCTTCTGGATAATAAAGTGATGAATTCTGGAGGCTGAGGGGAGCCGCTTATTCAGCTCAATTCTGATATTTTCCAGTTTATCTTCTGTAATCTCTGATTCACCCAGATAGAGAAGAGCCTGTAGTTTATGATCTTTCTGAAGAACCAGGGATTCCTCAATATCGGGATATCCGCCAAGGAGAGTTTCAATGACTTCCGGATAGATGTTTTCTCCGGAATTTCCGATGATCACATTTTTGCTTCTTCCTTTTATAAAGAGATAACCCTCACTATCCACAAAACCGCGATCCCCTGTTTTAAACCAGCCGTCATCTGTAAATACCGCAGCTGTTTCTTCCGGCTTTCTGTAATAACCTTTCATAATCTGGGGACCCGTTGCTTCAATATCACCAATACCTTTTTCATCTTTATTAGTAATCCGTAAACTTGTATCACTAACGGCTTTTCCAACGGAACCGAACCTGGCCTCGCTTAAAGAACTAAAGGTTAAAAGAGGTGATGTCTCGGTTAAGCCATAACCAAGAACATAGGGGATTTTAGCCTCATTCATAAAAGTTTCTACGGTGCTGCTGAAGTTGGCTCCTCCTATGATGATACATTTCAGCTGTCCTCCGAAGTATTTGAGAATCGATTTTCCAACGATTCTATAAAAAATCTTCCTGAAGAGAGGTATGCTGATCAGAAATTTTGAAGCTTTGTTGGAATTTATAATCGGGAGTATCTTCTTCTGATAAATCTTTTCAAAGATGAGGGGAACTCCTCCAAGAATTGTCGGTCTGATGGACGCAAATACTCTCTGAAGATATTCCGGAGTTGGTTTCCGCTTTAAAAAACAGATCCTTGATCCCTTATACACAATAGAAAGATAAGCGGACGTTGATCCATAGGCATGGGCCATGGGAAGAAGAGACATCAGAATAGAGTTTTCATCAAAACAGACATCAATCAGATCGGTCCCTTCATAAAGATTAGTTACCAGATTATTATGTGTCAGTAGCACAGCCTTGGAGTAACCGGTTGTTCCTGACGTATAGAGAAGCTCCGCTACATCTGTGCTTGCACATTCAAAGCTGTAATCTTCTCCGGGGATCATATTGTATGAATCGGGCTTGCTGAGAAAAATTTCTGCATCTTCCCTATTATACGGAAGGGATAGTTTTTGCATTTCTGAAAAATCATTCAGAGATAATAACAGTATATTTTCAAGGGAATCCAATTCTCCCCGCTTTTGTATGGCAGGATCAATCAGGCAGCATCTGGCAGCGGAATCCTGTATAATATGATTTATATCAGTGATAGGAAAATCTTCCATTATAGGTACAGAGACAAGACCGGCAGACATAACGGCCATATAGGAAATGGCCCAGTTGGGAGAAGCCTGTCCCAGTAAGGCGACACGATCTCCTTTCTTTAATCCGGACTCAAGCAATTTTTTCCTCAGTGCTACGACTTTATTATCATACTCTTTATATGTAATGGGAGATTCATCTACAAAATAGAGGGAATCCCTGTCTGCATAACATTCTATTGTTTTATTATGAAAATCTTTTATGGTATTTCTTTTTAATTGGAAAGGCATAATTACTCCTCTGTAACTTTACAATATCTAACAATTATACACGGCACAAATAAATAATCAATGTTTAATATTTTTTTCATAAATCAGCTGAACGGACATTGTTTTTCCACATATGGTGTGATATATTCTAAAAAAGCTCTAATAGCACATTATGTAGGCCCCCATATATGGTGGGGTGGAGGAAAAATGAAGTGTCCTCTTTGTGGAAATCTGGATGACAGGGTAATTGAGTCCCGTCAGAATATCAGTGGTACCTCTATCAGAAGAAGACGGGAATGTGCTTCATGCGCTTATCGTTTTACTTCTTACGAAAAGGTAGAAGAAGTTCCGCTTATGGTCGTTAAACGTGATAATACACGACATAGTGAAACTCAAAATAATAAAAAGTAGCCCATACGGGAGGGGTCAGTAGATGGATACTCAGAACGAATGGCGAGCATTTCTCGGTATTGAAAAGGACAGTCCGACGCCGACAGAAGCGATTATTAAAAGGGTCGTAAAAAGAAATGGACAGCTTGTTTCTTACAGCAGAATCAGAATACGAGAGGCCATTGAAAAGGCTGTTGCTTCGGTAAAAGGAAATGATTATGACCTTATCGATAAACTGACCAAAAGTACAGAAGCTAAACTGATTGTATTTATGTCAGACAGACATCCCAACTCAGCTCCTGCTGTTGAAGAAATTCAAGATCTGATAGAAACAGTTCTGATTGAGAATAATGAAGTTGAAATTGCCAGAGCCTATATCCTTTATAGAGCCAGGCATGAAGCTATTCGTGATACAAAAAAACTGATGCTGGATATTGATGAAACAATGGACGGCTATCTATCTCAGTCTGATTGGCGTGTTAATGAGAATGCCAATGTAAATTTTTCTCTTGGAGGACTCATTCTTCATAATTCTGGAACTATTACTGCTAACTACTGGCTTAAAAACATCTACTCCCATGGGGTAGCGGATGCACACAGAAGCGGTGCCATGCATATCCATGATCTTTCCATGTTCAGTGGTTATTGTGCGGGATGGTCTATCAGACAGCTTATAGAGGAAGGTCTGGGTGGTGTTCCTGAAAAGATAAAGTCCAAACCTGCCAGTCATCTCTCTACCCTGGTTTTCCAGATTGTAAACTTTCTGGGAATTATGCAGAACGAATGGGCGGGAGCGCAGGCTCTTTCCAGTTTTGATACCTATCTGGCTCCCTTTGTAAAAGTGGATAAACTCTCCTATAAAGAGGTAAAACAGTGTATTCAGAGTTTTATTTTCGGAGTGAATACACCATCCCGCTGGGGAAGTCAGGCTCCTTTCACCAATATCACACTGGACTGGAATGTTCCGAACGATCTTGTAGACAGAAAAGCAATTGTCGGCGGTAAAGAACAGAATTTTACCTACGGAGACTGCCGTGAAGAGATGGATATTATCAATAAAGCCTTTATTGAACTTATGATTCAGGGTGATGCGGATGGACGAGGTTTTGCCTATCCTATACCGACCTATAATGTAACAAAAGAGTTTGAATGGGAGTCCGAAAATGCAAAGTTGCTCTTCGAGATGACCGCGCGTTACGGAACACCCTATTTTCAGAATTTTATTAATTCCGATTTGAATCCGGAAGATGTCCGCTCTATGTGCTGTCGTCTGCAGCTGGATAAACGAGAGTTAAGAAAAAGAGGTGGTGGACTGTTCGGTTCTGATGAGTTTACCGGTTCTATCGGTGTGGTGACCATTAACATGGCCCGTATCGGTTACCTGGCAAGGTCAAAATCAGAATACCTGGACAGGCTTGACCAGCTGATGGACTTTGCAAAGGAATCTCTACTAGTTAAGAGAAAGGTTATCAACAAACTTCTTGATGCCGGTCTTTTTCCCTACACACGTAGATATCTGAAACATCTGAACAACCATTTCAGCACTATCGGTCTGAATGGAATGAATGAAAGCATGGTGAATTTTTTCAATAAAGATATTACTGATCCTGAAGCCCTTCAATTCACAGCTGACGTTCTTAACCATATGAGAGATCGTCTGGCCGATTATCAGGAACAGACCGGAGACCTTTTTAACCTGGAAGCAACCCCTGCTGAAAGCACAAGTTACAGACTTGCAAGACATGATAAAAAGCATTATCCCGATATCATCACATCAGGTACGGATGAGAATCCCTACTATACGAATTCTACACAACTACCTGTAGATTATACCCGTGATATTTTTGAAGCCCTGGATTTACAGGATGACCTGCAGACCCTCTATACGGGGGGAACTGTTTTCCATGCCTTTCTGGGAGAATCAATTAAGGATTGGAAGGCCTGTATGGAGCTTGTTAAAACGGTTGCTCATAACTACAAGCTCCCCTACTTTACGATTTCTCCTACATTTTCCATTTGTAAAGTGCACGGATATCTGAGTGGTGAACACTTTAGCTGTCCTGTCTGCCGGGATGAAGAAAGAAAAAAAATACAGAATAAAATAGAGACTCTGGAAAATAAAAAGGCTCAGTTGATTAGAGAGGGAGGAAAGAAATAATGTTGGATAATATTAAAACAATTGATGAGGAGATTCGTTCACTTAAAAAGGAAATGGATCAGGTAGAAGGAAAGGAAACGGAAGTTTATTCCAGAATAGTGGGCTATTACAGATCTGTCAAAAACTGGAATCTGGGAAAACGGGGTGAGTATAAAGAACGAGTCCCCTTTTCTACCATTAGTGGACAGGAAATCAAACAGATTGTAAATGCTGAATCTTCTGATCTGACTATGAGCGATGTCAGTGATCAGAAAGTTTGGTCTTACACATATTTCTATAGAACAACATGCCCCAATTGTCCTCCCATGAAAGAAGTCTTAAAGGATGTAACACTGAAATCCCAGTCTTTTAATGTTGATACAGATAATGGAATGGAGGAAGCTTCAAAGCTTAATATCTTTTCAGCTCCTATGGCTGTATTTTTTAACAAAGAGGGTATAGAACTTTATCGTACAGGGAATGCCGGGGAAGTCGAAGAAAATTTCATCAGTTCAGCAGTTACCGCATAATCTTATGAAAGTCCCTCATTACTTTGGCCTTCAAAAAACATCATTAGTTGATTATCCCGGGAAGGTCGCCTCTGTCCTTTTTTTTCCGGGTTGTGACTTGCGCTGTCCCTATTGCCATAATCCGGATCTGGTTTATGGCAGAACAGAGGGCCTGACTGCCAGGAGTAAAGTGATCGATTTTTTAAGATACAGGGCTCCCCTTTTGGGAGGGGTGGTAATATCAGGGGGGGAGCCACTTTTATATCCGGGGATAGCTGATTTTATCAAATTAATAAAAGATGAAACCGGACTGTCTATCAAAATAGATACCAATGGCTTGCATCCGAAAGCTCTTGAGAATCTGGAAGTAGATTATATTGCCATGGATCTGAAAACATTGCCAGAGAAATATTCGCTTCTTGGTGGAAGCGATGATGCTGCTGCCAGGTACATGCAATCGCTTCAAATCCTTAAATCAAATATAATTCCATATGAATTGAGAACTACCATAGTTCCTGAACTTTTATCTCTTCATGAAGTCACAGCTTTGAAAGATTGTTTAGAGGGGGTTGAACAGCATATTATTACGGGATTCAGACCGGGGAACTGCCTGAATCCGGATTACAACAGCCTTCCGGAAGTTTCATTGTCTTTGCTGGAAGAGTACTTGGCAGCTTTCCAGGCAATCGGAAGCAGTACGTGCATAAGAAAACTCTAGAAATCAGTTCAGAACAGCAGTAAGGCGTTCCAAAACCTTTTTTCTATCCAGAGGTTTTATTATATAATTCCTGGCTCCTGCAAGAATGGCCTGTTTTACAAGGTCCTGTTTTCCTAGGGCACTGATCATAACAATCTTTGCTTCAGGATCGAACCTTATAATATGCTCAAGAGTGGTAACCCCATCCATCCGGGGCATTGTTATATCCAATGTTACAAGATCTATTCCGGGTGACAGGTTTTTATATTTTTCTATCCCTTCAATACCATCTCCGGCTTCCCCGGCTATTTCAAAACCTTCAGAACTTAATATTTGAGATATCTGTTTTCTTATAAAAATTGAATCATCAATAATGAGGACTCTGTATGGAATTCCTGCGGGATTTAAACCGTCAGGTCTTTTTTTGTTTAATGTCGGGAAATCCGCATTAGCTTTCATTATTTCCTCCATGTAGAAGAATCTCTATTCTTACTTATCGAACAGTATAAGCATTTTTCTCAGGATAATCTATTATATCAAAAATATGCTTAATGGAGATATAATAATTCCTATCTTAGATATAATATAGTATCAAAAAACAGGAGATTTCAGAATGAAAGACGAAACCATTGTCCAGACCAGCCCTGTGGGGAAACGTTTGAAAAAACTGGGAAAGAAAAATGTGCAGTGTCTGTTATTCAATGGCAGGGAGATCCAGATGCACAGCCGTTTAACAATCGGACGGGCAAAAGGAAATGATTTTGTTATTGATGATAGTATGGTTTCCAGATTCCATTTGGAGCTTCAGCAGATACGCGGTAGTTATTTTATTAAAGATCGCGGGAGTAGCAATGGCACATATTTAAATGATAGAATTATTTCTCCTGATAAATATATCAAATTAAAAACCGGGGATATCATCCGGCTTGGTATGCGAATAGAATTGACTATTGTATAAAAGGATTCAAATTATGAAAATAAATAAATACTCTTGGGAAAAAATGACCCGGAGTGAAAAAGAACAGGTCTTTTCCCGGTCTGAACTGAATATAAGTGCCGTGTCTGACACTGTAAACAATATCATAAATGAAGTCCGCAATGAGGGAGATGCTGCCCTTTTAAAGTTCAATAATCAGTTTGATAAAACGCCACTTGATATGAGCTTAAGAGTTTCGGACGAGGAATTTGACGAGGCTGAAAAACATATCAGTGATGATGTCAGGGACGCCCTTATCTACTCAATTGAAAATGTGCGCCGTTTTCATAATGCTCAAAAACCGGAATCCATGAATATGATGGAAGTCCGGCCTGGTGTTCTGGTTGGCGAAAAAGCATCTCCTATTGAATCGGTAGGGTTATATGTTCCGAGAGGACGGGGCAACTTCCCCTCTATGCTCTATATGCTTGCGCTTCCTGCTGTGGTAGCGGAAGTTCCCAGAATCTGCATTGTGACCCCCCCCGATGAAAAAGGAAAAGTGGATCCGGCCTGTCTTGTTGCTGCCAGACTCTGCGGTATTACGGAGATATATAAAATTGGTGGTGCTCATGCCATTGCCGCTCTGGCTTATGGAACAGAAACAATTAAACCCGTTGTAAAGATGAACGGCCCCGGGAGTATGTATGTAACAGCTGCCAAACGCCTGGTGGCTGGACGTGTTGATATCGGTATGCCCGCAGGACCATCAGAATCCATGGTCTGGGCAGATTCTAACGCGAATCCTGAAAAGGTAGCTCTGGATCTTATGATTGAAGCGGAACATGGTTCGGATTCTTCCGCACTTCTTGTTACTGAGTGTTCCCAACTGGCCGATTCTGTAGAAAAAAAAATAATCCAACTGACAAAGGATCTAGGAGAACCCAGGAAGACTTTTGTTACGGATGTTATGAAAGGATACGGTGGAATTATCCTTTGTGAATCAATGGAGCAGTCTGCCAAAGTGATAAACCGTTTTGCTCCAGAGCATCTTCAAATTCAAACTACCGATCCTTTTGAGTCTCTTCCTTATATAAAAAATGCCGGTGAGATCCTTCTAGGTGATAACACGCCCTTTTCTATTGCCAATTATTCAGTGGGAGCCAATGCTGTCCTGCCTACAGGTGGAAATGCCAAAACATATTCAGCCATATCCGTAAGGGATTTTATCAAGTATTCATCTGTTGTATATGTCAGTGCAGATGGCTTGGAAGAAATGAAGCCTCATGTGATTAGCTTAGCGGATTATGAAGGCTTTGAAACCCATGGTGATGCTCTTAAAAAACGCAGGAGTTGATTCGTGTTCACTAAGATAGAAGAAGGTTTCCGCTGGATTGAATCCTATACGAATCTTGAGAAAAAAGCGGATCAGCTGAAGCGCTTCTACCGCCTGGACAGAATGTTCATGCTTCTTGAATTCTTCAATAATCCTCAAAATTCTTATAAATCAGTACACCTGGCTGGATCCAAGGGAAAAGGCTCTACGGCTGTTCTAATTGCCGCAGCTCTCAGGGAGAACGGGTTTAAAACCGGATTGTTTACATCTCCTCATCTGCTTTGTTATCAGGAAAGGATAAGAGTCAATCAGGAGATACTGGATGATCAGGAATATCTGAATCAGATCAATAGGATTTACCGGACTCTCAATGATGAAAAAGCCCCCATACAGCTGCCCGGCGGAGATGATCCGACTACTTTTGAACTGCTGACACTACTCGGATTTCTTGTCTTTGAAGATCAGGGCTGTGATTGGGCGGTGATTGAGACCGGCCTTGGAGGCAGACTGGATGCTACAAATACGGTAATACCGGCTGTTTCGCTTATCACTCCTATTGAAAAGGAACATACCCTGTGGTTGGGGGATACCCTTGAGAAAATAGCTGCTGAAAAGGCCGGCATTATAAAAGAGGGGGTCCCGATTATAACGGCTAGTCAAAAACCTGCTGTTATGGAGGTTCTGAAAAGGGCTGCCCAGCATAAGCATTCGGCATTTATTCAGGCAGAGGAGATATTCAAAATTGAAAATATCTTTCTCAATACAGAAGGAACCCATGGTTCTCTACACTCTGATCAGGGGGAAGATCTATCTATCAGCTTGAAAATGATCGGTTCTATCCAGTTAAACAATGCGGGATTAGCTCTGCTGGGCCTGAGGCAGGCTCTTCCGGATGTTAACAGAGATGTATGGATTAAAGGTTTTGCAAAAGCTATTCTTCCCGGAAGAATGCAGCTACTCAGAGAGTCTCCTCTCTTAATAGTAGACGGTGCTCATACCCCCAACTCTCTCAGGCTGGCTATGGGAGATTTTTTGACACTGACAGTACCATCTGAGGAGAATGTTCTGCTTTTTGCCTGTGGAGATGATAAGAATGCAGCTGAAATGGCTGCCATAGCTGCAACCTCTTTTTCTCATATCCTTATAACCGTGCCGGGGTTCTTTAAGAAAAGTCATCCTCAGCGTGTGTTGAAAGCTTTTGAGGAAAAACATAAAAATGTTCAATTCATAGAGACTCCTGCCCTGGCATTGGATTATATAAGGGATAATTATTCAGACCTGGCTGTACTGGTGGCTGGATCTTTTTTCCTTGCAGGAGAAATTATTAAATCATACGGAGAATCAAATGACTGATCCAAGACTTGAAATACTGGCCGACAGCCTGATTAATTATGCAAGCGAATTGAAAAAGGGAGAAAAAGTTCTTATTAATTCCAATGGTTCTGCCTGTGAGCCCCTGGTTATTGAACTGTTAAAGGCAGCCTACAAGGCTGGTGCTCTCCCCTTTGTGACATATACAAATGAACGTCTTTTAAGGGGACTGTTAAAGAATATAAGTTCTGAGCAGCTGGATCTTATGGCTAAAACAGAATTAACCATGATGCGGGAGATGGATGCCTATATCGGCATAGGTGCGAATGATAACAGTACTGCCACAAGCGATGTTCCCTCAGAAAAAATGAATCTTTATATGGAACATTATATGACTCCAGTTCACGGAGAAGAAAGGGTTAAAAATACCCGCTGGGTCGTTTTACGCTATCCGACCAACTCTATGGCACAAGCTGCAGGAATGAGTCTGGAAGCTTTTGAAGAGTTTTATTTCAAAGTCTGTAATCTGGATTACAATAAAATGTCCCTGGCAATGGATGGGCTTGTCACATTGATGAATAAAACGGACAGGGTAAGAATCACCGGTCCCGGAACGGATCTTTCTTTTTCTATAAAAGGGATTCCCGCCATTAAATGTGATGGCAAAATCAATGTACCAGACGGGGAAGTCTATACGGCTCCTGTAAGAGATTCCGTCAATGGCGATATCCAGTATAACTGTCCGGCTGTTTATCAGGGAGTAACATATAATGACATTCACTTTAAATTTAAAGATGGAAAAATTGTAGAGGCGCTTTCCAATAATACGGAGAGGATTAATGAGGTTCTGAATACGGATGAAGGAGCCCGGTATATTGGAGAGTTTGCTATCGGTGTTAATCCCTATATTGAGAATCCCATGATGAATACTCTCTTTGATGAGAAGATCAAAGGAAGCTTTCATTTTACTCCCGGCCGCTGTTATGACCAGGCATCAAATGGAAACACTTCGGCTATCCATTGGGATCTTGTATCCATACAGACAGATAAATTCGCTGGTGGTGAAATTTATTTTGATGATGTGCTGATCAGAAAGAACGGGATTTTTCTTCATGCTGATCTGAAAGCACTAAATCCGGAAAACCTGATGTAATGAAGGATAAAATCATCTTCCGAAAACATATGATAGCACGAGTTCTTAATTTCTTGTTTCTGATTCCCTTTATTATGGGATTCAGACCTTTAATAATTCGCTACAATAAACTGGATTTAATGCTGTATGTCATGGGAACTCTTACTATCATTCTACTTATTGTAGTCAGCAACAGACTACCCTACATCACATTGAAAGGTGATCGTCTGATTTTGAACCTGCACTACTATCAGAAACCAGAAGTGCATTTTATGGATAGGATTACACTGATTGAAACACTCTCTAATCATTCTGTTAAGATACATTCCAGAGATTTTAAACCTGTACGTATCCATTTGAATCCATGGGATCTTAAAAAACTGTTGAAACTCTTAGATGAAAGGAATTTGAAAATTAATTGACCATGAAAAAGATAATTCTACTTTTGTTAATCCTGGTATTGTTCTGCGGCTGTTCTCAGGGGAGGATTATTCCCATAGAAGAAAAACAGGCTGCTGTTCTGAGTTCCTATCTCCATAGTGAGCATGAGAGTCCTGCCGAATTGATAAGATTCTATGCCGCCTCGGATGAGAAGATCCTGCTGTCAGGAAGCAATGGGATTAGATCAGATTTCGATTTGTTGCGATATATTGTTCCCGTACTCAATGATCTTCAGATCCGGTCAATGGGGTTCTGGTTTCTGAATAATATCAGTCAGGAAATCCTGGATAATTACTTTTCAGGGAATTCTGATAAATACAGTGCGAAAGATTTACTCTTTCTTTCTGATCCCTCAAGAACAGGATTCTATGAACTGGAAGAGTTTATTCTCTATCTGAAAGATTTTATTCACAGATCTCCGGAAGAAGCATCCCTCTGGCAAATAAGCGGGAGCGAACTCAAAGAGGATAGTGAAACATCGCCTTTTCTACTCTATTCCTGTTATTCTCAATCTGAAGATAAAAAAATTACAGAAGAAAGAAAAAAAATTCTGATCCATAATCTTCTCTTAAATGAAAATGGAAAATGGGAGCTTCCTTTTCAGGGGGCCCTCTATGATCTGATGATTCATAAATGGCCGCTCTATCATTACAGTGGAATTAATTTGAATGAATCCCCTTTTGGAGATTTGTATCTCAGCGAAGAGGATTTTCGTAATAACGATACAGTCTCTCGTTATTACGATGGTTTGATTCTTATGGGGGTGGAAGACCTTTTTGATCCGCTTTCTCCCATTGAAGCTTTTATAAATGAAGGGAATACAGCTGAAGCATTGGAATTCTTTCCCGATCAGTTGATAAGAAAAAAAGTGAAACCGGCTTCTTATTTGATGAATCGCACTCTGAGAAGTCAATTCAATAAGATGAAGAGACAATTTTCCAGATTTTCGAAGATTATTGATGAAAATTATCCAAGTTTGGAATAGTGAATGGAAATTGAATCTGCTTCCCGCTATAATAAGGCATTATGATTCAGATCAATGAAAATTATACAAAATTACAGGCATCCTATTTATTTGTAGAGATAGCCCGGAGAGTCTCGGAATTCCAGAAGAGTAATCCTGGAAAAGAACTAATTAAAATGGGTATTGGTGATGTTACCAAACCCCTGCCAAAGGCATGTCTTGATGCCTTTCATTCCGGAGTGGATGAGATGGCATCAGAAGACTCTTTTAAAGGTTACGGTCCTGAAAAGGGATATGCTTTTTTAAGAGAGCTGATTGCTGAGCACGATTATAAAAGCCGGGGGGTCGAAATCTCAGCTGATGATATTTTTGTCAGTGATGGCGCTAAGTGCGATACAGGGAATTTTCAGGAACTGTTTTCTCAGGATATTAAAGTAGCCATTCCTGATCCGGTTTACCCCGTATATGTAGATACCAATGTAATGGCAGGAAGAACCGGAGAAGCGACAAATCAGCGTTATGAAGGCCTGACCTATATGGAAGGTACGCTGGAAAACGGCTTTGTTCCCTCACCGGAAGGGCTTGAAAATGCCGATCTGATCTACCTCTGCTACCCCAATAACCCTACAGGTGCCACAGCCACTAAAGAGCAGCTGAAAGCCTGGGTGGATTATGCTAAAGCAAACAAATCTCTTATCCTGTTTGATGCCGCCTATGTTGCCTTTATCAGGGATGAGAGTATTCCTCATACCATATTTGAAATTCCCGGTGCCGAAGAAGTGGCGGTTGAGTTTCGAAGCTACTCCAAAACAGCAGGTTTTACCGGAACCCGTTGTGCCTATACGGTCATCCCTTCAGCCTGCAAGGTATGGGACAGCAAGGGAAATGAGTACATCCTTAAGGATTTGTGGAACAGAAGACACTCCACCAAGTTCAATGGTGTATCCTACCCTGTTCAGAAAGCGGCAGCAGCTGTTTACTCTCCCGAAGGGAAAAAACAGGTAAAAGAGCTGATTGATTACTACCTTAATAATGCAGCCATTATCAGAGAATCCATTACAGACGCAGGATTTGAGTATACTGGTGGTATAAATTCTCCCTATATCTGGGTAAAAACAGGAACTGACAGCTGGGCGACCTTTGATACCATTCTGAATAAAGCAGGAGTTGTAATAACTCCCGGTACCGGATTCGGTAAGTGCGGAGAAGGATATATACGTATCAGTGCGTTCAACAGTCTTGAAAATGTAAGAAAGGCCATGATTGGTATATCTGAAGCATTGAAATAGAAAATAAACTATAATTTTTAGAGGCCGCTTTCGAGTGGTCTCTAAATTTTTATAAGGAAGGTTTTTCATGCCCGTAGAACTGATAGGAACAATTTCATCTATTATAATAGCTATCTCTTTAATGCAGAAAAATATTAAATGGCTTAGGCTCCTGAATCTCATAGGAGCAGCAAGTTTCTCCTTCTATGGCTGGATTATCTCCGCCTGGCCGGTATTCGGCGTTAATATTTTTATCATTATAATTGATGTCTACTTTCTTCAGGAGGAACAGAGGAAAAAAGATAAATTTGATTTTCTGGAACTGCAGAGTAGCAGTTCTAAATATCTGAGATATTTCCTGGATTTCCATAAGGAAGATATCAGAAAATTTCTACCGGATATTCAACTTCCCCTAGCCGGTGATTCACGGGCCTTTGTCATCTTACGAAATGCCCTCCCTGTTTCTATTATAATTTTCAAGGAAGAGGAACGCAAAAAATTCTATATGCGGTATCAATAGTGAATAATTTTATCTGTCCTATCTGTAAAAATATGCTTGATTTAAATAATAGAACCCTGAAATGCAGGAATAATCACTGTTTCGATCTTGCAAAAGAGGGATACGTTAATCTTCTGCCCATTAATGCTAAAAAGTCAAAGGATCCGGGTGACAATAGCAAAATGATGACAGCCAGAAGAGCTTTTCTTGAAACGAATCATTATATGCCTTTAGCAGAGAAACTGGCAGAAGTTGTTAAGAATATTTCAGGGAATAAGCAAATGACGGTTCTGGATACAGGCTGCGGTGAAGGTTATTACAGCGGTCATATAAAAAGTCATAATACATCGGTGAATATGCTTGGTCTGGATATATCAAAGCTTGCTGTAAAGTATGCTTCAAAAAGGTATAAGGCCGTGCATTTCTGTGTTGCCAGTGCCTACGACTTGCCTGTTGAAGATGAGGCAATAGACATTCTTGTAAGAGTTTTTGCTCCATCATCAATTTCCGAAATTCAGAGAGTTGTAAAGGATGGTGGTTCTCTTATTACTGTCACCCCCGGAGAGCGGCATCTCTATCAACTGCGTGAACTCATATATAAGGATGTGCGAAAGCATTTTGAAGAGCCTGCCCTTGTAGAGGGTTTTAAACTTGGAAACAGGATAAAACTGAAATACTCCCTCAGCCTGGATGACTTGGATACGGTGCTGAATCTTCTGGATATGACACCTTTCGGATGGAAAATCGGAGACGGTGAAAAAAACATCTTAATGAAGATGAGCCACTGGGAGATAGATTGTGATTTCAATATTGAAATATATACAAAGACGTCTGTCTTATAAAGCACAAAACCCCGTTTTAACGGGGTTTTGATCAGCGGCTGAGGAGAATCGGACTCCCGTCACCAGCTTGGGAAGCTGGGGTAATACCATTATACGACAGCCGCATCGAATTGGCCCCATAATATTCTTTTTTAGCTGTTCAGTCAAACCATAATTTTTATTTATTCATTTCTCTTTTTCATCGTCATATATATTCTGTATATAAAATAGAGCAGTGTCCCTGTTCCGGCAATCACATACAATGAAAGATCCAGAGAGTAGAGATCTCCCAGCCAGCCAACAGCAGGGAATATGAATAGCATCTGAAGACTGAATACCATTGACTGGTAACTCAGTATGGTAGCTCTGTACTCGCCGGGTATCAGTTTGTTGATATAGTCACTTACCGTTACCATCAGTATCCCCTCAAAAGCTCCGGTCAGTACAAAAAACAGTGCCTTAAACTCAAAAAACGCAACTCCCCATAGGGAGACAAGGAGCATCAGGGGCACAATAAACAGAAGTTTTTCTTCTCCGTAGTGTTTATCCATCTTCGGAGCCAGAATGGCTGACAGACCTGCCAGGAGGCACTGACAGGCAAATACTATTCCCATATACCATTCTGTATACCCGACAGACTTCCACCAGATCTGAAGGTAGAAGTACTGGGTGGTTGAAAATACAAAAACACTCTCTGTAAAGATAATAAGGAAGGCAATTCTGGGTTGTTTCTTAATAACCTTTAAACTGTCTCTGGTCTGTTGTGCCAGAGAGACAAATACTCTTTTTAAAAGAGATCCTCTGATAATTTCTTTTTTCTTAATGACAGGCGGCTCCACCATCAATATGAGATTGACCAGAGAAAGACCTGCAATGATCAGTACAATGATGAAAACAAGATTATAGTTTTTTGTTGCTATATAACCGCCCAAAAGGAAGGCAATAATTGCAGACAGCTGAAAGATCAGTTCTTTCTTTCCCCGGATCCCCATAAAAGCATCTTCTTTTTTCAGGTAGGATAGAGAGTCATAGACAAGAGCTTCTCCCGCACCGGATTCAAGGTTATAACTGATGGCTGTCATCATAAATCCTATAGCCTGAAATAAAAAGGAAGGGGATTTCCATAGAAATAACATACTGATAATAAAAAAAACACGTCCCATGATGCGGCTCTGTCGCCTCCCCCAGAGGTCTGCAACGGCACCTGTCGGAACTTCCATAAGAAATGATGTTATGTGAAATATTCCCTCAAGGAAGCCAAGCTCCAATAGTGAAAATCCACGGAGAGAAAGCCATATCATCCACAGGGCATGAAGAAGGTTGAGATTGTATAAGAACGTAAATGAATAATCGAGAGATATATTCCGGTTGATTTGTTGCTTCATGAAAACTCCATTTTCTAAAGGGGATTGATTTTCTTCCATGCCCGGGATTTCAGGATGGACTCACCTCTTGTATTAAAGAAATCTTTTATGCTTTCATATTCATTGACATAATCCCCCTGCTCCAGAAAAAATCCCGGTTCAGAGGGAACAGAGGGGTCCAGAAGCTCTCTTCGAAGATCCAGGTATGACAGAAGCTTATCCAGAATATTAAGAGGTCCTTCGACCAGAAACAGATTGTTCATCATCTCAGTGTAGATCCGCCTGAATTCCTCCGATTCGAGCATCCGGTGATTCAGAGTATTGTTTCCGCCGATCTCCGTATCACAATAGCCCCTGTCGCTGTCCCAGGGAAGAATCATAAACTTTTCGTGAAAGTAGATATAAAAGTTCAGGCGGTCTGTATCGGGGATTCCGAAATAGTCCCTTACAACCATATAACGGGCTATATTTTCAAGATCTCCATTCTCATCCACCCATTCTACCCACTCTTGTGAGCTCATATTCGCTGTATTGTTCAGCAGCTCACTTAAGAGAGAGAAATTCTCATTATCAGGAAATTTCTTTTCACTCCTGTAGTAGATGGGGAAGTCCCGGGGGAAATCATCCCCGAAATCTGTTAAGAGGATTTTATAGAGTTCACCCTTTTCTGTATTGTAAAGAGCATTCAATTTTTTATTGTACAGTTCGACTTCGTTGTAATATCCCAGATAGGAGTCGTTTACAAACAATGCCCTTGCCTGAAATTCCGGAACCCCCTGCAGACCCGCCAGTCTATAGGCATACATGGCCAGATCATATTCAAACCAGGGATTCCCTCCCGCATCCAGAGCAATCTTTTCCTGATTAGCATATGTGACGGTAAAGGACTTTTTCGGAAGGAGACGTGAGGTATAGCCCCGGATATTGATCTCTCCGTTTCTGAGGCTTCCGTCTCTTTTTGTCTGGCAGAGTGCCGCCCGGTCACTGATCACAGAGTCATAGAGAATATTCAGTTCATCCCCAGACAGAAAGACGTCAAAGTCCACCAGGGCACCCGTTTCCGGCCTGACCTCCTTATATAGACCGATAAACTCGCCGCATGAGGAGAGGAGCAGGGAGAACAGGAGAACAGGAAATATTACTGAGTGTATTGAAGTGAAAGTCCGCATACAGCTTCCAGCCCGGTTTCAATTTTTGAATTAGAATCAGCATAATAGCTATGGATATCCGTTCCCAGGTCAACATGCAGGTAAAAATGATCGTCCAATATAAGCCTGTTACCGATTTTACAGGAGAGCGTTCTTGCCTTATATTCAGATATGTCATGAATATACAAGGAAATATTTAAAGCAGGCGTCCAGTCGGTATCCTTCGTTTTCACCGTATATCCGACAAAAGCATCCAGCCCTGAAAACCAGGACATCGCTCCTTCACCCAGGTAGTGGGTGTATCCGATTGGATCATACAGATTAGTCCCTATAGAGTATTCTACCTTATAGCTCCATTTTTTATTGTTCTCCATATTTCCAAAAAACAGATTCAATATGCCGTAGTTATCCCTGTAAAATCCACCTTCGGGAGTGGAGATCATGGACAGAGTGTCAGAAGACTCAAAATGGTGGTGAATAAAGTAGGGATAGTATGAAAAGGAGATGCCCAGAAAATCCGCCCTCTCCCCGAAAACTGCGGCAATTGCACCATTTAGAAACAGTTCAAAACTGCTGGAATTGAAGAAGCCCTCAAGGTATCCTCCGGAATCCAGACCGTTTTCCTCACGGATGTTGGAGTAACGGACTCCCAGAGAGTTTGTGGTATAACATCCCATTTCGTTCAATCTGGACCTGACATAGCCGTCAAGGGCAAAGAGCCTTTCCCGTGAATTGAAATAATCATCCACAAGAAGACTGTTTTCAAAAACACCGAATTTTATGATCTTATCACTCTTTTTATAGCGTCCCCATACCTCGTCCACCCTTATGACATCTGTTCCGGCATCCAGTTCCATTCGGAATTTCCAGTGTTTGTCGGCTTCACTTTTAAGCTTTACCTTGGCACCGATGGAGTAATATTCTTCCTGCATCTGATCCTGATCAGTTTTAAGGTAGAAAATGGGGTCAACGGAGCTGGAATCCTCTTTTTTATCGTCACTTCCATAGATAAATACAGGATTGAAAGCCAGGAGAAAAATAAGGGCTCCAAAGCAATCCCGTTTTAATCTTTCAAAATCGATTATTATCTTCTGATTTTTAAACATAGAATTGAAATCTAACAGAAAAATAATGGAAAGTCCAACTCCCCCGCTGTACAGGGACGCTTAATCCACTAGACCTGAATGATATTCAGGTCAGATCCACTACTAATTTCACATCGCCAAACTGAGTTGTGTCCAGAGAAATATCACTGGATTCTGTTACATAAAACGTACTTCCCGGAGCAGAGTTGCTGGCAGTACATTCTCCATGGGGCACATTTTTATTCATGATAAAGAATGACAGTTCGGGATCATTGTATGTAAGGCGTAAACAAATAAAATCTTCAGAGGACAGCAGCTTCTCCCTGGCTTTAGCTTCAAGTGTTTCCTGGGAACAGACAGCTACAACAAGGAAAAGAGGGTTTTGAGTATCATCACCAATGAGAAGGAATTCCTCATTTTCATTATGGATTCCAAAACCGGGGAGTGTATTTCTTCTCACACTTACCGAAATGAGCTTATGGGGACCTGCCTGAGGTGAAGATCTGTAAAGTTCCACAACTGCCGTTTCGCCTTCCTTTGCTTCTGCCGAATGATTAGCTGGAGTAAGCATTCTGATTAGCCCCATACTCTCCATAGATTTCATAATGCTAACGGTCATATCGACCGGTTTAAGTTTCAGCTGTTTCATTCCTATATCTCCTTAACTGAGGGAAACTATCCGTCTACCTTCCTGAGCTTGTACTATAATTGCAATAAGAAGGAGAACTCCGGTAATAATTCCCTGCCACCATGAGTTTAAAGAACCCTGTAAGTTGATCATATTGGTTATCATCCCTAATATTAAAACACCAAAAAAGGTTCCCTTAACACCTCCGACACCTCCACTGAGGAGAGTACCTCCGATTGCAGTAGCGGCAATAGCCTGAATTTCCCAGCCCATTCCAGCCACAGGCTGACCGGCACCAAGTCTGCTAGTCAATATAACTCCGGCTGCTCCGCACATAAGACCGCTTATGGAGTATACGGCTATTTTAACCCTGTTAACTTTTATTCCCATCATTAAAGATGCTTCTTCGTTGCTTCCTAAAGCATAAACTTTCCGGCCGAAGGACGTATTTTTTAAAATATAATATGCAATAAATAAGAGTAGAAAGAATATGATAACAGGAACAGGAACAAGCCCCGCATAGCCTCTTCCAATCTTTGAATATGCCTTGGCGGTCATGGGGACAGCAATAGATTTTGTATCAGTTGCAATATAGGAAGCACCCCTTGCTCCTATCATCATGGCAAATGTTGCTATAAAGGGTACAATTCTGTAACGTGCAATAATTATTCCGTTAATTGCTCCTAAAAGGGCTCCAAGAAGAAGGGGAAGTAAAATTGCCAGAACCATTGATCTGCCTGCAAAATAAGCCGAGAGAACACCGCTCACTGCAACCAGAGCTCCAACAGAAAGATCAATTCCCTTAATAAGAATAACAAAAGTCATACCAATTGCTACAATTCCTATCATACTGACCTGTCTAAGAATATTCATTATATTCAACAAGGAAAAAAAAGGTTCAAACATTACAGTTGCTGTTATAAAAAGTACTAAAAATGCGGCTATTACACCTTTGTCTTCCATTGAATTTATTCTATTTAATACCTTCATTATTTAGTTCCTTTAGTCCTGAATTGCTGCAGATACATAGCCGCAATTATTATCACTGCTTTTAATATCAGAGAATAGTAATAATTGATATTATTCATATTTACAGATATGGTTATAAGTTGAATGATCAACGCACCAAACACCGTCCCGATAACGTTGGCTTTACCCCCGGTCATACTTGTCCCGCCTACGGCTACTGCAGCAATAGCATCCAGTTCCATAAAGCGGCCCAATGTATTTGGATCTGCAGAACAAATCCTGGATGTTTCAAAGATGGCTGCCAAACTGGCGAAAAAGGCGGAGAGGGCATAGATGATTATGGTAATCTTAAAGGTTTTAATTCCCGAAAGTTCGGAGGCTCTTAAGTTGTCACCAATAGCTTGTATATACTTACCCAGGACCATGTAGTACATAAGAATAAACACCGAAGCAATAACCAGAAGCATGACAAAAACCTGAATTGGGATTCCAGAGATACTGTACAGCCCCAACTCCACAAAAGGGTGGTCATAGAATGATATGACATACCCATTATTCAGTTGTTGAGCAATACCTCTTCCACCAACCATTAAAATCAGTGTAACGATCATGGGCTGAATTTTAAATTTGGCAATTAGAAATCCGTTAAAGGCTCCAAATACCACTCCTATACTTAAACCAATAACAATTGCAGGGAAAATTCCGATACCAAGGTTTTTAGCCAATGCAGCTGCGGCTACAGCCATTATTGAACCGACAGAAATATCTATTCCTCCGGATGAAATAACTATTGTCATCCCCATGGACACAATCATAATGGGAAATACCTGCAGCAGCAGATTTCTCAGCATACCCAGAGAAGCAAAATTAGGAGTAAAAATTCCGTTTAGAATCATTAACAGTATAAATATTATTGCAGCTCCATGTTTACTGAAACTGATACCGTTTACGGCTGGTTTTAAAGATAAAGTTTTACCATTCATTTGTTAGCACCCTGTAATTTTCTATTATGACCTGCTGTTATTGTGTGAAGGATAGCATCAACGGAAAGCTCCTCTCCCTGTAGTTCGCCAACCTTTTCCCCCTCGTAGAGAACAGCAACCCTGTCACATCTTTTAACAAGTTCTTCCATTTCCGATGAGATCAGCAGTATGCTTATCCCTTCATTGGCCATTGACTGTATAAGCTTATCTATTTCTGACTTTGCACCCACATCAATTCCTCTTGTAGGTTCATCAAGAATAATAAAGTCAGGTTTTAAAGCCAGCCATCTGGCCAAAATAACTTTCTGCTGATTTCCGCCACTAAGGAATTTTATTTCCCGGTTTGCCCCTGGAGTTTTTATGGATAATTGCTTTATGTACTTATTTGTAATTTGAAGCTGCTTTTTTCTCGAGAAGAAACCAAAACGTGTTATGTCTGAAAAACTTGCAAGAGTGATATTATCCGCAACAGACATATTCGGTATAATTCCTTCAGCTTTACGCTCTTCACTGCAAAAAGCAACTCCATTGATAATTGCATCCGCCGGATGTTTTAAAGAAACTTTTTTACCATTTATCTCTATTTTTCCATTAGCCGCCTGATCATCTCCAAACAGAACACGGGCAAGCTCTGTTCTACCAGATCCTAAAAGACCGGCTAAACCAACAATTTCCCCTTTTCTGATGGATAAATCTATTCCCTTTAACATAATCCCACTACTGATACCGTTGGCAGTCAAATACGTTTCTTTTGTTGAAAAATCAATTGCCTTTTTTTTATTAGAAACTATCGATTCGGAATCCTTTCCAATCATTTTGGAAATCAATTCACCATGACTGATATCTCTGATTAAGGATTCCCCTACCAGTTTGCCATCCCGTAGTATGGTAACCCGATCACAAATTTCAAATATTTCAGACAATCGGTGGCTGATAAAAAGAACAGAAACCCCTCTTTCTTTTAAATTCCGAATAACTTTAAACAAAACTTTAACTTCATTATCATCGAGTGAAGAGGTTGGTTCATCCATAACGACCAGGTTAGCGTTTATATCGAGAGCCCTCACAAGAGCTACCATCTGCTGAATTGCGGCACCAATGTCTTTTAGTTTCAGCTGAACATCAATATTTATGCCTAAATCTTTCAAAGCTTCTGTCGATTTTACATAAATTTTTTTCCATTGGATTTTTCCAAATCTGTCTTTAGGCTCTCTGCCAAGGAAAATATTCTCTGCGATGGAAAGATCAGGTATTAGATTCAGTTCCTGAAATATGGTACTAATTCCCGCTGCCTGTGCTTCTAAAACATTCTGGGGTGACATCTGCCTTCCATTTAATTCTATGGTACCGCTGTCTTTTGTATAAATGCCTGTCAGTATCTTAATTAAAGTTGATTTACCGGCACCATTTTCTCCCATTAAAGAGTGAACTTCTCCCTTTCTAATATAAAAATCTACATTATTGAGAGCCTTCACACCGGGGAATTCCTTTGAAACTCCAGTCATCTTAAGTAAAAAATCACTCATATATCTATCCTGATTACGCAATATATCCGGATAGTATGATTATTTGACCATACTATCCGGTAAATAAAACGGAGTATATTATTTTAGAATCCTTCGTGCATGTTTTCGACAACATTCGCCGCATCAAATACTTTTCCGGGGTTCTGAATGAATAAAGGAACGTTGTCCCCTTTCTCCAGCATCTCAATTACTTCAAAAGCCTTAGGTCCGAAAAAGGGGCTGCACTGAACTGTTGCATAGTATTCCCCTGCCGCTATTGCCTTCATTGCGTCTAATTGTCCGTTTATACCAACAATCGTAACGCCCTCTATCTGAGCAGCTTTCAGTGCCTGGAGTGCTCCAATTCCATCTTCGTCACTGTGTCCATACACAGCATCAATAGAATTGCCGGAAGCCTGAATAATATTTTCCATTGTTTTCTGAGCTGTAGATCTGTTAAAATCTCCAACCTGTGTTGAAATTATTGTAAGATTGGAATGCTTTGCAATTTCGTCTTCAAAGCCCTTTCCTCTATCCCTGGCTACTGATGAACCGGGAGTTCCTGTCAGCTGAACGATATTGGCTTTTTTCCCATCAAAATATTCGGCAAGGAGTTCGGCACTTTTTTTCCCTTCCCATATAAAATCTGCTGCAATAAGAGTAACATAATCTGTACCCGCTTCACCGGCAGCATCTCTATCAAGTAGAATTACAGGAACATTAGCTCTTTTTGCAGCTTCAAGAGCTGGTACAAGACCTTCATATTCACGGGGAGCAAGGAGAAGATAATCCGGTTTCTGAGCAACAATATCTTCAACATCTGAAATCTGCTTTGATGTAGAATCCTGTGCATCTGTATAAATTAGTTTAATGCCTCTTTTTTCTGCTTCCTCTTTAATACTGTTTGTCTCGGCAATACGCCATGAATTCTGCGTATCCATCTGGGAAAATCCAACAACAAGCTGTTTTTCACCTGATGCATCATCCCCCTCTTTCGTTCCATTAGCATACAAACCGATTACCATTAGCAGTGAAATAATCATGACAATAAAATGCTTTTTCATAAAAGTCTCCTTAGGTTTTTTTAAAGCCTAAATGGCCCTTAGAAATACGACAATTAAATATGTTTGGAAAATTTTGTTATTTTTCTAGATACTGTTGAATTACAGCTTTTTTTTGAATTTAATAGGACTCATACCTTTTATTTTTTTAAAAACAACATGAAAATATGCCGGAGAAGAAAATCCGCTTTTTTCGGCAATTTCATATATTCTCAAGGATGTATTTGTCAACAGATTGGCAGCCTTTTCTACACGGAGTTTGTTTAGATACTCGGTAAATTTCTCACCTGTTTCCTTTTTGAATAAGGTTGAAAAGTATGAACTGTTTATCTCGATTTCCGCTGCAATATCATCAAGGCTCAAATACTTGTCACTGCACTTTTCCTTCATAATCACTTGAGCTTTCAGAATAGACTGAACATAGCTTCCCGTTCTGCATCTTGATGCATAATTAATAAGAAACAATATTGTGTTATCAAAAATTTTATACATTTCGGCAAAGTTGTTACTTTCTAAAATTTGATTCTTTATTTCACTTTCCATAAAGTTCTCTATCTCAGAAAGTTCTATTATTTCAGAAACAGTTTTCAGTACATCCAGAAAGTAGGAGAGTATTGATGATTTTGCACTCTCCGGCTCCATCCTTTCAACTAATATACTTTCCCGGATATTTCTTAGTATTACTGAAGCAGATCTGTCATCGAGACGCTGTACCACTTTTTTAAGCTGTTTAGATAACGCAAGTGTGGACTGTTCTTCTTTCTTCTGATCTTTTTCATGATAGATAATGTATTTCTTATCTTCATTATAAAAGAAATCAAGAAAAGCCTCTCTGGCTTCTTTGTATTGTATATCCAGGGTTGTCAAACCTCTTCTTATTGAGCTTAACGCAAAAATGCTGTCACACATACTAATAAATCTTACTACTTGTTCCTGGCAGTTTTTTTTTGTATCACTCTGAAAGACAAACAGATATCTATTTTTTTCTATTTCAATACTACTTAATAAACCTTCTGTCTTTGACAGATCTTGTGAATTATCTTTTGTTTTTAGAAATAATTCTCCCGATAAAACCAGCTGGTAATGGATAGAAGGGTCAATATTCTGCTTCAGGACGCTGCTCTCTAAATGTACTTCCTTATTGATAGATAACGCTAGAGATCTGAGAGCATCCTGAAATACAATCCGATTTTCTCTACCCCTTTTTTGAATATGATCCAGTGCACGGCTAACTGTTTCAATTAAATTATCCGGATCTACAGGTTTTAAAATATAATCAAAAGCTCCCATGCGAAGAGCCGACTGTGTATATGCAAAATCATCATACCCGCTTAAAAAAATAAAAAGAGCGTCCTGTCCCCTGGCAATAGCTGTTTTCATAAGTTCAATACCATCAACAAAAGGCATCCTGATATCCGTTAATACAATATCAACTCTTTTGCGACTTATTATTTCCAAGGCGATCTCACCATCTTCCGCCTGAAAAACCTCAAAAAATCCAAGGTCATACCATGGTATCTCTGTCCTCAGGCCTTCTCTGATAATTTCTTCATCATCAACAATCAATATATTCAATCTCATTATCCTTTTATTACAGGGAATTTGATTATGGCACGGCAACCTTCTGGTGATTTATTTTCAAACGTCAGACCAAAAATTTCTCCGGCAAAAAGTTTTATTCTATCATTGATGTTCTTCAGCCCGTATGAATCATATTCTTCAATATTTACTCCATTAAAAGTATCGTAGATATTTTTAAGTGTAGAGCTGTCAATTCCCGGTCCGCTATCTTCAACGCTAAGCAGCAGAAATCCCGATTCCTCCCTGACATGTATCGAAATAGTTCCCTTTTCTCTTTTTTCTTTTATACCATGATAAATGGCATTCTCTACCAAAGGCTGCAGTATCAATTTAATTACACGGCAGTCTGAAAGGCTTTCATCAACATCTATAAAATAGTCAAATTTATTGTTGTATCGTATTTTTTGAATTATCAAATAATTTTTTACATGGTTAATTTCTTCCTTTAGCGATATGATATCTTTCCCGTTATTTAATCCAAGACGAAACATTCTGGTCAGTGCTGTCATAAGATTCAGAGCAGATTCTTTTTTATCTTTTCTAATAAGCCATGAAATTGAATCAAATGTATTGTACAGAAAATGGGGGTTTATCTGAGCCTGGAGTGCCTTTAATTCTGCCTGTTTAATCAGTACCTGATCATTTTCGACTTTGGACATTAAAAGCTGTATGTGATCCAAAAGATTATTGTATGTACGACTTAAAATACCAAACTCATTATTTTGATGATTATCAATCCTAAAGGAAAGATTACCCTGTTCTGTTTTTTTCATTGTCTCTACAAGAGAATTAATAGGATCAGAAATCCCTTTTGATACTCTAGAGGCAAAGATAAACGAGATAAACAAACTCAGGAAAACAACAAGAATCACAGCAAAATTCATCAGATTATTCCATCCGCTGATCTTCTGCAGATCAATTTCAGCAGTCAGGTACCAATTTGGAACAAGAAGCTCTCTCTTTATTATCCTATAACGGGACTTATTCTCCCTGGATGGTAAATCTTGTTCCTCTGTTTTACTCTTATCCCTGTCATTTGGATAAATTGTTATATTTGGAAAGACTCGGCTCTCTGTTGTATGGTAATTATCGAAGTGTATAGAGATGACTCCCTGATTACCTAAACGCTGATGGATGATATCGAATAAATCTCTCTCATCAATCTCGGTCATTACCACACCTAATTTTTCCATACTGGATTTATCAATAATCGGGATCCCGAGAGTTATTAAAGAATTCCCTGATGTTGTTAGAGCAAATGACTCAATGTGAGGAGGAAACCAGATTGCATTAGAGGAAGAAATCGTTGCTTGATACCATTCAGTTTCCGTCAAATCATTTAATCTAATCATAAGGTCATTTGACTTATACTTTCCTCCATTCTCGCCAAGAACATAGGTTCCAAAAATCTCATGCCTGTATCTGGAAATAAACAGAAGCTCCTGGCTGATTTTTAAATCCCATGAAAACTGCTCTTCAATACTGTCAAACTGTCTTTTCAATACGTTATTTATGGTTGAATCATTTGATATAACCTTTGTCAGATTCAGTGCTTCAGAAAAGAGTGAATTGATATCTTCACTAATTTGATCCATAATTAAATTAATATTTTTCACTGCCAGATTATTGAGAACTCTTTGTGAAATAAGATATACGGATGCCCCGGTTATCAAAGAGAATATGACAGTAATTCCGAAATAACTTAATAACAGACGCTGTTTAAATGGAATGTTCATTTTTATCTATTTCCATACAATTCCAAGCTTTTCCATCTGCATGCTCAAGGTCTGATAATTTTTAAATCCCAAGAGTTCCGCCGCTCTCTTTTTCACACCCCCGGATTGTTTCAAGGCTTCCTGAATATAGTAAAAGGACATCCGATCCCTCTCTGCATTCAAATCAATGCCGTCCCCCAGGGGATGATAACCCGGTTGTTTCTCTTTGCTGGATTCTGTTTTTCTGTGAAGGGCGAATCGGGCCTCCTCTTTTGAAATCACGGGTTTATCCGCCCATAAGAACAATCTGGTAATGCTGTTCTGCAGTTCCCGGATATTACCGGGCCAGTCGTGTTCGATCAGAACCTGCAGGGCTTCTTCTGACAGGGAGCGTTCACGCCAGTTCCCTTCTGCTTCATCAGAAAATGTTTTATTCACTTTCTGGGAGAGTTTTTCTGACAGAAAGGCAATATCCCCTTCTCTCTCTCTTAAGGGTATGAGTTTCAGTACGGCCACGGCCAGGCGGTGAAACAGGTCTTCCCTGAATCGTCCCTCCACTACTTCCTGCATCAGATCTTTATTTGTGGCGGCTATAACCCTGAAGTCTACCTTAATATCCTTTTCGGATCCTACGGGTCTGATATAGCCTGTCTGCAATACCCGTAACAGCTTTACCTGTGCCTGAAGAGAGAGTTCTGCGACTTCATCCAGAAACAGACTTCCCTTGTCTGCCTGCTCCAGAAAACCCTTATGATTTTTTTCCGCTCCGGTAAAGGCTCCTTTTTCATATCCGAACAGTTCAGATTCCAACAGTTCCCGGGGGATGGCGCCGCAGTTTACAGAAACAAGGGGGCCGTTCTTTCTGGCGGAAACGGAATGAACGGCATTCGCCACCATCTCCTTCCCTGTTCCCGACTCCCCCAAAAGCAGCACGGGAACATTGAAGACGGCGGCTTTCTTTGCGTTTTCTTTCAGTTTTTTCATCTGTCCGGATTTTGTAAGGATCATTTTAAATTCCACAGAGTCTTCGGGTAGACCTGAGGTCAGTCCGATGACCGATTGTGTAAAAGCAGTTATCTCCGGTCTGTAGCGGAAAGATATATCAAAGGGTATATGAACATCTTTTACCCCCATCTGCAGGGAGGATTCAATCAATTCTGCCGGATAGGGTCCGGCTGATACCAGCATCCACACGGCTGCCATGGCGGGTGTTCCGGGGCTCAGATGGTATGTTCTGTTTTCACTGTTCCTTTTTGACAGTTGCTCTGTAACAATTTCATATATGGCAGAGAAATCTGTGGGGTTCTCCATGGGGCGATCAATAATTTCAATAGTAATGGTTTTTTGAATATTATTTTCCAGAGGTAGTGTCTGCAGCCATCTGTCATAGCCCTCCCGGGAGAGGGTGATATGGTTGAAAAGCAGGATAAGGCGATCATAGCGTCCTGTCCGGTAGGCCTGTGCGACTGGTCCGGGGTTCTCCCTGTTATCTTCTTCAAAGCATCTGATATCCGTATTTCCGATCCAAGCGTACAGGCTGTGTTCATTCATGGGATGAGCATATAACTATTTTTATCTTTACACAAATATTTTTATTTTTTTTATGCTTCTCATGTCTTAAAAGGGGCTTTTAAAAGTTGGCATATTTTTTGCATATGTCTATGCGGAGGATATTACATGAATATCAACAGTCGCATACTACTTTCTTTACTTTTCTTTTTTGCAGGGATGACTTTTCTGTCAGCTTCAGAAGCGGGGGCAGAGGATCGTTATTTTACTATCGGGCTTAGTCTGGCTTATGCTAATCCGAGCTATAACGAACCATTGGAATCAGGTTTTAACGAACTGGAGAAGACTCCCGGTATAAACCGGGTCACTGTGGGCCTGGGGCTTGAGCTGGGATTTGCTATGACACAGGATCTCTATTTTATGGGGGGAATTGAGGGTATGGGAGACCGGCTGGATGATTCTTATGACTATGACCAGCTAAACACTTATCTCTACTTTCTGGGTGTAAAGGGTTATCCTTTTCATACGGGTTTGATACTGGAGGGCAGGATCGGGGCGTCACGGGCTGTGGTTCAGTCTTCCAATTCCTTTACTGATACAAGCAGTACGGGAATGGGATACGGTGCTACCGTAGGCTATGATTTTGACAGAAATAATACGGGAGTATCCTTTGAGACGGGGCTTTCTTTAAATCATCTGCAGGGGATGGAGTTTGAGGAGGTCGAGATTTCTAACAATCAGCTGTTTATCTATGGGAAGCTGCTCTGGAAGTAGAGTTTACGGGGAATATTCTTCGATACTCTGAATTAAGAATATTCCCGTAAAAAAACATTGATACTGTCCCACAACATAATAATATTGATATATAATATGCGCATGCATAAATGATCATAAAACACAATATTGAGATTTATAATGAGTGGAAGAAAATACAGCCTGGATTTATCATCGTTTCCGCTAATATATAATGTGAGAAAGATTATTAAAGGGTCATATATAAACAAATCAATTTGTAAAGCAAAATACATACCTCAGGGTTCACTTAAAAATTTGTTTATGAATGATATAGTCAAACACTGTATACAAGCTTTATTATATGTTGGTTATTTAGTATGTAATGTAATAAGAACAGAATGGTTGTTGGAAATAGAGAGATTAGAGAAGAAACAGAATGCTTAGAAACCAGTACATTATGGCGTTTACCACAGGTGGCCTTTTTTTAAGAGAATCTATCTTAGCTGCAGAATTGTATCAGTCTATAAAAGAGTGGGACTCTGTAAAAAAAGAAATTATTGAAAAAAACCTCTTCCAGGCACGAACTGCTTCGGCATTAAAGCGGAACACAAGAGAAGTCCTGAAACGATTGATAACTCTTTCTGATTCCGAAATAGAGTTTCTTCTGGATGCCGCACGCCCCGACCAGCAAGCTCTCCTATGGATAACTGTTTGTCGCCGTTATAGTTTTATTGCAGAGTTTGCAACTGAGGTCATCAGGGAAAAGTATCTATCCCTAAATTATGACTTGGAATATGAAGACTTTGATTGGTTTCTTAATAAGAAAGCTGACTGGTACCCTAAGCTGGAAGAGCTGACCCTCACTACCAGGAAAAAATTGCGGCAGGTCTTATTTCGAATTTTAAGAGATGCAAATATTCTATCTTCAGAGAACAGAATTTCACCTATTCTATTCAGTTCCCGATTTGTTGAACTGATCCAGAAGAGAAATCCACAGGAATTAACCTATTTTCCTATATTTGAAAGAGATTTACGAGGGATACGATGACCCAGGATAAAAGTAAACTACCAATGCAGAAACGTCAGCAACATTTGTTTTCCGTTATTTCCAGTGAAAGATTCCAAAAGAAGCAAGGACTGGGAAACGAAGTTCCTTTCTTCATCTGTCCATATGATCCCAAAGATGGGGTTGCTATGGAAAGGATTCAGAAACAATTGGTAAATCAACTGGAAAAATCTGGAGTGCAGGTTCTTACCATCAACCTCTATGATCTCTCAATTGAAATATTAAAGGAACGGAATATCTGGGAAAGAATCCTTACTATAGAATCAAATACTCCCAAAAATCAAATAGTGGAATTATTAAATGGAGTTCTCGACCCGGAGGCACATTTAATCCCCGCAATTTCAGAAAAGATGAATGAACGGGATTTTGATGTAATGCTCCTTTCCGGTGTCGGTGAAGTCTTTCCCTATTTAAGATCACACAAAATCCTGGAGAATCTTCAGAGCACAGCTAAAGAAAAACCGACAGTATTGTTTTTCCCAGGAAAATACACTCACACCCTGGAAACAGGAGCTTCCCTGAATCTTTTTGGAAAGCTACCAAATGACAAGTATTACCGGGCTTTTAATATCTACCATTACGAAGTCTGAGAAAAGGAAGTATAACATATGTCAATGAAAAACCTGTTTGTGAAACCCGTAGACCGCCCTATTGAAGGTGTTATCAAAGCTGATGATGAAGCAACTCTTCGGCAGGAGCTGGAAGAGTATGTTTTAACTAGAGAAGTAGAAAAACGACTGGGCATATTTCTTGATGCCTATAATAACTATGAAGGAGCTAACGGAGTCTGGGTTTCCGGTTTCTTCGGTTCCGGTAAATCCCATCTTTTAAAAATGCTGGCCATGGTTCTGGAAAACCGGGAAGTTGATGGCAACCCGGCGATGGATTTCTTCCTGCCCAAATGCGGGGATAATGAAATACTACGAGGGGATTTGAAAAGAGCTGTATCAATCCCTTCACGAAGCATTCTTTTTAATATTGATCAGAAAGCTGATGTTATTAGTAAAACACAGTTTGATGCTCTTCTGTCTGTATTTGTCAAAGTCTTTGATGAGATGTGCGGATACTACGGCAAGCAAGGACATATTGCCCAATTTGAACGTGATCTCGATAGCCGTAATAAATATGAGGACTTTAAAAATATCTATAACAATATATCAGGATTACCCTGGGAGAGAGGAAGAGAACAAGCGCTCTTGGAAGGTCCCAATATTTCAAAAGCTTATGCAAAAGTTGCGGGAAACGACTCTTCTTCTGCCGATGGAATTCTGGATAAATATCGCAGTGAATACAAAGTGTCTATAGAGGATTTTGCAGAAGCTGTTCAAGCCTATATAGAAAGACAAGCCCCTGATTTCAGACTGAACTTCTTTGTCGATGAAGTAGGACAATACATAGCCGATAACGTCAAGTTGATGACCAATCTACAGACTATTGCCGAAAGTCTGGCTACCAAATGCCGGGGAAGAGCTTGGGTCATCGTCACTGCTCAGGAAGATATGGACAGCGTTCTTGGCGAAATGGGAAAGCAACTAAGCAACGACTTTACGAAAATCCAGGCTCGGTTTAACAACCGGATGAAACTGACAAGTTCCGATGTAGCAGAGGTTATCCAAAAACGTCTTCTTTTAAAAAACGATGAGGGAGTGGAGCTTTTATCTGAGATTTACCACAAACAGTTAAATAATTTTAAAACACTCTTTACTTTTGTCGACGGTTCAAAGGATTACAAGCTCTATAATGACCGGGACCATTTTATTCACAGTTACCCATTTATTCCTTATCAGTTTACCCTGTTTCAGACATCCATTCAGAATCTGTCACTTCACAGTGCCTTTGAAGGAAAACACAGTTCCGTTGGGGAACGGTCTATGTTGGGTGTTTTTCAGCAGGTTGCCGTCCAGATTGGTGATTCAAAAATCGGTCAGCTTGCTACTTTTGATCTTATGTTCGAAGGGATCCGTACAGCCCTGAAATCCCAGATCCAGAGCGCTATAAGTCAGGTTGCGGAAAAGCAGCTGGACAATCAGTTTGCCGTCCGCCTACTGAAAGCCCTTTTTCTGGTAAAATACGTAAAAGAATTTAAAACCACAGTTCGAAACCTCTGTGTGCTTATGCGTGAGAGTTTTGAACAGGACCCTTCTTTCTTGCAAAAACAAGTAGAAGAAGCCCTCAATCTTCTGGAACAGCAAACCTACATTCAACGTAATGGAGATTGCTATGAATACCTCTCCGATGAAGAGAAGAACGTAGAACAAGAGATTAAGAATACCGATGTAGAAGCAGATAAAGTTGCAGAAGAATTGGAAAAGCTCATGTTTGATGGAGTGATAAAAACCAGAAAAATTCGTTATGAACTTAACGGCCATGATTACAGCTTCACCCGCAGACTCGATGACAAACTTTTTGGTCGAGAATCGGAACTTTCCATACATATTATTTCGCCTTTTCATGAAAAGACAGGAGATGAAGAAACCCTGACTCGCAATAGCTGGGGACGAAGCGAACTGTTAGTCCTACTTCCTGCCGATGACCGTTTGATTCGTGACCTGCTTATGTACAAACGTACTGAGAAGTATATAAAACAGAATATATCTGTATCTCAACAGGAAGCGGTTCAGAGGATATTAAGCGATAAAGGTTATCAGAACAGGGACAGGCTCCGAGAAATTCAGGAACGTGTAAAACTTCTTATGGGTAAAGCCAAACTCTTTGTTGCCGGGACGGAGATAGAAACATCTTCGGAAGAGGGACAGACACGCGTTATTAAAGGATTCCAGGAACTGGTTTCCCGTGTTTATCCGAACCTTAGGATGCTCCGGGGAGCGAATTATTCAGAAGAACAGGTTCATACAATTCTCAACGATCGCCAGAATACTCTCGACGGATTGGATGTGACATCCCTTTCCGAAGCTGAACAGGAACTGTATGCCTTTATTCAGGGGAATCAGAATGGTGGGGTCCGGACAACTTTGAAGAGCCTGATCGAAAAATTTGAAAAGAAACCCTATGGATGGTATTACGCTTCCATTCTCTGTTTGCTTGCAAAAATCTGTGTACGCGGCAAGGTTGAGCTGAAAATCGATGGAAACATACTCGATGAGGATGACCAGGAAAAGGCACTGAGAAATACACACGGCCATGGAAATGTAGTACTGGAACCTCAGGAGGAATTTACAGCTTCTCAGATTCGGGTATTAAAAGAGTTTTACGAAGACTTCTTCGATTCTCCTCCTTCATCCAAAGAAGCCAAAGCTCTGGGAAAGGAAACTGAAGAGGCATTTAGAAATCTGTTAAAAGATCTCTATCCTCTCACTGGTCAGACATCGCAATATCTCTTTCTGACTAATATGTTGGCAGTTATTGAAGAGCTGAAAGAAGCCGAAGGAAAACCCTATACCTGGTTTCTGAAGGAACTTGTCCTAAAGGATGATCATCTGATGAATCTAAAAGAAGGAATAATCGATCCCATCAGAAAGTTCATGGCCGGTCCGCAAAAAGAAATTTACGATTCAGCCAGAGAGCTTCTCATAAATCAGAAACCCAACCTCGAGTATGGTTTTACTGAATCAGCTGAAAAGATAGAAGCAATACTGCGTGATACGGAGTGTTACAAAGGGAATAAAATTCAGCAGCTTAAGGTAAATGTGGAGGAGCTGAAAGCAGGAATAAATGAAAAACTGCAAACAGAGATAAGTAAAGCAGTTCATATTTTTCAGGCATTATTAATTCGATTCAAAGGGATGGATGAATTTCAAAAGCTCCCGGAAGATAGGAAAAATCAGTTGATTGAATCTTTTTCTTCCTTTCAGTATTCCTTGAAATCAAAGGAATTGATAGCGGGAATCAGGGATTCCTTAAGAAGATTTGAAGAAGGTGAATATTCCCGATTATTATCCTCCCTATCAAAGCCGGAAGAGCCAGCCGGTGGTTCTGCATCTCCAACAGAAGATGGTTCAGAAACACCAGATGCAATTCAAATCCAGCCACAAGTCATCTCCAGAAGATCAATCCTTGTAGATTTTGATAAGGCCTGGTTGGCTGATGAGGGCGATGTGGAGAGTTATCTCGACGCTCTGCGTAAGGTACTATTAGACGAAATTAAAAAGGGGAAAAGGATTCAGATATGATTGCACAAATTGAATTGAGAAACTTTACTTCATTTAAAAGTAACATAGTAAATCTATCACCAAAAATAAATATCTTTATTGGTGAAAACGGCACCGGCAAAACCCATCTGCTCAAGGCGGCCTATGGGCTTTGCGCCGGTGCGCCCCTTTTCAAGAACAAGCCTGAAACCAGCAATGATGAGCTTGAAGCGGCATTGACTGCCAAGCTGCTGCGCCTTTTCATGCCGCTAGACGACAAACTCGGCAAAATCCATCGCCAGGGAGCAACCGAGCAGGCCTATCTGTCAGCCCGCTTTGCCGGGGGGCAAAAGATTGCCGCAACCTTTTTCAATAACTCCAAGGCGCTAGCCGTCCAGGATAGTACCAACTACGAACAATACCAAGCCGAGGCTGTTTTCATTCCAACCAAAGAAGTACTCTCGTTTATGAAGGGGTTTAACAGCCTCTATGAGAAATACGGGCTCTCCTTTGATCAGACCTATCAGGATATCTGCCTGCTGCTGGATCTACCAGAAGTCCGGCCTGAAACCTTACACGAAAAATCCAAATGGGCCATGTCGGAGATTGAAGGCATTTGTGGTGGCCGTTTTGTTTTCTATGGCGGTGGCAAGGTCACCTTCAAGACCGAGAATGCCGAATACTCCGCCAATGCCATGGCCGAGGGTTTCCGCAAGGCTGGAATGCTCTCTCGGCTGTTAGAAACAGGCGCAATCCAGCCAGGTGTCAGCGGGCCACTTTTTTGGGACGAGCCCGAATCTAATTTGAATCCACAACTTATGAAGTTGCTTGTACAGATTCTACTAGAGCTATCCCGCAATGGTCAGCAGATCATTCTAGCCACCCATGACTATGTACTCCTTAAGTGGTTTGATCTTCTCGTCAACACAGATGCAGGGGATCACATCAGATACCATTCCCTTTCAAGAGAAAAAGGGGATGTATCCATTCAGTCTGTTGATGATTATCGTAAGCTTAACAACAATGCAATCGCTAATACTTTTAGTGACCTTTATGATGAAGAGATCAAACGCTCATTGGGTAGTGTGTGATGGTTGTATTAGTTGAAAACGACCTTGAATTTGACTTTAGCCCAGCTATAGAAGCTATTACCTTTGATGATGATGCCTTGCACAACCCCAGCACTATAAAGAGAGTGGACTTTATAGCTGAGTTTGAAGATAAATTTATATTTCTCGAAGTCAAAGATCCTGATATTCCAGGAGCTACTAATCCCGATAGATTTAAAGAAAAGCTATTAACGGGGAATCTCATTCCCAGTTTAGCTTCAAAGTACAGGGATAGTTATTGGTTCCGTAACCACAGTGGAAAGGTCACGAAGCCCATCTATTATGTGGTACTAATTTCTATGGCCAGTTTGGAACCTGCTCTATTACTAAGTAAACAGGATGAGCTTAAAAAATCATTACCTCTTACACATGTACAGTGGCAAAATCCTTCTGCAGCTGGCTGTGCAATTTTAAATCTGGATCAGTATAAAGCATATTTTGGCTCAAATTCAGTACGGCGTTTGAGTGCAGGAGATTAACGATGGAAACACTAAAATTAAAGCGATTCGCCCAGTTTGCCCGACGCAGCCTGATGGAACAGGTCTCCTCCAAGCTGAAACTGGTGCTTGCTGAGAACAGTCCTGCCCGCCGTGAAAACTCTGAGACCATAAAAAAGCTGGAAGAAATAATACAAAAGAGCGATAAGGAACAAATCATCGAGCGGGTGGCCTACATCTGGTTCAACCGCTTCTGCGCCCTTCGCTTTATGGATGTAAACCGTTTCAACCGGGTTAATATTGTCTCTCCAGCCGACCCTGGCCAGTTCCAGCCTGAAATCCTGTCTGAAGCCAAAATGGGGCATATAGACGACGAGATGGTTACTGAAAACATTCGTCAACAGATCTCCTTTCTCCTCAATGGAAACATCCCCAGTCATGATCCCCAGGGTGAGGCTTACCGCCTACTGGTGGTGGCTGCCTGCAACTACTGGAACAAGGCTATGCCCTTCCTTTTTGAAAAGATAGAAGATTATACCGAACTGCTGATGCCCGACGATCTGCTCTCGGGCAACTCCATTCTCACCTATACCCGCGAGGCTATGACACCGGATGCCTGCGAGGATGTCGAGGTGATCGGATGGCTCTACCAGTTCTACATCTCCGAGAAGAAAGACGAGGTATTCGACGGCCTGAAGAAAAACAAGAAGATCACGCCAGAGAACATCCCAGCAGCCACCCAGCTCTTTACCCCGCACTGGATTGTGCGTTACCTGGTGGAAAACTCCCTCGGCCGCCTCTGGCTGCTCAACCGTCCAATGAAGGAGCAAGGCAAAGACTGTTATTACATTGAGCCCGAACAGCCCGAAACAGATTTTCTGCACATCTCGGGACCGGAAGAGATCAAGATCTGCGATCCAGCTTGCGGCTCCGGGCACATGCTCACCTATGCTTTCGACCTGCTCTATGCCATTTACGAGGAGGAAGGCTACGAGCCTGCCGAGATTCCGGAGAAGATCCTCACAAATAACCTCTACGGTATAGAGATTGACGAACGCGCAGGGGAGCTGGCCGCTTTTGCCCTGACTATGAAGGCCCGTGCCAGACAGCGCCGGTTCTTCAGCAAGGGTGTCAAGCCAAACATCTGTGTGCTGGAGAATGTTTTATTATCTTTAGAGGACATAGATGAATACATAAACACATTTGGTACGAATCTTTTCACTTCTGAGATTGTTGAAACACTACGTCAATTTGAGGAAGCTGATAATTTTGGTTCATTGATTAGGCCGATAGCAACAAATATCCAAGATGTATTTTCTCTTTTAATACTATTACAAGCAAGAACTAATGCAAAAATAGGTAGCCAGGAAGAATTACCTGATGCTCAGAAATTGCTGTTAACTACTCCAAATTTCAAAAAAATTCTAAAAGCTTTGCGGCAGGCAGATTACCTGAACTCGAAATACCATGTGGTGATTGCCAATCCGCCATATATGAGTAGCAAAGGGATGAATGGACAGTTGGGTGCATGGGTAAAGGACAATTACCCAAATAGCAAGTCTGATCTATTTGCCATATTCATTGAGCGTAATCTTGACCTTGCCCAGAAGCATGGAGCAGTTGCGATGATAACCATGCAAAGTTGGATGTTTTTATCATCATTCGAGGCACTGCGTGCACGTCTTTTGGGACAAAACACACTACTGTCAATGGCTCACTTGGGTGCGAGGGCTTTCGACAGTATCGGCGGTGAAGTAGTTTCAACCACCGCCTTTGTTTTGGAAAATGCAAACCGCCTTAATTACAAGGGCGATTATCTAAGGTTGGTTGATGGCAATTCTGAAGCCGAGAAAGATGACGCTATACGAAATGCTGCTAAGAATCCAAACTGCGATTTGCTCTACCGAACATCTGTTTCTGACCTAAACAAGATTCCAGGTAGTCCAATTGCCTACTGGGGTACCCTCAAGGAATTTAAATTGTTTGAAGATAAAAGTGTTGGATCTCAATCAGTAGTGCCAGTTGGCATATTTACCTGTGACAATGGAAGATTTATTCGATATTGGCACGAAATTTCACATGTAGGTATGACAACAAATTGCTCAGGTGTTGAATCCTCTATCGAAAATGAAGTGAAGTGGGTCGGTTTTAATAAAGGTGGAGGTTCAAGAAGGTGGTTTGGAAATAAGGAATATCTTATTCGATTTGAACATGGAGGGAAAGAAATAAAGGAGCTGAGGAAGAAAAAAGGGCAATCTTACTCTCTTCCTGGGTACGATTATTATTTCAAAGAAGGTGTAACGTGGTCACAAACCGCCACTAAATCTTTCACTTGCAGAGTACATGATCAAGGCACAATTCATGACACAGCTGGCCCAACTTTATTCTCGGATAAAAATTACTTTTTCCTGGCTTACTTAAACTCCAAGCCCGCTGTTGCTTTATTGAAGATGATAAATCCAACACTACACTTTCAAGCGGGTGATGTGAAAAAGCTGCCAGTAAATATCAAAACATCATTGGTTTCTGAAGCTTCCATCATAGCTCAAAAGTTGACTTCTGAGTTTGAAATCGACTGGAATTCTTTCGAAACCTCTTGGGACTTCACCGGCCTACCTTTGTTGAATCCCGACTACCGCCAGCCAGCCCTGAAAGCTACTTACCAGAAACTCTGCACCCACTGGCGGGAAATGACGCTTGAGATGCAACGTCTGGAGCAAGAAAATAACCGCATTTTCATCGACGCCTACGGCCTGCAGGATGAACTAAAGCCAGAGGTCAAGCTTAACGAAATCACTCTGACCTGCAACCCACATAACCGCTACAGTAACGGCAAGACCGATGAAGAGCTGGACGCGTTGTTGCTTGCCGACACAATGCGCGAGTTGGTCTCATATGCCGTGGGTTGCATGTTCGGTCGCTATGCGCTAGACAAGCCTGGATTGATTCTGGCCAATCAGGGCGAGACGCTTGCGGACTTTGTCCGCAAAGTGTGTAGTGAAGAGTGGGTAGTGGATAGTGAAGGAGGAAACAATGGCGACAGTTCGCAATT
>NBMC01000085.1 GCA_002084805.1 Spirochaetaceae bacterium 4572_59 | reverse complement strand
GAAGAGGATTTTTTGATAAATAGCAATAATTTACAATTTGAAGGGTGTTAAAGTTAGGGGCTCAACATAGATCTGGATTTTTTTTAGAATAATCTATCCAGATTGGTTTATTATCTATTCTCATTAGTCTGAATGTTCTGATAGATCTGCTTCCCGGAATGATATCCTGATGCAATTATGATAGAGTTTATTGTACCTTTATCAACTTTTCGAACAGGAATCTTGTAGTAGGGAATATTACAAGTCCCGTCAGATATCATTTCGTCTGGGATAATATGATTACTATTTCCGAGGAGTGATTCGACTAGATCTGCTGTTTTTTCGGCCAGAAGATCAATTGGCTTGTAAACAGTCATAATCTGTGTACCTTCAACAATCCTCTGACAGGCATCCAGATCGGCATCCTGCCCTCCTACTGCAACTTGTCCGGCCTTTTGAAATTCCGAAAGGGCTCTTACAGCAGAACCTGCCAAGCTATCATTGGCGGCGAAAACAGCATCAAAATTCTCTCCATGAGAAAGTAGATCGTAAATATGGCTGTAAGCAAAATCAGCCGACCAAGCTTCAGTCCATATTTCGGACAATATGGTAATACTATGCTTGTTGGAATGTGTCTTTATAGCATCATCAACACCTTCACGCAGCATATAACTATTATGGTCCTTCGGAGCACCATTAAGAATGATATAACGTCCTTCGGGAACACGGTGAAGAAGTTCCCTCATGATCAGACGTCCCACATTCCTGTTATCAAAGGAGATATAAGCATCGCTTCCCGCTTTTTCAATTAATCGATCATAACTGATAATGGGAATTCCTCTTTTCTGAGCAGGAAGTACAGCATCTGAAGCTGCGGAAGAGTCGTGGGGTATGACAATGAGAATATCTATATTTTGTTCCACCAGTTCAAGGATCTGTTTTTTCTGGATTTCAGCACTGTTTCTCCCATCCCGGACCAGAAGAACCATATTTCTGAGTTTAAATTCTCGCTCAAGTGCTTCCAGATCTTTTCTCCAGCGATCTACAACAAGAGTGTCCATTGATAGTCCTACTATCGTTTCACTTTTATCTGATTCAACCATGATACTCTTCTTCCGTTGCTCCCTATTCCCACAGGAGACAATCAAAATAAATATGAGCAGGAAGAAAAATCCATTCTTTCTGTTCTTCATTTTCCCCTCACTTTTTTTCTGAAGTATGATGGAGGCATACCAAATCGGCTACGAAACAAACGGCTGAAATAGTTTGGATCTCGGTATCCGATTCTATAACAGACCTCTTTTACTGAAAGTGAAGGATCTTCCAGCAGTTGACAGCCAAGATCCAGCCGCAGATTCGTGAGATACTGCATAAAGTTCACTCCCATTACCTCTCGAAATTTAACACTCAGATAAGCCGGATTTACCCTGCAAACCACAGCTACACTTTCCAAGGAAATATCCGTACTGGAATACTCCCTATCCAGAATCTTCAGCGCCTTTTCCAAAAAAGGCGACTTGGAAGTCATCGCCCTCATACTGTTAATAAAATGGGATTGAAATAGAATAATCCAATCCGAAATTCCCTGCCACTCCTGTGATTCAAAAAGTACACTGAGATAGGCCCCGTCCCGAAACCAGGAATCATCCATATTCCCTGTTTTTCTGAAACGGTCTACTTTAAGAACAGACTCTTCTGCGAGACGACTGCGGATAAGTTCAAGAGAAATACCTTCCAAGCGTAATCGATTTAGAAGTCTTTCAGCACCTTCATCTGAGGAACCAAAAAACTCAGGGGTATCAATTTTTAGCCCTCTTGTAACCGTTGGGATATCTGAAATGAATCCCAGACATCCCATTTCTATATTACTGAGGACCTGTAGAGACTGAATATAGGAATTATGGAAAAATTCCAATTCCGCATGATCTCCTACTCCACATTTTAGATAACGGACCAAATCAGTATCCAGCTTCCTCCAGATGTCTACCAGGATTTCCTTTACCCTAATTTTCTCCTCCTCCAAAGCACCTTCTCCAAGGGGGATCAATCCAGTAATACTGTATTTTATCACTGGACCAGTTAGACAGGTTAACCGATTTTTTATTCGATCCCTGAATACATCAAGTCCTGCGATATTTTTTTCTGACAACTCATTATCAGGGAGCCCCTGGATTGTAAAGATACAACCGCCCCCTTGAAGATTGCTCCTGAGATCCGAGAACTCCATCAGCTCTGGTCCGGGCTGATCTTCAGAAAGGAGGATCCCATAGATAAGATTCTGTTCAAGAACCGGGCGGGTAAGAAAGTACTCATTTCTGAGACGTAATGTTTTTTGTCTCTCTGCTCTGATATTACTCTGATCATCCAGAGTTTTATGAAGAACCTGAATAAAATCCTTACGGTTAACAGGTTTATTCACATAATCAACAGCACCCAGAACAATAGCTTGCTTGGCATATTGAAAGTCTTCATGAGCACTGATGAAAATAACCGGTAAATCAGGAAGAACCATCCGGATCTCCTTAACAGTATCTAGACCTGACAGACCAGGCATACGAACGTCCATTAGAAGGATATCAGGCCGGAATTCACAGGCCAGATCAACTCCCTCCATTCCATTACGGGCTGTTACAGTTTGAGCATCATCCCCCAATTCCTTCCTGATAATCCATTCAAGAGAGTCCCTGGCTATTTTTTCATCATCAACAATTAGGATTCTTATCATGTTATATCCTTCTTCGGAATGAGAATGCGAATTTCTCCACCGGTATCTCTATTCTCAGCTGTCATTTCGAAACCTTCTTTAAAAAAAAGAAAGAACCGAAAGTATACATTGAGCAAACCGATTTTACCTCTGGTCATATTGGCAAGTTCATTGAACCCGAGATCAGATAGTTTTCTGATACTCCGTAAAGATTCATCAGAAAACCCAGGGCCATTATCACATATTTGAAGGGTCAATCCCTTTTGTGACTCGCGCAGTATTATTTTGATATGAAGAAAATCCACAGACCTTAACGCATGTACAAAGATGTTTTCAATGATGGGCTGTAAAATTGTTCGTGGAATTTTCCAGGTAGTAAGAGTGTTTGCTTCTTCAACTTGAAAATCAAAAATATTTCCGTACCTGATTTTCATTATATCAAGATAGAGTCTTACGTTTTCCAATTCCTGATCGAGATCCGCCGGCTCCTGAAGATTTCGCAGTGAATACCGAAGAAGCTTGGCAAAAGTATTGAGGAAATTCTCTGTCCCTTCAGCCTCTTCAAACATGGCAAGCTGAACTCCAGCATTCAACGTATTAAACATAAAATGTGGATTTATCTGACTTTGGAGAGCGAAAAATTCCGCTTTGGATGCATTCTCTCGCATTTCCAGATTTTTCATTTCCTCTCCGTAGAGAGCATCCTTCAAAAGAAGATTCTCGTAGATTTTCCCAGCCATTGTGGTAAAGGAACTTGAGAGGTTCTGCAATTCATCTGCTGCCCCTTCATCAATAACTGGTTGGGTATCAAAATCACCTTCGGCAATTCTTACAGCACGTTCTGTCATATCCCGAACAGGACGTGAAATCAGACTAGAGAGATAATTCATTAGAAACAAACTTATGCCACTCAAAAAGAAAATCAAAGTAAAAAAGAGACGCTGAAGAGCTGAAACCTTTGACTCTAGGACTCTATAACGTATAGCATTCTTCTGAAGAAGCATATTATTGTACCGGCCTGTAAACTCGACAATATACTGATCAATCTCCAAGCTATCCAGATAAACCTTATAGTATTCCGAAATTAAGCGGTTCCTTTTCATTATAACAGCCTGATCTGAAAGCTCCAGGTAGGTTTCCATCATTCCAAGAATATCTTTCAAAAGTAAGGATTGTTCATTTCCTGCCAGATTCCCCTCCAACTCCAGCATGATTTCCTTCAAAAGGGCGCTTTCTTTCAGATACCCGTCGAGATCTTCAAATTTTTTAAATTCTAAGTAATAAACATAGGTCCTTTTCATGGTCTCGAAGCGATCAGTCAACCTGTTGAGAGTCAAATTGTCTCGATACAATTCTCCCTGTTCCGATCGGTATACCAGAAAACTCACATAGGAGAGAACTGAACCTGAAAGCAGCAATAAAAAAATGGGAAAAAAGGTTATAAAGATTCTGCGATTGAGAGTCATTATGGCTTACTCTTCCTCCTTGGGACTGTACAGAACAGAAAATCCGATTTTTTCAAATGAGGATGTATGCGTTCCATTGCTTAAATCATGAAGGATCGAGACAGAGCTCCGTCCAATTTCAAAAGAGTCAGTATGAATAACACCATCGATAATTCCATTTGCCAGATAACGATCAATATCATTATTACGCATGAATCCTACGACGGCTATATCTCCTACCCGATTCAGATCCACCAGCATCTGAGTAACTCCCAGTGTTGAATCCACACTATCACAGAAAAAAGCATTAATAGTATCATCATTCAACAGAATATCTCGGGAAATTTCTTCAGTACTAAAGATACCATATGGAGAGCTTTCAATACGAGAAATATTCAAACCTTTCCAATCCTGTACAGCCCGAACGATTGCTTCTATTAGGGGATCACCTGTGATTTTACCACTTTTATTCCGGAAAAGAGAGTTTTTCATCACAGCAATATTTGCCTGGCCTTCAGTGGCATTATCGATTAACAAAGCTGCAGTATTACCCAGTTCGTCAGGATCGATTCCCACGTAAGAATCCCTCCCACTATTCGGTAGATCATACATAACTGTAACTGCAGGTATTCCCCGACTGTTCATCTCCTGAATTAGCCCTGTATAAGATTCCTGGGTATATGCTGGAAATATTAGACCGTCCAAACGACAAGCTATGGCTATCTTCAACCAACGGATATGCTCTTGCAAATCGAAATGAGAGGGCCCCATCATTTCTACTGCGATATTATTCTTCTTGGCATACTGAAGAGTTCCCTCATATATATCTTTCCAAAGGGATTGGTTAACATTTCCAGCAATCAGTGCGAAGTGTTTTTCCTGCGCCTGAACAGAAGGTTCTGTAAGCAAAGGCCGAAGCATAATGGCGGATAGGGTAATAATGAGGAAAATCAGAATCGAAATGAAGTAGAAGGTTCGGAAGTGTCCATACATATAAAGAGGATAAATCCT
>NBMC01000084.1 GCA_002084805.1 Spirochaetaceae bacterium 4572_59 | reverse complement strand
AATCCTGTCGGCAATAAAAGCATTATCAAGATTGTCCTCTGGCTGATCCATAATGAGAGGATCTTTATTTTGTAAAAGCAACAAGTGTAAAATAGCCGTGCATTGTTGTCCTGTTGACAATTTATCAAGACTCCGGTAATGTTCCTGCTCTCCATGGGCCACATTAAGTTCAATCTTTATAATATCGGGTAATTCAAGTTCTTCCATTTTCAGGATTTCCAGATTCGACATTTTAGTCATGGAGTTTGCCGTGGACTGTGTTATTTCCCAACCGTTATCGATTAGTGCTTCAGCTCCCGAATTTATCAGTTCTGCTAATTTAATTGGTGTTACTTCATCATTATCTTTTATCCATGACAGTCGTTTCTCTCCAACACCTTCGAGATTGCAATCAATAAGATAATTGACTAAAGGAGTTCTATCCGCTTCTGAAAGTACGGTAAGTTTTAACTGTCCTTTAAGTTTCCTTTTAATCTTCTTTAAAGATCGCTCAAAGTGTGCAGATCTTAATGCTCTCTGTTCTGATAGTTCAGATAAAATAGCCCGCCTTTTACTTTTCAATTCATCGACAAGCTTTTCCTGATTTTCCGCAAGAGACCGTTTCGGTTCTTATTTTATCCAGATTCATCTTTATTTTATTTAGTATCTCTTTGTGCGGAAGATTTCCCAAGGCTTTCTCACTCAGAAAAACTGTATCCGGAAGGCCCCCCGATACGCTTTCAACAGCCTGCTTTAAGGATTTTATTTCTTCGTTTTGTATTCTCTCCTTAAGACGTTTCTCATTTTCCAGTAAGGGAATGATTTTTAGCTTATCTTCGATTCCCATAGATTTGAACTGTTTTACCTGCTCCTCAAGCTTAGGAAGTCGTGACAATTCTTCTTCGGTAGCGGCAACATTGTCCATGGCAGAGGCAAGTTTTACTCTATTATCAGAAAGGGCCTTCAGGGATTCCTTTATCTTAAAATCGCTTTCTCCATAGCCGACTTCCAGAAATCTCGACAAGAGTTTTCTTTGTGAATCATTATCCTGGGCAATTTCGTATATTTCATTCTGTCCATAGATCTCAATTTCCGGAAGGAGATCGGAAGGTTTGAATGAGGAGATATTTCCATCCTCATCTTTCACAAAGATGCTTTCGGGATACTTTCTACTGATAGTGAATTTCTTTCCATTCATCTTTGATGAACGGATAGTCAGTTCAATTCTGGCTTTTGATTTGCCGATATTTTCCTTAATGATTTCATTGTGCTGTTTGATGGCATTCTTTCCGATGGGTTCCAGTTCCAGGGCATATCGGATACATTCCAGTAGAGTTGATTTTCCAGTACCCCTTCCTCCGATAACTGCATTAAGATGTTCGGAAAAATCGATATCTACTCCATCCAGATACCCATTAGTTATATTCATGGATAAAATCTGGGAATAATATTGTTCTGAAACATCACTGTTCAGCCTTACTCTGGAATCAGGGTCTTGAAAAGCTAATTTAAACGCCTCAAATCCCGGGTTGGTCATTTTTATAAGACATGAGGCTTCCGGATTTTATCCACACCATCCACATTACCATGATCGGCAATACCGATAATCTTAATATTCTCCTCTTGGCATATTCGCAGGAGCTGAGCATTATAGTCATCTTCAGAGAGCTTATGATCTGCTCCACGATATTCGATATAGGTGGATGGATTTACTTGAAGAGCACACTTCCAGAATTGTGCTTTGGTAAATTTGTCAGGCATTTTGACCTCCGTTTTTATCTAATTCCTCAAGCAGTTTTTCAGCTTCGGGTATTCGCCCACTGAATATCGGAATCAATACCGCGGATAGCCATATTCATCTTCACACCGTTGCCATCCATAGTTTATCTTCAAACCCGAGGTTTGCAGCTGTGTTGTTATCCATTGTTGACTTCTGACTGGCTTAATTTCCTGTTTTTCTCGTTTTTCCACAAAAAATATAATTGATTTCAAGCTAATCGGGAGAGAGTTGGCGTCTTACTTCTTTTACGAATTCTGAAAAGTTTTCAGACATTGAATATTTCTTTTCATAACATGTATTATAGCAGATGTTATATCGATTTCAACCCTTATTTTTTTTGTAGCTGCTGCTGGGCCAGTCGCCTGATGCGACCTCCAAAGCTGTCCTGCTTCTCTGTCCCCCGAGAGCCTTCAGCTACTTCTCTGACAGAAAGGTTCGGACTACTTCCAGGAGTTTAGAGGAATGAACCGGTTTTGAAATTACATCTTTAAAACCAGCTTCCTTGAACTGCCTGATATCGCTATCCTGACAGTAAGCGGTTACAGCAAGAACCGGAGTATCACAGCTCTGTTTCAATTCTTTCATTATCTGAAGACCACTATAAGAAGGAAGACTTATATCCAGCAGAATAAGATCATAGGGTTTCTCTTTCAGCTCTTCCATAGCCTCTTTTCCATTAATTGCTGTTGTAACAGAATAACCGGCATCCTCCAGAACATTCTCCATATAGTAAAGGGAAATCGAATCGTCCTCCGCAATAAAAATCTCACCGTTTCCCTTTCCGGATTGAAAAGACATAAGGGGAGCGGCATCCCCCTCTTCCTTATGCGGGGGAATCCTGACCGTAAACAGAGACCCCTCTGCCGTGGACTGCAGATCAATACTTCCATCCATCTGTTCCAGAAGGTCCTGAGTGATGGCTAATCCTAAGCCCAGCCCCTGCTTTTCACGGAGATAAGAGTGCTGCAGTTGAACATAGGGTTTGAAGATTTCCGGTCTTTGTTCCTCTGAAATCCCCACACCCTGGTCCTGTACCTGGATTTCCAGCTCATCATCCAGCACGCATTTTATGGAGATTGTACCTGTAAGAGAATATTTAATACTGTTTGTAAGCAGATTGTTCAGTATCTGGAGGATTCTGTTTTCATCTCCCGCAAAAAAGGTATCTTCCGGAAGTGATTCTATACGGATATCCAATCCTTTTTCGTGGCACTGAGGCGCATAAATATGATTCAGTTTATTAAGGAGCTTGCTAAGGGAAAACGTCTTATAGGAAAACAGCATGGATTTGTTTTCCAATTGCATATAATCCAGAATATCATTGATGAGGTAGGATAGCTGCTTAGCAGCATAATCCGCAAGATCAATATTCAACGACAGTTCTTCATCCTCCGGCTTCTTCTGCTTCATCAGATCCAGCATTCCCAGTATTCCGTTAAGAGGCGTTCGCAGTTCGTGATTGATATTCGAAAGAAACTGATCTTTTTCTCTGTTCGCTTTTTCAGCATCTTCTTTGGCTTTTTGAAGTTCAATGGTTCTCTGGCTAATCCCGTCCTCCAATGCCATATTAAAAGACAGTGTCTGATCAAGAAATTCCTTCAGCTTAAGCTGGGTTCTGACGCGGGATTGGATATCTATTGAAATAAATGGTTTGGTAATAAAATCAGCACCACCGGCTTCAAAAGCTAAGACTTTTTCATTAGAATCGATCATCCCGGAAATAAAAATTACAGGGATAATTTCCAACTCTTTTGTCTCTTTGATTTTCCTGCATAGGCTAATACCATCCATTCCCGGCATTCTAATATCCAGAAGAAACAAATCGGGAGGGGCATTAAGAGATTCCCTTAAAACTGGTTCTGCCTGAATAAATGTTCTTATGTCGTAGGAGTCTTCTTCCAGGATATCCTGCAGCAAGTCGAGAATAATGTAATTATCATCAACAATATAGATTTTTTTCATTTTAGCTCTCCCTCTTCCAGCTTTGGATTTATCCAGTTCCGGATAATCTGTCTTAACAGAGGAGCTGATAATGCGCTCACTTGGCCCTTCCAGTTTTCCCGGCTTATATCAATAGTATTCAATATATGCTGATCAGCGAAGACTGTGTTTATATTTAATTTTTCAGCATAAAATTTCAGATATATCTCTATCTCTATTTCACAATTCTGTTCCTGTGTTGCGGGATCATCAGAAAATAAAAAAAACGTATTCAGCAGGGTTGAAAGAGTAAAATTCAAGGGACTATACTTGTTCTGGTAGATAAAAACCGGATGAAGAACTCTTATAGATCGCCCTTCTATAAAGAATTGAGAAAAGCTGGCCAATTTTACTTCTTCCTCTATTCTATGGAATTCAGGAATATAGCTTCCCCGGGGAATTACAATCCGGATAGGATCGTCCTGTCCCTCCTCTTTGTAATATTCAGCTAATCTCTTTCTGAGCCGGCTTGCCTCGACCCGGACCCGGGGATCAATCTGAGGATCAAAAGTCGGCTGAAGACCAAAAGCATCAACCCCTATGGAATACTCCTTAATATGATTCTCTTTCCCCTCAAGACAACAGCTACAGATGTACTTTAAAAAACTGACAGATCGTTTTGAGTTTTTTAAACTTGAGTAATTTGATATTTTATCAATGTGATAACGTAGTTCAACTTCATTCACAATAGAGAGTATTCTATCCTTAACAAAAAGTTTTGTTAAGGAATTCCACAAGCTAATGCAAAATGAATCCTCGAATCCGGCAGTTCTCCTCTGACATCAGGCTCCGGGCTCAGTAATATTGCTATGAAGAATTTCCGAAAGCTTTTGCGAATCAAAAGGCTTTGCAATACATGCGGAAAAATGGTACTGCCCGGGATTGATCATCACATCACTCTCAACATAGCCGCTGGAAGCGATCAGAGGCAGATCCGGGGCTATTTCATGGATTTTCCGGGCGACCTCGTGGCCGTACAGATCTCCTGGAAGAGTCTGATCCAGAATGCAGGCCTTAATCCTTCCGTCTGTTCTGTAATCTTCCTGAACAATACGAAAGGCCTCACTGCTTTTTTCCGTCAGAATAGCCTCATACCCCATGGCTTCAATCATATCTTTCAGAATTTCCAGTATATACTCCTTATCATCCAGCACCAGGATATGACCGGTACCGGCCCGATAATCGATAACCCTGTCATTTCGAAATGGTTTTTCAGACCGGGACGCCGGCAGATAGAGAGTAAAAGAACTTCCCTCTCCCGGTTCAGACTGCACAAGACTGTGGCCAATCCCAGTCCATTGCCCTTTTCTTTAGTTGAGAAAAAGGGATCGAATATTTTTTCCAGGAGGGTGGTAGGAATACCGCTGCCCGTATCCTCGATTTTCATTACAACATAGCTATCTCCCCCGAGCTGAGGGGGTACTTTTTCCAGGGCATTTCTTGCAGAAAAGGACAGAGTCCCCCCTCCCGGCATAGCCTGAATTGCATTGATCACCAGATTATCAATACACTGGGAAATCCGGTTTTTATCACAGAGGCAGCTCCACAGATCATCCTCAATAGACAGATGAGAAACGATACTGGTACCGCTCAAGGCGAAATGGACACTCGTCCGGATAATCTCTTCCAGACTGCTAAGCTCCTTATCAGGTTTGCCCCCCTTGGAAAATGTCATAAGCTGCTGTGTCAACGATTTGGCGCTTTCAGAGATCTTCAGAATTTTAGTAAGATATTCCCGGTTTTTCTCAACAGTCCCCGTTTCAATCTTATTCTTTACCAGCTCCACATAGCCGAAAATGCCTGCCAGGTAGTTATTGAAATCGTGGGCAATACCACCGGCCAGCACACCAAGGGACTCCAGTCTATCCATTTTCTGCACTGAGTCTCTCATTTT
>NBMC01000017.1 GCA_002084805.1 Spirochaetaceae bacterium 4572_59 | reverse complement strand
ATGTGATTGTTGCCTACAAGGTACACTTAAGTCTTACTTTTTGTATATCAGTGTCCTGCACGCTCACCACATCGGGATTATGCACTTATTATACGAATTCAGGTAATGGTAAATAGGTTAGAGCTGCATCACCTATGAATACAGGTAAAGGGATAATAACATATTTAAATAATTTCATTCGGAATCGAAACCAAGAAAATCTATTATCAATTTTTAAGATTTCTTTTGATGCGACTTTATCTATTAAATTAGAGATATCTTGTTCACTCTTACTCATATATTATTTCTTAGAATATTGTTTTAAAAATATTATTATATCTGATTGTAGCAGCATTAACTGAAACTCCATATTTCCTTGCAATATCTTTTGGGTTATAACGTTTGTAAACCATGTCATTCTTAACCTCAATATAGGGCATCAACAATTCAGCGGCAAAAAGATTAGCCGCTCTTTCTTCATCTGAACAATTATGATGTGCATTCGATGTATTACGATCGTAGGCAACAGTTCTATCATGTAGAAACCAGTGGCCTAACTCATGAGCAACAGAATAAAACTTCCGTTCTGGAGGATCATCAGGGTTAACTGATATAACCATCCGGGAAGGGTCAATAGAGGCATCATGGACAGAACTATCATCTTCAATTGTAAAACCGATATCAGATACAATTTTTAGAATATTGACTGGTTTAGTCATGAGATTATATTTCATTATAAGATTTGTGACTTCTTCTCTTATTCTATTTCGCATTAGTCTCCGCACCCCTATCCTTAAAAGATAAGTACCGCTTAAGCTTAATTTTATTATACTAATAAGTATATACATCCGCATAGGGGAATCTCTGAATAATAATCTACGCTACCCAAAACAACTCCGCATAAGGCTTAAAAGCCTGAAAGGCATCTAACTTCTTCAAAAGATCCGGATGGTCATAAAGATCCGTCATAGCCTCGGATCGATGCCCCGTATACTCCCGGAGAATCTGATCCGCCGATTTCAGCTTATTGGCAAAACACATCTGTGTTTCATCCCAGAATCCCTCAATAGCCGCTTCCGTTAGGATCTGCCTCATTCGGGTATTATAGGCGTGCCGGAGGCCGTGAACAGTCAGCTTCCGCCCTCCTGAAACAATCTTTGCATTATCCAGTGCCTGCCGGTAATACTTATAGGGAGCCTTCCGATCTATGGGTCCCCCTTCCCGTCCGGGAAAGAGAAGCTGATCCGGATCCGTGATATTCATAAAGTTCATCCACCAGGTTAAAAGCTCTATCGTTTCCACCGGGGGAATCACCACTCTGATCTCATCTTTCTTCGGAAGACTGATCTCTCCTGATGTATTCACCGCCTGGACGACTATAATGCCCTGTTTTGCCTTCACTATACTTTTAGGGGTCATTGCCCTTACTTCCTGCATACGAAGCCCTGATGAAGCCATAACGGCGCACATAACACCATAATGACGAAGAGGCCATATCTCTTTAAACTTGGCTTTATCAACAGGAAACAATTTCCGGAGTTCTTCCATGGAAGGCGGCTGATTGGGAATCCTTTTAATATTGATACGTTCTATATAATCCATAGGATTTTTATCAATATAGCGCTCTCTCATGGCCTCACGGTAAATTATCCGGAGAGTTGTCATGATATGATCCTTCGTACCATCGGAGCATTTCAGAGACATAAGAAAGGAATCAATCTTACCTGCTGTAATATCAGTTAATAGGAAACTCTTAAACTTAGGTTGAATATGAGTTTTCAGAATCCCGGCCCTCCACTCTGCAGTAGACTTCTGTAGGCGACCCTTTGAATATTGCCTGGTACACCAGGGAGAGTTCCAATCATAAAAATCTTTGGAAAACTTGCCAAAGCTTATATTAGCATTTTGAATCCCCGTATCCTGCTGTTTCTTCCAGGCATCAAGAGCAACCTTCTTAGCCGCAGCTTTTGTTTTCTGACCTGTGGATTTAAAACTCTTCCAACCACTCAGGCGATAGTACCAATAGGGAGACTTAACATCCTGTTTTAATAGAAAATCCTCGGCAACCTTACCCACTTCAAACCCCTCTCACAAAATAAATGTTGAATAGATGTTGAAACAGGGCATAAAAAAAGACCCTGTCTTACAGACAAGGTCTTTATCTCTTTATGATATAAAGCTTTATTATTGGGGAGCGCCGGATTCGAACCGGCGACACCATGCATGTCGAGCATGTACTCTAACCAGCTGAGCTAGCCCCCCTTAGGAATCACCATTTTACCGGTATTCCAAACTTTGTCAACAAGCTGGGCAGAATTATTTTATTGAACTGAGAACCCGCTCCAGAACTTTTTTTCTATCCAGGGGTTTAACAATATAATTCTTAGCACCAAGCATAAGAGACTTCTTTACAAGGTCCTGTTTTCCAAGAGCACTGACCATAACAACATTTGCATTTTTATCAAATTCAATGATCTTTTCCAGTGCAGTTACGCCATCCATTCTCGGCATGGTAATATCCATAGTTACCAAATCAACTTCAGGATACAGTTCCTTGTATTTTTCAACACCTTCAGCTCCGTCTGCAGCTGTAGCAACAATATCAAAACCTTCGGAAGATAAAATCTGACTAATCTGTTTTGTAACAAACATTGAGTCATCAACAATCATAACCCGAATAGGTTTACCATCATTAGTTACTCCTTCCGGAACTCTTTCATTAATTGAAGGAAAGTCACTGGTTGTTTTCATATCAGGCTCCTACTCTCTCTTTAATCGCAACATTTATTTCAATCTTTCCCTGAGGGAGACCCAAAGGAACGATTAATGCTTCTACATTTAAATCACTAACCTGCATGTTATCACCGGTCATGATGGCGGGGGGAGTTAAATCGAATTTGAACCCCAATTCATGCAGTTTAGTAACAGCCTGTGCCGTTATCATATTAGCCAATTCGGTAATAGTTGCTTTTACAAGTTCATCAATTGTGTTCAGTTCCTCTCCATTCATGGTAGAGGCAACCTTCATAGCCGTTTCCTTAGACATATCAATGAGAACACGTCCTTCAACATCACCGGCCAACCCGACAATAGCAGCAACACCCATAACTGGCTGTGTAGACTTTTTCAGATACAGCTCTTCTCTATTGACTTCGGTCTGCAAAACCTCTTTCAATATATTGAAAGCGGCTTCAACAAAAGGATTAATATACTCAACTCTCATGCAGCTAACTCCTAATATTCCTTAATTATATACTATAATGTTCTGACATTTTTACTTTTTTTTATATAATTTGAGACCATTATTCTCAATAAGTTCCCAGTTACTTCCATTACTAGGTTTCTCATTTATTCCCAGCATCAAAAGACCTCCTGGTTTCATTGACTCATAAATCTTTTCAAGGACTTTTAACTGTACAGCCTCATTCATATAGCTCAGAGTATCTCTACATACTACAAAATCCAGAGGAGGAAGAGATGTATCATTGTTTAAGTCGTGATACTCAAAAATAAGACTATCTTTTATTACTTCATTAAACTGGGTTCCCTTTTCACTGCTTACCAGAAAGGAATCATAAAACGAAGGAACACGACCTTTTTCAATCATCAATCCAGGGGCAGAAGAAATATTGATAAGATCATTATCATTTCCCTGAATCTTTAGAAGAATTTCTGGATTTTTACTTTTCAGCACTGCCGCTATGGAATAGCTTTCATAACCTCTTGAACAGCCGGGATTCCAGACAAAGACATTTCCTGATTTTTCGGGCAGCATCGATGTTAAAGCGGAAATATACTCATCGCCCCAAAGTTCTCCTGTAAAAGGAGAATTAAACCCACGGAGATAAGCATCAGCATCCTCTTTATTATCAAGCTGCGTATTATCGCTTCCCCTTTGTTTTTCCCAGGAATCAAAACGGTCTATCACCCAATCTCTATTCAGAGCAGTAGGATAAAACCCGGCATAAGTGGGAAGAGTCTCTTCTATAAACCCGATATTCAAAGCTTTACTATTATCTTCCGTTCTGATGGCATTGGCATCAAATACTATTTCTTCAACTGCTGACGCAGCAGGAATAGCCTTTTCTGGAGTCCTGGATTCTGTTATCGTTTCGGAGCTGAAGATCTTTTCTGCTTCAAGGATGATATACAGGCTGTCATCGTTTTCAACAATGCTTTCTATATATTTAATATTGATATCACCGAATAAAGGATGGGGTGGCTGTTTTCTGGAAGAATCTATTCCAATAACTTTTTCAATAGTATCCACCAGAACACCGATAGTATTATCCTCTAAACGAAGAATAATCATATTCTCATATCTTTTCTCATTCTTCTCAACGGGCAAATTAAAAAAAACTCTGAGATCAATAACAGAGATAATATCTCCCCGCATATTATAGACACCACGAACAAAGGGTGAAGAGTTGGGAACAAATGTGAATTTTTCAGCTTTATGAATTTCGCGAACTTTCATTATATCGATTCCATAGTCCTTACCTGCCAAGGTAAATGTTACCATTTTGAAATCTATTTTCTTCATTTTTTTTTCATCAAGCTCTTTTGAATTCGCTACGGTTTCCGTATTCATATTCATCAGCAGTTCCTTAATAATTTTGTGATCGTCTGAGTCTGGAAGCCTGTTCTTTCTGAATACACAAATCCAGTAACTGGCTTACATCAATTATCAGTGATACCGTTCCATCACCCAGAATGGTTGCTCCTGCAATACCGGGAGAATTAGTATAGCGATCCTTTAGAGGTTTAATAACGACATCCTCTTCTCCGATAAGAGAGTCCACCATAACACCCATCTTCTTGTCACCGCTTCCGACAATGACAATAAAATTATAGTCACCGCGTTCTTCGGTTTCCAGCCTGAAAAGACGATTCAGACGGACAAGTGAAATAACATCTTCACGGACATTAAAAACCTCATGGTTATCAATAATCTTTATATCCTCAGGTTTGATCCTGTGACTCTCTATTACACTGGTAATGGGTATTGCATAAACTTCTGTTCCCACACGCACCAGCAATCCCTGAATAATAGCAAGAGTAAGGGGCAGTTTTATGGTAAACCGTGATCCCTTTCCTGGAGAGGAGTGTACTGTTACAGTACCATTCAGTTTTTCGATTTCCTTTCTCACCACATCCAGACCAACTCCCCTTCCGGAAATGTTGGTAACCTCTTTAGCAGTTGAAAATCCAGGTTCGAATATCAGATTGTATGCCTCGACATCGGAAAGGTTTTTAGTAGGATGTATGATTCCCCTGTCTATCGCTTTCTTTTTAACAGAAACCATATCAATTCCGGCCCCGTCATCTGCGATTTCAATAACAATCATATTCCCTTCATTGCTGGCTTTCAGGAAAATCTGACCCTCTTCAGGTTTACCGGCTGCAAGCCTCACATCGGGGTTCTCTATACCATGATCCAGTGAGTTACGAACACAATGCATCAGAGGATCAAGCAGCTCTTCAATAACAGATTTATCCAGCTCAGTATCTTCACCATCTATATTCAAGCGGATTTTTTTATTCAAAGATTTAGATAAATCTCTTACCAGTCGGGGAAATCTGGAAAAAATCTGATTGATAGGAACCATTCTGATTCTCAGTATAGCTTCGTGCAGATCACCCGTGTTTCGACCAAGATTTGCGGCTGTACTTTTAAAAGTACCTACGGTCTGTTTAAAATTACTTTCAAATGCATCAAAAATATTAAAAAGATCTTCATACTTGTCGGTAATTTCTTTTTTAACTTCCTTAACAGAGCTATCTTTCTGTATTTCTTCCAGATAACGGGGAAGATCATCAAAAAGACTCTTTAATTTCTCTCTGTAAATATTTTCTGTACTCTGAAGTTCAGATTGAATATCAAGGAATTGATTGCTTATCTGATTAAATGTAGCCTTGTTAATAACAGCTTCACTAACAAGATTCAGAAGGTTATCAATCCTCTTACTATCAACCCTCAGAATTGATCCTGAAGAATCTTTCTGTTTAGCTTTTACAGTAGTTTGAGTTTTTAGTATCTCTTTTTCAACATTAACGGGGGTGCTTTTGCTGCTCACAGGTTTTTCCGCAGTTTTTATTGTTTCCCGAACAGCTGGCGGAGGAACTTCTTTTACAACGACTGTTTCCTTAACTGTGTCTGAGGGCTTTTGCACATCCAGATTCTGTGCTTCAACACTACTTGTGACTTCAGCGATAAAACTGGATTCTTCGATTATTTCACTACTTTTTTCACTGACAATAAAATACTGAACCACAGGAAAGTATTTGTCTTCATAAAGTTCATCAAAATCAGGGATGGTTTTTAAAACCTGACCAAGAGTCTTCAATTTGGCATAAACCTGGATTCCACCAACAGAATTCATAGGATTATTTTCATCAAATACAACCCTGACCTGCACGACTGTCTTACCAGCTGCCGCTTCCTTTAACTCAAGTAAATCATATTCAGTTAAGGCTGACGGATCTTGGCTGGAAATGACCGCCTTCGTGCTTGCAGGCTTCTTTTCTTCAGACATGTCAACTGCTGCCCGAGAAGAACTTGTGAATTGCCCGGATACAATCCCCGCAAGTTTCGATTTTAGCTCAGAAATATCTCCGTCAAAAATTGAACCTTCCATACGGACCTTCAGCATCTCTTTGATAATATCTATTGATGCCAGCAGGGTATCAACCACCAGCTCATTCACCTTGATATTATTACTTCTGATTTCATCAAGCAGATCTTCTACGAGATGTGTAAATTCTGCCAATTCAGACATCTGAACAGTTGCCGCCCCACCCTTTAAAGTATGGGCAGCCCGAAATATTTCATCAATAGCATCATGATCATCGGGATTGTCTTCAATAGCCAGGATATTCTGCTCAAGCATCTCGACTTGAGAATTTGCTTCAGCATAAAAGTCTTTCAGTAGCTCTTCGTTATTCGGATCAAGATAGTCACTCATACAGGATTACTCTCTTATTCATAGATCAGATAAGATTTTCTATGTTTTATGATAATTTATATTTAAGTAAAATACAAAGCATAATAATTATTATACAATTTAAAAAGTTAAGTTGTAAATAAGAAACAACACTTAATATACACTTGATAATAGACAAAATAATAATTTAAAGGAAATATCAGCGTATTGTTTTGATTTTACTAATTGCTTGTTTTGTTTATTACGAGAATTAAACTATATATCAGGAGAGAATAATGAAAAATAAGAATACTTTTATAATTTTAAGTATTCTGTGTTTTATGCTCTTTAGTCTTAACGCAGTGGAAACGGGATTTTCATCCTATTTCGGAACATATGGCCTGACAGATTATGAAAATAGCAACACAGAATACTCAGCTTTCTTTCAATGGGGAGCCAACATTTACTACAAGGATACCAGCGGTATCGATGATGCACTGGGATATAAACTGGAACTTGACGTTGATCCTCTCTTAAAGTACAGGCTTAAGTCAGAAATTAAATTCTCCCACCCTTTTTACTCTATCTCTTTCGGACCGGTATTCGGCCTTATCAATCAGTCCAAAACTCTGGTAAAACCAGGATTTTCTGGAAATTTAAGAACAGAGGCTCCAGGATGGGGCTTTATTGATATCGGAGGAGAACTCGTCCCTTTCCGGTCCTCCCTGCTCAAAGAAGACTATTCAACATATTCCGGATTCTACTCTATAGGGTTTTATCTCAAAAGAGATCATATCCTCTGTTATTTCACACAAAAAAATGATCTGTATTCAGAAATTAATGGGAATGATGAATCTTCTGCCAGCAGGACATCCTATATGTTTTATACAGATTACTATGAAAAGAACTCTATTCTGAAAATTCAGTCTAAACTTGGATATGAGAAACAGGATCTAATCTTGGCGGGTGAAACATCTATTGAAATTAAAAACATTTTAATGGGGTTACGATTTGATTTTTCTATTAACGGATCCACAGTTTACCTGGGCCTTGATAACCGTCTCTATCCCGTCTCAAGCGGTTCACTTGAACTTAAAGATGTACCAGGATATTTATTTACATTCTCTACAGGATTCATACTGTACAAGTAATCCCCCCCCCCCTCTCAGTGCTTAAAAAAAGCTTATAAAAAGAAAAGAGACCCCTTACATTGGGGTCTCAATTATATAAGAGCATTACGGCTCAAATTACAGTTAAAAGATAATTATTCAGCGGTTGCTGGACTAACTTCTTCTTCCTGATGCATTTTCTGAGTTTCCAGATAACGAAGAACCTGAACATTACCAAGTCTCTTCAGCTCAGAATTTCTTCTGGATTCTTCCCTATCAGAAAGGATGTTCCATGTAGACTCATGATCAATATCAGAGTTCAGCTCATCAAGAACAGCCTGATCATATACCATGGTTATATCTTTGATATAAGAGATGAAATCACCGCCTTCCTGCATGGCATCCCGATAAACAAAGATTCCATCAAGAGTCAGAGAAGGTGCGCTTCTGGGATACAGGGGAATATTAGTAATTTCTCTATTTCTTACCTGAGTGATATAGTTGGGGTTAGTCCATTCAAGTTCTCTCCAGCCATCAAAATCAAGATAGCTCAGGAAGATAGACTGACGATTTTCATTTTCATCACGAAAGATCAGACCAAGACCCATGGGAAAGTTCATTCCATAAACACGGACTTTTACCGATTTAAGAACACCAATGTTCTTTACAACTCCGTAACCGCTAAACTGGTCACCACGAACTGCATTTTCATCTACTGAGCTAGTTGCGTAAGCAGGGATAGCAAAGGGGGGATGTACAGTCGCATAAGAATTAAAGCTGGCTTCAGGAAAATGAACCCTGATACCCATCAACTGATCACCGGCAGATGCAAAATTGTTTACATCATTATTTACGGGAACAGCAAGTACATAAGAGAGTGAGTTATTCACTACAGTCTGAGAAGAAGAAGTCAACTCTACTTCCCAGTTGGGAACATAAAGAGAAGTCTGCATAGCAGCTTTTTCTTCTTCGGTATACCGGGTCCCGGCAACTGTACTGAAATCCATAAGAGTGGCTTTATTTTCACCCTGGTAATCGTCTACCAGATCTGAAAAGTTTATCAAAACTGTTTCTTCTGCAAATATAGAACCAGTCAAAACAAACAAAGCCAATGACAAGAGAGTGAAGAACCGTTTCATTCATAGCTCCTTTTAAGGTACATTTCGTATTTATTTATAAATCAAAATTATACAGATGCCACTAGCTTTGTCAACGAATTAAAATTTTTTTTACTTATTCTCATTATTAAAATCTTGTTCAATTCTGAAATAAGGGCTCAGTGGCAACTGACCATTTATGGTAATTATGACCTTATGTATAAAAGAATAATTGAATAATAGATTTTTTTCCATATATTCCATACGTTCCTGAAAAGGAATGGAAAATCCTTTTATTTCATAAAAAAAGTGTTTTGAAAAATCGAGATAAAGAACATTTTCCCGATAAATAATCGATTGAACCTTCGTTTCCACAGGAACAATACTCTTATATTCCAGTTCTGATGGACCAAGCATCACCTCACGGACGGTCTGAAGAATTCTATCTTCTCTATCCTTAGTTCTACTGACAAGCCGCTTTTCTCCATTAAAACCTGTTCCATTATCAAGAGGGAAAAACAGTATCTGTTCAAAGCTTCCGTATCCTGTATTTATCAAGACCAGGGACAGGATGAAAAAAAATACAATTAAAGAGAAGGGAAGCCATTTTATTATTTTCTGTATCATGTATAAAACCTTTTATTTCTCAAAAAAATCAACAAAATCAATAATCCCATTATAGATTCCATCGCTTATTTTCTTCAAGTATAGAGGATCTCTCAATTTTAAAGTCTCTTTCTCATTTGTAATAAATCCTGTTTCGACCAGAATTGATGCCATCATGGCATTTCTGACAACAAACCAGGATTCCTCTTTAATTCCACGGTTTTCAGTCTCTCCACCGATGGAAGACTGAAGCTCATTCAGAATAGATTCTGCCAAGAGTTTGCTTTCCATGGTGAATTCCTCTTCCATTAAGGTATTCAGTATGGGGTCAAGATCCTTATTCTCAAGAGGATTATCTAAAACCGTTCTTCGAAAATTTTCAGGCAGATACCAGACTTCAAACCCCCGGGCTTTCGTATTCAGGCTGGCATTGCCGTGAAGAGAAATATAAATAATTCCCTCCCCCGGTTTCAGTGAAAAATCATTAGCCTGTTTTACGCGGCTCTCTAGAGTCGGATAGACATCACGGGTTCTGGTCATAAGGATTTCCTTATGAGGAAAACGATTAAGAAGCATCTCTTCCAGTCTCATGGCGATATCCAGCACGAGGTTTTTTTCTTTCAGATAAATATTTACACCATCCACTGGAAACTGGCTGACAGCCCCAGAATCTCGCCCACCATGCCCGGGATCGATAAGAATACCTGCAATTCTGAACGGCCCCTTTTCCGGAACTAAGTCTTTCTTCAGAAGGTAATTCCCGATTAATTCGGCAGCATCTTCTGAAAATGTAATCCTGTCATTGGAATAAACAGCTGCACTACTGAGCATAATGGTTTGATCATCCAGAATTAAAACAGGATAATCCGTAGAGAATGAGACACTTCGTTTCTCCCTGAGAATCATCCCCTTTTTCAGAAGAGGCTCCCAGAAGAATTCAGCAGCGGTTTTCTCAAGGAGCTTCTCTAAACTGACAGATTCGGCAGTAAGAGATGAGACTGCAAATACAAGAATAAGAAGAAAAAAAACACTATATTTCTTCATTTCTTTCGAGGAACCACAGGGCTCCCTGAATGCCCCCTCTTAAAAGAGAGAACCATAGATGTCTTGAAAAAAGAGTCCACTCTCCCCCCTCTGTTACGACTATATCCTTTTCGTTCTTCAGTTCAGTAAGAGCTTCTCCAATAGATATTCCATGCCAGTCTTTTATAGAATAAAGAGGATCTTCTGAAACCGGAACGGGAAGAGGATGAATAGTGTAGGTCATGGAAAAATCCGGGTTAAATTCGAAGAATCCTTCTGTTTTACACCAAGAGTTTTCCTGAGATTCATAAGCAGAAGGAGGAAAACCATGGGATAAGGGCATTTTCATATAGTTTTCTGTTTCCAGAGAACCGGGTTCCAGAAGAATTCGGATCCTTTTTACAGCAGCTTCACTGGATGCCAGGGCCTCTTCCCTTGTTTTTCCAAGAGCAAGAACATTTCCACATTTTGTTACATTATTTACGGGAAAAATAACCTGGTCCCCTTCCTCCACTCTCAGAAAAAGATCCATAACTCCGTCAATATCATGGGCTTCATCCAAGTACTTTATTTCTTTGACTGTTCCAGGAATAGATATAAATGCTCTTTCCGATGAGCTATCACTCTCGGGTTCATTAAAATCTCCCGGATCCATAGCCATGGCAATTTTCATCCCCATTTCTACGAGGGGGACTCCTGAGGCATAGGGATAGGTCCAACCGGACATATAACCACCTGAGAGCCTGGCCGCAATCTCGCCGATCATCACGCCATCAGAGCATAATTTGATATCCCCTTTAGCCGCTCCATTTGTGATTCCAAGAGCTTTTACAGCAAGACCGAAAACCCTGATAATTTCCTTTTTGTCCTTTTCGGAAAGACTTGTCGGTAAGGTATGTCCCATCTCAATAAAACATGGCGGGAAAAAGATATGCCGATCGGCAAAACCTGTAACATGAAGCTCCCCGTCTTTGATTAGACTATCCAGACTGAACTCGGGACCTTCCATAAACTCTTCCATAATGGCTCTGTCTGTTCTGGAGAAGCGGATGGCCTCTTTAACAGCCTCTTCTAAGGATTCGGGAGACAGTACTTTTATCACACCACGTCCACCCATATTATCAACAGGCTTTACAACAAGGGGATAATTCAGGTTTTTTGTAACCCTACTAATATCCATATCTTCCGAAACTTCAACAAAGGCAGGACTGGGTACACTGTTTTCTGCAAAAACGGAGCGCATGCGAATTTTATCCGTACAGTTCAAGGCTGCTTTATAAGGGATTCCCGGTAGATTCAGCTCAGCGGCTATCCAGGCAACAGATGTTGAGAAATCTGTTCCACAGGTAAAAACTCCATCCAATCCTATCTTTTCTTTAAACTCGGAGGCCTTTTCTGTCAGCCGAACGCGGTCTTTCAGATCCACCGGGATAAAATAGTCAGCCAGTTGTCTGCAGGACGCATCGGGATTGCCATCCGCTCCTATGCTTATCCAGTTATTTTTCTTTGCTGCTTTATAGGCCGGTAGCTGCATTACACCGGCACCAAGAATCATTATTACAGGTCTCATGATTTTCCTTTCTTGACTGCATATATTTCAAATGTGTCACCCAGCCGGAACAATTTACTGATCCAGAGCAGGATAGACTTATTCATTATTTTTCTAAAGGGAAGTTTAACAGGGATTCTTTCGGGATGATACCCGGTCGTTACAAAGCGGATACGGGTGAATCCGGCATTTGTCAGTATCTTCCGGGCAGAATTTCTATCCCAGACAGTATAGTGGTCGTCCGGACTGATCTCCAGAAAATGTTTCCGGTTCAGAGTACCCGAGACCCCTCTGCCATTCGGAGTCGATAGGGCCAGAATCCCTCCTGCATTCAATAAGGCACAAACCCGTCTTAATACAAACGCCGGATCTCTAAAATGCTCAATAACGTACCACAGGCTTATAATATCAAATCCACTGCAGTTAAATGCCTCTTCAGGATTGAAGCTCTCAAAGGGTGTTGAAACTGCTCTTATACCCTTCAGATTCTTATTGATGTAATCAACAGCGGCTTCTGAAACATCAAGCCCATAACTTTCAAGGCCCTTATCAGCAGCGGCACTCAAAAAAGGACCGAATGCACATCCTATATCAAGCAGTGATTTATGATGGAACTGCAATTTTTCAATATTCTTCAATCTGGAAAAACCGCTTTGTTTGATATGTTCAAAATCCTGAAGATATGTCTTTCCATATTGTTTTTTATAATCTTCAAAAAAATAGGCCGTGCTGTAGATATCCTGTTTTTCTCTGAAATTCAGCATATAAACCATACCACATTTCTTTGAGTGGCATCTGAAATAACTTTTATTTTCATAACGACGCAATAATTGGTTATTCCTGCCACCGCAGACAGGACAGGTGGAACTAACTGCTGTCAATTTACTAAGCCACTCGGAAAAGTTCTCATGAGAGAGGTCCAAACTGTCCCGTAGATTCTTATTTTGTTCAAAAAAAGAACCTTTCAGCAGGGCCTTATCAAGCTCCTGAAGCATAAGGGAGGCCTTTTTCTTCCACCCCTTGTTAAGCAGGGGGAATCCGACCTTCACAGATAATCGATCATGATATTCTGATGGATTAATCAGAAAAACCTCTGTCCCCGCAGAGAGAGCTTCAAATGCGGTTAAACCAAAACTAGTCAAAACAAGATCATAGTGATGCAGAATATTTTTCAGATTATCTGGTGATTTTAGAATGATACTCTTCGGGCAGTTCTCTTTTTCCTTCAGATCCTGATGAAATGAAGGGCCCTGGACAAAAGTCCCGCTCCACTCAGACTGATGCAGAAAAAAAGAATCCATTATTTTTTGTGTCAGGCCTGCAGGATCCTCACCGCCAAAAGAAATAAGGACATTGCGGATCCCCTCCGAACTCCTGCTACCGGCCGCTCTCCGAGACTGCGGTAAATCCATGAAAGAGAGTCCACTTCTGTTTGCAGAGTTTTTTTCCCCATAGATTCCGGGCAGAATATCCATGACGAAAGAAGCATGACGGCGCCAGTACCCCGCTTCATCTATGGCAATTATGGGTATATCATGCAGTTCCGCGGGGAGATAATCAGCAGTAGTACTGCGATTATCCAGAATAATCAGATCCCAGCGCTCGCCGGGATATTTCCGGATTATATTTTTTTGGGAACAGCAAGATGTGATTAGCTCCAGTTCTTCAGGAGAGAAACTATCTTCCCCGTCAGGAATATAAAAGTTCTGAACGGGCAATTCCGAACTCCAGAAAGCACAACGTTTCAGATGGCCCGTACCGTTCCCTTTTCTGGCTGAGGGGATAAAAAGGATTTTGTCTGTATTATTCATGTGATTTCAGATACCGCACCAGTTCTTTGACAGCCACTGGCTTATTTGCATAAAGATTATCAAAGATTTCTGAAATTGATCGATAATCATCCAAAGTATCTATGGTAACCCTGGCATTTGATGCCATTTCATCAGGAGAATCGAAATACTCGATTCTGAACTGCTCCGGATGATTATACAGATAAGGAGTAACATGTTCATGATCATAGGGGGCATCTGTTTTTCCGGCGGCCCTCTCCAAAGCACTGAATCGAAAGACCTCCACACCGCTGCCGAGAGGCAGCCCTCTCATGGCCGTATAATCCCATTCAGGATTTTCACTAAGCTTTTTCAACAGGAATTCCGCCGGTTCAAACGCGACTAAAGGATTATCACCGGTAGCCCTGATGATAATATCCCCCTTGAAATACCGCCCTGCCTGGATAAAACGATCCAGTACGTCCTTTCGGGATCCGCAAAAAAGCTCAAAGCCCTGCTTTTCGGCCAAATCAGAAAAATAGGCCTCATCACCACTGGCTGTTACAAGGACATGCTGATCTGCTGGAATTTTTTTCAAAGCTCTCATGGCATGTTCAATCACGGTCAAACCGCAAATTTCTTTCAACGCCTTCCCGGGGAGACGTGAGGAATCAATCCTCACTTGTAATAATACAAGCGAACGATTCATTCCATTTTCCATAATTCTGTCAGATTAAAAGGATCAGTTTTAAAACGCAAACTGTTTTCCTCCACCCATTTTTTAATTTGTTTGTACTCTTTAAATGCCTGATACATACTGCTGCCTGACTGAAGTACAAAACTCAGAAAATGGCTGAAAGGAAGTGTACTGCAGTCCCCTGAGAACTTGGGAGCCATGTTCTTCAGAAAGAATCTCCTGTAATAGTAGTCTCTTGTCGTATCTTCCCGGGGGATATCCCCTATGTAATTGATCCTGAGAGCCGTACTTGTTTCAATCTTCTCCCCCCAGAGGTAAGCACGGAATCCGAAGTCTAGTTTCTGCCAGTAAGGATTCATAATAAGAGGATCGTATCCACCGGTCAAAATAAAGCTCTGGCGATGATAGATAGCGCAGTAATCATAAGGATAGAGAGTAGGTATTTTGTTTTTGACGGCAGCAAGGGAATAGACTTCTAGTTTCTTTCTGGAATACCCGGGGGCGAAACGGGTCGGTATGGTTTCTTTTCTATCATTCATAAGAATAGGTACCCGGCATAGGAAGTCCCCTTGGACAGCCTGTTTTAAAATACGCTCTGCCTGGGTTTTTATCTGCAGATTCATATCATTCCAAAAGACCAGGGCATGTGTACCAGCGGCTTCTTTCACGGCAATATTTATCCGTTCCCCCACAGAGATATCTTTTGAAACCAGCAGGAATTTCAACCGGGAAAGTTTCTTTGTCATGTTTTCCATTTCGAAAATATGTTCCGAAGTTTCAACCGAGATTATTTCCTGAAGATTCAATTCACTCAATTTGCTTAAAAATTCGGATTTAAAGGGCTTTCCGCCCCTGTTCAGTAGAATAAGAGAGACCCCTTCAAATGAAGAGTTGCCCTTATTGCTTCCGGAAACGATTGTATAATGCGTATATTCTTTTGTATCAGAAGTTGTAGGTGTAGTACTCATCACAGTTCTCACATATCCCTGTATAACATGATTTTATGTGGGATTGAAACACGGAATCTGCTTCCTCCCATAGTTCAGACAATGACTGCTTAAAGGCATTGCCCAGTTTATAATTACCCTTAAGGTCTTCCCTGCAAAGGACGACTGTTCCATCTAGCAGAATGGTCATTTCCCTCTTTAGATGCCAGCAGGGAAAACGATTGAGGGGTGATAGATCCGTCACTTTCCGCTGTTCCAGCGCACCATTAAAAAAATCATATTTCTGAATAATGACATTTTCTGTTTTTTCCTTCCAGAATCTGTAGAATTGTTCCAGATCATCTTCATTGTCTTTCATCCTGACGGCTTGAATCCATGTATGATCAGGATTGACACTTCTGAATTTTTCAATAGTAAGAAGAACTTCTTCCTGTCCTTCCCCACGGAGCTTCTTATACAGGGCAGCATCCATGGCATCAAGAGAGAATATCCATTCAATTCTGTCTGATTTTAAACATTCCGGATTTTTCTGTAAAAACCCCTCCCAGCCCAGGCCCGATGTCTCAATAACAATTTTCAGGCCGGTTCTACTTATAATACTATCTAAAACCTGATCCAGACAGCTATGGGTAGAGGGATCACCCCAGAGAGAGAGAGAGAGCGTACTATCTGGAGCAAAATCATCAATTCTACAGGCCAGATCACTGATATTATCCAGGGAGATCTCTCTCCCTGCCCTCAAATGATCCGGATTTACCCCGGGATACGGACAGTATGAGCAACTCTGCATACAACGCTCACACAGCTGTATCTGAAAATAAGCGGGAAGAGTGCGAGTGTATTGTTCAATGGTATCATCCATTTCAATAATACTGGCACAGTCACGTCCACCGGCAGCCAGAATTCTTTGCAGCTGCAGCCAGTTCCTCCTGGTATCACAGCTGAGAGAAATTCTTTTCAGCCGCATATCCCTCTCTGATATTTCCGTTTCAATATCAAAAGCATTGATATCTTTCTGCAGACAGTTAAAGAGAGAATCCCGCTGGATTGTTCCATTCTCCCCATGAGCAAGAGGAATCAGTTGTTTCAGACATCCACTCCCCAGAATCTCAGGTGATAATCCATAGGGGTATCCATCCGCAAAGGAATAATCTGCATAATATTTGTAATGATTCTGAAACATTTTTTCAGTCAGGACTCTGTCAAGAAGCGGAGTATCCCCATATACATAGATACAGTTGTCATATCCCTCAGCTTTTTCAGCCATGGATTCGATCAGTCTTTTAATACTGTTTTCTTCCAATAGGATATAATTCCCGGGAGTTTTTTGTGGGTAAAATATTTTTATCTGGTCAAGAGTTAAGCCTATCGGTATAATTAATTCTATATCCGGAAGTGCATTACAGTAATCGATTATTGTTGCAGCAACCGTTTTGTCCTGTGATATCAGGTTTTGACAAGTTTCATTAATAACTGTCAGATTTATAAATGCGATATTCCTCATATAATCTGTTATCGTCATGATTTTGAATTTCTGTAAGCGAAAGTATCATTTATGGAGGCCCTTTGAATAAGAGAATAATTCAAATCTTCACAATTTACGCAATTCTTGTCTGTTCTATTTCCTGTACGGTTAGAGCACTCAAGAATGAAACAACCATTGAAAAATTTCTGAACAGAAATCATTATGATTTCTTAATTGATGAAGAAACTGATTACAGACTTAAGATTTCTCTGGATGATGAGACGGAAAATACCGTTTGGATAAGGAATAAGTTAAACTACTCCGGAGATACAGCTGTTAGAGAAATATTTTCTGTGGCTGCGGTTCTTGATAACGAACAGGGTGAATATATCAGTCGATTCCTGCTGCAGGATAATCTTCAAACAAGAGTGATGGGCAGCTGGGCTTTTATGAAAAATGACAGCGATCAGAGGGTTATTCTGATTTACCTTCTAAAACTCCCCCTTTCTACGGATGATGAGTACATCAGGGATGCCCTGTCGGAAGCAGCCTTTGCCGCGGAAGTAATGAAAAGCGTTATCCAGACAGAGTAATTGATTTTATGCCTTAGAAGGGGTATTTTTCACTCATGGAAAGAGACAACCCCCTTAACAGCTCAATACCCGTCTACAATGTTTCAGAAATAACCTACCTCATTAAAAGTCATTTGGAGGAACAGTACTCTTTGATCCGGATAAAAGGAGAGATCAGTACATTCAGGAAAGCAGCTTCGGGTCATTGTTATTTCAACCTGAAAGACAGGGACAGTCTTATCAATGCTGTTCTTTTCCGTTTTCAGCTTGATCAGCTTGATTTTATCCCCCGGGATGGTCTGTCCGTTATTGTTTTAGGACGCATATCCGTTTATCCCCAGCGGGGGAATTATCAGATTATCTGCGAAACCATGGAAGAGACCGGCCAGGGTGATCTTTTATTGATGCTTGAAGAGAGAAAGAGGAAATTGGCAGCCCAGGGATTATTTGATGATTCCCTGAAAAAAGAACTTCCTGTTTATCCTGAGAAAATCGGAATTATTACCTCTGCAAAGGGAGCGGCTGTTCAGGATGTCATCAATGTTCTGAAAAGACGGATGAACGGCTTTTCCCTTTATATCTATGACTCCCTTGTTCAGGGAGAGAAAGCCCCCGAGAGCCTTGTAGAAGGACTGCAGTACTTCAATAGGGAGCATAAGGTGGATATAATTATCTTGGCCCGTGGTGGCGGTTCTGTGGAAGATCTTCTGGCATTCAGTGATGAAACAGTGGTGAGAGCTGTGGCAGCATCAGGTATTCCCATCATAAGCGGAATAGGACATGAGATAGATTTTTCCCTTTCTGACTTTGCCTCGGATGTCAGAGCGGCGACGCCTTCCGCGGCAGCAGAGATTATATCACAGGCCACCATAAACGTTCGACAGCAAATCATTAAGGCAAAGGACTCACTCATACAGGAGATATCCCATCAGATGGAAAGAATCAGATGGGTGCTAATGGAAATAGGAGAAAAAAAACTGAAACAGCTTTATCAATCCAAAATAGATCCTCTCACTATTCACCTGGATTCTCTGAAATCCAGTCTGATAAACAGTACTGAGAGTATGCTGCAGAACTACAGACACCAGATTGATTTGAATGCCGCATCTCTGCAAAATCAGTCAGCTGAAAAAATTCTAAAAAAAGGGTTCTCTCTTATTTTGAAGGATGATCAGATCGTTAATAGTGCAGAGCTTCTGCATCAGGGAGATCTGGTAAAAATAAAAATGCAGGACGGAAGCAGAAACGCCGTTATACAAGGAGAAAATAGTGAAAACCTTTGAAGAGAAGATGGAACGACTGGAAGTGATAAATACAATATTGAAAGAAAAGAAGAACAGTTTCTCTGAAATGACCGCTCTCTTCGAAGAGGGAATGCATCTTTCTAAAGGATTGGAAAAAGAGTTGGATCAGGCTGAACAGAAAATCATAGTACTGAAAGAAGATCCTCAGGGAAAGATCAGCTGATCACCCTCTTTTATAGCATGTTCTTTGAAATATCCCTGATTGACTTCCAGGGCATACAAAACAGAATGAGAGGATTGTACAGGGTTTAACGAATAAGGTTTTAGATCATGAATTTCCCGGATATATCCGGATTTACTGATATAAGCCACGGACAGCGGGATCTCTGTATTCTTCATCCAGAATGAGACCTTCCTCTCCTTCTCGAAAATAAACAGCATTCCTTTATCCGCTTCAAGTTCTTTGCGTTTCATTAGACCCAGTTCCCTCTTTTCCACGGTATCGGCAATCTCGACTTCAATTGCAGTTTCGTTGATCTTCAGAGTCTGAATTGTATATTTATTTTGATCATGTCCACTACAAGACATGGTCAAGACAGAAAACAGAGTAAAAAGTAGTATTTTTAATCTCATTAAAAGTCCTTCAAAAATTCCTTTCTGCTTATTTCAGTAAATCCGTCCCGAGACCGGGCATCTTCAATAAATCCTTCAAAGGTTTTTTTATCCAGGTATTTCAGTGTTAATGGATATTCCAAGGATAGAATTATCTTCTCATTTTCCCATATCATTCCTTCGGGAGAAAGATCAGAAGGCGGGCCGAATTTACCATTCAGATCCTGCTGCAGAGTAAAGAAGTCAATTTTCTCATTATCAAAATTAATGATAATCAGATACAGCAGATTTTCATTAAACTGAAAAAAACTTTCATCTATAAACCCACGGCCTTTACAGGAAATAAGGAAACGTTTTCCCATATCCTGTAGAGAAACATCAGGTTCTCCTCTATAATCAAAACGTGACTCAGATATCAATGCTGTTTTAACCTGCTCCAGAGGCATTCCGAGGAGGACATTTCTGTATCCATTGGGTAGTTCCCTGAAATTTGCATCAGCATTTTCATCAGAACCGTCTATCAAGGGAGTTTGACCGAAAAGCGGGGCAAGTAGGAAAATTGAGACTATAATCAATAGGTAAGTATTTCGGATAAGCATATTGTTCTTACTATCGGCCGGGAAGCCTGAAGAACATAATAGCTTTCAACAGACATTTTATACTTTTTTGTAATCAGAAGAGTTTACTAGAGGGAGAAAGTTGTACCATGAAAGCTTTCATGAACAAGAACATCTTGTTTTGTTTGTATATTTTCCTGATCAGTTTTTCACTTTTTTCTCAGAGTGAGGATCCCAGAGTTGAGATCAAAATACGGGATGAAGATGAATACTCCAGACACGCCAGACTGGAAGAAGAAGATCTCAAGCGAGGATACAGTCCTGACTTTGAACAGGGGCTGGAGATCATTTCAGATATGGACTCTGCTGTCATCTATATTGCAGAGAATGAAATTGACAAAACCCCCTATGAAAACAATAAAATATCCATTGGTTATTACAGGATTAGACTGGAAAAGACAGGACAGGAAGATATTACTTTCTGGATAAATGTTAAAAAAAATAAAAGAACAACAGTTTTTGTACAATATCTGCCGACTCTCAGCTTAGAGGCAAAACAGGAAGCGAAAGTAGCTGTAATCAGACAGGGACAGGCCTATGGTTCCATCAATCCCGAAGATCCCTACTATTATATTCGTATCCTTTTTTCAAAAAACTTATTTATGGACGATAATGCTGACCTGATAATCACCGATTCAGAAAATCTTCCCCTTATCACTCTTTCCCCTGTAAAAACTCTTGGCGATACGAATGTCTATTACTGGGAAGGCATGGATATTGATGGAAACAAAACATACAAGGGTGAATACAGCCTTTACTCAGTAGCGGATTTTTCTCTTAATTCCTCCTTTCAGGTGGATTACCGGTATTCAAGAAAACCGGCAAGTTATTTTTCCGGATTTTCGGGATTGAGTCTTGTTCCTTCTGCACAGCCTCTTTTTGCAGGCAGTTTTCAATTTGGATCCTTTATCAGTAGTAATTTTGACTTGGAAGATTCTGAAGACTCTTCCGATCTCCCCTTTTCCTTCTTTTTCCGCTTCTCTCCCCTTCCTAGATGGGAAAGTGCATTTGATTTCGAACTGACCGTTAATTCTGACAGCAGTACTCCTGCTATAAAAATAAATACATCACAGAAAGTGCTGATTAGCGGAGACGGACCATTTCTTTTTTCTATAAACGGCCGTTTTGCATACAGGGCTGATATCAATGATTTTTCAGAATATGTCTACCCCAGAATGATCAGGGATCCGGCAGGGGCCTCTCTGGCATTTCCTGTACAATTTAAAGTAGACCTGTGGGATTTTTATATGGCTCCCGAAAGTCTTTACAGTTTTGAACCATTATATAGCGGGGATGGTCATGGAGGAGCAGATTTTACAGCTGTTATCCGATGGGGTATATCCTATTCCAACAGAATCTTTCATGCGGGATTTTCATCAGCTCTCTACTTGCCATCCCTTCAGGGAACTCCGATTATTATGCAGTCAGCCCTGGATATGAGTCTTAATTTTAAAGACTCACCCTTCTATTTGAATGGCAACATAATTTATCAGGAAATTAATGATAGAACTAAAAACCTGACCATCGGGATGGGAATAGGATTTCTCCTGTAATAGATAAATTTAAATCACTTATTCAGCAGAAAAGCTATAAGAACCGGAATCAACAGGAGTAGGACTATCCCCAGAATCCAGAAAGTTTTATCACTTAAATACTGTTTGAAAACCCATTCTTTTTTATCCGGAATCCTCTCATGATTCTCACTATTTAAGGATTCCCCAAGATAGCCGCATGAGGGACAACCCCTGGCAAATTGAACAGATGGGCCTGTAAAACCGCAGCGAGGACATTTTACAGCCTTGAACAATACACCACAGACGGGGCATTCATCACAGTCAATTTCCACCTTCTCACCGCAGTTATCACAATAGAAGCCCATTATTTCTTCTTGATCCCGAGGATTGTAAGGTCATCATACTGAGCATCCTCTTTCAGATGGGAATAGTATGTATATTCGGGGAATTCCTCATCTGGAATGGGATTCCGAAAATACTCCCTGTACTGGTCAAAGTGCTTTTTCAGGAATTCATCAATTTTATTATCAATACGGATCCGATCATCATCACCGGCAGTTGGATCGGCATTCATACGAAAAACCTTTTCTACCGATACCAGTGCCATAACGGCCTGATCCATATCTCCGGAACAATTGGTAAAATCAAAAGAGAGTAGCTTTTGGGGGGTGGGATCGTGGTATTTAAAGAGTGTATATTTCTGTTTATGAAGAGTTGCTTCGATAACATCATGTATTCGCGGAATACTGAACTCTTCAAATTCACTGTTTACTTCATGATTCTTAAAATGGCCTTCACTCTCCTGATCACATGAATCATCACATACAATCCGTTCAAATTTATTGTTCCGGAAATGGCGCTGTGCTTCTTCTATACCGTCAGTAAAAAGAAACATTATATCTCCGCTTTTCATCATATGAGGCAACTGTTTATAGCCTTTATCACCATCCAGCATAAAAGAAGGGAAGACACCTGCGGCTGGAACCTCATTGATAGTCTTAATATACATTTTCCTCTTAACATCATTATAGATATGAACCAGGTTATCCCCGGCATTACACAGCCAGCATTTTCCTGTTTTGACATTCATAACAACAACGATAAAAGCAGCAAAGCGTCCTTCAAATCCGACCTCTTCTAACAAGTCATTTATACTGTATACCAGATCCTGAATATGAACACCGTCTTTCTTTATATTGATATTCTTAAAATAATTGATAAAAATTGTGGCCACTTCCACCATGATCAGAGAGGCGGGAATACCCTTACCGGCAATATCGCATTTGATTATGGCAAAGTGTTCATCATCCAGTTGCCGGAAGTCAAAATAGTCTCCCGAAACACCCTTGGCACCCTCGTAATACCCGTAGAAATGGGCATCGTCATTTATCAGTTCTCCCGTGGTCAGTTTTCTGTTTCCCGCCGCCATGGTTTCAAGAGGAATAAATTTCTTCTGGATTTCCTTACCAAGGGTCAGCTCCTTATTGGCAGCGGCAGCTTTTACAAGCCCCTGAGTCATCTGATTGAAAGTACTTGCCAGATCGGAGAGCTCATCCTTTGACTTCAACTCTATGACATGAGATCCCAGCTTTGACTTATCCTGGGTATCCCTGACAATCTCTACAGCCTTTACCAGCTTCTTAATCGGATTGATCATAGCTTGGGCAAGTAGCATGGCTCCCATAAATCCAGCGAAAATTGCAAGCAGTGAGATGATAATAGTTATCCTGACAATATTCTGCTGTGTGCTGATAATTTCATTCAGAATATTTTCAATGGAAACATTCAGCCGGATGATTCCGCGGAAATAGGTATTCATTCCCTTGTTTCTATATACGATTGGTTTGTAAAAGGTAAAATTGAGATTATCCGGATTGATATTTTCAGCTGTAAACTCAGGGTATGTGTAAACCCTGTTTGAAACCGTTTTCAATTTGTCATTGATTTCCGTTTCGATACGGCTGATTGTTTCCTGTATGACTCTCAAGTCTTCCAGAGACGTTCTGTCACCTTTAATGGCAAGCCTGACCGCATCTTCGGATAACTGATCCAGCTGAATATTCTGATCTCCAATCAGCTCAGAAGCTTTTTCATTCACATCTGTTTCCAGAACTCTTATCGCTTCACTCAGTTCATCCTGTATTTCTGTAGAACCGGCCTCAAAATCCTTCACTAGATCTGATTCTACCAATAGGAGATACAGATCTGCCCGATCTTCTTTCAAGGGTGTCGAGAAGTCCAAAAGAGAATCTTCGATTCTGTATTTACTTAATATCTGTGCATAGCGCAGATCCTCAAGAGCATCAGGTTTAACAAGATCCTCTTCTTCTACCTTAGATGGAAACGACTGAAACTGATTTATATCCGGATTGTTTGATGCCCAGATATAATTATAAGCATCAGGATTATTGGCTCCTATACCGCTGATCGTTGTACTCTGAGCATCCACCATAGCACTGATCTGTCCCGGTAGCAATCCCAATTCCAGTCTATTCTGAGTAGGCAGATAGGTTCTGGCACCACTGGCCAGGGTTTCAAGAAGAAGAGCACTTTTCTGGTACAATCCTTCTGACAGATTTGTCTTTTGAGTATTGATCATAAACTGTCCCAGCGACAGGGCAACAGTCATTGTAACCAGCAGTACCAGAGTCAGAATTGACAAGGTAAACTTCAGACGAAGACTAACACCTTTTTTCTTCATAATTTTCAGTGTCTCCTTTTGAGTTTGACCACTTAGGGATTTTCCATCAAGGATGGCCCTGATATCCTCTTCCAGGATACTATTTTCACGCATGATCTGATAAATCAGAACTGTGATAACAAAGGTGAAACCGATCAGCAGAATCATGATGGCCATAAACAGAGTTCGGTTCAGATTCCAGAGAGTCCTTGCCATCCGGACGGGCTGCCAGAACGTATCATAGTTATAGGAGAAATCTCCAAAACGGACCGTTCCTGAAGCATCAAGACGCAGTTTTCCTCGGGCAAAGACAAGGCCACGTTGAGGATGGATAACTCCTACCTGATATGTTCCTTCATCAAAAACTTCCACCGTCAGATTCTCGATAATACGGTCGCTGCGAACTGAGAAATCATCCTTTGAAAATTCATAGTCCCAGGGAGCCTGACCATCCTTATCAAGTACAACAGTGGTGATATCCCCACCAACTTTAAATCCCCGGCCAATCAGACGCAGTACAACTCTTTCTAATTCATCCCTGCTGGACTGAATGTCACTAATATAGCTTACTGGAATATATTTATTTGTCCTGAAAAGAATTACTTTAGGATCACTAATGTTTCCCACATCATCATATGCAACAACAGACAGAGCCCACACACCGTTATCCCGATTACTGTATTGTACCCCTTTATCTCCACTTAACACCCTATCGGGAGGAAGTGGGAGATTCAGAGAATCCGGATCGATAAAATCAACATCTTCACCAATAAAATGTAGTTTATAGCTGAAACCACCCAGGAATTCTTCCCGAGAATCCCATAAGATAGAGAATGTATTACTGACAAGAAAGCCCTTTTCATCCGTCAAAGGTTTAAGAAAGGAGACCGCATCGGGGGGAGTGGTATCTCTCGTGATGGAAACTCTTTCTGTTTCAGACCAGTTCCCCGCATAATCGACGGTCTTAATATGAAAGTACCAGGGTCCGTCTGTTGAAGCCAGGAATGTACTTGTCCGTTCACTCAAATCGACATAATCCATATCTTCAGGAGGCTCTGTATCCGGAATGCTATCCCATACATAGGAAAATCCCATAATACCGGATGAATCTTTTGGTCTTTTCCAGCTTATGACAGAGCGGCTATCAGCCTGCCGACCGCCATTGTTAAAATTGACCGTGCGGATCAATGCGGGAGGAGCGCTCTTATCCGGACGCAATAAGTAGGATCTCCGGATATCATTCCTCCTATTCTCCCATAGGATATAGAGGTCAGAATTAAAAGACAGCCATCTTGCGTAGGTGGAGTCTCCTCTGACCAGACTGATATTTTTTTCCTTCCAGAAAATTCCACGCCTTTCTGCAAGGATTATCTGGTTTCCGTTACGATTATCAAAATAGAGAATATGAAGAGAGTCCTTATCTTTGACAATACGGGGAGAGGCTGTGAAATAGGTTCCCCGGGAGATCTGTTCAAAATCCTCAATCTTTTCACCGGCACCATTCAGAGTCAGATAATAAATCTGGGGAGCCTCCCTGCCAAGACGTCTTTCCCATACCAGGTGAACCGTTCCATTATCCGCAAAGATATGGGGACGCTGATTATCAAATTGAAAAAAATCAAAGTCCTGTCCCTGCCTGTATTCCTTAAAATCTGTTATCTGTTTCTCTCGGGACCAGGACGAATCACTGTTCAGTTTAGATTTAAAAAATATCTGATAGGAGTTTCTGTTTCCCGTATAGAGAGACTGAAAGGCAACATACTCACCTTTCTCATCATAAGTATAATAAGGAAGAAAGTTCTGCTTTAACTCCAGATCCTTTATAAAATGTTCAGGATTAGTCCAGGAGAAGCCATCTGCTGATGCAGCACTGAATATAGAAAGGGCTTTAGTCCCGTTGGGCTGTACAATTCTTTGGGTCAGAAAGAGTAACAGTTCATCATTTTTATCTCTGAAAAGACGGGGTACAACAACTGTATAATCCGTATGAACTGAAGCAATATGATCCAGAACTGATCTGGAAGAGTTAAGTTTATAGATTCCAATTTCCCGTTCATCATCATTTAAAGCAACTATGAGATTTCCCTGACTATCCTGGGATAAGGAAAAAAGAGAGACTCGGTCTTCCCCCTGATAATTCATTGTGGGCAATAATATAACGGGAGAAGACCATATATTACCATCTTCTGAGAAAGATCCCAGAAAGTTGATTTTTCTTTTTTCCCCTTTGTCGTATTCCTGCCACATTACAAAGAGGTAACCCTGGTCTGATGTGATTGTCTGTGGATAATAAGCACCTGCACCGCTCAGATCAAGGGCATCCTCCCAGTAGAGCTCTTCCGATGCCAAGGCCGTAAATGAAAAGAGGAGTAGTAATATCAACAGTAGCTGTTTTAGAATTTTGATTCGATTCTCCTTTTCAGATCCTGCAAGGGCGAATAAGCTGCATTGTTCTTGTTTTTCAACAGCTGCTGCACGATGGCATAAGCTTCAAAATAATTTCCATCTATATATTTTTCTTCGGCAGATTTAAACTGAGATTGAGCGGCAGATGATAAAACAATGGTAGTTTGTCCTCCTGCATCCAGTTGAATCCTGTCTTTCAACTCTATGGCTGCACTGTTTTCCGGATTCAGTTCTATCGCCTTATCCAGCTGTGCCAGGGCAACAGGAAACTGAGAACGGACATTTCCTTCGACAATGACAAATGCTTTATTGTAGAGATTTTTACTTTCACGCAGAGCTGCCGGATCGGGAGGAAGAATCCTGATTCCCAGAATTATCTCAGCATTATAAATTGACCTGCTTATACCCGGATAATTCGGCTCTATCTCAGCAAGATCCTTCAAGTCTATATAAGCAACATCCGCTTCTGTTTTAAGCTTATTCACAGCACTCTTGTACTTTTCTGAGAAAACTACAAGGAAAAGATCCGGATCTTTTAGCTGTTGAATACGGAGTTTCAGAACACTGGCCGCCTGATTCAGAGGCATGGGAATAAGGATCTCATTCAGATTTTGATCAGCACTGTCAAGGTATTTTAATCCGTCGGTCACATTGCCCTCAGCAATCAGAGCCCTGCCCTTTTCAAAATTGGAAAATGCCAGATTGAGAAACTGGGTCATCTCTGCATAAAGTGGCTCTGTATCTTCTATGGTACGTCCTGATTCTACAGATAAGGCAGCCCGTACAAGGTTCAGCCAGTAGTCGATTTCACTGTTAGATTCCGTATTGGTCGTGAACCAGCGGCTTTCCGCCCGGAGAAAAACAATTTCACTCTGGGAATATCGCCCTTGAAGATAAAGGCTCTTCCCTTCATTTACATTGTTACGGACATATAGGATAACCTCTTTGTTTTCCTCCTGAAGGATACGGGACTGCAGTGCTGCTATTCTACGGTCAATGTCATCTCTTGATACAATGTCTTCATTATAGGAAAGAGCCTGAACATACAGATCCTGAGCGGATGTCAGATTCTGAACGGCCAGCTGAAAATCCTTCTGCCTTAAAGCATTTTCAGCCTCATCGAGGCGGTATCCTCCTTCATTCTTGAAACGTTCAGCCTGTGTTATATTCTGATCGGCTCGCCGGTTCAATCTCTGATACTCCTGCTGAGCATCCTGAAGACCCCTCAGAATATTTTCAGCTCTCAAAATAAAGACAGCTATGGCGGCTTTCTGTGGAATATCATTTTGAGTACGCCGGTATTCTTCAATAAAATCTGCCATTTCATCCTGTAGCTGAAGATTTTCTTCCTGAATCTGTTCAAGTATATCTAGGGTTCTTTCTGGATAGAAATAAAGAATACTCAGCTCATCTTCTTCCGGATTTTCAGTGATTCCCTCTAGGAATGCCAGGGCCTTCCCTTGTTCATCAACAAGGCTCTGATATTCTTCTTCCAGAGGTTCTAAAACAAGATCGGCCATATCGAGGGACAGGTCCCCCCTCAGGGTGGCATAGGATTCCTGGACTTCCCTGATATCAGAGAGAGAAACATTGACAATAAGATCTGATTCAGTCTCTGTATAAAACAGGTCTTTTGATATCTTTTCAACAATTTCATCCCATTCATCAATCAGGGGATTGATATTTGCAATTTCCTCTTTAATAATTTCACGGCGGGTATCCATCAGTGCCAGATCCTGATTATTATAAACAGCATAGCTTTCCAGTCTCTGGTTGTATTGGCTCAACAGGACCAGAAGTTCTACATAATTGCGCTTTGTTTCATGATCTACCATGCTGTTATAATATGTATTGATAAGACTCCGGCTCTTTTTTGTCAGGTTCATGTGACTGTCAAGATTTATGATATTCGTCCATAAATTGTAAAAATCAATAGCTCTTTCCGTCCAGTATTGACCCTCTTCAAAGTTATTCTCTGCATTGATCCAATCCTTGCTTCTATAGGCCTGCTCTGCCCTGCTAACTGAGGAATCAAGATTCTGATCCAGTTTTGCCAATAGGGGAACCAGCTTAGAAATCCAAAAGTTATCCATGGTAACAATAAGCCCCTCTTCCTGTTCTACACCGCTTCGCCCGTAAACAATTCTCCAGGCAAAACTCAGGAAAAAGTCTTCTTTGTATTCAGAACTGATCTCTCCCAGAAGGGCATTCTGATCCCGGAATGTCCAACCCGCATGCCACACAGTATTTCTTAAAGCGGCATATTTTATGAAAAGATCCTCATACTCGTTAAGAAGCTGTTCATTCTCATTCGTAATAGAATTGACAGGGGAAGCATTTACAGAAGTCATGACACTATACTCTTCCAGGAATTCTGCGGCCGCATCCATAAGAGCCTCCAGGCGCTGATCGACCGGCCCCTTGATGATATCTCCATAGGCCCGCTCATTATAAGTTCTTTTATGAAAATTATATCCTGTCAGATATGTTTTTACGGCCTCATCATACTGTCCGTTTAAATAAAAGGCATAGGCCCTGTCCATGGTTTCATTAAAAAGAAGACGGAAATAAATCAGCTCTGCGGAAATCCTGGCATCTCTGAGAGAATCTTCCGTATTAGGATTTGGATTATTATCCAGTTTTTCCAACTCATCAATCAGTGCCAAACCTTTATCATAATCATTTTCAACAAAGAGAACCCTGATAAGCTCTTCGTATATTTTATTAAATTCTTCTTTTTTTATTCGGATTTCCTGAATCATTTTCTGAGCTTTTTCCATTTCTTCAGGGTTCTGTTTCACAATTTCAACAAGAACATTAATGGCTTGATTATAATCAAGGATTTCTATGAGTTGCTCGACTTCCTTATACTTATCAGATACCTTGGATTTGTCTTCCAGTGAGAAAAGCGTAGTATGGAATACAAAGATGAGAATGATCAGAAATGTAAAACACTTATTAAATGTCAAGTATAACCTTCAAAATTACGATAATAAACATGTTCAATAATATACTATATTATTATCGGCAACATAGGAACTAAACTGGATAAAACGATACCGGAAGGGTATAATATATTAAGATGAAAAAGGGATTACTCATTACATTTTTGTTACTCTGTGCAGCATCACTGTTCCCTGGAGCCAATAGTTCGGCTACTTATGCCTATTTGAGCGAAATATTTGGAATTGATGATAATTCCGGTCTTAACTCATTTTTAACCCTTACAATACCTTCAGGTGGAAAGTATGAGGGAATGGGAACTGCCTTTACAGCGATGAGTTCCGATTCCAGTTTTCTCGATTCCAATCCTGCAGGCAGCTCCTTTGTAAAAAACTCGGAGCTTACATTTTATCATAATAACTGGATTGATGAGACAAACCTGGAAAGTGTCAGCTATACAGCACGTTGGGAAAATCTAGGCGTTGGTATAGGTGGAAAATTTCTGTACCTGCCTTTTACCGGGATTGATGACTGGGGAGACAGGGCCCAAAACGATGATGGAAGCTATGCAACCGGGTACTACTCCGAATCCATTATAACATTTAATACGGCCTACACCTTTCTGAATGATTACTATTATCATGGATTTTCTGTAGGAACTAATTTGAAAATCGGATACAGAGGAGTGCCCTATTCGATTGCTCCCGATCAGTCTGCCCTTGCTTTAATGATGGATCTGGGACTGCAGACCCGTTTTAATATCCTTAAATATTTCAGTTCCAGAGACAAGAACTTCTCATTCGGAGTAGTAGTTAAAAATATAGGGACCGAATTTATTAACGATCCCGATCCTCTGCCTACCATGCTTTCAACGGGAATAGCCTATTCTCCCATCAGGCCACTAACCTGGGCAGTGGATGTGAATATCCCCTTTAACCTGAATGGAACAGAGGCGGAAGATATGAGCTATTCAACGGGATTTGATCTCAATCTGACTTCTTTTCTATCCATACAAAGCGGTTTCTTATTAAAAACAGGGCTTCCCCGTTTCAGTGTTGGTTCTTCCTTTGATATGGAAAAATTCAGCATAAACGCCAACTATACTTTAGACCTTACCACCCAGTTTAATAAACTTGACCGCTTCAGTCTTTCTCTCAGACTCAATCTGGGAGATTTTGGAAGAATGAGCCGGGCTGAAAAAGCCCAGATGCTCTATCTTGAAGGATTGGAAACATATGCCAACGGAAATATCAGTGAAGCCATAGATATCTGGGAAGAGTGTTTAAGCTACAGGGAGGATTTTACTCCCGCCCTGGAGATGATTGGAACAGCTAGAAAGACCCTGGAGCTAAACCTTAAGATCCAGCAGAGTCAATCTGTAGAAGAATAATTTTTCCTTAGCTGTTTTTAAGAAAAACAGTCAGTTGATCAAACAAAATCTGCAGTTCGGGGTAGGTTTCAAGCAAAACTGTCCCTTTCTTTCGAAAAAGTCTCCCCACGGAGAAACGACTTTTCTTTAGATGATTTCCCAAAGCTTTTCTGAAGTCTATCATTTCCTGGCTATAGGTATTGAAAAACAGAGGGGTTGCTCCCTCTTTCATCATTTCTAGAACTTCATTCCTTTCCATGGAGCTTACTTTCTCAAGATACAGCTCAACCTGTTTTAGAAACGCCCCATTTTCAAAAGATATACTATTCAAAGACTGAGTCAGTTCCTGTTTTTTTACTAAAGCTTTTTCAGAATGAACTTCCTGATTACTCAGCCGAAACCAAGCCAGTATGGACAGCACAAGAGAGAGAACAATTTCATCTACAAGAGGAAGAGGATCCCTAATCACATAGCTGAGAAAATAGAAGGACAGAAGAAAAATAGCTGTTGCCAGAATAAAATGCAACAGGAATTTGGAGTCATTAAACCATGAACGCACAGCCAGATCTATTTTGACTTTCCATTCACTCTGAAAGGATTGTAGATCCTCTGTATCGGGAGAACTCCCGTATTGGCCTTTAATCGCTCCATTTTCAAAATATTCTATTAATTCAGATTTTTCAGGAAGATCACTGATAAAACATTTATTTGTATTCCAGTGTAAAAAGTAGATATTTCGATCTTTCAATTCCTTACTCCTCAGTAGTGTGCATTAACGTAAGCAGTTCATTCATCTCGTGTAACTGCGCATACTTCCGGGCGGAAAATCCCAGAAAATCCTTGGTTTCCGGATTAGAACCTGCTTTCAGTAATATCTTAGCGGCATCAATCTGTTTATTCCCAACAGACAGGACCAAAGCAGTTTGACCGCTTTTACTTATAATTTCAAGTTCAGCTCCATTATCAATCAAGTAAGTGATTATTTCAGTATGCCCTTCAGAAGCGGCATCCATCAAAGCTGTATTATTTCTATCCGAACTGACCTGATTAATATTCGCCCCGGCATTAACCAATATTTTCAGAATTCCGAGGTAACCGTTTCTAGCAGCCAGCCCCAGGAGAGTCACATTTTTCAGAGACTCTTTGTTAACATCAAAATCAGCCTCCAGATAAACCCCCACCATAAAGCGGTCACCCTTTTCAACAGCCATGGCAAATCCTTCAAAAGCATGCTCATTCAAACTCTTCTCCAGAGCCTTACGGGCAATACGGGCTCTGGAATCCTTGTCCCAAACAGGGATAATAATCTCCAGAGTTTCCTTCAATTCCTCCTTATTGGTGGATATGGGATACATATTAAGCAGATCCTTGAACTTCATAAATTCAGGATCTTTTGTAATGTTCATAAAAATCTGTTTATGATTATATCCTCCAAAGCCCATAACAAAGGCAAGCCACTGAGACTTCAAATCATGTGTATCTGGAATAATCAAATAATGATCAGAATATTCCAACCCTTTCAGAACTTCCTGAACCGCTGAATAATTCCATTCATTTGTAGGAAAGTAAGCATGCGATTCAATAAACATATCTTCAAATAGAGGAATAAGCTCAAGAAGGACCTGTTTCCTTTCTAGTGAACAAAAAATGGTTATTTTCATAATTCCTTATATATACCCCTTGGAAAAAACATATGAGATTTATCTGTTATCAATATCGGAATTGTATGGTCAAAAGTTAAACCCCACAGTACAATTGCAATTGAAATATGGATGAAGATAAAAGAGAAGAACAAAACGGACAGCGATTAAACCGATACCTGAAGGAACTCATTGAAAAACAGGATCAAATTCTTTTAACAGAAAAAGATATTCTTGAATTAAATGATAAATTTCCTCTCAACCATGAAGAAAAGGGAAAAATTCTACTCCTGGCCCAGCGGCATATCCACAGGGCTGAACAGTATAAACTGCAGGAACGTTGGGATAGCGCCATTGTTGAAACGGAAAGAGCTCTTCTTTTTTCACCCATGGATATTGATCTGCGGCTCAATCTTTCTGAATTGTATATTCTAAGAAGCCGTCAATATGGTTATCTGGAAAAAGATTTATACAGAGCCGATCAAAAAATAAAAGAATCACTGATACTTGAACCCAAAAATATTAAAGCTAAAAAGATGGAGAAGGAATTTCAAAGTCTTAACCGTATGCTTAAGGGAACAGATCAGAATAAAAAGATCATTCCCCTTGTGATCATCATTGTATTGATCATGGGAGCTGTACTCTATCCGAGAATACGGGATTTTTATTTATGGAACAGAGCTGAAGAAGCCCCCCTTGATATTTCTCTTATGGAAGACCCCGTGGAATGGACTGAGAAAGAACTACAGGTTCTTAAAACAGATTCCCTGGAAGAGAAAATTACCCTGGATATTACAAGGGCTGTTCTCAGTAAAAATGACGAAGCTTATACGGTATACATTTTCATCTGACCAGCTATGAAGCTGAAAAATGTACCGTTAATCTGCAGATTGGGGTGATTGAAAAATCCCTTCAGAATATAGATCCGACCCAATGGAAGGACATAAATCCCTACTGGGAAATTCCCAGACCGAACGGCCTGAATCTGAAGTTCAAAGCAAGACAATCAGAGTTCATAGAGGGTTATGACAGATTGTACCTCCGGCATGACATCAAAATGGAGAACCGTAGCATATCCGGAATATCTGAATTGAAGCTTACGGCAAAGTGGTATGACCGCCAGGAGCAGGAGATAATTTCAAGGGAAATAAATAAATTGATACACCGTCTACCCATTCCATCTCTATCACTAAAATAAAAAAGGATAAATAAAATGCCCACTAAAAAACACAGCTCCCTTTCCAATATAGATTGGAAAGAGTGGGAGCCCACAGAATCTGCCGTTATTAGCTACATACTACGGGGTGATGAAGTTCTTCTTATACAAAAAAAGACAGGCCTGGGAGCCGGGAAAGTCAATGCTCCGGGTGGCCATATTGAAAAGGGAGAAACAGCTCTGCAGGCTGCCGTCAGAGAAACAAAGGAGGAAGTAGGCCTTGATACAGAAAATCTCCAATACGCGGGAGAACTTTATTTTCAATTTAAGGACGGTTTGAGATTAAAAGGCACTGTTTTTCTGACAGAAAGCTTCGAGGGAAATTTAATAGAGACAGATGAAGCGGATCCCTTCTGGTGCAAGATTTCAGAAATTCCATGGGATAAAATGTGGGAGGATGATATCCACTGGCTTCCCAGGGCTCTGAAAGGAGAACATTTCCGAGGTTATTTTATATTCGATGGAGATGATATGCTTGATTCAAAAATCAGCTTCTACGACTGATCCTTTAAATAGAGATCCAACATTTTTCCAAAGGGGGAATCATTCTTTTTCAACTCTTTTGATCCCCTGGTTATTTTACACAGACTCAGGCCCAGTTTATCTGCAATTTTTCGCTGCGACATCCCTTCGTCAATCAAACGGACAAGAGCCCAGCGTGTAGCCATTTCGTGGGTTTCATTGGCGGTAAACAGCCCATTGCATAAAAAATCCTGTATCAGCTTTACATCATCACATGCTGCCAGAGCCTGACATAGTTCATTTATTGATTTGCTATCATCCATCATTAGACTCCTGTTGTGCTGATTTCAAAAATTCCTGTTCCAATCCGAAATCATGAATTTTCCGATGTAGTGTTTTCCGTCCGATTCCAAGTATCTCTGCCGCACGGCTCTTATTACCGTTAACATAATTCAGAGTGGATCGGATTATGGCTTTTTCAGATTCTGCCATATTGGAACCTAATTTTATTTTTATATAACCATCTTCGGATCCCTCCACAACGGAGGGAGGAAGATCCTCTGGCATAATAAAATGTCCCTTACTGAGAACGACAGCACTTTCCATACAGTTCCTCAGTTCCCGGACATTTCCGGGCCAGGAGTAGTTATACAGCGCCATGGCGGCCTTATTATCGATTCCTTCGATACTCTTACCATTTTCCTCGGCGAACTCCTTTAGAAAAGCACTGGCCATCAAAGGAATATCATCTGTTCTCTCCCGGAGAGGAGGAATGTGGATATTAACAACATTAAGACGGTAGTAGAGATCCTCTCTGAAATTGCCATCGGCAATTTCTTTTTTAAGATCCCGGTTTGTTGCCGTAATCAGTCTGGTATCTATTTTTACGGTATTCATTCCGCCCACACGTTCAAACTCACGTTCCTGAAGAACCCGAAGTATCTTAATCTGTATGGACTGGTTTATCTCTCCTATTTCATCAAGAAAGATAGAACCCTTATCAGAGAGTTCAAACCGTCCTTTTCTTTGTGTAACAGCCCCGGTAAAGGCCCCTTTTTCATGACCGAACAGCTCACTCTCAAGCAGGCTCTCAGTCAGAGCCGCACAGTGTACTTTTACAAGTGAGTTATCTTTCCGATTGGATTGCTTATGAAGAGCTTCCGCTACCATTTCCTTACCTACACCGCTCTCTCCGGTAATCAATACAGAAGCCTTAGTAGATGCCACCTGGCTTATCAGTTCAAAGACTTTCTGCATCTGAACACTTTTACCGATAAAATTGGAACTTTCTTTTTTACTCTCAAGACGAGCGACCTCCGCCTGAAGTTCTCTGTGCTTTAATACAAGTTCTCTTGAGGAGAGGGCCCGTTTAACAAGCAGAGAGAGACGGTCCAGATTCAGGGGTTTTGTCAGAAAATCATACGCCCCATCGCGCATGGCATTAACGGCATTTTCCACCGTGCCATGTCCGGTAAGGATAATAACAGGCACCGTAGGATAGGCTGATGAAACCTTTTTCAAAAGCTCCTCTCCGGAAAGCTTGGGCATTCGCAGGTCGGTCACAACCAGATCAATATCCGTTTTAACCATGATTTTCATAGCTTCATTACCATCTTCCGCTAGGAAAATGGTATATCCGTCCAGTTCGAGAGCCTTCCCCAGGCCCATGCGGATATTCTTTTCATCATCTACCACAAGAATATTAAACTTCATCCGATCCGCCCTCCCAGGAAAGCAATTTTTTCTCTATTTGAGGAACAGGCAATAAAATTGAAAATGTTGTTCCCAAGTTTTCCTTGGAATGGACCTGTATTTCTCCGCCATGCTCTTTAACAACCTTATATACAAGGGTTAATCCTAATCCGGATCCGTTGTCTTTCGTTGTATAGTAAGGTTCAAAAATCTTACGGATTGAATCCCTGGAAATACCACTACCTGTATCACTTATTTTAAGTATAACAAAATCATCCTTATACTGGGTGGAAATTGACATTGTGCCCCCATGAGGCATGGCTGCCATAGCATTCTTAACAATATTCAACAAAGCCTGTTTTATGAGTTTTTCATCAAGCCGCACATCAGGCAGTTTAGGGAAGAGATCCTCTTCCAGTTCCACTCCAGCCTCAATCAGCTCATATTGAACAAATGTGACCAATTCCTGAATCAGATCATTGAGATTCCCCATCATAGGATGTGTATCCATAGGTCTAACAGCGAAAAGATAATCCACAACAATGGAATTCAGTCGTTCGACCTCTTCACTGATAATGCTGAGATAGTCTTCCATATCATCATTACAGGATTCCCCTTCTGTCCTCAGAAGCTTCTGCATCAACTGAAGATGGATACTGATACTTCCCAGAGGATTTTTAATTTCATGGGCAACACCGGCCGCCATGGTGGTCATGGATGCCAGACTTTCTGCCCGGCGAAGCCGTGACTCTTCCGCTCTTTTATCGCTCACATCTTCTACATAGATAAAATCGCCCTGAATTTTACCCTCTTTGACAAGGGGCATAACACCGATAGACAGAGTAATATCCCGGGAAGGAGTTTCAATTGTAAAATCCTTGGGCTTTGTGTTACCCTGATCTGTCAATGATTCTCTAACAAATCCGGTGATATCTCTATCAAGGATAACATCCCAGACCTGCTGGTCAGTATAGTCCCCCTGAATCATGGGCAGCATCCGCCTGACAGGAATATTCATAAACTGGATATGGTGATCCGGTTTAGCCACAATAACACCGTATGGAAGGGAAGATAACACCATTTCCAGTAGTTCTATATCTTCGACCTCTTCTGCCAGAACATCTATCAGATTCTTTATCTGATGACGATCCAGTTTCGGAAGGGATTGTATAGCTTTATTAACAAAGTGCCTCATATATATCTCTTGTTTTATAAAATAAGCATTCCAACAGGAAAAGTGAATTCTGATTATAAATTTCCGAGTTAACATGACAGATATTAATCTCGGTCATCACATCTTTGACAACTTTTTGACCAGCCACACTACCCTGCCATTCCGGATTTTCCTTGAAACGCCTTTTAATTTCCTCCGTAAGCAGCTTTAAAAAACTTCCCAGGAGGGTCTTATCTCTGTTTTTGTCTATAAACTGAAAAAGATCATCCAGATCTGTCAGCGATCCGCGATTCACGGAAGCATCGACAAAAATCCTGACCTTATCCTTCAGGAAATTGTAATCAAGATCACTCCATTCCTGGAAATACTCAGAGAGCTGCATATTTTTCGGCTCTGTTCTGAATAGTTTCTCAAGGATTGCGGCAGATGTTGCTCTGCTGCGCGGTGCAAAATCATAATTCCGTACCCTGGAAAGGATGGTGGAAATAAGAACACCCTTTCTCTCTGTCAAAAGAATAAATGTTACATGGGATGGTGGTTCTTCCAGAATCTTCAGTAGAGAGTTACTGGCACTTTCCAGAATCTTCTCGGCCTGTTCCATAATTACTATTTTAGCCGTACCGGTACTTGTACGATGAGCCCATCTACTAATATTTCTGACCTGATCAACGGGAATCCCCCTGGGAACAGCCGGAAGAAGATTTCTGGCCAGGGTGGTCGTTTCATCCAGTATTTTCTTAAGATCACCCTCCTCGGGAAGATCCTTTCCTGGATCAAGCTGTTCCATTTTTTCTGTCAGCTGAGAAAGAGTACGACTGTAGCGGGAGAGCTTCTTCTCCATTCCCTCCCAGATGATCGGCTCAAAGCGTTTTAAGAGCTTTCGAATATTCCGTATATACATATACTGTGCAAAAACCGCCCGGGTCCTTATAAGAAGCTCCGCCGAAGCTTTAATTTCGGACATGAAGTAGCGATTTCCCAGAATCAGAATATCCGGATTAACAATTAAACGGTGATCCCTACAGGATCGACAATCACAGTCCCATCGGGCATCACCATTCTTACAGGTGATTCCTCTGGCAAGTTCCAATGCCGCTGTCAATTTTCCAGCATAGGCTTCACCTGAAAAAAGCAGAGCCTTGGGAAGAGTCTTATTATTCAGTGCGCCCTGAAGCTGATCGCGAACACTGTCCTGTCCTATTAGATTTTCAAACAAGAGTTAACCTCAATTATTTAATTGTTTCAGAACTTTTTTACTGCTCTTATCCAGAGAAGGGAGGAGTTCCTCCATATTATGAGTGGCTGTATCCAGAGACGGTAAAAATCTCTCTATGTATGGAACAAGCTCAGACCCCTTAAGTATTTTACTGATATCAAAGAATGTCTGGAAATTCAAAATGTAAACAATCAAAAAACAAAGAAGGAGTCCTTCCAGAATACCAAAGAAAAACCCCAGGAGTTTATCCACACTTTCGAAGCGGGATTCATCTATCATATGAACAACCCCCTTCTGTAATAATTTAAAAAGAATATAACTGACAAGAAAGATACCGGCAAAAGCAATGATACAGGCAAAATTTTCTAGCGAGGAAGAGTGAGAATTGATCCATTCAGCCCCATCGGGATAAAAGACAGCCGCCAGGAGCAAACTGATAAAGAGAGCTGCGATAGAAATCAGCTCTGCGATCATTCCGATAAATGCTCCTCGCAGAGATGCAATAAGTATCAGAGAGATAAAGACTATATCAATGGCAGCAATGCTCATATTTTCTCCTCTTCATGTATCCAGGAAAGTATAATTTCCTCTGCTGCTTTAGCGGAAAAATGACCTGCGGCCTTTTTCATATTACTCAGAATATCAGGATTATCCAATATACCACGACTTACAGTAATAAGTTCCTCTTTATCCGCCTTATCAGATAAAATCTCCGCAATCCCGGCTTCGTGGAAAATAGCAGCATTTTTTAGCTGATCACCACGGGATCCCACAGTCAATGGCAAAAGGACCGCGGCTGTCCCGGATGCACTGAGTTCCCACAGGGTACCGGCTCCAGCCCTGGATATCGCAAGGTCCGCCCGGCGAAACAGAGAAGGAAGCTCTTTATTGATATATGCAAGGGGCAGGTAGTTTTCACATTCCAGAGGCTTAAAGTTTTTTTCACCCATCTGATGAACAATAAAATAGTCTCTTGTCAGCTCTGAAAGACTTTCCAGAACCAGCTGATTCAACTGCTGGGCGCCAAGACTCCCGCCTATCACAATAATCAGCTTTTTATCTCCGATTAATCGTGTCCACTCCTCAGGAAAAAAAGAGCTATCTTCGAAAAACTCTTTCCTTACAGGATTACCGGAAACAATAACTTTATCTTTTAATTTTCCGGAGAAATAAGCTTTGCTTTTTTCATAAGCCACAAATATTTTCCGGGCAAAACGGCTATTAATCTTTGTAGCAAGCCCCGGATCCACGTCTGAATCATGAGTTAAAACCGGGATTCCCAACAGCGCTGCTGCCATCACGGGAGGAACAGAGACAAAACCGCCCTTTGAGAAAACAAGAACCGGTCTGTTTTTGAACATATAAAAAAAAGACTGAAAAAAACCGGCAAGAATTCTGAAAATATCAGTGAAGTTCCGAAAAGAAAAATAGCGCCGTAGTTTTCCTGTGTTGATAGATTTATATGTTACGCCCCAGCTAGTGACAAGATCCCTTTCAATGCCCTTACAGGAGCCTATCCAGCTGATAGAATACCCTTCCTGTTGGAGTAAACGGATAATCGGTAAAGCAGGGTATACATGGCCGCCTGTTCCGCCTCCGGTCATTATTATGTTCTTTTTTTTATGAGTATTCAAAGCAGGTTACCCTCCTGATGATAAGCCTTGCTGGATGCCTAAACATTACACTAATCCCCTGGAATAATCTATAAATATTTCTATGGTTTTCATTGATGCTACCCTTATCCTGTCTTAATTCAAGTCTTATAAATAAAAAACAGGATCCGTACCGGATCCTGCATAATATGAGCGATGAGGGACTTTTCTCCACACTTTGGCATCCTGCCAAAGTCCTCCGAACCGGCTCCATCATTAAAACAGCATCCATGCTGTTTTGCGCTCACCGATTCGGAAATATTGTTAGTTATGAGCGATGAGGGACTTGAACCCCCGACATCCTGCTTGTAAGGCAGGCGCTCTCCCAACTGAGCTAATCGCCCTTATTAAATAATTTTCTCACGCTAACAAATATTGGAAATATTGTTAGTTATGAGCGATGAGGGACTTGAACCCCCGACATCCTGCTTGTAAGGCAGGCGCTCTCCCAACTGAGCTAATCGCCCTCTTATTTAACGACGTTGTGAAATTATCATATGGATCATGACTGGTCAATAGCTTTCGTAAAAAAAACCAAAACACTGTTTTTTTCAGCTATTCATCGCTGATCAGAATGACCTGATTTTCTAGAATATTCCAATCAAAAATATAAGATTTTCTGTTGGATGCTGTCTTTATTACAATGTCGCATATAGCCATTTGATCCTCGAGAAGATATTCAAAACCGCTCTCCGGCTTCAGAATCTTCCCTTCAAGTAATTCGACCCTCTTACCGCTTTTCCGATCTATAAGAAAGACCTCCTTCAACTCTTCTAGGGTATTGTTAATAATCTGGAGATGACGATTTTCCCAGGCTGTAACCCTGTCTGAATCATAAAATACAAGAAAATCATTACCCGAAGATGTGGATATTTTTTTTTCAAACTGAACACCATCCGCCCCTCTTAGCTGAAGAGAATAGCTCTCTTCCGGTATCAAAATCAGCTCCAAAGTAATACTGTCCTGAGGGCTGAGAACCCTTCCATCAAGAAGGTTTTCTATATCCTTCTCATAACTTCCTGCTTCTAAAACATCCTCGTTCATACAGTAAATTCGGAATATGGATGAGTTCGTATAGTTAAACAGTTCCAACTCAGTCCTGTATTGGTTCTCCGGAGTCTCTTCATCCACAAGAAAATAGTCAGACCTGTCAAAATGACTGGCACCGTAAACGGCATCCGGATTATCCACGTCATGATAGACATCCATCTCTTCCTGGTAATGTTCCGGAAGAATATAGACTATAGAGTTCTGCTCGATGGCAACATTTTCTATGGCGTAATTTTCATTGGAAATCCCGAACAGGTAAAAACTGCAAAAGAGAATATCTTCTGTTGAACTGATATGGATATTATGACGGGCACCCGGTTCCAGACCGGTTATACCAAAATTGAAATAGTAATTATTTTCGGAGTCATTTGTTTCTATCAGAATTTCCTGAAAAATAATCTCATCTCTATTCAGGATAGCAAAGTCAAGAGAAAAGGCAGAGAAGGGACATAGAAAGAACACGATGAGGGCAAAGAGCTTTCCTGCAGTGACTGTTAGGGTCCTGTACATTGTTATACCTTAATCAGGGTTGTCCGGGAGTTGTCAATACTACAACCCCCTATTTAAACCAAGTCAGCCCGGAGGCCAGCTCATCTGACGTTCTCCAAGAATATGAGCATGAAGATACTCAACGGTCTGTTGGCCATTTTTTCCGCAGTTCAGAATGATTCTATAACCATCCTTATCCAGCTTAAGGGAAGAAGCAACCTTAGAAACCATCTGAAAAAACAGTCCAATATCCTGTAAATCACTCTCCTGCAGTTTTATAAAATCCCTGATCTTTTTCTTAGGGATAACAATGACATGGACAGGTGCCTGTGGATTAATATCATTAAAGGCCAGTACATAATCATCTTCATATACAATATCTGCCGGAGAATCTCCCGCCAATATCTTATCGAAAATAGTATCTTCCATCTAGATCTCCCGAATGACACATTTTATATCAGTAAAAATAATACAATCAAATTCTGATGCCGTCTAGTCAATCAGGAACATTTACTCCATCCGCATTCAGGGCAGGTAACACAACCATCTCTGAATACCAGCGTGCCTCCACACTCTTCACACTTAGATTCTCCGGCAATAACTTCTTCTCCATCAAAGATATAGCGCTTCAAAACGCGGGAAATTACTCTCTCAATATCTGCAAAATTTGTGTCTTTTGCCAACTGCTCTACAACAAACTGCAAAGGAGTACCATGTCTTAAAGCCATGGATATAAAACGGGCCAGGGAACTGTTGGGGGAATCAAAAGTCCGGGTAAAATCCTTCAATTTAATTTCAACAGGCCCTGAAGCAACCTGAAGATCATAACGGCCTTTTCCGGCTTTTTTTACAAATCCTTCGGAATATTTCTTCAAATCAATATGGTTTTCCGGATCATCCACACAAAAAATCTCATAGAGAGAATTGCTAAGGATTCCCACTATGACAATGTATTTTTTTCCTTTTACCTTGATCTGATGAATCTCACAAGGAAGAATCTGAGGACGCTCGGGTGCAAGAACTCTTTTGATGACCTGCTTTTCCTTTTTATCAGAATATTCAAGAATACCCTTCAGACTACCGTCGGGATTAAAGGTCGTAAAACCCTTCAGTCCCTTCTTATACGCATACATATATAGATCTTTATATTCGTCAAAACTGGTTCCCGGAGGAAGATTCAGAGTCTTGGAAATACTATGATCAATATACTTCTGAATGGTAGCCTGCATATCAATCGCCCTTCTGGGATCAATATCCATGGTCGTTACAAAATAGGGGGGAGCCTCCACCTTTCCTTCCTTGACCTCTTCATCCTGTATATCCAGATACTTCATCCAGGCATAATCGTAGATAGTTTCCTTTCTGGTTTCATCATCAATTCCGGTCCGGACACTACGGTCATACTGAAGAGCAAAAATTGGTTCTATACCTGAAGAACAATTCTGTCCTACAGAGAGCGAGGTTGTACCGGTAGGAGCGACCGTATTCAGCTGGATATTCCTCAATCCGTTCTTTTTAATCTTTGCCCGAATGACCTCAGGAAGGGTTTTGATAAAGTTCGCCTCAATAAGCTTATCATTATCACATGCAGGAAAGCTCCCCTTCTCTACCGCCAAATCAGCGGAACTATCATAGGAGCTATCACGCAGGAGCTTTCCGATTTTTTCAGCAAGTTCAAGAGATTCAGGGCTTCCGTAAGCCATCTTCATCATAACAAAAACATCACCCAATGCGGTAAATCCCAATCCAACTCTACGCCACTGTTTGGAGAATGTTTCAATTTTTTCCAGGGGGTATTCGGTTCTGTCCAGAACATTGTCCAGAAAACGAATTGCTAGTCTTACGGTTTTGTCCATCTCATCAAAATTAAAGGATACATTATCACTGAAAGGATCTTTCACAAATTTCGATAGATTTATGGCAGAAAGACAGCAGAGAGAGTAGGAGGGCATTACGAGCTCTCCACAGGGATTAACCCGGTCCATCTTGAAGGCCCAGTAGCCATTATTATATTTTTCCACATGATCTTTGTTAAAAATACCTGGTTCATTATGGATATATGAGTTTTTAGCAAGCAGATCGTAAAGATAGCGTGCCTTAACTGTTTTATATATTTTCCCGTTATACATGAGGTCCCATTCCGCATCATTTTCAACGGCTTCAATAAATGTATCAGAAATTTTAACGGAAATATTAAACTGGGTCAGCTCTTTATTACGGTCGCCCTGTTTAATAGTTATGAACTCTTCAATATCAGGATGGGAAATATCCAGCAGAGCAATATGTGCGGAACGTCTCTGCCCACCGGTCATAATTGTTTTGGCAGACTGATCAAAGATTCTCAAAAAAGAGATAACACCGGATGAGTTCCCCCCCCGGGAAAGTTCTTCTCCCTTAGGTCTCAGTTTAGATATATCGAAACCGACACCTCCACCCATCTTACTGATCATAGCATCTTCTTTGAGAGAGTCGTATATGCCAACCATGGAGTCTTCCACATCAATGGTAAAACAGTTGTTATAGTTTTTCATAGGACTATCGGGCCGTGCGTTAGCCAGTATCCGTCCAGCGGGAATTAACTTACCATCCATGAGCTGATCATAGAAGAGTTTTTCAACTTCAATAATCCTTTTTTCTTCCTTTTCAGAACTTGCGATTTCCGTGGCAATCCCTCTGAATACTTCCTCCGGATGACTTTCACCATGGAGCATATATTTTGTACTGAAAATCTCTTCACTCAGCTTCTGATTCCATTTAAAATCATTCATTCTTTTCTCCTGAATATTACTACTCATCCCTCGGCCTGCTTTATTCTGTTCAGCCATTCATTGGGGGTTAATTTAAAATATTAGCATAAACACACCATATATTGTGTGTTTATGTTAATACAAGACCATAAATCCACTACTCCTGTCAATAATATTTAACAAAAAATCAGTATAATTATAATATTGTTTTCTCATAACAAGCTCTGCATGAGCGCTCCTGATACAGATTGATCTAACATCGTTTTTTATGATAATATCCAAGTCGAATTTAAGCAGGAGAATACTATGGCCTCACAGAAGATTAGAAATATAGGCATTATGGCTCATATAGACGCCGGAAAGACAACAACCACAGAACGGATTCTTTACTATACCGGTAAGAGTCACAGGATTGGTGAGGTTGATGAAGGTTGTGCCACAATGGACTGGATGGAGCAGGAACAGAATAGAGGAATCACCATTGTTTCAGCTGCCACAACCTGTTTCTGGGAAGATCATCAAATCAATATCATTGATACTCCGGGTCATGTGGATTTTACTGCTGAAGTAGAGCGCTCTCTTAGAATCCTTGATGGTGCGGTTGCCGTATTCTGCGCTGTGGGCGGTGTGGAACCCCAGTCAGAAACAGTCTGGCACCAGGCCGATAAATATAAAGTTCCCCGCCTGGCCTTTATTAATAAGATGGACCGGATCGGTGCAGATTACTTTGAAGTCATAAAAGAGTTAGAAGAAAAACTCAAAGGCAATCCCATTCCTGTTCAAATTCCCATGGGTGCAGAATCGGCTTATGAAGGAAATATTGATCTTATCAAAATGAAAGAGATCATCTGGAATACTGATAACCAGGGAACTACTTTCGAATATAAAGATATCCGTGCAGAGTATCAGGAGCTGGCAGAAACCTGGAGAGAAAACCTGATTGATAAACTCTCCGCCTATTCCGATGAAATGACAGAACTGTATCTGGAGAGTGAGAAAATTCCCGAAAATTTGATTCATCAGGTATTGCGCTCAGAAACAATCAATCAGAATATTCTCCCTGCCTACGTAGGGTCCTCACTGAAAAACAAAGGTGTACAGCCTATTCTGGATGCTGTCATTAAATACCTGCCTGCCCCGGGGGATCTTCCCGCCTTAAAATGTCTGCATACCAAAAAAGAAGAGTATGTTGAACTGGAACGGAGTGAAAAAGGACAGCTTGCGGGTCTGATATTTAAGATTCAGCAGGATAAAGAAGCCGGCCCGCTCTGTTATGTCCGGATCTATTCAGGAGAACTGAAATCCGGATCTGCGGTCATGAATGTAAACAAGAGAAAACGGGAGAGAGCAAACCGTCTCTTGAGAATGCACTCCAATCATCATGAACAGATTAACAAGGTATCTGCCGGCGACATTGCTGTTATTGTCGGCCTGAAACTGGCCCAGACCGGCGATACTATCGCTTCTGAGGGTTACCCCATACTCCTTGAAGAGATGGATTTCCCTGAACCTGTTATTTCCGTTGCCATTGAACCTAAAACCATTAGTGACCAGGAAAAACTCCGGACTGTTCTGGACACTCTCCAGAAAGAGGACCCGACCTTCAAGGTTAAGGAAGATGATGAAACCGGTCAGCTCATAATCTCCGGAATGGGAGAACTGCACCTGGATGTGCTGGTAACAAGAATCACCAACGATTATAAGGTTGCCGCCAATATCGGAAAACCCCAGGTATCCTACAGGGAGTCCATTACAAAAACAGTCAGTCATAATGAGAAATTCAGCAGAGTACTGGCCGGAAAGGAACATGAGGCCAATATAACCCTTAAGGTGGAGCCGATTTCTAGAGGTGAAGGTAATAAATTTATCTGTGAAATACCCAAGAACAAATTGCCTCTGGAATTTCAGAAGGCTGTGGAGAGAGGCGTCATGAACGCCATGCAGTCCGGGACCCTTATGGGATATGCTACGATTGATCTTCAGGCTACTCTGACAGACGCTGTTTACAATGAGCTCAGTTCAACGGAATTGGCCTTTGAAACAGCCGGTGCCCTGGGCTTTGATAATGCCTGTCGCAAGGCCTCCCCGGCCCTGCTGGAGCCGTTTATGAATGTTGATGTTATGTGTCCAGGTGAGTTTGTAGGGGATGTTATCAGCCAGCTAACACAGCGGGGAGGAATGGTCAGTTCCATGGAATCCCGCCCGGCCTATGAAATAGTAAAAACCATGGCCCCACTTGTTAGTATGTTTGGATATACCACAGCATTGAGAAGCCAAACCCAGGGCCGTGGAACATTTGCCATGGAATTTTCACACTTTGCCCTCAAATCAAATTAGGAGAGAGAATCATCCATTCGCAGAGTGAATAAGTGCATACATTAAAAAGAAAAACAGAACTGCAGCCCTTAAGGCTGCAGTTTTTTTTAGTCTGCTCCCCCCCCCTCTATTATGAAAAATATGTTAATTTCATTTGACGACTGTGAAATTCAGTGCCTATGATGAAAGTAAATATTTATCCAAACCAAGGAGGATCAGAGGTGGCGTATACAACCGATACCATCAGAAATATTGCAGTCTGCGGACATGGCGACACAGGGAAAACGACCCTGTGTGAACAAATTTTGTTTAATGCCGGCATCATAGACAAAGCGGAAACAGTGGACTCAGGCCGGACTGTCAGCGATTTTACAGACGAAGAAATTGAAAAGAAGATTTCAATTCATTCATCTCTTTCCAATGTTATCTGGAAGGATAAAAAAATCAACATATTCGACACCCCCGGTGCTTCTGACTTTGTTGGTGAAGTTGTCTCTTCTTTCAGAGCAGCCGAAGCGGCGGTTATGCTAGTGGGTGGCCGTTCGGGTGTACAGATCGAAACTGTAAAATTGTGGAGAAGACTGGATGCCAGAAACATGCCCCGTATAGCATTTGTTAATAAAATGGAAAAAACCCGTGCGGATTTTTTCACAGTTCTGGAAGAACTTAAAGATTTCAAAATTACAGCAATCCCTCTTACGATCCCCATGGGTCAGGCGGAAGAGTATCAGGGTGTTATTAACCTTATGAGCATGAAAGCTTACAAGAAAGACGGTGGCGGACGGGAAGAGAATGCTATCGACATTCCTGAAGAATATAAAGAAATTGCAGAAGAGTATCATCTTAAGATGATAGAGATGGCCGCCGAGGGTGATGATGAATTGACCGAAAAGTACTTCGATCAGGGGACCCTCAGTATTGAAGAAGCTATCAAAGGTCTGCGGGAGGGTCTCTTTGAGAACCGCTTTGTCCCTGTCTTCTGTGGAAGTGCCGTGGATAACTCCGGTATTACCCCCTTAATGGACTTTATCTCACTCGAATCTCCCGCTCCGGGCCGTGTTGAAGAACCTTGTATTACAGGTGAAAAATCTCACATGGTATCTCAGGATGGAGATTTTTCCGGAATTATCTTTAAGACTATGATAGATAAGTTTGCCGGAAAATTATCCTTTATTAAAGTCATATCAGGAATCCTGAAACCGGGTACAGAAATCCTCAACTCCAGGGAAGAGAAAAAAGAAAAAATTAACAAAATTTTTCTTTGCGAAGGCAAGAACCTAAAAGAAACCAGTGAGATTTGTGCCGGGGATATCGCCGTCATAACAAAGAGCGAATTTTCAAAGACAAATGATACCCTTTGCCAGGCTAATGATGTAATCCATTATAAATCCCTTGCCCTTCCCCATCCCGTGTACTCTCTTGCTATCAATGCGGAAAAACAGAAGGAAGAGGACAAAATGTCTGCTCAGCTCCATAAGGTAGCTGAAGAAGATCTCACTTTTACCATTAAATATAACGAGGAGACAAAAGAAACCGTTATTTCCGGAATGGGAGAACTCCATATCAATACAATCCTGGAAAAACTACTTAAAAATTTTAAGATAAATGTTAACAGACGGGTTCCCAAAGTTCCTTATAGAGAAACAATAACCATTCCCTCCGAGGCCGAATATACCCATAAGAAACAGTCCGGCGGACATGGGCAGTATGGTAAAGTCTGCATCAGGATCAAACCTCTGAAAAGAGGAGAATTTTTCTCCCTGTCCAATGACATAAAGGGTGGTTCTATCAGTAAGGGTTATATGCCCGGAATTGAAAAAGGTCTTCTTGAAGGAATGATTGAAGGTTATGTAGCCGGATACCCCCTGAGAGATATTGCTGTTTCTGTTTTTGACGGAAAAGAGCATCCTGTTGATTCATCGGAAATGGCATTTAAATTGGCTGCCAAACATGCTCTTAAGGAAGCCGTAGCAAAGTCTAAACCTACCCTTCTTGAACCGATTATGGATCTGACAGTGTTAGTTGAGGATCAGTTCCTGGGAGATGTTCTTTCAGATCTGTCTACAAAAAGAGGACGGGTGTCCAATCAGAGTGCTATAGGAGGCGGAATACAGTCTATTGAAGCTCAGGTTCCCCAGGGAGAACTAATGCGTTACAGCATCGACTTGAAATCCATGACTTCCGGTACAGGTGCCTTTGAGGTTGAGTTCAGTCATTACGATCCGGTGGGTGGAAAAATTGCACAGGGTATAAAAGCGTCCAGCAATACGGCAGAAGCCTGATCAAGTTTAACTAATTAGGAAGAGGGCTTGTTTCATTAACATATGAGACAGCCTTTTTTTTATTATTAATTTCATTTATTCGACTGATTCTGATATTTTTCAAATAGGATTTCACTCATATCTACAATCTCAATACAGGATCGAATATCCTGATCATCCAGAATATTTTTTAAAAGAGAAACAGAAATTTCATGGTCATGCATCAATAGTACGCCTCCCTGAGCAGGAAGGATAAGCTTCTTCACATGGGATAGCAGCCTATCAGGCTGCCAGTACCCCTCTTCCGTATAGGCATAGTCATAGGAATCAAACTGCAGAGAGATCAGATACTGCCCATTATCCTTCAGTACATGATCAAGGACATCTGTTCTACCCGGTTCCGCATAGGGAGGTCGTATCAGAATCAGGGGATAGTGATACCCCAGTATCCGGTCCAGTGCCGCCTGTGTTGTATCAAACTCCGCCTTGATATCCTGATAATCCTCTATGCCGTCACTGAATATTCCCCGAGCAAGATTGTAATGATGATAACTGTGATTCCCTATCATGTTACCTTCAAGAATCATACGGTTCAGGAGATCTCTTAAGTCCTTCTCCTCTCCAGCTGAGCCGCTTTCAAGATTTTTACCGTTAATAAAAAAGACTCCCGTCAACCCACGGGAAGAGAGCGTATCAAGGATGGCAGCTGTCACAGAGCTTTGACCGTTCTCCCAATCCATCAAAGACATATTGGGCCCATCATCAAAGGTCAGAACAAGGCGCTTATTGAACTCTTTTTCTTTCCAGAAGATACCCTGCAGTTTGTCAGGACTGTAGTCATACTGACAAATCCTCTCTATTTTACCCAGAGAGAGAGAAAAAAGGCAGCCTGCCTCTCTGATTTCTTTTTGCCTATCATCCATAAAAGGATCGGTCAATTCTCTATAAGACGGCTGTGTCAAAGTCACAGAGTGTTTGTAATGATTAAGGGTTAAAACGGAAAAAATCAGGATAAGCACAAATACCGTAAACTTATATTTTTTCCAGAAAGGACGCTTCATCACATATATTCTTTTAGAGCTAAGACTTAGTTCAGGATAAAGCCTCTTTTGTAAATTTGACACAGAAAAAACTCAGGAACGCAGGTCTAGGACTGAATAGGGAATCTTTGCAGAAACATTTTTATAGGCAGGACGAATGATTCTTCCACCACTGACAATCTCTTCTACACGGTGAGCACACCAGCCAGGAATACGGGCCATAGCAAAGATCGGGGTATAAAGATCTTCAGGGATATTCAGAATGCTGTAAACAAATCCGGAGTAAAAGTCCACATTAGCACAGAGAGGTTTGTCATTATTCCGGACTTTATGAAACAGCCCGGGAGTAATCCGCTCAATGATTTCATATAAACGAAACTCATCGCAGCGTCCGGATTCTTTTGCCAGAGCGGCGGCTTTCTCTTTCAATACTTCAGCACGGGGATCCGATAGCGTATAAACCGCATGGCCCATACCGTATACAAGTCCCTTTTTATCAAAGGCGTCTTTTCTGAGAATACGGGAGATGTAAGCAGCTATTTCATCTTCATCGCCCCAGTCAGCTACATTTTCTTTGATATTATCCATCATCCGAGCTACCTGTATATTGGCACCGCCATGAAGGGGGCCTTTCAGTGAACCGATTGCCGCGGCAATGGCACTGTATGTATCCGTACCGGATGAGGAGACCACATGAGTTGCAAAGGCAGAGTTATTACCACCACCATGTTCGGCATGAAGAACCAGAGACAGATCGAGGATTTCCGCTTCCAGTTTGGTAAATTTCTTATCATGCCTGATCATTCTCAACAAATTTTCCGCTGTACTCAGCTCTAGATCCGGTTTATGAATAAAAAGGCTTTTTCCCCTATGATAATGAGCTTTTGCCTGATAGGCATAGGCAGCCATGGTAGGCAGCTGAGCAATCAACTCGACACTCTGTCGGAGCATATTGGGAACAGAGGTATCATCTGCCATCTCATCATAGGAATAAGCCGCCAGAACACTTCGGGCAAGTTTATTCATTAAATTTTTACTGGGAGCTTTTAAGATCATATCTTCGGTGAACTGATCGGGAAGACCCCGTTTATCTCCCAGTCTTTCCTGAAACAGCTTTAGTTCTTCCCGGGGTGGAAGATATCCGAATAGGAGAAGAAATATTGTCTCTTCAAAACCAAAACGATGATCGTTCAGAAAACCCTTTGTCAGATCCTGAACATTGATTCCCCGGTAACGCAGGACACCTTTTACAGGGATTTTATCTCCTTCTTCCATGATATATCCATGCACATCACCAATCTCGGTAAGGCCAACCAGAACTCCTGTTCCATCCTGATTCCTCAATCCTCTTTTTACATTATATTTTTCATACAGATCTAATGGAATTTTATTGTGAGTATCCATGATGCCAGAGTATTTTTTCAGAAACTGTTCATTCATTTCGCTTATTGCCATATTGTTCTCCCAAATGATCTCATCCAATTAAATATTTATTTTTTTATAAACATCATTTCGAAAATTGAATGTAATTTTTCCCGACCCTTACGTTCAAAATTTGTTCCAGGCCGCCAATCCTGAGAATCGGCATAATGCTTATATCGATTTTCCAGGGAGCTCTCAGTCAGAACATCCATTATATGTTCCGCGTAGTTCTCCCAATCCGTAACAGCATACAAATACCCACCGGATTTTAGTTTCTTTTCCAGTCTGGAAACAAATTCACTCTGAATCAGCCTTCTTTTATGATGCTTTTTCTTTGGCCAGGGATCGGGAAAGAATATATGAAAACCTGAAATACTATCATCAGGAATCATTCTATCCAGAACATCCACCGCATCATGTTCGATTATTCTTAAATTCTGTACATTGTTTTGTTCAATCTGATACAGAAGCTTCCCCACACCGGGTCTATGAACTTCTATACCAATATACGATTTATCAGGATTATCCTGAGCGATCTGATGGGTGGCATCACCCATACCGAAACCGATTTCAATTATGACATTTTTTTTTCCATTATAAAGCTCCTCCATCGTCAGATAATTGTCTCTGAAAGGGAGAGTGAATTGTTCAAAATGAGTATCATAGGCATTCTGCTGAGCGGGACTCATCCGCCCGGCTCTTAATACGTAACTTTTAATAGTTCGGAATTTCTTTTCCATAATGCAAGTGTAGAGTAACTGCGCTTATTTGACAAGCAGACCCTGTTTCTGAATATTTATACATATATTCATGTGATTACAGCTTCATTATTTAATAAATATTCAAAACTGTCAACAAGGTCATAAATATATGTCATTGAGAAACAATCATTATTTATACTATAATAAGGTATGAAAAATTTTTTGCTCCTCTCCTGCCTTCTATTTTTATCCCCTTTTTATATCTTTGCAGATGCTGAGCGGGATATCATCAGAATCGGAACATATACAGCAACAAAACCCTACCTGATCGATAATTTTCATTCCGAATTATCCGGAATAGAACAGGATCTGATGAATCTTCTGGGAGATCAACTGAAAAAAGATATTTTTCTTGTTTCAGGAAGCAGAGAAGAAATTCAAAAAGAGTTTTCTGAAGGCCACATCTCAGCCATTCTCTCCAATACAGACGGGAAAAAAGAGTCTGATTTTTTCTATTATTCCGATGAGATTTTTGCCACTCCCCTGGCTGTGTTCAGTCAGGGCTACAACATATATCAACTAAGGATTACTCAGTTCTCAAACAGCAGAGTCGGCGTACCCGTAGATTGTAAACGCGGCAAAGAGTATCTGGAAACCATGGGGATCCCCTATATCAGCCTTAGTGATACGAAAGATGGTTTAATGAAACTTTCAAAGGGTGAGATTGACTTTCTCCTGGGTGATCTTTTCTACACAAAATATCTGGCAGATACCCGCGATTACAAGATCAGTATCAAAAATATCATAGAAAACGATAAATCCCATTATAAGCTGATTTTTCCAAAGCAATCTTTTTTCCTTAAAAATGAAATAGATTACAGGATCTCCCGCATAAGCAAAGAAGAGCTGTATGCCATCCGGAATAAGTGGATAGGCCTCTATACCGGTCAGAGATTCAATAGAATGAAATTATCAGATGAAGAAATCAACTGGATAAAGGACAATAACGAAATCATGTATAGAGGAGATCCGAATCTCTTTCCTATCTTGTTCTTACAAGATGATGGTTTTTCAGGAATTACTCCGGACATCCTCACGATCCTGTCCGATATGACATCAATTAAGTTTCTACCCGTAAAAGAAAAGAACTGGAGTAAATCTCTCTTTGAATCAAGCAAAACCGGAGATGCTATTCTCCCGGCTGTTTCAATGGAAAATGCCATGCTGAGCAATTATTTCTTTACGGATCCTTATATGACCGTTCCCAATGTTATTTTTGCCAAGAAAAATGACCGGATCTATATAAATAATATAGCAGAGATGGCAAATAAAAAGATCGTAATGGTCAAGAACATGCCGGCCAGCTATTTTATGAAAAAACAATACCCCGACATGAATTATGTTTTTACAGATACTGTCAAAGAAGCCCTGCGTTACCTGATCCGCTCTAAAGCCGATTTCTATATAGGAGATATGGCTTCCGGAGGATATTATATCAATAAAGGAGGGCACAATGAGTTATTTATGGTTGGTGAGATCAACCATAATATGGAGCTGAGAATTGCTGTTCCAGAACAGATGCAAGCTCTTGTACCGCTTCTGAACCGGGCTCTTGCCAATATAACTCCGGGAGAATATACATCCATCATTCAGAAATGGACATCTCCACCGCTTGAAAACTCAATAAACTTCTTTCTTCTGGGACAGATTACCATCGTATTTATTATCATTATTTTGATTATTCTGATCTGGAACAGAAAACTGAAACTTGAAATTCAAGAGAGAGAACATTCAGAAGAAGCTCTCCGCAACAGTGAACATAAATCCCGTGAAGCTGAAGAAATCTCAAGGAGAGCCCGGGAACGAGCCGAAAAACTGGCAGTCATGGCAGAGTCTGCCAGTCATGCGAAGTCCCAGTTCCTGGCCAATATGTCTCATGAAATAAGAACACCCCTCAATTCCATCATCGGTTTTACAGAACTTATGGAGTCAACAGCCTTATCTGAAACACAGAGACAGTATCTGGATTCGGTAAAAACATCAGCAGAAGTCCTTCTTGTTCTGATTAATGATGTACTGGATATTTCCAAAATTGAAGCGGGTAAGATGAAAGTAAATCCTGCAGCGGTAAAACTATCAAAAATATTTAATTACATGAATGTTATTTTTTCCCAACAAGCTGTGAATAAGGGTCTTGATTTAAAGTTTCTTGAGACAGAGAAGCTGTCCTGTGAATTTCTTCTGGATAGTTTGAGACTTGAACAGGTATTGATAAATATTATCGGGAATTCCATCAAATTTACAGAATGCGGTTTTATAACGGTTTCTGCCCGAATACAAAAAATAGTAAATTCCAGCAATTACGATATAACCCTGACTGTAGAAGATTCAGGAATCGGGATTAAAGAAAATGAGAAAGATAAGATCTTTCATCTCTTTGAACAATCGGAGAACCAGGATACAAGACGCTTCGGAGGTACTGGACTAGGTCTTGGAATATCCAATAAGCTGGTGGAACTGATGAATGGAGAGATTCATGTAGACAGCCTCTACGGCAAGGGTTCTGTTTTCTCCATCCATCTGCCCGAAGTTAGCTGTGTTAGCCAATGCCAGGATCACGGGACAAAAGATTCAGAGACGATAACATCCGAAAAAGACCCCCATAATCAAATTCAGAACAGCATTACCCTGATTAATGCCCCCTCTATCATCAGAAAATGGATGCGAGTGAGAGATAGCGGTGATCCGGAGGCAATCCGGCTATTCTGTCAGAAAATACAGAACCTCCCCGAACTTAAAGAGAACCTTGTAGCACAGCATCTTAAATATCTCGGCTGTAAACTTTTATTTGCTACATCAGGAAAAAAGACCCTGAGTCTTTTAAAGGAAAATCCGGTAGATCTGATTCTTCTGGATATCATGATGCCGGAAATGAATGGCTTTGAGACCTGTCGTATAATAAAGAAAGAGCAGGATTTTGCAAAGATTCCCGTTATCTTTTTAACAGCAAAAAATGATGTCGTAGATATTGTTGAGGGCTTTGATGCCGGAGGGGCCGATTACATCATAAAACCTTTTCATGGGCAGGAGCTGATTGAGAGGGTTAAAACCCATCTGGAATTGAAAATTCACAGAGATAAACTTCAGAAAAACCAGAAGCAGCTGCAGGAGCTTGTACATATTCTTTCCCATGATTTAAGAAATAGTCTTTCCGGAATAAGTATGACCCTCGATCTGGCAGATATGGAGAAGCACTCACTGGATAAATACAAAAATCGCATAAGGGAGATGTCTCTTAATGGACTGAATATCATTGAACTTGTCAGAACAATGCTGTCTCTGGATGAAAAACCTTTTATCCTGAAGCCGGTTAATCTGCAAAACTGCCTCAGCCAGTCTCTTGAAATACTAAAACCCCAGCTTGACTTAAAACAGATATCAGCGCGTATTCATATTGATGAAGAATACATGGTTATGGGGGAATCGACATCTCTGGTAAATTCCGTATTAAACAATATCATTACAAATGCCATAAAATTTTCGAAGCCATCGGGCAAAATTGATATCACTATCAGTCAGCAGGACCAGAGGATTCAGCTTGCTTTGAGAGATTACGGCATCGGTATTCCGGCAGATATACAGGAAAACCTTTTCAATATTCACAAGGCCGTCAGCCGAAAGGGAACAAACGGGGAAAAAGGAACCGGCTATGGGCTCTCTCTGGTAAAAAAGTTCATGATAGCCTACGGCGGATCAATCACCATTGAGTCTTCACCTGAAACTTTTCCTGATTCCCCCGGAGGTACCCTTATTACTCTATCCTTTCAGGAAGCGCTGTAAAAACTAGAGAAGAAAGGAGAGTTTTTCCTTGAGAAACTCTGATTTTTCAATCAGTCCGATTTTTTCTGATTCGATTATCATCCTCTCGGGATGAACAGGGTCCAATTTTACCATGCCAGCGGAAATGGATATCAGTTTTATCACCTTATCCACCGAAATAAGAGCAAGCTTAGCGAAATCAATATGGACAGAACCTCTTCTTTCGCGGAGAGAGGATATCCATAAGCGACGACAAATGATTCTTATTTCTGCCATAGACATAAGACTCTGCATTTCCAAAGGAAGGGGTCCAAAGCGATCGTACAGTTCAGCATAGATATTATCCTGTTCATCTTTTTCTGTGATAGAGGCTACTTTCTTATAAACTTCCATTTTTTCAGTGGGATCATGAATATAACTGTCAGGAATAAATCCAGTATAATCCAATTCAAGATAAACTTCAGGAGGCTCTTCCTCACGCTCGCCCTGACTCCTTTCGGCAATAGCCTCTTCCAGGAGTTTCAAGTACATATCAAAACCGACTGCCAGGATTTCTCCGGACTGTTCGCTCCCCAGAAGGTTACCTGCGCCCCGGACTTCCATATCTTTCATGGCTATCTTAAAACCTGATCCCAATTCGGTAAAATCCGATATGATCTGAAGCCTTTTCATGGCAACATCAGACAGAGCATGGCGTTCAGGGTAGAGCAGATAGGCATAGGCCAGCCGTTCGGAACGTCCGACCCTTCCCCGCAGCTGATAAAGCTGGGAGATACCGTAATTATCCGCCCTGTCGATAATAATCGTATTAACATTTGGAATATCTATTCCGTTCTCAATGATTGTAGTGGACACAAGAACCTGGAAGGCCCCATGTATAAAACGGTGCATGATATCTTCAAGCTCTTTGGGACTCATCTGCCCATGGGCGATTTCTACAAAGACTTCCGGAACAAGTTCCTGCAAAAAAAGCTGTATACTTTCCAGAGATTCCACCCGATTATGAAGAAAAAAGACCTGCCCTCCCCTTTCGACTTCACGCCGGATGGCACGGGCAACAGTTTCGGGATCAAATTCCTGTATAAATGTCTCTATAGGCTGCCGGTTCTTGGGAGCCGTTTTCAATACAGACATATCCCGTATTTTAACCAGAGACATATGCAGGGTCCGGGGTATGGGGGTCGCCGAAAGGGTAAGACAGTCAATATTGTTTTTAATCTCTTTCAGTCTTTCCTTGTCTTTTACACCGAAACGCTGTTCCTCATCGATGATCATCACACCCAGTTTTTTAAATTTTATATCCTTGGAAAGAATGCGGTGAGTTCCGATCAGAAGATCGATCTCTCCCGCTTCCAGGCGGATAAGGATCTCTTTCTGATCAGCTCTTGAGACAAAACGACTCAGCATGCCAATTCTGACAGGAAAGCGTTTAAACCGCTCCAAAAAGTTTTCATAGTGCTGCTCCGCAAGAATTGTGGTGGGACAGAGGAACGCGACCTGCCTTCCGCCCATAATGCCCTTAAAAGCAGCCCTCATGGCAATCTCGGTCTTTCCATATCCCACATCACCGCAAACAAGACGATCCATGGGACGGGAAGATTCCAGATCCGTCTTGATATCCGCGATAGCAGTCAATTGATCCCTTGTTTCCTGATAGGGAAAGGATGCTTCAAATTCTATCTGAAAATCATTATCCCGGGGAAAAGCATAACCGCGAGCGGTCTGTCTTCTCGCATACAGTTTAACAAGTCTGTCCGCCAGATCCTCTACAGATTTCCGGACTTTTTTCTTTTTGTTGTCCCAGCTCTTCCCCCCTATTTTATCCAGACGGGGATGACGGCTGTCCTGACCGATATACCTCTGGATCAGATTAACCTGTTCGATAGGGATAAAGACTGTCTCTTCTCCGGCATAGCCAAGGGAGATATAATCACGCTCATTACCGGCTGCTTTGATCCTTTCAATTCCCTTGAACAAGCCTATCCCGTAGTTAACATGGACCACATAGTCCCCGGGATTAAGCTCCACAAAGGAATCGATAACTTCACTCTTGGCTTTGCTAACAGAGCTGGGAGCTTTCTTTTTCCGACCAAAGATTTCATTTTCCTGGATGACCAGAATTTTATCTTCAGGAATACAGAAGCCTCCGGAGATACTTTCGGGAATGAGTACTGGTTCAAATTCTTTCAGTATAAAAGCGATACGGTCGGACTGAGACTCTGATTCAGCAAAGATAAAAATCCTGTAGCCCTGTTCCCTGAAACTGGTCATTTCTTCTTTCAGGTAGTTAATATTGCCGAAAAAGGATCGCCCTGGATCACAGTCGAAATGAACCGATTCCAGATTATCCTCCTGTCTGAGATTGTGGATTTGAAGGGTTTTCCTGTGAAGGGATATCCTTTCCTCCAGTGGAATCATAAAATGATCCGGTCTGGGGACAATCATCCCCTGCTCTCGAGCTTTCAGGTAAAGTTCATCATACTCCTTATGAAGTATATTTTCACCCGAGGAAAAACCTTCCATATCTACCAGATAAAGATAATCCTCAGGTCTCAGGTAATCTGTAAGGGCAGCAGGTTTCTGAAAAGAGAGGGGGAAGTAAAGCTCTTCCCCCCGGAAATTGCCCTTCACATCCAACATCTCAAAAACTTGCTCAAACATAGAGGGACTTAGCTGATTCTCCAATTCGAAGACACGCTCCTCATCCCAGACAAGCTCTTTTGAAGGATACAGCTTGATCTCGTTTATCTTTTCTCCCGAAGCCTGACTAATGGGTGAAAAGAATTTTATTTCCTCCACCTCATCGAATTCAAAAACAATTCTGACAGCCTGTTCATAAGCGGGAAGAAAAATATCCAGGACTTCCCCTCTCAGGGCGAATTCACCGGCAACGCTGACACGGGGAACCCGGAGATATCCATATTCTTGTAGACGTTTTTCCAGAAAGACAGGATCCAGCTCTTTCCCCACTTTTATCTTCAGCTGCAGGGTTTTCATATAATCAACAGGAGGAAGAGAGGAGAGATAAGTACGGAGGGAGGCTATAAAAACGGCCCCTTCCGCATCCATCATTTCATAAAGGGTCTTAACTCTTTTTCCGAAGACAGAAGCCTGGGGAGAAACACCTTTGTAAAGCATGGTTCCCCACCAGGGGAAAAGACTGACTTTATCATGAAACAGAGAGAGATCCCGGACAAGTTCCTGGGCTTCTTTTTCACTGGAAACAATAATCAGGGCATTTTTTCCGGAGATTCCACGGAGTCGCTGAATCATAGCAGCAAGATAATTCCCCCTTAGACCTGTTATATGAACAGGAAATTGACCGGAATTTACCAGATCAAGGACGGAATTAAAGGATTCATTCTTTTTGAAGTGCTCAGTAATAGTATTTTGGTATAATGTTATCATTTAAAAAAACCGAAATTAATAAAAAGATTTGTTTGGGAGTTCCCATGACCAGAAAGTGTGTCAGCTTAATTTTACTGATGATCCTGATCCGAATAACTACCGCCTGGGCGGCTACCCCGGAATTCAGCATAAGATATTATGATAAGAAAATCTATTACCCTGAGAGTCCAATTCAAATAAAAGTGATTCTCAGCAACCCGGATTCTAAGCCCATCTCCTTCAAAATTGCGGAAAACAGAACTTTTAATTTTCTGTTCACCCTTAAAACCCTAAAGAATGAGTCCCTGTCTCCTTCCAGAGATTATCTTATTAACTACAATAGCAATGACCCGGCTTATTATAGAATGGTAACATTGGAACCGGGAGAGGAATTCGGATTTATCCTCGATCTGGGCTCCTTTGTGAATGTGAACGACGCGGGAGTTTACATTCTTGAGGGAGAATTCTTCTCCGATCTGAATAATAAAAGCACAAACGGTATAGAATCCAACAAGCTGTCACTGACAATCCGTCCCGGTATGTATGCCTCGACCTACAGTGAAGAAATAGATCAGGAAACCGGAGATATTCTCAACATGGAGAATCTTCCTCCTGATGAGGTGGTGGAATATATGCTCCGGGGCAGACAGAAAAATCAGTGGAACAAGTTTTTCCTCTATATTGATATGAAAGATATCCTGCTTCAAAATGATATGATCCGCAGACAGTTTGAAAAGATGTCTGAAGAGGAACAGCATATTGCTCTTGATAAGTACAAAGAGGAGCTGCAATCGGGCAGGATGCCTGAAAATCAGAGTATCGTGGAGATACCCCAGGAGTTTGATATTCTTCAAACCAGCTATAACAGTCACGAAGCAACGGTGATTGTAAGGGAGGTTTTTCAGAATATAGGTTTCCGGGAAATCAAAAAGTATACCTATTATCTGCATAGATATGATAATATATGGAAGATTAACCGCTATGAAGTCAAAAATGTCGGGACAGAATAAAAGATGAAACTGTTATGTATCAACCAGGATGAACAGGAAGCCGGAGAACTCTTCCGTTATTTTACTCCCTCGGGCTACTCTGTCATACACTATACAAATCCATTGAAGGCAATGGATAACTTCAAGGAAATTAGACCGGAAATTGTTGTATTCAACGTAAGCGATTATCCCCGCCACTGGAAACTTGCTACGCAGTTCCTCCGACAGCTCTTTTCTAAAGAGACATCTCTTTTTATTCTTCTGGTGGACAGCAGCTTTCCTGAAGAGGATCTTCATAAATCTTATATACTCGGCGTTAACGGCATTGTAAGAGTACAGGGCTCATTTTCAGCCTCTCTGAAGGATATAGAATCTCTAATACTTCATTATAAACCATCCCCCCATGTCAGAAAGGACCATCATCTGCTTCCCCTTGGTGATCAGCCTATGGATTTTATGTTTATGAATCCTGCCAATCTGCAGTTAGTAACAACCAGGGTACTTGAGATTTCAGAAACTGGGGCTGTGGTAAAACCAACGGAACAGATGAAAATTGCAGGCCTGGAAGAAGGAATGACCATCAAGAGCTGTTCCTTGAAAACAGGCGAAACCATTATGAACCAGACTGTCAGAATTCTGAAAATCAACGGTATTATCGAACTGGTTTTCCTGGATGACAGTGAAAAATGGAAAAAACAGGTTCAATCAACTATTAAGACCTACAATTGAATGATCTCTTAACAAGCCCTACAATTAAAAGTATAATTATAAATCTCAATAAAAATGATTAAAAGATTTCCGTCTTTGGACAGAACTTTTTATTGTCATAAAGCACGTAAAATAATTACTGGAGGTAATTTAGTGAATTTAAGAAAAATGTATCAGTTCACCTCTGAAAGTGTCGGAGAGGGACATCCCGATAAAGTATGTGACCTCATCTCTGATGCTGTATTGGATACGGCCCTTGCTCAGGATAAAGAATCCCGCGTTGCCTGTGAATGCTTTGCTTCTACCGGAATGGTACTGGTAGGTGGAGAAATCACAACCAACGGATATATCGATATAATCCAGGTTGCCAGGGAGACTCTGAAAGAAATAGGATATGATGATCATCGTTATGGTATCGATTATCACTCGTGTTCCGTTCTTTCTGCTATAAAGCCCCAATCTGCAGATATCAGTATGGGTGTAACCCAAGGACTTGGTCTTCATAAAGAACAGGGAGCCGGTGATCAGGGACTGATGTTCGGTTATGCCTGCCGTGATACGGAAGAGCTGATGCCCGCTCCTATTCAGTTTTCCCATCAAATTATGAGACGAGCCGCAGAGGTCAGAAAGAATAAAGTACTGGATTTTCTCAGACCCGATGGAAAGTGTCAGGTTACCGTTGATTATATCGATGGAAAGCCCTCCCATATTTCAACGGTAGTTCTCTCCCATCAGCACAATGTAACCCCCTATGAGACAATCAGAGAGGGATTGATTGAAGAAGTTATCAAAAAAGCACTTCCCTCCGGATTAGTTAATGATAAAACAATCTTTCATGTGAATCCTACAGGAAATTTTGTAATTGGCGGTCCCGAAGCTGATGCCGGTTTGACAGGACGGAAAATCATTGTTGACACCTATGGTGGTGCCGCAGCCCACGGTGGTGGCGCATTCTCGGGAAAGGATCCCTCCAAGGTAGATCGTTCCGCTGCCTATATGGCTCGTTATATTGCCAAAAATCTGGTAGCTGCCGGTGTGACCGACAGCTGTCAGGTACAACTGGCCTATGCTATTGGGATTGCCGAACCTGTTTCTCTTTATCTCAATACTTATGGGACTGGAAAAGTTCCTGAAGAGCAGATTGAAAAGGCTGTGAGAGATCTTTTTATGCTTACACCTTCCGGAATTATCAAGACCTTTGATCTGAAACGCCCGATCTACAAACAGACAGCGGCCTATGGTCATTTCGGTCGCAGTGAGTTCCCCTGGGAATCCCTGGATAAGGTTGAGTATATTCAAAAAGCTCTTTTATAGAACTGCATAGATTATAATGAGGAGGCCCTGAAAATGATTTTACAAGCCTCCTCTATCCCCGGCATTGCCGCTAAAACCCGGGAACAAGTGATTTCTACCGCAGCCCTAAGGCATATAGGCGGATTGCAGCCGGTGCGGAGACAGGATTTACGGAGGGGGG
>NBMC01000083.1 GCA_002084805.1 Spirochaetaceae bacterium 4572_59 | reverse complement strand
GAGCCAGTTCCCTGAAGTTGAATATGAATTAATGAAAGCTAAAAATCTAACAAACTGTGTTAGAACCTCCGGTGGGAGCAGAATATTAGGGAACTAATCCCAATGGAAGTAAATATGTATGGTAAGAATATATAGTGATATTTATACCCTAAGAAAACAATTAAAAACTTGTATACTGCAAGCATATATGCTATCATTATTAAGATGAGAGTTACTTTTGATACAAATATAATATTTCAAGCCTTATACAGCAGTACAGGTGCATCACATCAAATATTGAAGATGATAAGGACAGGAGATTTATCTCTTGCGATCTCAATACCTGTTTATAAAGAATACCAGGATGTTTTAAAAAGAAAGAGAACAATAGATTTTATTAAGAAAACTGAAGATGAAATTGATACAGTATTAGAATTTATTGCATTAGTATCTGAGCCATTTGTGATGAATTATTTATGGCGACCAAATCTAAAAGATGAAAAGGATAACATATTTGCTGAGTTGGCTTTCAATAGTGGAAGTAGATACTTAATTACTAAAAATATAAAGAATTTTACAATAGGAAATGAACTGATTTTGGATTCATTCGAAATTATCACCCCCAGTGATTTCTTATACAAATGGAGGAATATTCATGGAAAAAAATAGAAATGTTATGACAATCAGGAGAAAGAAACGTTGAAAAATTTTGATATGTTGATGAATACAGTTCCATCGAGAACAAATCCTGACTGGGATGAAATAAGAAAATAGAAATGAAGAAAGACTTAACAAATCGCTGGAACAGACTGCGAAGTTTTTTATGGTTAGAATTGAAACTATGAATTAGTAATTGAGTTCCGGGTTACTGCGCAGCAGTTCAGCTCAACGTTAACAACAAAAAGAATCCATCATGCAAAAACAACACGGAAAAACAATAAAAATATTCCTCATTGATGGAGATCCCAACGGGAGAATGACCTGCGAATTGTCCCTACGTACTATCAAAGCCTATAAAATCCCAAGAATCAAAGTCAAAGATTGCACAGACAGAGATGATCTCAATAATACTGGAGTCTATTTTCTTTTTGGTAAAGATTCAGATGGAAAGGATATCGCCTATATCGGAGAGGCAGAAGTTATCCTCAACCAGAGGGGCAGATTCTGAAGGATTGCCTGTATCAGATGGGTTTGTTGTATTTAAAGATTCTAAAGCTGCAGGAAAGGAAGTTGACTCCATGCCTGCGGGATTCCATAAACAGAGAGAGAACTTAATAAGTCAGGGTATTCTTAAGGTTGAAAATGATTCCTTAATCTTTACAGAAGATACCATCTTTAATAGCCCTTCCACAGCCGCCTCTGTAGTCATGGGCAGGAATGCCAACGGATTAATTGAGTGGAAAACGATCAAGGGTCAGAAGTTGAAGGATTATGAGGCAAGCGAAGGCAGTTGAGAGAGATTCTTTACTAGCCTGATTTCCCGAATAGGTCTAATATAGAAAAACGACAATAATAGCATTTAATAAACGATAGATAATAATTCAAGGAGCTCCTATCATGCAGCAAACACCCACCAATATGGCAAATTACATCTGGCAGCTCGCGGACATCCTCCGGGGGAACTTCAAACAGAGCCAGTACGGCCGGATCATCCTGCCTTTTACGCTACTTCGCCGCCTGGAAGGTGTGCTTGAAAAGAACAAAGCTGCGGTTTTATCTCAATATGATCAGTTGAAAGATTCTATACAGAAGGAAGAGGCCCTGGAACAGATCCTCTTCCGGGTGAACGGGAAAACCGCTTTCTATAATATCTCCCCCATGGATCTGGGTAAGCTGGGGGAGTCGGGCATCAAGGACAACCTGGAAGCCTATATTCAGGGTTTTTCCCGGGATGCCCGGGAGATTTTCGAACACTTCAATTTCTTCGATTCCATCGGCAAGCTTAACGATGCCAACCTTCTTTATAAGTTTGTTCAGAAGGTCCGGACCACCGACCTCAGCCCGGAGTCTGTTTCCAACTATGAGATGGGCTTGATCTTTGAGGAGCTCATCCGGAAGTTTGCAGAGAGTTCCAATGAAACAGCAGGAGAACACTTCACTCCCCGGGATATTGTCAACCTCACCACCTCTCTGGTTTTTATCGAGGACGATAGTGCCCTATCCCAACCGGGAACCATCCGGACCATCTACGATCCTACGGCGGGAACGGGAGGCTTTCTCTCCTCGGGGATGGAATATGTCTACAAGATGAACAGCCAGGCGGCTATGAAGGCCTTCGGTCAGGAACTTAATCCCGAGAGTTATGCCATCTGTAAGGCTGATATGATGATTAAGGGTCAGGATGTATCCAATATCAAACTGGGTAATACCCTGTCGGGGGACCAGCTCTCTGATATGAAGTTCGACTATATGCTCTCCAATCCTCCCTTCGGCGTGGACTGGAAGATGATAGAGCAAACCGTTAAGGATGAGCAGGCCCTGAGGGGATATGAGGGGCGTTTCGGGCCGGGGCTTCCCCGTGTGTCCGACGGTTCCCTCCTCTTTCTGATGCACCTGATCAGCAAGATGCGGCCGGGTGGTGAAAATCCCTCCCGTATCGGGATCATCCTTAATGGTTCTCCTCTCTTTACCGGCGGGGCCGGTTCTGGTGAGTCGGAGATCCGCCGCTATATCCTGGAGGCGGACCTGCTGGAAGCCATTGTGGCCCTGCCTAACGATATGTTCTACAACACGGGGATCGCCACCTATATCTGGATCCTGACCAATCAGAAGTCAGCGGAGCGGAAGGGTAAGGTTCAGCTGATCAATGGTACCAAGCTATTCAGTAAGATGCGGAAGTCCCTGGGGTCCAAACGGAACTTTATGGATAATGATTTTATCAGGGAGATCACCCGCTGTTTCGGAGATTTCGAGGCCCTGGATGATCCGGATTATCTCAGCTGTAAGATCTTCGATTCTCATCAATTCGGTTTTCGCCGGATCACCGTAGAAAGGCCTTTACGGGAGTCCTGGCAGTTCAGTGATGAGAGGATTGAGAGCCTCCGCTTCCCCGCAGGGAAATATAACTCCGTCATGAAGAGTCTCTTTGAGTCCTATGGTGAGAGCTGGACCGATGCGGAAGATTGTGAACTCTATGGAGACTTAAGCGAACGGGAAGAGGATATCCGGATTTTTATCAAGGCGGAGTACCCCGAGCTGAAAGAGAAGCAGATCAAGGATGTGCTTGACCGGAAAACCTGGACTGATCAAAAGGCTGTCCTACTCAAGGCCCGGGAGCTGCAGAAGGCTCTGGGAACAGATCAGCATAATGATATGAATGGCTATGATAGGACTCTTAAGGCGATCGGAATCAAGCTGGATGCTAAAGAGAAGAAATTGATTACGGCGGCGGTCAGTTGGAAGAATCCCGAGGCTGAAAAGGTTATCAAGAAGATTCATAAGGGACAGGCGAATCCTCTATATGGTCTGTTTGAAGTAGACGGCAAGGTTGTGGAGTATAAGGCGGACGGGGAGCTGCGGGATAATGAGAATATTGCCCTTGATCCCTCCCGTACAGTGAATGATGTGAATGAGGAGTACTTTGATAAAGAGGTGCTGCCCCATGTTCCAGAGGCCTGGATAGACGGGAGTAAGAAGGACGCCAAGGATGGGGAGATCGGGATTGTGGGTTATGAGATTCCCTTTAACCGGCACTTTTATGTGTATAAACCGCCCCGGGATCTGGAAGAGATTGATAAGGAGCTGGATGAGGTGAGCCGGGAGATTATGGAGCTTCTGAGAGAGGTTCATTCATGAGGTTAATCCGCAGAATGTCATTTCTCAATATGGTCAATTATTCTAATTTGTTTTATAATACTGTTAACAGTACCCGTCGCGCCTCTCATGGAAGCGGACCAGGACGGGTCGTCTTATTTATAAACTCATTTCTATCAAAGTACGCAATTTCCCCAGTAAGAGATATATCCCTAATGTTAATTAAAGCCATTGGATTGAATGCCAGTTGTACTGATGTAGATATGGGAGTACAGGGATGAGTGGGAGATATAAAAAATATGATAATTACCAAATATTTGAAAAAAATAATAATTTAATTCCTACCCATTGGAAACCTTGCCGTTTAAGATTTATTGCTAAAATTAGAAACGGTCAAGACTATAAAAGAGTTGAAGCTGAAAGTGGATATCCGGTATATGGATCAGGTGGGCAATTTACCTACTCAAGTACCTTCTTATATAATTATGAATCTGTTCTTTTAGGTCGAAAAGGGACCATCAATAAGCCGTTGTATATTAAGAATCCGTTTTGGACTGTTGATACTATGTATTATACTGAAATATATAGTAAGTATTCTGCTAAGTTCTTTTATTATCTTTGCTTAACAATCCCTTTTGATATGTATTCAACAAATACAGCTCTTCCAAGTATGACTCAAGAAAATCTTAATGATAACTATTTTTCAATTCCAAATGATAAAACAGAACAAACCCAGATCGCCAACTTTCTCGACTATGAAACTGTCAAAATCGATACTCTGATAGAAAAGCAGAAAAAACTGATCGAGCTTCTTAAAGAGAAACGGCAGGCTGTTATCAGCCATGCTGTGACCAGGGGCTTGAATCCTGATGCTCCTATGAAAGACTCCGGAGTGGAATGGCTGGGAGAGGTGCCGGAACATTGGAATGTTAAAAAGCTCAAGTTTCTGGTTTTAGACAACCACGGAATCCAAATGGGTCCATTTGGTGGGATGTTGAAAAAACTTGAATATCATGAAACTGGATTTAAACTTTATGGTCAGGAGAATACAATTTCTAACAACTTTGAGATAGGATCAAGGTGGCTTACTAGAAAACGATATTTTGAGCTGATAAATTATTCATTAAATTCAGGTGATTTAGTTTTAACTAGAAAAGGGAGTTTAGGAAACGCCAGATTAATTCAGAAATTATCTCACTTAGGTATAATTGATTCTGATACTATTCGTATTCGTGTTAATGATCAAAAAATTTCATCATTATTCTTAAGTATTTTACTTCATGAAACTAATTATATATCAGAACAGCTACTGAAGAATAAAAGAGGTTCTGTATTACCTGGTTTGAATACATCAACTATATCTGAACTTATTTTGGTTTTACCTGCATCAGTAGACTTGCAAAATAAAATATTCGAAAAAGTTCTAGAAATAAAAAATGAATATCATAAGTTAATTAGTAAAGCAAATAAAGCAATCTCTCTCCTCCAGGAACGCCGTACGGCACTTATTTCTGCGGCTGTTACCGGGAAGATTGATGTGCGGGATTGGGTGGCTCCTGATAGGGATAGAACCTGTGTTGTGGAAGAGCTGCTGTTATGAGCGGATCCGGGACGGAAGAACGGGTTTTTCAGTATAAAAATCTGCGTTCACAAGATATCGTTAAGATGCTAGCATGTTTACAGGCAAGATCAGCACGGAGTATATGATGAGTAGAATCAGAATTAAGAACTTTGGTCCGATTAAAGAAGGGCTGAATGAAAATAACGGCTGGATAGATATCGAGAAAACAACTCTATTTGTAGGTAATCAGGGCTCTGGTAAAAGTACTGTAGCAAAGCTTGTTTCAACATTCTGCTGGATAGAAAAAGCCCTTTATCGAGGCGATTTTAAAAAGAAATGGTTCGAAGAAAAAAATCGATTAAAAAATACTTTCTTAACATATCATCGCTTGGAACATTACCTCAATGAACCAGATCCTATGACTCCCTCAGGTTCTGAAATTGATTATGAAGGAGATGCCTTTAAAATTAAGTACCGTGATGGAAAACTAAGTATTACCGCTATTCAAAACAGTAACTATGCACTCCCTCAAATTATGTATGTTCCATCAGAACGGAACCTCCTTTCCTTTACCAGAAAAGTCAAAGATTCTACTCTTGATTCAA
>NBMC01000082.1 GCA_002084805.1 Spirochaetaceae bacterium 4572_59 | reverse complement strand
ATCAGAGAAAGGGACGTTGTGGACGTATCGAGAACGGTATCTGTATCCGTCTCTATACGGAAGAGGATTTCAATGGACGTCAGGAGTTTACCCCTGCGGAAATCCTCCGGACAAACTTGGCGGAGGTTATCCTCAGGATGCTCTCTCTGCGTTTGGACGATCCTTCAAAGTTTCCTTTTATCGATCCACCCACATCTGCGGGTATCTCTGACGGATATAAAACCCTGCAGGAGCTGGGAGCTGTAAAAACTGCTGGCGGAGGGAAAAGCCGTCGATATGAAATGACCGGGATCGGCCGCATTATGGCCTCTTTTCCCCTGGATCCTCGTCTGGCCCGTATGCTTTTGGAAGCAGACAAAGAGCACTGTCTGGAGGATGTTCTTGTGATTGCTTCCTCCTTGAATGTGCATGATCCCCGGGAAAGGTCGGCGGATAAACCGGGTTCAGCTGAACAGGCCCATGCTAAATTCCGCCACGATGAGTCTGACTTTCTGACCATGCTGAATATATGGCGTAGCTTTGAAAATAATTACGATACGAAAAAAGCCGGACATCTTAGAAAGTACTGTAAGGAGAACTATCTCTCCTTCCGCAGAATGCGTGAGTGGCAGGATATCTATAGGCAGATAAAGATCCTTCTGGAGGAGAAGGGATATAAGGTGAGGCCCTACCAGGGAAACGAGGAAAACTTCTATCCCGCCATACACAGGTCTATCCTGAGTGGTTTTCTCTCACATATCGCTCTGAAGAAGGAAAAGGTTTACTACAGGGCTACCAGAAACCGGGAACTCATGATCTTTCCCGGATCCGGTCTCTTTAAGGATAAAAGAGCCAAAGAATGGATTGTTGCCGGGGAGATTGTTAAAACCTCAAAGCTTTTTGGCCGGATCGTAGCCAATATCGACAGTGAGTGGCTCTGTGATCTGGGTGCCCATTTGATGACGGCTACTTATCATACCCCCGTATGGTCCCAGGATAAGGGTGCCGTAATGGCTATGGAGCAGAAAAGGCTTTACGGTTTTATCATTCAGGAGGGTATGGTTCCCTACGGTCCCATTAATCCGGGAGAATCTACGGATATTTTTATTCGCAGCGCCCTGATAGAAGGTATGGTGAAGGATCCCTCGGAGTATCCTTTTCTGCAGAAAAACCGGGAATTGATCGACTCTATTGTGAATATGGAGAATAAGATTCGCTGCCGGAATCTGATGGTTTCCGATGAGGAGCTTTTTCTGATCTATAAGTCCCGTCTGGAGGATATCTATGATTTGGGGCTGCTGGAACAGTTGATTCGAGATAAGGGAGAGGAGGCTCTCCTGATTACCGAAAAAGATCTGTTGGCAGGAAATACGGATAATTTGGATCTGGAACAGTTTCCTGACCAGCTCTCTTTCGGGAATGTTGAGGTCAGTGTGGAATACAGCTTTGAGCCGGGAGATGAAACAGACGGTGTTACCGTACAGGTTCCCGCGCTTGAAGCGATGCATGTGGATGCTGCCAAACTGGATTGGGCTATTCCCGGGCTGCATAGAGAGAGAATTGCTGCTCTGATTAAGGGGCTGCCCAAGAATTTGCGAAAAAAACTGACTCCGGTTAATGCCACGGTAGATGAGATTCTGAACAATATGCCTCAGCAGGATGATACCCGTCTGACCCGGGTCTTGAGCGAATACATTTATCGGGAGTGGGGGCTGTCTATTTCCCTGGATGACTGGGATGAAGAGGCACTTCCCGATCATTTGAAGATTCGTATTGCCGTTACCGATGAAAAAGGCGCCGTTATTGAGGCTGCCAGAGATTCGGAAGTTCTCTATAAAAAATATAAGGCCAATATAGATAAGAATGCCCTCCGCCGCTGCCGGAAGGAGTGGGAGAGGAGCGGTATCAAGAGATGGGATTTCGGAGACCTGCCGGAAGAGCTCTCTCTGAAAGGAAAGGGTGGTCTGGTATTCAAGGTATTTCCTGTTCTAAAAGATTGTGCTGAGGATTATGTCGCACTGGTTCTTATGGAAGACCGGGATGGAGCGGAAGAGACCCATCAGAAGGGGCTTGCCCGTCTAATCAGAAATGAATTCGCCAAGGAAGTTCGAAATTTCAAAAAGGAGCTATCTGTACGGTTCCCCTTCGGAGATGGTTCCACCTATTTTGGCGGAGTCCTAAAGATGGAGGGGATGATCTGGCAGAGAATCTTTCTGGAAGCGGCATCAAAACAGGTCTGGAAAGAGCAAGATTTCAGAGCTCTTCTGTCTGATTTGGCACCGAGGCTTTATAATATTGCTTCAGACTACTATGAGCAGGCTGCTTTGATTGTCAGTGAGTTCCGCGATACCCGTCTCTTTCTTTCTCAGGTTGAGAAGAAAAGAGGGGCGAGCGGAATGATTTTTATTGAGCAGAGACGGGAAGATCTGAAAGAACTGGTTCCTGAAGATTTCCTTGTACGCTATCCCTCTGAGCGAATCCGTCAGCTTGTCCGCTATATGAAATTGATCCGCATTCGATCAGAAAAAGGGAACCTGGATCCCGGGAAAGATCGGGAGCGGGAGGCGGCCTTCCTGCGTTACTGGAATCGTTATGAAAAGATCTTAAAAAATCTGCCGGAATGGATCAGTCAGGCCCGGCGGGAAACGGTTGTGGCCATGTGGTGGTACCTGCAGGAATATAAAATTTTTCTTTTTGCTCAGGAGATGAAAACAAAAGAGAAGGTTTCTACCGAGCGGGTGGAGAGGCGGCTGGATAAGCTGCAGGCTATGCTTTAGGGGGCAGGCCTAATGTGGCTGCAGCCGTTTTAAATGCCCTTTGCAGACCCTAGGGATGAAGATGAAAACGGTTCAATTCTCCCGTATAGGGATTTTTAAGAATCTCTTTTGCAATTTTCTGATAATCATAAGTATAAAACTGCATAGTAAAGGTTTAGAAGCAATGCGTGACTATAAGTTATAGTCTCTTGCTATCCACCCTAAGGAATTATAAAATAGTAATGGAAATATTATTGTTATACTTTACACCATTAGAGCCTGGAGAGGTGCTTATGGCTTCAAATTTATTGATGATAAATTATTAGTACTAGCTCAAAATGTAGCGGGTATTAAAACCAAGAAGGATACAGTGAACTTAGCTCTCAAAGAATTTGTCCAAAGAAGACAGCAGAAAGACATAATCGATCTGTTCTGAGAAATTTTATATGATGATGACTATGACTACAAGAAACTGAGAGATCGGAATTGAAAGTACTTGTAGACACTTAAAGAAAAAATGAGATTCTTTGAAGATATTAGTATTTCTTCACACGAATATGAAAATGCAGCAAAAATACATAATGATTGCCGTAAGTTCTCACTTGTACAATTTCTACTAATCTAATCAAAAATAAAAACCGAAACTATAGAATGTAATACAAAGTTAATTCGCTTATACTAAAAAGAAGCGTGAACCTCGCAGAACGGGAGTATTAACTATGCAGGATGTCTATAATTTCAGCTGGAAGGATCTTGGTGATCTTGAAGAGGGGCGGCCGAATCTGGGTGATGAAACTTCTGTAATAAGTTACAGGCTTATGCAGTATACCTTCAAAGATGTTTTCTCTAAGGAAATGGGAAAGCAGAAGACCCTTGAACTCTTTGTCAGAGCAGGAAACCTTGCGGGTAGGCAGTTTTGCCTGAATGTTCTTGATAAGTCCCTTCCTTTTAACGATTTTATCGCAGATTTGAAAGAAAAACTGGTAGCCCTTAAAATTGGAATCCTCAGGGTAGAGAAATCTGATCAGGAAAAGATGGAATATACTTTGACCGTATCCGAAGATCTTGATTGTTCCGGCCTCCCTATCTTTGATGAGGCTGTGTGCGATTATGATGAGGGGTTTATTTCTGGTATTTTTGAGGTATACAGCGGGAAAAAATTTACAACATCAGAAGTGGATTGCTGGGCAAAAGGCGACCGAACCTGCCGCTTTGAGGTAAAATCAATAGGAAACTGACAGATGGATGCACGTCAGATTCTGGAACAAATCAACAGCTATCTCATAGACATTATGCAGTTTGATAATGGGAATAGTGAGTTTGTCTTTCCTGTAAATATTGAGGATGTGGAAAATCAGGAGCTAAGGGAGATCTGCCGCCGCTTAACCTTATTTTTCAACATGATCACTGAGGCCAGTGATTATGCAGATCAATTAGCTCAGGGCAATCTTCAAGTAAAAGCCTCCCGGAATAATATAATTGCAATGCCTTTAAAGGGGCTTCAGGCCAGTCTGGCAAATCTTACATGGCAGGTCAATCAGGTAGCCTCCGGAGATCTGAGCCAACAGCTATACTTTCTTGGCGAGTTTTCACACTCTTTCAATCACATGATCGACTCTCTGCGGGAAAAACAAGTCCTTGAACAAAGACTCAAAATCATCACAGAACTTGTGGGAGAAGGAATTATTCTTGCTGATTCCGAAGGCAGAATTGTTTTTGCCAATCCTGAAGCTCTGAAACTTCTGGAATACAGTTTTACAGAGATAAAAAACGCTTTCATGCATGAGCTGATTTCTAAACAGTCCTCAGAGTACCCTCTGGACAGAACAGGTGGTAATCTGCTTCTGGAAGCAATTAAAGAAGGGCGCGAGTATCAGGAGGATAAGCGTTTTATTACCTGTAAATCCGGCTTGCTGATTCCTGTTTTGCTCATCTGCCGTCCTGTTTATAAAAACGATTCTCCCGACGGTGCCGTTATCGCTTTCCGCGATATTACCGAACAGAATAAATATCTGCATTCACTGGAGACAATCAATAAATCTCTTGAAAATCAGGCCACCACAGACCCTCTGACAGGGATTTATAATCGAATGAAGTTTAATGACATCTTAAAGAGAGAAATGCTCCGGTCAAAGCGCAGCACAGCCTCTCTGTCACTAATCATGTGCGATATCGATCATTTCAAGAGGGTAAATGATACCTTTGGACATTCGGCGGGTGACGCTGTTTTAAAGCGATTATCAAAGCTTGTTTCAGAAAGTATCAGAAAAATTGACTGTTTTGCCCGTTGGGGAGGTGAGGAGTTTGTTATCCTGCTTCCCGACACAGCGTCTGGGGGTGCCGTTCAAACAGCTGAAAAGTTGCGGAAAAAGGTGGAGTCTTTTAACTTTATCGAGCCGGAAACAATTACATTGAGTTTTGGTGTTTCCCATTTCAGCCCTGATGACAACAGGGCCGAGTTTATCAATAGAGCCGATAAGGCATTGTATGCTGCAAAGGGGTCCGGCCGGAACCGGGTCCGGTATCTCGCTCCGGCAGGTCCCGAGAACAATGGAGGAGAGAGGCTTATTTATGAGCCACCAGAATAAG
>NBMC01000016.1 GCA_002084805.1 Spirochaetaceae bacterium 4572_59 | reverse complement strand
CAAGACGCAGGGGGGCATCTTCAGGATTCAGTTCAATCAGCATTTCATACATTTTCAGTGCAAAAGGCAGGGCATCGGCAACCAGCTGCGGATCATTATCCCGGGTAAAAGCACCGGCTCCTGAATTGGAGGACATCATGTCGGAAATTTTTGCTATGGCGATCTCATCAACAGACCGGCAGGAAGTCAGAAATAAGAGTGATCCCATCAGAAAGAAAAGGACCCGGTTGGTAAACGATTTCATCTAATAACAGTACATCAATACAGGCTGATTTGACAAGAACAGGGCCTGGAAAACTCCGGTCAATTTATGTAATTATTGAGCAGACGCCGGTATACCGAGGGACTGGGATAGTTCTCCAGATCATTCAGGGCAATCCACAGGGCTCTATCTTCTCTATGATTGAAAAACTCTTTTAAAGGAATACTCTCTGGAAACTTTGTTTCATACACTTCCGTGTAGAGATAATCCTTCCAGGCCGTATAAAAATGGGTTTGGTTAGGGAGAGTTCCCGCTTCCTGCCAGAAAGATTCCATACGGGAACGGATATCCCCGGCCTGTGATTTCTCACAAGCGGGAAGAAACCATAAGCCCCGGCCTATCCCGCTTTTCCGGTGGATCATCAGGATTTTGTCGCCATGACGTATCAGAAAAAGAACAGTCTGCTTCTCTTTTATCAGCCTCTTTTTTTTAGGAGGAATAGACTCTTCCAGCCCCCCCTTCCTGGCCTTACAGACAGAAAGAAACGGACAGAAGAGACAGTCCGGTTTCCCACTACGGCAAATCTGCTGCCCCAGCTGCATTAAAGCGGCATTGAAATTTCCGGAGGCCTTATGGGGGATGATCCGCTCCAGCATTTTAATCAGAGCCCGGTCATCCCCCTTCTCCCAGTCGGAAAGGGCATAGAGACGTCTGGCAATTCTTCTGATATTGGCATCCAGAACCGGCCAGGGCTGTGCGAAGGCCAGGCTGAGAACTGCCCTGGCAGTATAATCCCCGATTCCGGGTACCCTAATCAGCTCATCATAGCTTTCGGGCAGACTGGAATTATGAGAATGAACAAGATAGGCGGCAGCCTTGTGGATATTTCTTGCCCGGGAGTAGTAACCCAGGCCTTCCCAGGCTTTCAGAACGGCCTGTTCCTCCGCCGCAGCCAGAGTATCAATATCGGGAAACTGAATCATCCATTTTTTAAAATGCTCAACCGCCGCTGTGACCACTGTCTGCTGCAGCATTACTTCGGAAATCCAGACCCTGTAGGCTGTGGGATTATCTCCCCAGGGATAGGCAATACTATGAGTATCAAACCATGAAAGTAGAGAGCTGATGTGCTCAGGATCAAGCAGAAGTTTTTTGAAAACCTCACTCACCCCGCGGGACTCCCGGCAGCTCTTTCCTTCTCAACTTCCTTCTCAACTTCCCGCCACAGAAGATCATGAGAAGGAACGGGAGCAGTAATGCTTAGTTCTTCCTTTTTGACAGGATGAATAAAGGTAACTTTTCTGGCATGAAGATGAATACTGCCACCCGGATTAGCCTGGGATGCTCCGTATTTCAAATCACCCTTGATGCTGTAGCCCCGGGCACTGAACTGCACACGGATCTGGTGATGCCGCCCCGTATGGAGGTCCACTTCAGCCAGGGTATAACGTCCGTGTTGAAGAAGGATCCTGTAGGAGAGAGACGCCTTTTTGGAATCCTCCCTTCCGGGGGCACAGCTATAGGATTTATTCTGCTTCCGATCCCGCCTCAGAGAGTCATTCAGGGTATCTTCTGTCTTTTCGGGACAGCCGCAGAGCACGGCCCAGTAGGTTTTGCGGACCTCATTCTTCCGGAACAGTTCATTCATCCGGGAGAGGGCCTTGGATGTTTTCGCTAAAATGACAATACCGCTTGTGGGCCGGTCCAGCCGATGGGGAACGCCAATAAAAACATTCCCGGGTTTGTTGTCCCTTTTCTTGATATAGGCCCCGACTATATCTCCTAGTGGCATATCTCCGGTTTTATCACCCTGAACAATTTCAGAAGACTCTTTATTTACAATGATCAGATGGTTATCCTCATAGAGAATCCTTTCCGCTATATCCCTTTTCATAGGGCCAGACTACCATAGAGCCACTTTCTTTGTCTTTATTTCAGAGGGAGTTCACAGACTTTTCAAGTAAAAAGGGTTATATTGAGGAGGTGAAAAAGCATAATCATAAAGAAGATGAAATAGACAGACTGGCTGAACTTGAAAAAAAGATGGAAATGAAAAAGAGAAAGGGAAACCAACTCTGCTGGATCGTTTACAATCCTGCTTCCGAGTACAGTTATGACATAGAAGATGCCATGGAAGAAGTCAGATGGATGGTATTTGAAATTAAGCGGCTCAAGAATGAGAACCGCCATTACAAAGAATTCATCAACGAGATGAAAAATCAGATGATTTCAGAATTTGATATAAAGTAGGGAGGAGTCCTCCCTGACAGATCATTTCCCACAGCACTTTTTATATTTTTTACCGCTTCCACAGGGACAGGGATCATTCCGGCCGACCTTGGGTTCATCTCTTATAACAGGACGATTGATTTCCTGACCTTCTGTAAAAATCCACAGACCATCTTTCTTTTCAAAACGACTGAGTTCATGATGGGTATGACGGGCACGGTCAACCATATAATGAGCCTTGAATTCAACAGTACCTGTGGTATCGCTTTCGCCGCCCTTTGTGGTTTTCAGAATCTCGAGGCCCTGCCATTCAGACTCTTTTGACCAGTTTTCAGTGGCTTGACGGGAACTTTCCTCTTCCCCTTTTTCAACCACATGGGTAGCCATTACATAATCTATTTCACCCAGAGCATACGCCGAGTACCGGGCTCTCATCAGTTTTTCCGCCGTAGGAGCGGGGATGCCGTTTTTGATAAAAATTCCACAGCACTTTTCATATTCTTTACCGCTTCCGCAAGGACATACAGCCATAATATTCTCCTGAAAATCAAAATCTGCCGTTCAAAAACGACTGTTAGAAACCTAATATAAAATGCATCTTTCAGCTACCCCTTATAAGGGTCTGCACATAAACTCACGAATACCCGAATGACGCCGGACCCCCCGGGAAAGAGAACGTTCCATCAATTCCCTCCGGCTTATAAGATGCACCTGTTCTCTGGCCCGGGTAATCCCTGTATAGAGAATTTCTCTGGACAGAAGCCTTTCCACCCCCTCCGGAATAATAAGAGTGACATGTCCGTATTCCGACCCCTGGCTCTTATGTATGGTCAGGGCAAAGGCTGTCTGATACTCTCCCAGCAGCGATACAGGGTAGAAACGGAAGCCCTTGTCGCAGGAGTCTTCAAAAAAGGCAAAGGACTGCCCGTTGAATGTCAGAACGACACCCCTATCTCCATTAAAAAGATCCCGTTCATAATCATTACGAGTAATCATAATGGGCTGTCCATGAAAAACAGGCCCTTCTCCCTCTGCAATATGCGCACTCAGGGCGCGGTTAAGAGAGTTGATACCAAAAAGCCCTCTCCGGGAGGGAGCCAGAATAACCCTATCACGAAAGAGCTGAAAGTAGCTGTTGATTTCCTCCCGCTGATCTTCCCAATGACTGACGGGACAGTTGAAGGGCGGGATCTTATTCTTCAGTTCTTTCAGACCAAACTCCTTCCCCATGCTATCAAGAAAGCTGGGAAAATCAGGGATATCCTGATAGAAGAATAATCCGTCCCCCTCTGAATCCTCTGTTGATCTCCTGCCATCTCTGTCTTTTTTTCTAGCGGGCTGCCCGAGAAAGCTCAGAAACTCTTCCGTTTCGCCGCGGATAATCAGCCCCGCACCTTCCAGAATAGCACCGCTGTTACGATGAACCCGGGAGAGAGACAGAACGCCACCTTCAAGAGCGTAAGCAGGATGTCCCAGTCCATGAAGAAAGTCCGAAAGCAGAGCACCCGCTTCTACGGAAGGCAGCTGATCCTTGTCTCCCAGCAGAAGGAGCCTGGCTCCCGGCTGCAGGGCATCAAGAATGTAGTACATCAGATTCAGATCCACCATGGAAGCTTCATCCACCACAATAAGGTCAGCAGAAAGAGGCCGGTTCCGGTTAAACCGCGGAGGAGATCCCGGGACCAGTCCCAGGAGTTTATGAAGAGTACAGGGGGCTATTGGAAAGGAAGATTCATAAGAGGGATCATGAAGAACTCCCTGTAAGCTCTCTTCCATCCGGCCTGCGGCCCGTCCCGTAGGAGCGCAGAGACGGATATTCAGAGGAGGGGTTCCCGAACTGTGACCGGCCTCCAGTAGAAGCCGGAGCATTCCACCCAGGAGGGTTGTTTTACCCGTTCCCGGACCTCCGGTAATAACTGAGAGAAGCCGGGTGGAGGTCATTTCCGCCGCCTGCAGGGTTTCCGGCCCCATCAAAAGAGAAGGATCTTGACTGAGCAAGCCGTAAGCCTCTTCCAGGGCAGTTCGGGGGTTCTCCCATCCGGGAAAGAGACAATGTCCCTTCTCTCCGATCAGAGCTTCCAGAAGCTGCAGAAAGCGCTGTTCATAGCGCCATCGTTTCAGCAGATAAAAAGATTCGCCATCCGCTGAAATGACAATAGGAGCTCTTCCCTCCGGGAGAGAAGCAAAAAGCCGCTCATTGCGGGAGAGGATATCCGAAAGATAGGACTCTTTGTGATCTTCAGGAATTTTGACAGAGGCCCCTTTGAGCCAGAGGGGAAAGTCCTCCATCAGATCCTCCCGGGAAATGCGGATATGACCGTTCCCGGACTGATTGAGAATATAGAGAACCAGCCAGGCAAGCAGTTTTTTCTCCCAAGCTTCGCGGGACGCCCCGAAACGCCCCACCATATGGACTGCTCCATAGATCTGATAGCTTTCCGAACCGGTCAAAAGGGCTTTCTGCATAAAGTCCCCCTCAGCATTAGGATTACTCATCCGACTCCAAAGCTGTTTCGGTGGAGTCTCCCGGACGGATTTCAGTTCGAGAAAACGGCGGAGTCCCCGGATTTTCCCCTTATGCATAGTCGATACTTCCTTTCAGGAACTGTTCCAGCTCCTCCTCTTGGGGTCTGGTAAAATGGACCCCCCGGGATCCATCTTCTCCCATCCCACGGACAAACAGGTAGTAAACCCCTCCAAAATCCTTTTCATAGGAAAAATCGGGATCAAGACTAAGCATATAGCGCCGCAGTGCCTGAACATAGATCATGGCCTGTACATCATAGAGATGAGTATGCATAGTCTGTGAGAGCTTCTCTGTATCATAATCACTCAAAATGCCCCGTCCTGCGGGGACAGTTGTTTTCCAGTCGGCAATATAGAGCTTTCCCTCCCAGCGAAAAATAAGATCGATATATCCCTTCAGGTAGCCCTTTGCTACAGGTACGGTCCACTCTTTCATTTTTATGCGGGAGGATTCGTTAATCCTGAAAAGAAACTCCAACTCATGCTTTCTGTCTTCTTCTTTCAGATTCTTCATGACTCCCGTATGAACTAAAGGGCAGTTCAATACATTCCAGATCATCTCGCCTAAAGCCCTGCGGGACTCAAGCCACCAGTTCTGATCAAAAAAACGAAGGGAGGCTGCCTCCAGAAAGACCTCCTGCTCGCTGAGCCCGAACGGACTGTTTTCAAACCATTGCTCCGGACTAAGATCTGCCCAAGAGAAATCTATGGTTTCAAAGATATGATGAACCAGATTCCCAAACTCTGCCCCACGGCTTAGTCCGAGAGGACCCGAAAGGTCCTCGGGAGGTATATCCCCTCCATCATCAACATCATCCCTGTCGGCATCATCCAGCAGGATATCTTCTGTGTAACCGTGGGCTCCTGCAGAAAGAGATGAAAAACTCCCGACAGAGATAATCCGTTTATAGAAAGGAGCGTCAGTCTGCCATTCCGCTGCGTGAAGAAGCTCTCCAGTATCTACGGTGGAAAGCCCGGAAGTTTCGGGAAAGAGGAGTAGATTAGCATCATCCGGTCTTTCAGCCGGGGAGTATTGAAATAGAGAAGGATGACTCTGGCCGAGATCCACCAGAAGACCGGACATCCGCTCATTAAGGGCAGCCTTTTTTTTCTTGATTCCTCCGCTTTTTTTCCACTTTACTTCCGAATGAAGAGGCCACTGTTCACAGAGAGGAAGATCCTTCAGCAAAGAATCCTCTTCTCCCTGTACCAGCTCCTCTTTGCAGAGAGCCCCATAGATGTTGGTGAGATAGCAGAAATCCCCCTGCAGAAAAAAAGGAAGATAGAGCAGAGATGACGCTCTCGTCAAAGAAACATAATAGAGCCTTTTCCGCTCCTCCCAGTCTGAAAGCGCCGCCTTCTTCCGGGAATCTGATGTTAAAAGGTAGTCCCTGTAGCGTTTATCCTCCCAGTAATAGGTCAGATCCGTCCGCTGCCCCACAGAACCGTCCTGCATCCCTCCGCAGAAAAAGACAATGGGGAATTCCAGTCCCTTGCTGGAATGGTGGGTCAGGATCTGTACAGCTTCTCCATCCTTATCCAGTCGGACCTGTCTCTGGTCATCGGGGCTTGGATCGTTTTTCATTTTAATAAAGTGATCAAAAATACCCCGGGCATCCAGGGTTCTGTTTTTCTGTTCCCGGTGAAAGAGTTCCGCCAGGTGAAGCAGGTTGGTACAGCTCCGATCTCCATTTCTCTGCCTGAGAAGTCTGTTCTTCCAGGAGTCTTTCAGTTCGACCCCGGGCAAAAGAGATTCCTGTTCAAAAAGGATATGAAAAACCCGTATCAGACCTCCCCTATCGGTGGTATCCCGCCAGTTATGAAAGAGGATTCGGATCTGATCCAGATGATCCGTCTGTTCCAGTGTCTTCACATCCCTTACGGGGAGATGAAATACCGGAGAAATAAGCAGGGAGGCCAGAATGCTCTGGTCAGCCGGATGGGCCAGACATCTGAGAAAGAGTCCAAATAGATCCGCCTCTGGAGAATCCAGAACCCTTCGATCACTATAGATAACAGAGGAGATGCCCCTCTCCTCCAGTCGCAGCTGCATGGTCTCACAATCCCGGTTCGTGTCCATAAGAACAGCCATATCCCCCGCTTGTATGCTTCTTTTTTCTCCCATTGATTCCAGGCTGGCTGTTCCGGACAGAAGCGCATCCATTCGAAGGGCAATATCCTTCATCCAGGCATTTTTCAGATTTTCCTTATTCTCAATATCCTTATCATTTCCTGTATGAATTTCACAGATGGTCAGTGCAGGGAGAAGCTGATCTCCACCATCACGGGGGACAGCCCCTTTCTTCCCGGCGGCGACAACAGGCTGAAACGGGACAGGACGATTTCCCCTGGCAGGCAGAGAGAATAAGCGTTCAAAGAGATAGTTACAGCTCTCCACAAGCTCTTTCCGTGATCTGTAATTGGTTCCCAAGGAGTAACGATGCTCCGTCTTTACGGTTTCACAGGCTTCAAAATAGACCGATAGATCCGCTCCCCGGAATCCGTAGATGGACTGCTTGGGATCACCGATCAGAAAGTAGTTATGATCTTCCCGGTCAAAAAGAATACGGAATATATCCCACTGCATCCTATCGGTATCCTGGAACTCATCGACCAGGGCAACCCGGTACTTCTGACGCAGGGTGAGCGCTAGAGGACCATCAGCATCGGAAGTCAGGTTCTCATGAAGCACCCTGATCAGGTCGGAAAAATCCCGCATACCACGAATCTTTTTTTTATCACGGATGATGGGAAGGGCGCCACTCACGGCCTCTCTCATAAAGGCATATCCCAAAAGTTGCCTATGAACTCCCCTGGAAGAGTTCTCTCCATCACAGAAGGGTTCTAATGCTTCAAAAAGCCTGCTGACACAAAGGATCAGAGTTTTATCGGGAAGCTCATCCGGGGAGCAGCCCTTTCCGCATTTCTCTTCCAGAATATGTTCGCTCAGATTCAATAGAAGTTCCGACGGGATCCCTCCGACATCATCCTGTTTTGAAAAAAACCAGTCCATCCAGTCCGGCAGACTCGGGGCAGCAGAAAGCTCTTTCCCCACATTAGCGATTTTAACAGCCGTAGAGGACTGCTGTCTTGTTTTCAGAGTCTTAAAGATAGCCAGAATATCATCACTGTTCCAGCAACACTCTCTCAGGGCCGAAACAGCATCAAAGACATCCCCTTTCTGATTTTTAAAATCCCTGACTTCCTTCAGAACCTGCTGCATCTGTCCTTCCGGAGGAATCAGAATCAGATCTTCCGAATCCATCTCCTCCACGGTAACCCGGACAAGACGGGCAATGGCTTCCTTAATAGAAGTTTTCTTCAAAAAACCTCTGATCAGGTCCATATCCTCCGCCTTGATCCGACGAAAACGGCTGTAGAGAAAGTCACGAACACCCTCCTCCACAAGAGAGCTGTCACTCAAAAATTCCTGATGAAAGGAGGAGCCCGACTCAAAGGGGTAGGATTGCAGTACATGCTGGCAGAAACCATGGATCGTATAGATTGCGGCCTGATCATAGTTATGACGGGCTTCATTAAGGAGACGGATTTCCTGTTCACTACGCCCTGAATCAGGACGGGAAAGCTCACTTAAAATGCGGCGGATTCTCTCTCGCAGCTCTCTGGCGGCCTTGTTGGTAAAGGTGACGATCAGAATCCGGTTCAGAGGGATTTCATAGCGGGCAATCAGTTCCCCCACCACCCGTTCAAGATTATAGGTTTTTCCCGTACCGGCAGAAGCTTCAAGCCTTACCGATTGAAGGAGGTCTGCCTCTACAGGATTGAAAGGCAAGTCAGAATTCATCACGAACCTCGTTTATACAAAATGGGAGATAGATAGTTTCAAGAAGCTCCCGGAGCCGATCCGGATCCGTTTGAGGAGGATTTGAGAGAAACTGTTTCCGGTAGGGACAGGAAGCAAAAGGACTGAATCCCCGGAAGGAATCGGACTGGGCCAGTTTCTCCCAGTTCTGCTTCCACAATTTGAGAAGTTCATCATCTCCCATATGGGGCTGTGCGGCAAGTTCCTGTCCCAGAACCTCACCCAGCTCGGGATAGAGCATGACAGGTTCATACTTGTGTTCCAGACAGAGGCGGACAATCCGGCGAATCCTCTTATCAGCAGCATTCAGCGGAATTGTTCCGGATTCAACCGTTCCCGGAGAGGGATTCAGATCATAGTTCAGAAGGGGATACGAACGTTTCCCCAGCTGATAGAGACGAAGGCTAGCAAACTCTTCCACATACCCCTGCCGGCTCAGCGCATCAAGGAAAAGAGCCTTCAGGAAGGATTTAAGATAGTGCCGCACAGAAGGTTTTCCCGACTCACAATACTCCATGGTTCCCCACAGCTTCTGTCCTTCCGGAAGGGGACTTAACTCTTCAAGAATCCCCGAAAGACGGACAGATCTTCCATTATCCAGATCCAGAACAAGGCGTGGAACAAGAACAGAGGGGTGTAGCCCTTCATCCCGAAAACTCAGTCCGGCGGCCTCTTCGGGAGCAATCAGATAGTCACGAGCGGAAGGCAGGCCATTTTGCAGACCCTTCTCTTCCAGTTGTTTCCCCATCTCTTCCAGACGTCTTGTATAAAAATCCTCTTCCAGAAAAATCAGCTGGGAATCAGGAAGGATTCCCCGTTTCTGCTGATCCTCCAGAAAACTCTTTAATGATGATGTATTACACAGCGATCCGGGATCATCCAGAGAGTTGTAGAGATAGCGGTAGCGGTCCAGAAAGTCCGACTCCCAGTTCTCCTGACTATCCTCTTCCCGGTTCTCCTCCTCTTCCAGATACACCGCCAGAGATTTTCTGAAATAGTAGGAGGCAGGATTTTTCAGGAACTGCTCCAGATCACGAATTGTCAGTAAATCCTGTATCGTTCCTTCGTCCTGACTCAAGTCCATAGACAGCGGCTCTTCCGTAACAGGATGAACCGCAATGGATGCACTCTTCAACGCAGGCCTGTTAAAGGAGTAGAAACCAGCCTCGCCATTATAGTAGCGCACATCATAATCGTGTATAGACTCTCTGTGAATAAGATATTCCTCAGCGGGAACATCTCCGGGAAAGGAGTAGTTCAGATTCAGATACTCCATCAGCTCACTGATCATAATGGAGGGCTGCAGGGTCTCTCCCCTTACGGGATCACGATCATTATAGAAAAGAGTCAAAGCGTCTTCTGTAGACAGGAGCGTCTCCAGGAAGGCATACTTATCACTCCCCCGTCTTGAAAGATCAATTGTCTGTTGAACAACTTCCCTCAAGTCAAAGCTCAGCTGAATGTCCTCACCTGGAAAAGAACTTTCGTTCAGGCCCAGTACATAAACCCGTCTAAAAGGAATAGCTCGGAGTGGTTTGAGGGAAGAACAGGTAATTCCCTGGGTCAGATAACGACCACGCTCTCCTCCAGATTTACTGATAAACTCTGTTAAAAGAATTCTGAAGACCGTAAAATCCAGATCATCCGAAACAGTCGCAGGCATGACGGAATCTTCCGACAGAGTCAGAAGATCCCGAAAAGTTCCCTTTAATCGCCAGCGATCTTTCTGATCCTGACGGTTTCCTTCCCTAACGGAGATATAACTTTCCATCATCGCCTCGGCTAGGAGTATCCATTGTTTGAGGGGGAGGGAGATCCTGTTCAGTTCATAGAGATCATTAAAAAGATTCTCTGTCAGTGCAATCAGTTTACCGGCACTTTGATTTCCCGTTTCATCAGACAGTCCCCGGGGCAGGCCCTCATCATCCTCTTCCTCCAGAAAAAACCCATCCAGAAGCCGCCTGAAGCCCTCTTCCCAGGAGTTAAAATCACTGGCTTCACCATAAAAGCTCTGCTTATGACTTTTGTTCAGTCCCCATTTAATATTCAGTTCTTCGCAAAGGTCCAGCCAGAAATCACGCTCCTGTCTATTGATTTGGAAGGTATCACAAAAACAGGGATTGTCAAAAAGAAGAAACAGGTCCCGGCGGCTGAACCGTTCTCCCGGAAGAGTAAATAAGTGGAGAAATCCCTGTATATAGGGGGAATCCTCAGATCCTGCCAGATCAACAATATTATAGGGAAGATGATCCCGCGGGGGAGCAATATCACCATAGACCGGAAACAGAGCCTCGAAGAAAGGGGCATACTCGTTGATATCAGGAGCCAGTATACAGATATCCGTAAGCTTCAGAGAGTTATCCCGGTTTAAAGCATCCAGAATCAGATCCTTCAGAACCTCGATTTCCCGCCAGCAGGAGGTAAAGGTATGGATTTGAAGAGATCTGTCATCCCCGGTAACAGCTGTTTTATCCGTAATCTGCCTGTTATCCAGAATATCATTTTGAAGGGAAGCCAGAAGAGAGTTCCCCGGAGCATGACTGTATTCATTCTGATGACTTGCATTTTCGAACGTCCCGGAAAGAGTGGCAAAACCGCCTATAAGGGTGCTCCAGCTGCTCAATAGAGCATTCTGAACCTCTCCGTTCCAGTTTGAATAGACAGAAGATGGAGATAGAATAAAATGATCAACACGAATATCCCTGGAAAGATGATAAAAAAAGTTCAGACCCGTATCACCCAGAAAGGACGAACCGAAAAGAACAACCCGTTTTATCCTGCCATCATAAGAGTCTCCCGCCTGCATAGCTTCTGACAGGAGCTGACTGAGATGCAGATAGGGCTGTCCGGGATGAAACAGGATATTCCAGAGTTTTTTCTGCCAAACTTCATGCTTTTTCAGATGTACTGGCATATCCGGAAAGGAATCCCCCCGTTCCCAGGGAGTAATGAGATCCCGGCAGTTCATACCGTAATGATAGAAGAGACCGGCAATGCTGTCGGCCAACTCGTACAGCCGTGCAGACCTGACGGGAGGAATATCCTTCTCCTCAGCGGGGTCGGCGGCCCCTACATATCTGAAGAGTTCCTGAAAAACCGGATCAGCACCGTGTTTAGGATCCTGAAGATTCTCAAGGGTTTTAAAGAGGATAAGTTTCAGATTATCCAGAAAGAGAACAGGTTTACCCCCTCCTTCCTCCCCTATGAGTTTACGGGCGGAGGAGTAGCCGCTGCAGAAATCCCGCAGAGCATTCTCTGGCATAACATAGTTGAAATCCGCACTGACCCCTCGATGTGCGGCAAGCTTAAGCTTCAGCCATTCACCCATATTTCTGTTTTGCACAATCAGACATAAAGAATCGTCGAACAGGCTGGATGGGGTCAGAAAATCGGAATATTCCTCAACCAGACCGGCAAGAGAATTACTCTGATAGATATGATAAGCGGACAAATTGTTGGGGCTGTCTATGATTGCTTACCTTACCCGCCGGGCCAGGGTCCAGATAGAACACAGGATAATTGTATCTCTGGAGACATTCAGAAGCCATTCGGAAAGATCAGGCTGAAAGGAAATATTTCCATTGGAAATAACAAGCTCTGTCATAAAACGCATCATAACAAGGCGAACCAGCCAGAATATAAAAATCAGTACCGAAGAGACTGTGACAAGACGGGAATCTCCAAATCGAAAAAGCCCCAGCAGAAGCAGAATACCCGCAACCATACTGAAAATACCGAAAATCAGCTCCATATTATGAACCGCAGGATACTCAGAATTAAAGAACTGTGCGACCTCCCTGGCAAAGCCAGTATTCTGAGAAACGGAATACATGATCCCCTGAAGTCCCAGAATTAGAAAAAAAAGTGCAACCGCAAGCTGTAAGAAGAATATAGAAGTCATACCGGAATTTTGCCGTCTCATTAATATCTCCTGAGAATTAGTATTAGGTCTATAAAATAGCATGGAAAAGCCATCAAGCGCAATTCATTATTCACGGGTTATCCACAGACTTCTTCCTGAATAAAAGTTATAAAAGCCCTCAAATACATGGTTATAAAATTTTAATCCACAATTTATCCACAACCTGGTGGTAATTGTAAAAGTAGTCTTTTAAATCGGTTAATTCCTGCATTTTTCGGAAAACACTCTGATTTTACCTGATTTATCACTTATATATGAATGGAAAAGGATAGAACCCAAGTATTTACAGAGGATTTCACTCTCAATACCGTGAAATCTCCAGCTTGTTATACACATCTATAAAATTTTTCCCCCAACTTATCCACAGGAGAAAAAAGAATAAATTTGATCTAAGCCCGTTTAATTCAATTTTATAAACAAGTTTTCCACAAGCCCGGGACTTTACAGCATATTAAAGAAATTCATAAAAAAACATATGTTTTCGGAGGGAAGTTCAAAAAATAGAACTATAATGTTAATATGCGTTACAATTTTGAATATTTTTACATTTATGAAGGAAAACTTTTACTTAGCTCATCCGTTGAAAATATGGAGAAGCTACTGGACCTGGCTGCCATGGAAAAGCAGCAGGACCAAGAGAGCCTGAATAATAGAAAAAACTATTCCAATAATTCTTTTGCCTCTTTCAATGTGTCCAGATAATTCGAACTATTATTTACATAGGACATCCCATTGCTTTGAATAGCCTCAATCATAGAAGGTTTCAATTCTTTAACAACTTTAGCCGGAGAACCAAGAAGCAAAGATCCTGAAGGAATCTTTGCCCCCTGAGAAACCAGGCTGTTTGCTCCGATGAGACAATTATCTCCAATTTCCGCGCCATTCAATACAACCGAATTCATACCGACTAAACAGTTATCCCCTATTTTGCAACCATGGAGCACAGCACCGTGTCCTACAGTGACAGCTTTCCCGACCTGACAGGAATAACCCTTATCAGTATGAACGACAGCACAATCCTGAATATTACTGTTTTCTCCAATCCGGATCTCATCCAGATCTCCCCGCAGAACAGCATTAAACCAGATGCTTACACCTTCATCCAGAGAAACATCTCCGATAATATCTGCAGAAGCCGCAATAAATCCGACCTTTCCGGAAATTTTCGGAACTTTCCCATTCAGTTTATAAATCATGAATTCTCCTTTACTGGCACGCCCCATTCTTTCATCTTTGTCTCAATAAAATCCAGGACTTGCTCATGCTCTTTCCTGCCCCGTCCTTCAACAGCAACAGGCTCGCCAATGGAGATTTTAATTGTTCTTTCCGGAATTATGGGCCCCAAATAGGAGTTCACCTTACCAGCTTCCAGAAAATCAGTTTTCACAGCAACAGGAACAATCTTAACACCAGCTCTTACAGCCAGTTTTTCTCCCAGAGAGTTAAATTCTTTCCGACAGAAGTAATCCTTTCTGGTCCCTTCGGGAAATAGAACAATAGAACGTCCCTTAGAGAGATATTTCACACCATCTTTCATAATGACATCAATATCCGCTCTCAAATTCTGTCGAGAAACGGCGATACTCTTTGTGGCCTCGGCAATAGGGCCAAAGAACCAGGACTTGTATAAACTATCTTTCATTACCATGGAAAGGGGTGAATAACAACCGATAATCCAGGGCATCAACTGTGTTTCCACAACCCCCATATGATTGACAACCACAACAAAAGGTCCTTGGGTCTGCAGGTTCTGTAAACCGCTGATGTGGAACTTACCACCATGAAGTTCTATGGCTTCTCTCATCTTGTCAGAGGCATCCCAGAATAAGCGGTCTGAAAATATGCCCCTTAGAGAAAGAGTTCTGCTACGCCGTAGAATTTTAAAGATATAGAGATAGAGGGAAAGACGTCTTCCCAGAAAAAAACGTAGTGACGAGAGTTTAATGTCATCAGCTGTTTCATAAAATTCAAAAAATGACAAATCCAGCATATTATTCAGCTCCAGAAACTATTATCAAGGTATTAAAAAGTAAAATGCCACTGATAATTTTTGATAAGAGAAAAATGACTGGATTCCCAGGCTGCCTCTTCACAAGCCGACAGCTCATTAAATGACAGATCCACCTTCTCAAGCTGAGTCAGAGACTGCAAACCCTCTGGCACTGCAAAAAGGCAGTTCCCGGAGAGGTTCAATTCATTCAAACGACTTAGCTTATCAAAAGAAAATCCGATTGAATTCAGACAGTTTCCGGAAAGGTTCAATACCTTCATTTTTTTCAGCAGTCCCATCTGCGGGGCTAGTTGTTCCAGATCATTTTCCGCAGCATTAAAGTACACCAATTGGCGGAGTCTGCCTATCCCTGAAGGAACAGATTTTATACTGTTACAACTGATATCCAGAGATCTGAGTTTCTTAAGATTCAATACAGGCTCGGGGATTTCCAAAAGATAACAACCCTTGAGAGACAGAGTTTTCAGGGAAGGACAGTTTTTACAGCATGTCGGCAGTCTGAAGGATTCTCCCTGGGCAGATCCATTGAAATTGATCTGCTCTACAGCATAAAACCAGAGAGGTTTCTCCTTAATCAAAGAGAGGGTGGTCCAAAAGGAATATTCAGAATAAGAAGATAGCTTCCCCTCACAATCTCTAAAAAAAGATGGAATCCCAACGGTTCCGTCCGAAAAGAGTTTAGTCTGTTTTAGTAGTATAGAAAATACCTCGCCCTGCTCAAGACTGAGCAGGGCGAGAAGCGAATCGATTTTTTCATAAGGACCAGAATATAAGCATTGCTTCAGGGCATAGGCAGCACTCTGATCAACCCCGCGAAGGGAAGATTGCATCAGCTCAGATCCCAAGGATCGCCTTCCAGCACCTCATCAGAGTCACCATACTGACGGCCCCAGGATTCAGAGTCCATATCGTCATACTCATCACCCCAGTCGGAATCATCCTCACCTTTATCTTGATCAGGTTCCAGATCATCCAGGGATACGGTCTTTTCTTCAAAATCATCTTCGTCATCAAGGATAGACACAAAAGCCTCCTTTCAAAAGGATTTATGACATTTATAATAATCAGAATGGCCATGAATTTCCAGAGAAACCTCAATAAATCTTATGATACTCCGATATTTGAAAGAGGAGCGTAACAAATGAACAGATATGAAAGGATAAGAAATGAAATTGATCAGATAGAAAAAGAACTCAGAAAACTCCGCTCCGAGACGGGGACCAAGCGGATAGAGGGGTCTTTGAAAGAATTAAGTATGAAAAATGATCAGATTAAAGACGCCATTACGTCAATTTCTACAGCCATCAATGCTAACTGATCAGAGCCCTTCCTCCCAGAAAGGAAACGGCATTATTAAGATCATCCGAAAGGGCCTGCAAATCATTACCTGTCATAGTACTATATAGAATGCTATGATCCAGCCCATAGGAGCGGACAAGAGCCTCCAGGGCCATTCTCAGAGACACAGCATCGGACAATTCATCGTCATCATCATTTGCCCTGTGAACTAAGAGATGACGTCCCTCTTCCATCCATTTCTGAACATCCTCAAAAGGAAAATCCTGCCCAAGGGCGATTTGATCGGGCTGAAATAGCCTGACCCTGATAGAGAATGTAAAAGAGTCTTCACCAATATTTTTAAGGAATCGTTTGTAGCTGAGATCGTAACCGACTTCAGAAACAAGATACCTGTCAACATTCTCAAGAGAACGTATCAATAGCTCAATAGACGGAAAGAGATGGTCCAAGCCCTCAGAGCTTTTATCAAACTGGAATTCCAGTGTATAGTAACTATCCTTTCTCACCCGTTAAAAGTTCCCCCGTAAAGAGTAGCACATAGCCGTAAATTAAAAAAGGACTACTCCCTGACGGAGCAGTCCTAACTAGCTTATTAGCGATGTTGAATTACATTTCGGCTATAAGTAATGTCTTAGGATCCAACTTCAATGCAAGGTCTTCAGATACAATTTTATCATGGCCCTTCACCAGTTTCAGAATCATAAAGCCGTCTTCAGCTCTAAGTGTCACTATAACAGAAACAAGATCGATGAATTTAGATAAATTTTTGGGTATACCCCTGTCGTCCGTATAATCCTCACCCTCAGGGTAGGAATCGCTGAACCACAGTTCTATATTTGATTCTACAGCAAAGGCTTTGAACTTTTCAATATCACCATCGTGCCCCTTAGTAAAATCGTATCCATCAACAATAACAGCATCAGTACCGCGCTGACCATTGTCCATCATAGCCTTAATACTGACCAGAACCTGATCAACAGAAACACCGTCCTGGCTGAAGTTCATGATTACCCGGTTTTGAATGATTTCTTCATGAACCGCCATAACAGCTTCAAGATCTCTCTTTTTAGAGATTTCTTTAAAGATATCTTCATACCAGTTTACTATATGATCAACTTTATTAGAGTAAGAAGCATGAATAACATGCTTGTTTCTCATCAATTTGTCAGTAGCAATATGTACCAGACAAGCTGTTTTCCCAATGCCCTTCTTGGAGGCAATAACAGCGATATTTCCTTTTCCGACGCCACCGGCAACAGCCTTTTCAAGGCTTCTCAGAGGGCTTTTATTTGTCAGTTCAGTTTTTACCATCTTTATTACTCCTTCTTATTTCTGCTGAGCGCGTTTTTTTTCTTCTTCATACTTCTTAATCAGCTCATCAGTTACACCGGAAGGAACTTTACCGTATTTGGCAAATTCCATAGTAAACTCAGCTTTACCCTGAGTAGAAGATCGGAGAACGGTAGAGTAACCGAACATCTCACTAAGAGGTACTTCTGCTTCAACAGTACTGTAGCTTCCTTCATCGTTGGATGCTACAATCATACCACGCCTCTGGTTGAGTGTACCAAAAATATTTCCCTGAAATTCAGTGGGGCCTTCAACGCTGACCTTCATGATAGGTTCAAGGATAACGGGTTTGGCTTTTTTATAAGCCTCACGGAAAGCTCCGAGACCTGCCGTCTGGAAAGCCTGATCGGAAGAGTCTACAGGGTGAAACTGACCATCTGTTACAGTCATTTTAACACCTACGACGGGAGCTCCGATAAGAGAACCTTTTAACATAGCAGTCTGAAAACCTTTGTCACAGGAGGGAATATATTCTGTTGGTATAGATCCACCCTTGATCTTGTTTTCAAATTCGTATTCTTTCTCATCATCATTTTTCAGGGGTTCCATCCTACCTGCAATACGTGCGTACTGACCAGAACCACCAGTCTGTTTCTTATGAGTATAGTTGAAGTCGGCAGCCATGGAGATTGCTTCTCGGTAGGCTACCTGGGGAGCACCGGTAATAACTTCTGCCTGATACTCTCTCTTCATTCTTTCAATATAAACTTCCAGGTGCAATTCACCCATACCGGAAACGATAGTCTCGTTTGATTCGGGATCAACATGAGTTCTGAAAGTAGGATCTTCCTTGGTAAAGCGGTTTAAAGCCTTGGCCATTTTGTCAGAGGCAGACTTGTCTACAGGTCTGATAGACAGGGAGATTACAGCGTTGGGTACAAACATGGAAGTCATAGAAAGATTCAGAGAAGAGTCACAAAAAGTGTCTCCTGAAGCACATTCGATACCGAACAGGGCAACAATATCACCTGCTGGTGCTTCGGTAATATCTTCCATATTGTTGGAATGCATTCTGACAAGACGCCCAACCTTGAATTTTCGTCCGTTACGAACGTTAATCATGTCGGCACCCTTCTTGATGACACCCTGGTATACACGGATATAGGTCAACTGACCATACTGTCCGTCTTCCAGTTTAAACGCCAGAGCCACAGGAGGCAGAGACGCATCAGAGGGAAGAATAACTTCTTTTTCTTCATCATCTAGGTCCAGGGCCTTGTTCTCAACATCAGGAGGAGAAGGCAAGTAGCGAATAACTGCATCCATCAGTTCCTGAATACCCTTGTTTTTATATGCGGAACCAAGGTACACGGGTACAAGGTTCTGAGCAATGACTGCTTTTCTGATTGTTTCATGAAGCATATCTTCGGGAATATCTTCTTCTTCCATCATTTTTTCCATGATATCTTCATTAAACATGGAAACTGCATCGAGCATCAGTTCTCTTCTCTCATCGGCTTCTGCCTTAAGTTCTGAGGGGATCTCTTCGATTCGGATCTGTTCTCCATCATCACCATCAAAATAGATGGCTACCATTCTGACAAGGTCAATAACACCTTCCAGTTTTTCTTCCAGACCGATGGGAACCTGCATCATAACAGAGTTAAGATCCAGTTTTTCTCTCAGCTGGTCACAAACCTTATAGGGATTGGCTCCGGTACGGTCACTCTTGTTAATAAATGCAATTCTGGGAACGCCGTATCTTTTCAGCTGACGGTCGACAGTAATAGACTGAGACTGAACGCCACCGACAGAACAGAGAACCAGAACGGCTCCATCCAGAACACGGAGAGCACGTTCTACTTCAATAGTGAAGTCAACGTGACCGGGAGTATCAATGATATTGATATCGTGTTCTTTCCAGGTAACATTGGTCGCTGCAGACGCAATGGTAATACCTCTTTCTTTTTCCAGTTCCATGGAGTCCATGGTCGCCCCGACCCCATCTTTACCTCTAACTTCGTGGATAGCGTGAATCTTCTGACAGTAAAACAGAATTCTTTCAGTCAGAGTAGTTTTACCTGAGTCGATATGGGCGCTGATTCCGATATTACGCATTTTCGTGATATCTGTCATATAATCATTAACCTCTTAAAAATATAAAATACGCCGGTGTGCTCGGAATTGTAAAGACATCCAGCCCCCGACAGAACAGAATCCGACCGTTTACGTCAGGGCTACAGAAATCAGCTTGTGATACCGGTCTCTGCCATCCCGACAAACTTCCGGATAGTTCAAAGTAAATACGGAATTATATAGATTTACCCCTCTTTCATCAATACCCGAAATATCAGAATTAGCTAAACTGGATTTCCCTATCAATTCAGCTATATCCTTCACCGGTCAATAAAAGGGACAAAGCTTCCCGTATACAAGAAGCAAGACGCTCTTCAGCCAGAGGAAGAATAGAATCGTCGGGAGTTTCATCTCTTCCCCGGATAGCAATTACAGAGGCAACCATAGCTGCCTTAAGACCGAATACCGAGGCAAGTGTCAGCAGGGTTGCCGATTCCATTTCGTAATTCAGAACATTCAGCTTCTGCCACTCCTTCAGGCTTCCCTGGAATTTACGGGGAACATAGCCTGAAAACGTATCATAGCGTTCCTGCCCGGGGTAAAAAGTATCGCTTGATGCGGTAATACCCTTATGAAAGGGGATTTTCAGGTTTTCGGCAGCCTGAACAAGATGGGTGGTCAAATCAAAGTCGGCGACAGCCGGATATTCCAGGGGTGCGTAATGGGTTGATGCACCATCAAGACGGACAGAAGCTGTTGTAATAACAAGATCCGCCGCATTGATACGATCCTGAATAGCACCGGTTGTTCCGATACGAAAATAGTTTTTTACACCTAGAGATGCCAGCTCTTCAATACAAATTGAAACGGATGGCCCGCCGATTCCGGTAGAGCAGACAAGGACTTTTTTGCCACCCAGCTCAGCCAGCCAGGAGGTATACTCTCTATTGGAAACCAGAAAAACAGCATCCGGATCAATCATCCGGGCTGTTTTTTCCACACGTCCCGGGTCTCCCGGAAGAACAGCAGTATCGGCACCGGCAAGCATTTTCCGGTTCAACTTTACGTGGTACAGGATGTTATCATCCTGAATATCTTGATTCATATTTTACAACTCCTTTTTATCACCCAAGGCATATAATATATTATAATCGAAAAATGCATATTCCATATAGAAAATTACTTTTCTTGACAAAGTAAAGTCAGAAAGAACATAATCCTATAGATATGGTGAACTATTTACCTCTTTTAATACCCTTATTGATTATTACTATCGCTGTGATAATTTTAGCAACAGCACTGTCTTCCCGCAACAAAAAGACTCTGGGCGGAGAAAAAGTACAGGATAGAAATACAATCCTGAAGGAAGCAAACAAAAGGCTTGCCAGTAATCCTAAGGATACTCAGGCCCTGACAGCCCTAGCAGACCTTCAATATTCCGAACAGAACTACCTGCAGGCTATGAAAACCTACGGAATTCTTCTTGAACTTTGTGCTACAAACCCGAACCTCAACGAAGACAGCATAAACTTCCGCTTTGGTCTTTCTGCCATGAACGCTAAGGTCTGGACCGAAGCCTACAAGAGTCTGACCATAGCCAGGACAACAGATCAGGAAAATTTTGATATAAATTCCTCACTGGGAATTCTGGAATTTAAACGGGGTAATTATGAAAAATCCATCAGCCTTTTAAACCTGGCACTGAAGAAAGAACATAACCACTATGAAAGCTTGAGACATATGGGCCTTTGTAAGTTCAAACTCAGAAAATTCAATGAGGCAGCCCCCTATCTGCGTAATGCGGCAAATGGTCACCCCGATGACAAGGAAGTACTTTTCTGTCTGGCCCGTTCTCTTTACGAAATAGGGCAGCACGATCAAGCTGTAAAAATATTCTCTCACCTGAGACCGGATCCGGAATGGGGTCCCCGGTCCGCCCTGTTCAGCGGAACCATCAATAAGCAGAAAAAAGAATATGAACTGGCTATAATGGATTTTGAAATCGGTCTGAAGCATAAGCAGATAAAAAACGACATCCTTTTGGAACTGAAGTACCGCTTAGCCGATTGCTACAATCTATCTTCTCAACTTGAGAAAGCTCTTTCAGAACTGAACGATATCTACGAAATTAATCCCAAATACAAGGATGCGGATCTACAGAGAAAAAAGATCCGAGAACTCACTTCTAATCAAAACCTACAGACCTATTTGATGGCTCCTGTCAGTGAATTTATTACTCTATGCCGCCGTTTGACCGTTGTACTATTCCCGAAAACCAGGATAAAAGTAATGGATATATCTGTAAACAAAAATGAGTACATTGATATTCTGGCAGAGGTAAAAGCCCGAAAATGGGAAGACCTGATCCTTTTCCGTTTCTACCGGGAAGAGGGAAATATCGGAGATCTTTCAGTCCGGGAGCTATATACTCATATAAAAGAAGTTCACGCGGGGCGAGGATTCTGCCTCAGTGCGGGTAATTTTACGGAAGAGGCGGAAAAGTTTGTAGAGGCCCGTCTGATTGACCTATTTCCCAAGAGCAAACTGGTTAAGCTGATGGATAATATGAAAAGTAACCCACAGACTCTTAAAGGCTCATTGTAACCATATGGCGTTCTTCTTTCAGAAACGGCACTGACACAGGAATTATCTTTATCTTTCTATTTTCCGACTCATCGAGCTGATTCAATTCCTCGTTGATCTGCCTCTTTTTCCCCTTATAGGCTACGACACAACCATTCTCAGCAAGGATTCTCCCCAGATGACCCAGAAGATCTCTACTGAAAGGCGAAAACCCCCTGAAGGTTATCACATCGTACTGATTTTTAAGATCTTCCATGGCTTTTTCCACAATAGTAACATTTTTCAGACCGAGAGCTAATACAGCATTCTGCAAAAAACTGACCCGTCTACCTGACCGTTCCACAAGACTAAACTGAACATCCGGCAGAAAAATGGCCAGTGGGATTCCGGGCAGTCCGGCCCCGGATCCGATATCTGCCACAGAGGAGGGTTTCAAGTCTTTTAGCAGAGAGACACCACTCAGAGAATCCAGAATATGCCTGATAATCAGTTGATCCCCTTTCGCATTCACAAGACCATAACGGGGATTCCATAATTCGATTTCTTTAACATAGCGATCCAGCACTCTGATCTTCTGATCATCCTGATTCAGCCCAAGTTGCTTCAATCCATCATTTATCAGCATTATTTATGCTCCTGTTCCGTCCCTGATTCAATAAAACTGTCAGAACGGCAATATCCGAGGAACGAACTCCTGAGATACGGGATGCCTGACCGACCGAACGAGGCTGTATGGTTTTCATCTTTTCCCGGGACTCCATTGAAATTCCCTCGGCGGCGCTGTAGTCAAAACCTTCGGGAATCAGAATATTCTCCATCTTTTTAAACCGGGCAACCTGTCTTTCCTGCCGTGCCACATAGCCTTCGTATTTAACATCCAGCTCCACATGGTCAAGCCAGGCGGGAGGATAGTTTTCCAGTTCAGGAACAGCTTCATCCATATGGGAAAGATTCACATGAGGATCTTTCAAGGCCATATAACAGTTTTTCCCTTCATGGGGAATCAGATTTTCATGTTTCCTGAGATAGCATCCGCTTACCCGCCGTTGCCGAAGAAGCTCTTTGATCTCTTCAAGACCGTTTTTCTTCTTGTGAAAAAGGTCCTCCATCTGTTCTGTTGCCAGACCTAGCTGCTCTGCATAGGGGAACAGCCTCTGATCGGCATCATCATGCCGCAGGGAGAGACGATACTCCGCCCGGGAGGTAAACATTCTGTAGGGTTCTTTCGTTCCCAGAGTCACCAGGTCATCTATCAGAACCCCCGTGTAGGCTTCCGCACGGGAGAGAACAAGAGGAGCCTTTCCCTGTAACTTCATAGCTGCATTGATTCCCGCCATAAGCCCCTGAGCGGCAGCTTCTTCATATCCGGAGGTTCCGTTTGTCTGCCCTGCCATAAACAGCCCCTCATGCCGCTTGCTTTCCAGGCTGGGAAGCAGCTGCATGGGATCAATATAATCATACTCCACGGCGTAACCGGGACGCATGATTTCCAGATTCGCCAAGCCGGGTAGAGTCCTTAAAAACTCCTCCTGCACAATTTCAGGAAGAGAAGAGGAGATGCCGTTCAGATACATTTCTTCCGTATCAAGCCCTTCAGGTTCCACAAAGACCTGATGTCGTTCACGGTCGGGAAAGCGAACAACCTTATCCTCAATGGAGGGGCAGTAACGAGGGCCCGTTCCGACAATCTCTCCACCATACAGAGGAGACTCATGCATATGAGCACGGATAATGTCGTGGGTTTTTTTATTGGTATAGGTAATATGACAGGATAACTGAGGACGGTCACTCTTCTCCCGGAAAAAGGAAAAGGGCTGCATCAGCTCATCACCTGGCTGTTCTTCCATCTGAGAGAAGTCCAGACTGGACTTCTTTACTCGAGCAGGGGTGCCGGTTTTCAACCGCCCGAGAGTATAACCTTTCTGCCTGAGGGCCGTACCGAGACCGACCGCTGCCGGTTCACCCAAACGCCCTGAAGACTGATTAAAGGCACCAATAAAGATTCGTCCTTCCATAAAAGTTCCCGTTGTCAAAACAACAACCCTGGAACGGAAGATTCTTCCCCTTTCGGTAACAACACCTTCACATTTGTGCCCAGTGGAATCTTCCAGAATATCCACAACGGTATCCTGAAACAGCTGAAGATTATCCTGTTTTTCAAGGGTCATTTTAGCAAGTTTGGAATAGAGGTTTTTGTCGGCTTGAGCACGGGGAGACTGAACGGCAGGACCGCGACTCCGGTTAAGGATTCTAAACTGAATCATGGATCCGTCGATAAGACGGGCCATTTCTCCTCCCAAGGCATCCACCTCGCGGACGATATTACCTTTTGAGAGACCGCCCACGGCAGGATTACAGGAAAGCCGTCCTATGGTATCCAGACTCTGAGTTATAAAAAGGGTTGAATAGTTCAACCTGGCAAGAGCTAGTCCTGCTTCTATTCCGGCGTGACCGCCACCCACTACTATTGCATCAAAATCCATATTTAATTATTTCCCTACGCAGAATTTCGAGAACATCTGCTCCATAATATCCGAAGAGGAAACTTCGCCTGTAATTTCACCCAGAGCCTGAAGAACTTCGGAAAGATCCATCGCTAAAATATCGACGGGAAGGCCATTATGAATTCCCTCTATAACTTTATCAACCCCGTATAATGCCCGTTCAAGGAGGTTTTTCTGTCGAAGAGAATCAATAACGGGACCGTCCTGCGTTGTAGAAGAGTCATGAAAAATTTTATCTTTTAAAACTTTTTCCAATTCCTGAAAGCCTTTTCCGCTCACAGCACTGACAGGGACAGCACCCTCAGGACAGGGCTGTGAAGCAATATCGGCCTTATTCCAAACCACAACACGTTTGTTATCAGCCCTTGCCAGAACAGCCTCATCATCTTCGGATAAACCAGCCTCTCCATCAAGGAGATAAAGGATCACATGGGAGTTTTTCAGAACCTGTCTGGTACGTCGGATTCCCTCTTCTTCGATGGGATCATCGGACTTCCGGAGACCCGCCGTATCGTACAGACGAACGGGAATTCCTGACAGAGAGATCCAGGACTCAAGAAAATCACGGGTTGTACCGTGAATATCCGAAACGATAGAGCGATCTTCTTTAAGAAAAAGATTAAACAAGGAGGATTTGCCCGCATTTGTACGCCCCGCAAGGGCAACAACAACCCCTTCCTGATAGATGCGGCCGACCTGATAGGATGCAATTAACTCCGTAAGTCCCTCTTTTATCTGAAGGAGCTCCCCCATAGGCGTCTCGGGGGTTTCCACCTCATCTTCGGGATAATCAAGCTGTATTTCAAAAGCCGCTGCGATTCCCAGCGCGTTACTCTTCATTGTATTGATTCGGGACTCAACAGCTCCGGATAGACGGCTTAAGGCCATGGACTGAGCCTTTCCGGACTTGGCACTGATAATTTCCTGTACCGCCTCGGCCCGGGTCAAATCCATCTTCCCGTTTACAAAAGCCCTGAAAGTGAACTCGCCGGGAGAAGCCTGCCTGAATCCCGACTGAAAAAGGAGGTTCAGGATTTTCTGCAGCCCCGGCAGACTACCGTGGCAGTAGAGTTCCAAACCATCCTGGCCTGTATAACTGACCGGGCTTTTGAAAGGAACGGCCATAACCTCATCAAGAGCTTCTTCTGTTTCGGGATTACGGATAACTCCAAGAGTTAGCTTTCGAGCTTCTGCACCGGCCAACTTAACTGAGCCGCTAAAGAGAGCATCCACGGCCTCAATGGAACCGGCACCTGACACGCGGATCACAGCAATAGCGCTCTCCGCCCAGGGTGTCGCCAATGCGGCAATCATATCATCTGGATCGTATATTTCATGATTCATATGTGAGAAGAATACATCTTTCTCCTGAGGGAATCAATTGGATAGGGGGTCAATAAAGATTGTCTTTCATCTCCTGGGCAAAAGCTTTCCCCAGTTCCCTGAAAGAAGCTGCCATGGCAAGGGTACTATCCTTGCTTTCTACAGACTTGCGCATCTCACTGACCATCAGGATTTCACCGGTCTGCACATCCACAACCTTGAGAACACCACTGGTTTCTACTTTATAGAGATCATTCCCCATTTCAAAATTATTGATCCCTACGACTCCGAATATAACACGAGTATACTGACCGCTATATGTGGCCTTCAGATCCCTCAAAAAAGAAGCTTCGTTAGAAGATGTAATTTCCAGAGGAGAAAGATTCATAATCTCCGTATCAAAACCATCCGCCTGCAGGACCTCTTTCAATCCTGTGGCTGTTTCGGAGGAATTCAGAGAAGCGCCTGTCACATCCGTATGAAGCACAACGATTCCCGTGGGAACAGCTCTGGCTGAAGAGAGAACCGTAAAGGGAAGACTCACAGACTGATCATCCAGATAGGTTCTCAAATTGGCAGCGGACTCAAGCTTCTCTTCCAACTGACGCAGATTCGTCCTGAGATCCCGGCTCCCCAGAGTCAGAATCACTTCGGAATCGCCCGCAAAAGGCAAAAATGGATGATAAAAAGATACATAACCATCTACATCAGAGACAATGCGGACTTCAAAGGTTCCGATACTGCCGTCACGCTTCTTCCCACGGTACTGAACCAAAAACTCCACATCCCTGATACCTATAATTCCTTCCATACATCGCAAAGAAAAGGGAGTTTCTACTTTACTGTTGGCTTCCACGTTCTCAGGATAGCGGTCTATCTTGATTTCAATCTTGTTTAAGAGTTCACACGCTTTCAAGACATACTTGTCTGCAAGACTGCGGGAAAGAGGAGTCTCTGAGGCGAGCACATAAACAGCGGCCCGCAGAAGAAACCCAGCCGATTGATAGTGCAGGCCTTGCTCTTCGGCAGTAAGAGACTCATCAAGGATGAGATTCAGGGCATCATCATCGCCGAAGTACTGCTCGGCCAGAGATTCCTGCAGTTTTTCCGCTACATCCGTTTTCATACAGAAATAGCCGAAGAAGGCAGCATATCCACTCTCTTCCAGCCACTCAGACTTTTCAAGAGAGAGAGGAAGAGTAACGGACTGCTCCTCAGGAAAAAACAGGGATTTAATTTGTTCTACCAGAATATCCCGGTCTTCAGGATGGTTGAAAAACTCCCTCAGACCGCTGAGTTCCATTATTTTTTCAAAAACGATATCCCCAACGGCATCAGCAACAGCATCACGCGAGAGCGCCTCCGAAGAAACAGGAAAATAGTAACAATCTCCTTCCACAGACTCGGACAACGCCAGAAACCAGTCAGGAGCATCTATTCGGCCCGAACGGCCTGATGCACAACTGAAAAACAGTAAAGCAAATATTATTAATGAGAAAACTTTTACTAGCTGATGTTTATAATTTTTCAATTTTTATCTCTTTTTTACTCAATCCTGATATAAACGGATCTCTTTTATTAGGTCCAATTCGGGGTCTTCACTATTATACGGCACAATCCGGAATTTTAAATATTCCTGATAAGGGAAAGGTCCATTTATGACATTAGAATGGCTCAAAAAGAACCCTTCCGGATTATTTACAAAAGAAACAACAAGAGTCTCGGGATAAAAGGATTCGGAGACAGAAGTCTCCGTCGATCCCATAAGATCAAAGGTGAAATAGGATTCTCCATCCTCATCCAAAAAAGAGAAGCTCCAAGCACCCTCTTTCACATCACCATCCAGAAGAAATTCAAGAGAGGAAAGCCCCTCATTCAGCAGGGACTCAAGCTCCAAGGTCTTTGGAATAAACTCATCAGTTCTCGTATACAGAATAGCAGGTTCAACAACTGCAGGTAGATTAGAATCAGCAGACAGTTCATCAGGAACAAGATCATCATCAACTTCTAATGCAGTCTCTTCCGGTTCAAAGATACCAAGACTCTGCCATAACAGGGGAAGCCCCTTTTCCTCTTCATCCGCTCCGATAAGAGTATTTCCACTATGGGAGATAATAAAATCACTTATATCCGATTCCATCAAGATCTCATTTTGAACAAACCATATGATCCGGTTCTTCCCATCGGCAGAGCTATAAACCAGATCCAGAGAAACCGCCTGATCCTGGGGAAGAAGAGCCGCCGGAACTGAGGAGAGAGAATCGACGGAACTGGAGAACCCTGCATAAAAAGCCTGATCCAATCCACTGTAATACAAAACAAAACTGGAATATCTGTTACCGATTGTTACCATTCTCCATTGTCCGGAAGAGGGCAGATCTTCATAAATAAAATCCATGGAAAGGGTGAAATCCTGCACATTCCCAGATTCATCCAGGGGCAGAACATTGTAGTGGTATCGGATTCCATCTTCTGAGGAAAACACATATCCTCCGAATAAGCCGGAATCGGCCTCGGGATCTCCGATAAGTTCAGGAGATTCCGCAGGATTACGAATGTCTTCCAGCCCATCAGAAAAAGAGACATAAAAAGTATGGACCATATCTTCAAGGAGCGCCCATGGATCATGGCCATCGACGGTTACAAACAGATCACTGTGTGAAAAAGCAGAACTGTGATGTTCGGGAAGGGGTTTAACCGGGAAAAGCTCAGCCTTTAGGGAGAAAACCCCCTCCTCTCCGGGAACGGTAAAAAAGCAGCTTTCTTTTTCATCAGATAAAAAGCCTTCTTTCAGAATAACATCATCCAGAGTCCAGCGAATCCAGGGATCACGTCCCTCAGGATAGGTCAGAGAAGCTCTGGCTGTAATATTTTCACCAGCCCCGATATCAGAAGGATATGTGTCAAGACCATCAATACCATAGCCTCCTCCCACAATGTAAAAATACACTTCTGATTCTGAGAGAAGAAGTCCTTCACCCATTACCTGCAGAGTCAGGAGGTATAAACCCTCCTTCAGATCTCTGGGGAGCTCCAGTGGAAGCCCCGCTCCCTTTAAATCCTCAGGAAGAACTTCTACAAGGGCAATCTCTTTCTGCTCTGAATCTCTCAAAATAATAATAATCGTATCTGAATTAGAAGAACTTTCTGAAAAGCTTACCGGAAGATCCGTACCGCGGGGAATCATAGAACCGTTATCTATAGTGAAAAAGAAATACTCGTCTACAGGATTCATCATCATACTGCTATCATCAGTACAAGAGAAGAAAAGTGACAAAATAATTACTGTAAAAAACAGTTGCTCCTTTAACACAGACTCCCCCTACATTAAATATAACACAGGAAGAGATTAATACACAGATGATTTTATTGAAAACTAGTCCTTAAACCCAGGAATCGATCAAAGCAAGAATTACCCGGACAGCCTTATCCATGGAACTCAGAGGAATCCATTCCCGGACACTATGGAAGTTCATTCCTCCGGCAAAAACATTAGGAGTAGGAATACCCATTGCGGTTAACCTGGCACCATCTGTCCCCCCCCTAATGGGACAGAGTTCAGGTTCTACCCGGGCTTTTTTATAGGCTTGAAGCATATGAGTTTCCAATTCAGGATACTTATCCAGGGTGGTTTTCATATTTTTATACTGCTCTTTTACAGTTAGTGCCACCGTTCCTCCTGGAAAAGACGCTTCAACAGCCTTTGCAAAGGAGCGGATTCCCTCAAGCCGCCGCTGTCCCTCTTCTTCGGAAAAGTCTCTGATCATAACTGAGACTTCTGCCGCATCAAGGCCTCCCTTAATACTATTAGCCCAGTAGTTCCCGAATCTGCCATCTGTTGCTTCAGGGCTCTCATTTCTGGGAAGAAGGGAAACAAACTGAGATGCCATGGTGACAGCATTTACCAGTTTACCTCTGGCGTATCCCGGATGGATCACATTTCCCTTAAAAGAGAGATCACAGCGCCAAGCATTGTAGCACTCCAGTTCCAACTCCCCTTCAATTCCTCCGTCAAAGGTAAAGCAGAATTGGGACTGAATTTTCTTTAGAGGGAAATTATCCATACCACAGCCTGTTTCTTCATCGGGAGTAAAAATGACTTCCAGTCCGCCATGGGGAATGGCAGGATCGGCCATCAGAAGCTCGACAGCTGTCATAATCTCGGCGATACCGGCCTTATCATCCGCTCCAAGCAGAGTAGTTCCATCACTGGTGATTATGGTTTCGCCCTTAAAGCGGGACATCTGCACAGCAGAAACTTCATCCAATACAACATTATTTTTAAGTTTAATGGGAGAACCATCCCAGTTCTGGTGAACTTGCGCTAAGATATTCTCACCAGAAGCATCTTCTGCGGTATCCACATGGGCCATAAACCCGATAACAGGAACATCCTTTTCAAGATTGGAGGGAATCCGGCCAATAAGGTAACCCTTCTCATTCAGGTCAATATCTTTGACGCCCAGTTCTTTCAGCTCTTTTTCGAGCATTTTCAAGAGATCCCACTGTCTTTCCGTAGAGGGAGTTTGCGTTTCTGCCAACTCCGAATCGGAAGTAGTCCACACTTGCACGTAACGCAAAAACTTCTCTTTTACCATCTCTTTTATTTTTTCTGAATTAACATCCATACAATCGATCTCCTTCACTAATACTTACAAGCTAAATATAGCAGGCATTATTGTCAATCAAAGTTCTAAGAAAAACAATTCGCAAGGCTGTTGACATATTATAGGGGTTTTTATATTATACATCTCATCCTGTGCCCCGGTAGCTCAGGGGATAGAGCAGCCGCCTCCTAAGCGGCAGGTCAGACGTTCGAATCGTCCCCGGGGTACTATTTTTAACTGATGGCACAGGATAATGTTTTATGGAGGCGTAGCGAAGCTGGTTATCGCGCCGGCCTGTCAAGCCGGAGATCGCGGGTTCGATGCCCGTCGCTTCCGTTTATAGCTGAATGTTCCTAACTTATAAGCTGGGAACCTCTGAGCAAAAAGGTTCTGTATACCTCAAAATACAGTACAATGTCCCTTATCGGGCTTCATATATACTGGAGGCGTAGCGAAGCTGGTTATCGCGCCGGCCTGTCAAGCCGGAGATCGCGGGTTCGATGCCCGTCGCTTCCGTATTAGTAAATTGAATAAGGTTATCCTATATGGATAACCTTATTTTTTTTACCTGAATAGTAATTCCGGGCATCAAAGCAAAGAGACTGGCACGATGCAGACGACCGGAAGGGTTGCCCGTCGCTAGGGGACTTCTCCCTGTGGCAGAGAACGGAAAAAATCATATTCTTCCGTTAATGTTTCAATATCCAATGAGTAACGCAGAAAAATCAGACGAGCCATATCCTGAATATCACTGGTAAGAATTCTCCACCTAACAATAAGAGCACGCCGACTTTCCAGATAGTTTTGCAATAACAATAAGTCCTCTTCTGCAGCATCAGACTCTGCCTTTTTTGCCTTTTCATAGAATTTTACGGCAGCTCGCTCATATAAATCAGCCGTTTCTCTCAGCATCTTTGACTCAGACAGCCATCTCTCATCATTTGTTTCGAAAAAATCCTGCTGATAAGCGTATGAGGATGTCCGGCTGGATTCTGCGGCAAGAACATACTTTTCCCAGGATTTGTAATAATAGAAATAAGGAAAATACTCATTACGTATAGAATGCCGACTTTCCTGATAAAGAATTGTGTTTGTCTCAATATCATAAAGATTCCAGAGGGAAGAGACGATCTTTGAAGGCAGAGGGACGTCTCTCAAGTAGTTTAAAATACCATCCTGTGAAATCTGTTCAAAAATCATAAAAATATTATCCGTCCGATACTGTCCAGTATCTGGACTGTAAACCAGAAGAGGTTCTCTGAGTTTTACCAGCAGTTCCAGGGACAGGCTCTTTATTAAACTGTCAGAGCGCAACTGAAGGAGAAGAAAAGAGGACGCCTTTGAACCATATGAGTGGAGCGTATCAATAGCCGCCTCAGCGATATCCGGATCCTGATGATTGATATAGGGAATAAGCTCCGGAAGCATCCGTCTATCCTGAAACTTCTTCATAAGCAAAAAAGATTGGATCAGTGCGGCTTTTTCCATCTGTCCAATGTTCTCTATTAAAACCGGAATGACCACATCCGGCCCTAAACGAAGAAGCACCTCAACCGATTTTAAAGCAATTCTTTCATTTTGATCATCCATCAAACGGATTAGAACGGGAATACTGGAGGAATCTAGGATACCTTCCACAATTTGCAGGACACTGAAGCGAAGTTCCTCGTCTTTGGAAAAACGCAGAGTCTCATGGAGAAAAGGCAGAGCATCCACATCATACTCGGACAAACCGAAAAGGGCAGCCCTGCGGATGTCTGGATTCTCATCTCCGATAAAAGGAATAATGGCAGGGATCAAATCGGGATTCCGGAACCTGGGGAGAGTCTCTACGGCGGTCAGCCTCGAAATGGAATTTTCATGAGTAAGGAGAGACTGGAACCACTGATCCTCATAACTCCCGAGACCGGCATAGGTTCTGGATGCGGCAGAACGGATAATATTTCTGTTATCGGAAAACAGAGTCAGTAGATAGGGAGCATATCCGGCATACTCTTTCCGCTTAATCACATTGACTGAAGATAAAATCAGAGAAGCCGATGTGGAGTTCAATCCTCTCAGGACAGACTTCTTTGTTTCCTCCCAGTTTTCATCAAGGATCCTGAACGCTTCCTCTGTAATATTGTCCTCGTCATCCAGAGTCGCCCGTAACACAGCATCATAGATGGTAGGAGAAGGGTTTGATTCCATTATTTTCAAGGCGGTCAGACGAATCTCTGGATTAGGGTTCTCCATCAGATCAATCAGAGCCACTTCTTTATTACTCCGGATAGTGTAGATCCGCCCCCGCACAAGGACATCTTCAATGATGCGTTCCCGCTCCGTATCGAAGGTCAGAAGTTCCGGGGTAAAACCGGCACATCCGACCAGAAATAGAATTGTCAGAGCCAGAAGAAAAAAAAGAGAAGTATAGTATCTGTGACAAGAATCTGATAATTGCTTATTGATATTTTCATCCTCCCTCTCATAATACTGTGGCCTTGTTACAATCCTTAAAAAAATGTTTCTCCTGGTCAACAAGCCCCTCCATATCCTTTATCCGCCAGGATTTCATAATAGCCGGAAAGATCCAGGTATTCCTGCCCCTCTTCCTGCTTTTCCCGCTTTATACAGCCCCGGCCATATACAAGACACTTCCTCGAAAGTTCCCGCTGCGCTGCCTGCCTATGCCAACCCTGAAAATATTCGGAATCCACCAGATCTTTCAAGCCCTGTATGCGGAAAATTTCTATATGCCCGTACTTTTCAGATAGCTGATCACTGTGTCCGGCCTTTTTTATTGTTAAGGGCTCATCCAGAAAAGTGACTGATGTATCTGCTGTAAGCCTAAGCCAATATTCATAGTCCTCGGCAATTTCCAGGTCCGTTCTAAATCCGCCGCTCTCCAGATAGTAGTCCTTTCGAAGCATTACCGTAGAGGGACCGATGATGCACTTTTTCAGGGCATCCTTAAAGATATCTCCTTCCCTCTTATGCCGCATTTTTGACTGTGAGATGATTCTTCCAGCCCTTCTCCACTCCTCTCTGGTATGGGAGATTTCAAGATCAGGATTCTCTTCAAAAGCTACTGCCTGCCGGCTCAGTTTCTCAGGCTTCCAGATATCATCAGAATCCAAAAAAGCAAGCAATTCGCCTCTGGCCGCGCGGACGCAGCTATTTCTCACATCCCCGGGGAATCCGCTGTGTTTCAACTCCAGAATCTGCATCTCCACAGTGGCTTTTTCTGCCTGTTCCTGCAATTTACGAATCTCCAATATGGTTTCATCATCAGATCCGTCATCCCCCACGATAAGCTCCAGGGGACGCCAACTTTGATTCAAAACAGAGAGAATGGCATCTTTTATTTGTAATGGTCGGTTGTAAACCGGAATAATGGCCGATATTAAGGGTAATTTGTGTTCCATTTATGTATTTTACCATAGGATGGAGGGCTTTTTCCTGTCAAATCTTGAGAAAATGAAGAGTCGAGGGTATCATTAATTATGCTTATGAAACGGTTTATTCTTTTAGTCTGTATAATTAGCTCATTTTCTCTGATCACATGTGATCTGGATCCCTCTTTTGATGAGTATATAGGGGAGAGTTTTCTGGATTCATCGTCCCTGTCTTCGGGGAATTGGGCTCTCATGCCGGATATGGATTTTGCAGCCGATGCGGCCGGTACTAATGCTGGTGATTATATGGATTTTTCAATGGTCAGCACGGCTGGACCTGCCGGCGGTCTGGGGGGAGATGTTTATAGG
>NBMC01000045.1 GCA_002084805.1 Spirochaetaceae bacterium 4572_59 | reverse complement strand
GGAAAGGTGCTTCTGAGCCTCTCCGGACACGGCCGGCAGGGAGTTTCTGTCAAAAAGGAAGGCCTTACAAGCTGGTATGCCGCACCGTCCCTTTGCCGTGATCCTCATCCCCTAGTCATCCATCAGCTTCAGAAAGATGGTCAACATATCTGCACGGAAGAACCTCTTCTTGACAAGGCGACTCTAAAAGATAAACCTGTGATATTTCTGGATCGCGACGGTGTAATCAATACCCTTCATGCCTATACCACAGGTCCGGAAGAGATGATTCTGATTCCGGGGGCTGCCCAGGCTGTCAAGCTTCTGAAAGAAGCGGGATATGCGGTTATGGTCAATACCAATCAATCCTGTATTGGTCTTGGCTATGTTCCCGAATCGGTTGTACAACTGAACCATGAGTATATGTGCTACCTTATGGCCAAAGAAGCAGATGACCTGAACGCCCAGCCTGATGCCATATTCTACAGCATCGGAGCCGGTTCAAAGGCCATCCATTCCTCCCTGGAAGATATGTCCCAAACAAAACCCTCCCCCTCTCTTTTGTACAAGGCTTTTTCCATTTTCGGCTTACAAAAAGAGGATTCCTGGATGATAGGAGACAGGAAGGGTGATCTGCAATGTGGAAAAAATGGAGGCCTCAGGCCTCTCCTGGTTCTTACGGGAAGGGGGAATGAAACCGCAGATGAAATCAAGCGAGAAAGATTCACCGGTCTTATTATTAAAAGAGACCTTCTTTCCGCTGCCGAGTTTATTATAAACAACAATAAATCTAGATGGTAACAAACTTTCTCCGTTTTTATCTGTTTAATAATAAAGCCTCTTAAACATTAATTATTTTTTCTTGTTCCATCAGAAATTCAGGTTTATGGTAATAGATGTTACACGATTAAAACATCAAAAAGAGGTATGTTCTATGAAAAGAGAAATCATCGCAGTTATCAGTTTAGCATTGTTGCTTATGGCCCCCCTCTTTGCTAAATCTCCGAACATAAAGCCCAGCTATGGTGACTGGGAAATGACAGGCAGCCGACTGTATCAGAATGACCTGGAAGCAGGAATGGCCAAGGCAAACCTTCCTCTAAAACAACAAGGAACTATGGTTTACAATTTCACATTAAAATATGTTGACGGAATTCAGGACGGAATGGGGGGAGTAGGAATTCATGTATTTGTGGATAAGCCAGCAGCAGGAAAGGCTTATGGAGAAGGAAACTCTTTTCTCCTGTGGCTGAATTATGACGAGAATCCTGCTTCATCCTCTATCCCGGCAGGATTGAGTGCACAGATCTATAAAAGTTCATCCTACACCAATATGAAATTGGTTCAGGCTGTGTCTCTGAAATCTATCGAACCACTTATTGCCCGCTACCTAGATAAAGAACTTCCTGTAAAACTGGAGATCGACAGCAAGACAGGCAGGGGAAAAGTATACAATCCCTTCAATGAGACAGAAGCCTACACATTCTCCCTGGGGAAAGATTTTCCCAAAAGCGGAAATTATGTTTCTCTCAGAACAAATAGCCTGGGAGTAAGTTTCGGATATTGAAGATATAGTAATAGTATTAAACTTATAATAAGATGGCCAGAGTAATTCCGGTCATTTTATTGCTTCGGGAAAAGGGGATATGGCTATGACAAAAAAAGAGTGCCGCAGCTGGTTCAGACAAGAATGGGCCGGAATGGCTGAGGCGGATCTTGCAGAGATCAGTGAGAGAGTCTGCCGTCAGATTCTGACATCGCCCCAATGGGATTCTGCCAATGGGATTCTGGCATATCTATCTTTTGGTAAAGAGATTTCTCTGGATAATCTTATTATAGAAAGTCTTAAAGCAGGAAAAACCATTGCCCTTCCCCTGATTGAAAGCAAAACAGAGATGACCTTCCGGATGATCAGCTCCTGGAAACCCGAAGAATTTATAATTAACCCATGGGGAATCAGAGAACCTTCTACTGATGCACCGGAGTATAAATTGAAATCAGGAGATCTAATACTAGTTCCAGGTCTGGGATTTTCCGGAGAGGGGAAAAGAATAGGCCGGGGTGGGGGCTATTACGACAGATTTCTTGCAAAAAATATTAGCATGGGAACGTTTCTTATGGGCATAACATGCAATAGCTGTCTGTCAGACCACATTCCCGTTGTTGATCACGATATTCCGGTACAGTCAGTCTGTACCGAAACAGGAATAATCAGTCCTTAAACTGATCGATCTCCCTGGTGATATTCTTCAAGGTATCTTTACTGAAAACTTTGTTAATAATTCCCTTTCCAGAAATAGATTCTCCATATAGTCCTGTTTCTGATTGAAGCATCTCCATAATTTGTTTCTGAAGATCCTCTCTCAGCGTTATGGGACGATCCATTATAACAAGCCCATCATAACTAATCCGAAACCTTGACCAGGTCAAGTCCCGTATTTCATTGATATCCAGGATACCACTCTCAGTGAGTCCCAGAAAACAATACTCTTCCGGCTGCCAGTGAAACGTATCCAACATGGCGGCGGCTCTTGATTTATACTTTTCTACTCTTAGTCTTTCACTTCTTTTACTCATAGCGAGACGGAGTATAACATAAATGTCGCTTCAGGAAATACACCTTGATCCCCTGGTTTTTTACTATTATCTTGTTCTGTAGGAAGAAAGAGAATAACAGAGGTACAAAAATGGGAAAAATAAAATCAGCTATTGAACTAGCGATGGAGAAAACGGCAGACCTGAAAATGGATAGAGCCGCAGTCAAAAAAATCAATATCACCCGGGAAGGGAAAGTCAGTGCTTCTTCATTCCTGGATAACCCTAAAAAATCCGATATAATGGACCTCCTTAATCACTATAAAGGAGAGGAACAGGATTGGTTCCGTTCTGGAGCAGTTGAAACGGTTCTTGCCAACCTGACACTCCCTCAGATTGAAGCGGACCTCGAAAAAATGAGCATTCTTTCGGATGCTCTCATTATTTTAAACTGTGATAAAGAACAGCTTAATACTATGTTTGATCATCTAAAACAGCTATTTCAGCAGTTTCTCAGCAATATGGATCAATTGGAAGAGGGACTCAAGCAACAGTATGAACCTCAACTCAGACAGAAGGAAATGCAACTGCGGCAGCAAACAGGTCAGGAAATTCATCTCACAGCGGATTCAGATCCGGATTTTATGAAACTTCTCTCAGAACAGTACGGGCGGATGGAACAGCAGTACAATGAAGTTCTGAAACAGGCAAAAGACGAAATGAAAAAGTTTTAGCCCTCTCATATATGGATCTCTTTTCTCAGACACAACAGCAAAATGAACCTCTGGCCGCCAGGATGCGGCCGCGAAACCTGGATGAATACATAGGTCAGGACCATATAGTCGGTCAGGGCCGCCTGCTCAGAAGAGCCATTCAGGCAGACCAGTTGTCATCCCTTATTTTTTACGGTCCCCCGGGAACCGGAAAAACCACCCTCGCCCGGGTAATTGCCGGAACCACCAGTAGCCGTTTTATCAGCATAAATGCCGTATTAAGCGGGGTGAAGCAAATCCGCGAAGCCATTGATAATGCCCAGCAGACCCGTGATCTCCACGGCCGGCGGAGCATACTCTTTGTAGATGAGGTCCACCGCTGGAACAAGGCCCAGCAGGATGCCCTTCTACCATGGGTAGAGAACGGGACGATCATCCTGATCGGCGCAACCACAGAGAATCCCTATTTCGAGGTGAACTCAGCCCTTGTCAGCCGCAGCCGCATTTTCCAACTGAAACAGCTGACAGCAGATGATTTAAGAAATGTAGCCTTACAGGCTGTTTCCAATAAAGAAAGGGGCTACGGCCGCTGGGATGTAAGCTTTGAAGAAGGAGCGTTGGAACACCTGATCAAGACAGCTGACGGTGACGCCCGGAGTATTCTGAACTCTCTGCAGCTGGCCATAGAAACGACTCCCGACTCCTACCCTCCCCCGGCAGGAACAGCCATCCATATCTCCATGGAGACGGCGGAAGAGAGCATTCAGAAAAAGGTTGTTCTCTATGACAAAGAGGGAGATTACCACTACGATACGATCAGTGCCTTTATTAAATCCATACGGGGATCCGATCCGGATGCAGCACTCTACTGGATGGCCAGAATGATCAGAGCCGGAGAAGATCCCAGGTTCATCCTGCGTCGTATGATCATTTCCGCAGCGGAAGATATCGGGATGGCCGATCCCAATGCCCTGACGATTGTAAACGCCGCCGCCCAGGCCTTTGACCGTATTGGTCTGCCCGAAGGACAGTTTCCTCTAGCCCAGGCAGCCCTTTATCTGGCAACAGCTCCTAAATCCAACTCCGCTCTGGCTTTTTTCGATGCCATAAAGGTAGTCGACGAGGAAGCCGCCAAAGAGGTCCCCAATCATCTACGTGATGCCAGCCGGGATAAACATGGATTCGGCCATGGAGATGGCTACAACTACCCTCATGCCTACAGGGATCACTGGGTGGCTCAAGCCTATCTACCGGAAGGCTTAAAGGGAAGAATTTTCTACCAGCCTTCTGCTCAGGGTTATGAAAAACAGATTCAGGAAGATGTCATGCGAAGAAGAGAAGCTCAGATGGCTTCCATGATTGAAGAACCCTCAGAAATCCTGACCTATTCTCCCGGAGATAAACAGAGAGATGCCTGGATGAGGCGAACCACAGGACGATCCGGGAAATTTCTGGAAGAGATGCGCAACCGGATGTTTTCTCTGATGAAAGCGGAAAGGCATCAACGCATACTTGTATGGAAAGAGACAGGAGGCCTTTTTCTGTGGGAAGCTTGGAGAAAGGTTCCCGAAGGGGGAGTTAGCGCTTTTTTTCCTGAAAAAAAACATATGGACCTGTGTTCCCACTTTGCCCGGACTCTCCCTGAAACGGAAAGACCAGTTCTCCTTGGAGGAGAGAATAGTTCCGCCCTGAAAATTTTGAAAGAACTGGAAAGTGAAAACTGTCTTTTCGAAAGCATCATCTGTCGAAACTGGCTGTTCAGAACAGAAAAAAAAGAGTGTGAACGCGAGTGGAAATACCTCAAAGAAATGATCCCGCCCGGTGGAACTTTTTTAAGCTGTGAACCTCTTCCAGGATCGGGCAGCAGGCTCAGCACAATATTCAAAGAACACTGTAAAACCTTTAGCCATTTGAAAGAAATTATGGCAGCAGAAGAAAAAGTATATACTGAGTGGCACCCCGATCTGATCTCAACAGAAACAACAAAAGAACGATTCAGGAGTTTAATGACTGATTCCTCAGAGGCCGAGATTAAGTCAGAGATCCTGACAATGAAGGAAAAGCGAATTATCACAGAAGATATTCTGAACCAGTGGCTTGATCCCTCAAGAGAGGGGAACTTGGGATGCAGGATGAGCAAGCACATCCATAAGGATATCATATTGGGTTTCAAAGCAGAATGTATCAATCAATTAAAAAATATACATGTAACATGGGAGAGTTTTTACACCCTTATCAGAATTTCTTTCTGATTTTGTAAAAAGTCTTTAATTATATATTGACAAAAAGAGGCATATAGATGATTATCTGTCTCGTTCTCAAAAAATGGTGAATGTAGTTCAGTTGGTAGAGCACCAGATTGTGGTTCTGGTTGTCGCGGGTTCGAGCCCCGTCATTCACCCTTTTATTTGCATCCATAGCTCAGCTGGATAGAGCGACGGACTTCGAATCCGTAGGTCGCAGGTTCGAATCCTGCTGGATGTAAATATGAAAACGGGCCGTTAGCTCAGCTGGTAGAGCAGCAGACTCTTAATCTGCGGGTCAAAGGTTCGATTCCTTTACGGCTCATCACGCGAGAGTGGTGGAATTGGTAGACACGCTAGTCTTAGGAACTAGTGCCTTAGGTGTATGGGTTCGAGTCCCTTCTCTCGCATAGATACATTTTGTATTTATGTTTTGCGAAAGTAGCTCAGCGGTAGAGCTCCACCTTGCCAAGGTGGATGTCGCGGGTTCAATTCCCGTCTTTCGCTTTTTTACAACTTATTGTCCGGTGAAAACCGGCAGGAAGCCGGGACAAGAGCTGTTCCGTTTTTCGCTAAACGGAAGGTGAAAGGCGATCTGGTGTTATCCGGATCGTCTTTTTTATATACCGACACTAACCCATTAACAAGGACGTAGCTGTGATAACCAGTAAAAATGTCGAAAAGTTGGAAAACTCATCAGTAAAGCTTTCCATCACTGTAGGAAAAGAATACGCATCCAGAGAGTACAAGGATCTTCTAAGTAAATACGCCAAAGAAGTACAGATGAAAGGATTCAGAAAGGGAAAAGTTCCCAGTTCTGTTATTGAACGCAAATTTGGAGAGGGAATTCGGGAAGAAGCTGCTGCGAACCTGATGGATAAAGCTCTCAAAGCTGTTATAGAAGAAGTTGAAGAAAAACCCCTCGGATATGATTATCCCGAAGTTCAGGGAAAACCCGAACTGGATCCCGAAAGTGATTTCTCCTTTGATCTGGTTTATGACACCTTCCCCGAAGTAAAGTTTGGAGAATACAAAGGTCTGGAAATTAACGAAAGACAGGTTAAGATCCTGAAAAAGCACGAGAATGAAGAACTGGAAAAAATCCAGGATCAGAATTCTGTTGTTATGGATAAGACCGACGAAACTGTTGAAGAAAATAATATCATTACTATCGACTACTGTGAGATGGAAGGTAAAGACGAGATCGCTGATACCAGGAGAGAAGACTTTGTTTTCACCGTTGGTACCGGATACAACCTTTACAAGATTGATAAACAGGTTGTCGGCATGAAGAAGGGTGAGGAAAAAATCATCCGGAAACGTTTTAAAGAGGATTTTGAAAACAAAGACCTTGCCGGAAGAAACATTTCTCTGAAAATCAAGGTGAAAGCTGTTAAAGAAAAACAGATGCCCGAACTTGATGATGAACTGGCACAGGACGTTAACGAAAAGTTCGAAACTCTTGAAGACCTGAGAAAAGACATTAAACAGCAGCTGAAAGATAAAGCTTCTGATAAACTGAAAAATGAAAAAATAGAACAGCTTGTAGACAAACTGCTTGAATCCAGCGACATAACCCTACCCGCTTCCATGATCAAGGCCGAGCTTGAAAACAACTGGAAGAACTTCCTGCAGCAGTCTCAGACTCAGGAAGAACAGATGCTTCAGTTCCTGCAGATGCAGGGCCAGACAAAAGAGCAGATGCTTGAAAATTGGAAAGAAGCTGCTGAAAAGAGCTTGAAATCCCAGTTAATTTTCAACAAGATTATTGAAGACGAAAAGATTGAAGCCAGCGATGATGAAATGAACAAAGAGATCGAGAAACAGGCCGAAATGTACAACATGTCTGTTGAAGATCTGAAAAAATCATTTGGCGAAGCCGGTTTAAAAGAGTATCTTAGTAATGATTTAAAACAGAAAAAACTTATTGATTTTCTGCTTGAGAACGCAACAGTATCAAAAGATGCAGAAAAGATCGATTATACCGATCTAATGAAATAAAATGATAACGAGGTCTGCCAATATGGACATTCAGAATAATACACTAGTACCTATGGTTGTTGAGCGCACAGGAGTGGGCGAACGATCATATGATATATACTCCAGACTCCTGAAAGACAGGATTGTGTTTCTGGACGGAGAAATTCAGGATGTAACGGCAGATCTGATTGTAGCACAACTCCTTTTCCTGGAATCGGAAGATCCGGAAAAGGATATAAACCTGTATATTAACAGTCCCGGTGGTTCCGTTACTGCAGGACTGGCCATATATGATACCATGCAGCATATCAAACCGGATGTTCAGACAATCTGTATGGGTCAGGCGGCCTCTATGGGTGCCGTTCTGCTTGCAGGCGGCGCAAAGGGTAAACGTCTCAGTCTGCCCTCTTCCCGCGTTATGATACATCAGCCCTGGGGCGGTGTTCAGGGACAGGCCCGGGATATCGGTATTCAGGCGAGAGAAATCATTCGTCTGAAAAAACTGCTCATTACATACTTTGCCCAAAACACAGGAAAAACGGAAGAACAGATCGAAGAAGATATGGAAAGAGATTTTTTCATGTCTGCGGAAGAGTCGGTAGAATACGGAATTACCGACAACATTCTGAAGAGGTAAAAAAAACATGTCACGATCATCAAAGACTAATAAAGAATTGAAGGTTTGTTCCTTTTGTGGCAAACACTCTGATGTAGCAAAGAAACTGATTGCCGGTCCGGGCGTCTACATTTGTGATGAATGTGTTCAGGTCTGCAATAAGATTATCACAGAGGAAGAAGATAATATCTCTTCTGAATTTATTGATGAAATTCCTACGCCCAAAGAGATTAAAGAGTATCTTGACCAGTATGTTATAGGTCAGGAGGATGCTAAAAAAACTCTCTCTGTAGGAGTATACAACCACTATAAAAGGATTATGTACAAGGACAGAGTCTCAAAAGATGTAGAGCTTGAAAAGACAAATGTTTTACTGATCGGACCCACCGGTACCGGAAAAACTCTTTTGGCCAAAACTCTGGCTAAAAAACTGAAGGTACCCTTTGCCATCGCCGATGCCACAACTTTGACCGAAGCCGGTTATGTGGGTGAAGATGTAGAAAATATCTTGTTAAAGCTGATTCAAGCGGCAGGAAACAATATTGCCGCTGCCGAAAGGGGCATCATCTATATTGATGAAATCGATAAGATTGCCCGCAAGGGAGAGAATGTTTCCATAACAAGAGACGTTTCCGGTGAAGGTGTTCAGCAGGCACTCCTCAAGATTATTGAAGGAACCGAGGCCTCTGTTCCCCCTCAGGGCGGCAGAAAACATCCTAATCAGGAAATGCTGAAGATTGATACAACCAATATTCTGATAATCTGTGGTGGCGCTTTTTTCTGTTAAAAAGTATTCATCCTGATGACCTGGTTCGTTTTGGACTGATTCCCGAGTTCATCGGACGTCTCCCGATTCAGGTTAGTCTTAACAACCTGAAAAAAGAGGATCTTAGAAGAATTCTTACCGATCCGAAAAACTCAGTAATTCGACAGTTTCAGGAATCTATGAAACTGGATGATGTTGATTTGGCATTTGAAGAAGCAGCTATTGAAGCCATTGCTGAAAAAGCACTCGAAAGAAAAACTGGAGCCCGTGGTATCAGATCCATCGTGGAATCTACATTGATTGAAATTATGTATGATCTGCCATCCATGAAAGGCCCCAAAAAGGTTATAATCACCAGGGACGTTATTATAAACGACAGTATGCCCGTACTCATTACCGATCCGGACAAATTGGAAGAGCCCTGGGAAAACGCTCTTTATGAAAATAAACAAATTACAGCTTAAGCTGAAGGAAAAAGAACTTCCAGTTATCGTTTTACCTGATACGGTTATATTTCCGTTTACGGTAGCACCCTTTTTCCTTACAGATAAGGTCTCGACCGAAGCGGTTGAGCTTGCTATGAAAGGGAAAAGGGATATTTTTCTTGCCTTCCAACGTGAAAAAGCGGACTCAGCAGTCCAAAAAAAACACCTATACAATTATGGAACCATTGCTCATCTCCTTCAAGTCTTGAAACTCCCCGATGGGAATTCCAGGATCCTGGTAGAAGGTCGAAGCAGAGGTATCATTCATAAACTGGTCAATAGAAATAACATTATTATGATCCAGTACAAGCCGGTTCCTGACAACCGAGAAGTGGGCAGAGATCTGGCTATTGTAATGAAAACTCTACAGGAGAGTTTTCAGGATTATGCCAAAGAAAATAAGAAGATAACAAAAGAGATTCGGAGTCAGGTTGAACAGGCCCAGACTCCGGAAAAACTCTGCGGAATCGTTGCATCCCAGCTGACAATCCCAACAGATGAAAAGATTGCTCTGCTTGAACTGGACAATTTCAGTAAAAAGATGAATCGTATGATCGAACTTACCCAACTTGAAATTGAAAGATTTTCACTGAAACAAGATATATCCGTCAGAGTCCGGAAAAAAATGGAGAAAACTCAAAAAGAGTATTTTCTCAATGAGCAGCTGAAAGAAATCAATAAAGAACTGGGAAACGGAAAAGAAGATCCCAGTGGTGCAGCAGAACTTGAAGCTCTTATCAGAAAAAGAGAGTACCCCGAAGAAGTAAAATTACGGGCTCTGAAAGAAATCAAACGTCTTTCCAAGCTACAGCCTATGTCTCCTGAATCGGGAGTTCTTCGAACCTACCTGGAATGGATTACCGACCTGCCATGGTTGGAAGAATCGGATGACAGAGTGAACCTTTCCCGCGCGGCGGAGGTTCTGAATCAGGATCATTATAACCTGAAAAAAGCAAAAGAACGCATCCTCGATTTTATTGCTGTTCGTCAGATTCGAGATAAACTGAAAGGCCCGATTCTCTGTTTTGTAGGACCTCCCGGTACAGGTAAAACCTCTCTCGGAAAATCCGTTGCAAGAGCTCTGAATAGGGAGTTTGTCAGAATATCCCTCGGAGGTGTCCGAGATGAAGCGGAAATCCGTGGCCATAGAAAAACATATGTGGGAGCCCTCCCTGGAAAAATAATACAATCCATTAAAAAAGCGGGAACCTGTAACCCCGTATTCCTCCTGGATGAGATTGACAAAATGAGTAATGACTTTCGTGGAGATCCTGCGGCAGCCCTGCTTGAAGTACTTGATCCCGAACAGAACAGCAGTTTTACCGATCATTATATGGAGCTCTCCTACGATCTTTCACGAGTTATGTTTATAACGACCGCAAACTCTGTACAAAATATTCCCCGTCCTCTATTAGACAGAATGGAAATAATCGAGATTGCCGGTTATACGGATATAGAAAAGACCCGCATTGCCAAAGGTTTTATTATCCCCAAGCAGCTGAGAGAGAATGGTATGGAAAGTAGCCGGATTGAGCTGCAGGATGAAGCAATTACCACTCTGATCCGTTACTACACCCGAGAATCGGGAGTTCGTAATCTGGAGAGGGAAATCGGACAGCTTATAAGAAAGATAACCAGAGAAGCTATTGAAAAACACCAGAACCGTTCAGGCCGGGAGAATATCCATACGGCAAGAATTCATAAATACCAGGATCTTTACGGAGCCATTCCGGAAAAGGAAGCTGATCTCCCCGATTTCACAATTCTGATCAAACAGGTGAATAGTGATGATGTCATCCGCTATCTGGGTAATCCTCCCTTTCAGGATGAAGAGAATGACCAGCGAAACAGGTATGGCCTGGCTACAGGTATGGCCTGGACAGAGGTGGGCGGCAGAGTTCTGCCGGTGGAAGTATCTCTGCTGAAGGGTGAAGGAAAACTCATTCTTACGGGTAAACTGGGAGATGTCATGAAAGAGAGTGCTCAGATAGCCCTCTCCTATATCAGAGCAAATTATGAAAAACTGAATGTTTCTGCAGATTTTCAGAAAGACCACGATATTCATATTCATGTTCCCGAAGGGGCGATTCCCAAGGACGGCCCTTCAGCAGGAATTACCATGACCGCAGCACTTGTGTCAGCGCTTAAAAAAACAGCATTGATCAATAATCTGGCTATGACCGGAGAGATAACCCTGACAGATAGGCTCCTCCCTATCGGAGGTGTGAAAGAAAAAGTTCTGGCGGCCCACCGCAATGGCTGCCGTACCATTCTTTTGCCGGAAAAAAATAGAAAAGACAAGGAAGATCTCCCCCGGGAGATACAGGAAGATCTTCGTTTCATCTTCAGCGCATCGGTCAAAGAGGCTTTGTTTCAGCTTTTTCCCTCAGGTACATTTGAATAAAAAACAGCATTTGAAGGCTCTTTCAGGCATCTGGTAAAAAAACTTCATTGCCATAACGATAAATTTCGATTATAAAGGAAATAGAGTTAGATGAAATCAAGGAGGCCTGTAACCATGAAGAAAAAAGCAACAGCGCTGATGGTTCTTTTTATGATATTAAGCGGAACCTTTTTATACGCGGAAGTAACAAATTCTGAATACTACCCCAAAACAATGGCAATCAATAGAGTCTTCCCTCACAAAGACGGTTATCGCGTTGACTATATTAAGTCCAATCGAACACTCGGTACCGTTTACTGCCCAACCGAATGGTTTCAGAAAGCAGCCGGTTATGGAGAGATTGTATACGGACAGGGTGCTCAGTTTCCCTACGCCACGTTCTATTACAAAGATGGAAAGATCGATCATTTCAGACTGTACCTGGTATCAGATTTTAACGATGTCAGCTGGGGAGTTTTTCGTGAAGAAAACGCTGATGAAAAATTCAGTATCTCTGAACTGATAATTGAATACTGATGTTATAAGAAGGAAATAGATGAATTTTGCTCCTGTCCCCTCCGCAGTTATGGAGGGATTATCTTTTTATGACACATACATCCTTCTGGGACATGAACAGCCCGATGCGGACTGTCTCTGCTCACAGCTTGGGCTTGCCGACTTTCTAAAAAAAACCGGGAAAAATGTTCACATACTCGCAGCCAAACCTTTTGACCGCCCTGAAACACTCAGCCTGGAATCACTCTTCGAATCCGACTGGAATGCATTAAATCCCGATGAGAAAACTCTTCTGGTGCTACTTGATCTCTCAGATATCAAGCGGACTGGTTTTCCCGCGAAAGAATTGGATAAACTCCCCCGTATGGTTATTGATCATCATGATTCAGGAAAAGCGGAGGGGGATTACCGTTACGTTGACCCCCATAGTCCTTCCACAACCCTTCTGGTTCAGAGGATATGGGCAGAGGCGGGTATGGAACCTGACAGAGAAACCTGCAACATCCTGTTTTTCGGTTTTGCTACAGATACAGGGTTTTTCCGTCATTTGGAAGACAAAACGGATGAGGTATTTAATGCTGTGGCAGATCTGGTAAGGGGCGGCGCATCCCCCAACCGGACTTTCAGACAGATTTCTGCCGGAAGGACCCTGGGGACCCGCCGTCTGATGGGCCGTATTATGGAAAGAAGCCGTTTTTACTGTAAGGACAAAGTTCTCATATCCTGGGAGGATCCAAAAGACAGAGAGGAGCTCGGAACGGGCGAACGGGATTCTGATAAACTTTATGAAATGCTTCAGAGCATCGAAGGTTGTGAGGCAGTGGTCCTTCTCCGTATGGAAAATGATAATAAATGCATCGTAGGCCTGAGATCCAATAATGATATTGATGTGGGCCGGATTGCTTCCGCTCTTGGCGGCGGTGGTCATAAGAAAGCGGCCGGTGCTGCGTCCGAGGGGAGTATGGATAAGGTGAAAGCTCGTATTCTGGCTCTTTTTGAAGAACAGCTATATCAATTGAATTTTCCTCTTGGAAAACAAAACGGTTTTTAACCGATTGTAGCCAGAGCAGCTCTCTCAAAAAGCTCTTTAATAAGGACTCTCCTGATTTTCTCCCGCATATGCTTGATTGGCTTATATTGCCAGCCCGGGGCATCCGGGATGTATAAGGAAAGGATGTATTATGATGAAACGATTAACTATTTATTTATTGATGATCTCCGTTGCTCTGAATGCTAATGCAGAGATCATCTCCCTGAATGTTGACGAAGCTGCCGAAATGGCCGTAAAAAATAATCTTAGCCTGAAGTCTTCCGCTATAGATGTCCGGATTAAAGAAAGAAAAAAGGATTTGGCATGGAATGTTTTTATCCCGGCTATTGATGCTTCAGCCGATTTAAGCAATACCAGACAGTTATTTTCGGCCCCCTTGGCCTCCTATGATCCCATATGGACCCTCAATCCGAAACTGAGCATGACCCTGCCCCTCAATATCGCTGCAGGAACAGGAATCATACAAACCATCATAGATTACGATGCAGGAGAGCTATCCTACAGAGATGCCAGAAAACAGCTGGAAAGGGATGTTCGAAAGCAGTTTTACAACATGATCGCCCTGGCAGCCAATATTGATCTTAAGAAAGTGAATATCGAAATTGCCGAAAAAAGATATGATCAATCCAGGGAAAACTATAATAACGGTCTTATAAGCGAACTGGAGATGCTTCAATCACAGGTAACTGTGGAAAATATGAAACCCGAATTGAATGCACTGAACACCCAATTCGAGAACGGCCTGATGAACTTTAAATTTCTGTCAGGGATCCCCCTGGATACGGAAGTATTTCTGATGGGAGATCTGAACAATATCCGCTTCTACGAAATGGACAGAGAAGAACTTATAAAAAGTTACAGTGCAGGCCGTATGGATACACTGCAATTGAATAAAGCTATTGAATCCCTAGAAAACACAAAAAGGGCAACTTCCCAACTCAACAAAACTCCGAACTTAACACTCTACTCCATCTGGCAGACATCTGTTACAGATCCTCTTGGGGGAGACAGCTGGGATACAGACAGCTGGTCGGATTCCTTTGTTCTAGGCCTCCAGATATCCTTTCCTCTGGATGATTTTATCCCCAATTCCAGAACAGATGTTTCCCTGAAAGAGATGGAAGATTCTATAGAAAAGCTGGAAATTCAGCGGCAGCAACTCTATGAAGCGGCATCCATGGAAATAACAAATCTGGTAATGAACCTTGATAATTCCTACCGGACAATAGAAACCTATGAACTCAACGTCACCCTGGCACAAAAATCATTTGACCTGACCACAGAAGCCTACAATCTGGGAACCCGTGAGCTTCTGGATGTGGAAACGGCCCAGGAATCATTGCTCGCAGCGTCACAAAGTATTTTGTTTGAGAAGATCAATTATATAAGCAATCTGTTTGACCTACAGTATGCCATCAATGCGGATGATCTATCAGAAGTTCTGGAGGAAAAATGATAAATAAGGAAAATATAAAACAGGAAAGCATAGCGGGACGGATTGTTCTGATAATCCTCCTCCTGGCAATTGTCGCTGCCGGAGCCTTTACAGTCATCAATATGAAAAATGGTTCAGGACCCAAAGATTCTTCCACCGGACAAGGAATAAATAATAAAAAGGAAACCGTTTTTGCTGTTACCGTAACCGAGGCGCTAAACGGTAAAATCAAAGACCTCCTGGAGCTTAACGGAGGCGTCATCCCCGACAGCTCTGTGGATCTCTATCCCGATAATTCCGGAAAACTGTCCAAACTTTATGTAGAACTGGGAGACTATGTCCGGAAAGACCAGCTAATCGCCGAAGTTGACCCCTCGCGACCGGGCATGTCTTATACGGCCAACCCCGTCAAAGCTGAAATCAGCGGAACTATAACCCGTTTGCCCTTTGATATAGGAGCCACAGTCGGTCCCCAGACCCCCATCGCCACGGTTGGAAGGCTTCACAAGCTTCAGGTCAGGACATACATTCCCGAACGTTTTATCTCCAGAATCAGAATGGGAATGAAGGCGAACCTAACTTTCGAATCCTATCCCGGAGAAGTATTTCCGGCCGTCGTCACCGAAGTCAATCCCGTTGTGGATGAAGTCTCCAGAACCCTGGAGATCAAAATGGATCTTGTAGAAAAGAACAGCCGGATCAAGGCTGGAATGTATGCCAAGATCAGTCTGATCACCGAAGAAAAAGACCATATTGTCCGGATCCCCACGGACTGCATCATCAGCCGATTCGGAGACAGCTTCGTCTTCGTCATGGACGGAGAGAATAAGGTCATCAAACGGATCATAACAACTGGCATTCAAATCAATGGTATTTCGGAAATAGCAAAAGGACTGGAAGCCGGAGAAAAGGTTGTTTACCAGGGCCAAACACTTTTGGACGACCAGGCTCCTGTCAAAGTCGTCAGAACCATACAGCCGCTGAAATAAAGGATGGATCATGAGCACAGCCAAAACCATAGTTAACAAACCCACTACCGTGCTGATACTCTTCACGATACTGGTGGGTCTGGCTCTCTATATCATCCCCCAGGTACCCATAGATCTCTACCCTGAAATTAATCCTCCGATTCTTGTAGTTTTTACCAATTATCCGGGGGCTGGTCCCGAAGAAGTGGAACAAACCCTGACCAGACCTCTGGAGGGAGCATTGATGAACGTATCCAATATGGAACGGATCACCTCGACCTCCTCGGAGGGAAACAGCATGATCATCCTGGAATTCGGCTGGGATGTGCCCCTTTCGCCGGCGGCCCAGGACGTGAGAGACACTCTGGAATTCATCAAATCTTATCTTCCAGAAGACGCCTCGGCGGTACAAATTTTCAAATTCGATCCCGCCATGATGCCCATCATCGATCTGGTAGTAAACGGCAACAGAACCCCGGAAGAGATCAGGGCCATTGCCGAAGACCAGATCCAGCCCTACCTTGAACAGGTTTCCGGTGTCGCCACCTCCTTCATCAGCGGTGGCAGGGAAAAAGTTATTCGTGTGGAGATCAGCCAGAACCGTCTGGAAGCCTACGATCTGAATATCACAGGCATAGCCGGAATGCTGGCTACACAGAATTTACAAATCGGCGCTGGCTCCGTGGAGGAAGGATCCAAGAAATATCTGGTCCGGACAGGCGGTGAGTACAAAAGCCTGAAAGAGATCGAGAATGCTGTTGTCTCCTACAAGGTTTCCGGAGGAACAAGCAAAGAAATCCGTTTACGGGATATCGCGAAAGTGTACGAAGGCTTCAAAGACGCCAGCAGTACGGTCTACATCAATGGTGAGCCCGGAGTCTATATTTCCATCCAGAAACAGAGTGGCGTCAACTCCATCGAAACGGCGGATAACGTCCTGGCCAAGCTTGAGCAGATCAACAGAAACCTGCCGCCGGATATGTCGGTTTCAGTAATAAATAATACAACTGAAATGATAAGAAACTCTCTGAATCAGGTAACCCGTTCCGCCATCAACGGTGCACTTCTTGCTATGATTGTCCTCTTCGTCTTCCTGAGAAGCTTTAAGAGTACCTTCATCATCGGCCTTTCCATACCTATCTCCCTGCTGATTACCATCATGTGTATGTATTTCGCAGGACTGACGCTCAATATGATGACCCTGGCAGGGTTGACCCTGGGAGTTGGGATGATCGTGGACTCCTCCATCGTCATTCTGGAAAACATCTTCCGTTACCGTGAAAAAGGCGCCAAACTCAAACCTTCGGCGATTCTGGGAACTCAAGAGATGTTCATGGCGATAACGGCGTCTACCCTGACAACGGTCTGCGTTTTCCTCCCCGTTCTCATGTTCAAAAAAGAACTGGAAATGATCGGAGTTCTCTTTAAGGACATGGCCTTCACCATCATCATAGCCCTGCTCTCCTCCCTGTTCATCGCCATCACCCTGGTCCCCGTTCTGGCCAGCAAGTATATTGCGTTGTACACGAGAAGACAGCACCCACTGAAATGGAAGCTGTTCAGGGTCATAGACAACCGCATGGAACAATTTTTCACAGGCATGGACAAGCTATACAAAAGGGCTTTGTCCTCCTGCCTTGACAACAAGGTTCTGACCATCCTCGTGGTGCTGGGGCTGTTTGCTCTGAGCCTTCTGATGTTTCCCTCCATCGGCATCAACTTCATGCCGACCAGCGAAGAGGACTCAGTTGTCCTCACCATGGATATGCCTACCGGTACCCGACTGGATCTGACCCAAGAGTATATGGATCAGCTGGCTATGATCGCACAAACGGAAATTGACAGTGCCAGAGACATCATCATATCCACCGGGGGAGGAGACTTTCTGGCTTCTGACAACAGCGCCCGGGGAACCATGACAATAACTTTGAAAGATTTCAAACTGCGAAGCGAGACCAACGATGAAATAAAAGATGAACTGCGAAGCCACTTCGAAGACTTTCCCTCGGCCACATTCAGCTTTGGTTCCAACCAGGGCATGGGTGGAGCCGCTTCACCCATCGACATCATAGTAAAGACAGAAGATCTGGATGAGGCTAAAAAAGTCGCCAATGCTATCAATGAAATGCTTATCGAGCTCGTACCGGAAGTCACTGAACCCGACATCAGCTTGACTGAAGGGTTGCCTCAGGTAGAAATTGTCATCGACCGGGAAAAAGCTTATTCCCTCGGACTATCCGTCATGTCCATCGGTAACGAGATTTCTGCCAACGTGGATGGAAAAACCGCTTCACGTTACAGGGTGGGAGGAGACGAATACGATATCCTGGTCATCCTGGAAGAAGCAGACCGTAACGCCATTCCCGACCTTGAGAAGATCTTTATCCTCAACGCCATGGGCCAGCGGATTTCCCTCTCCAGTGTCGCCCGGATCGAAAAAACCACAGGTCCCGTTAGCATCGCCCGGGAAGACCAGAGCCGGGTCATCCACGTAACTGGCGGCCTGAAACCAGGATACGCTGCCAACCAGGTGGAACCCAGGGTCAGAGAACTGATCAAGGAAAACATAGTCAGCGCTGATAATGTGGTAATCGACTACAACGGAGACTATGCAGAGATCCAGTCCTACGTAATGAAGTTTGCCGTAATAATGATTATCGCAGTTGCCCTGGTATTCGGGGTCATGGCCAGCCAGTTCGAGTCCCTCAAGGACCCATTTATCATATTCTTTACCATCCCCCTGATGGCCGTGGGAATACTTTTTCTGTATAAGGCCACAGGAGAAACACTCAGCATGTTCAGTGCCGTGGGCGTGGTCATGCTGGCGGGTATAGTCGTTAACAACGGAATTGTTATGGTTGACTATACCAACATCCTGCGTGGCCGGGGATTATGTATACGAGACGCCTGTATCGAAGCGGGGGGCAACAGACTCCGTCCGGTTCTAATGACGACTCTGACCACTGTTCTTGGTATGATGCCCATGGCCTTCTCATCGGGACAGGGTTCGGAGCTGGTGCGGCCTTTCGGGCAGACCGTAATAGGCGGCCTGACCATGAGCACAATCCTGACCCTGTTTCTGGTACCCGTATTGTATGCCGTATTCAACAGAAAGCATAAAAGCAATCGGGCCGGGGAGTGCAGCGATACCGAGGATTTTATTAGTATTCCCGAAACAGCAGAACAGGAGAATTAAGAGTGAAACGCGTTGAAATCATAGCCAATCAGTCCATAGAGGCTGACCTTTTTGAAATATTCATTAAAAAGGGAATAGGCCGGCATTATACCAAGATTCCCAATGCGATGGGTGTGGGGAATTCGGATCCTAAAATGGGAGACCATATCTGGCCCGAGGAAAATGTGATGATCATTATTTACTGCGAAGAGAAAGAAGCGGTCAAGCTGAAGGATGCAGTAAAAGAGGTCAATGAACTCTTCCCTAGGGAAGGACTGAAAGTATTTACCAGTCAATGTGAATAAACAGAAAAAAACCGGCCTTGCGGCCGGTTTTTTTGTAACCAGAAGATTCCTTGTCAGCTTATTATTGTGATGGTACAATTCAGTGCCTCAATTTTGGAATAATAAAATAATAAGATAAATCTCCGGGAGGAAGATATTGATCAAAGCGATTGATTTAACCAAAAGGTTTGGAAAACACCTTGCTGTCAACAAGATCAACTTTGAAATAGCAAAGGGTGAAGTCATAGGTTTCCTCGGCCCCAATGGAGCCGGGAAATCCACTACCATGAACATGATTACCGGGTACATAGCACCTTCTGATGGTCAGATACTGATAGACGGTGATGATATTCTGGATGATCCGGAAAAGACCAGACGCAAAATCGGCTACCTGCCGGAACAACCCCCTCTCTATATGGATATGACTGTTAAGGAATATCTGCTTTTTGTGGGCAGACTGAAACTGGTAGAAAAACATCAGATAAAACAGGATATGGATAAAATCTGTGATCTGGTGAAAATCGGAGATGTACAGAAAAGACTGATCCGCAACCTCTCAAAAGGATACAAGCAGAGAGTCGGTCTGGCTCAGTCTCTCCTGGGGAATCCCCAGCTTCTTATACTGGATGAACCTACAGTAGGTCTAGATCCGAAACAGATTATTGAAATCAGGAATTTGATTAAATCCCTCAGTAAGGATCATACGATTGTCCTGAGTTCACACATCCTTCCCGAAATATCAGCGGTCTGTGACCGGGTTCTGATTATCAGTAAAGGAAATATTGTTGCATCGGATACTCCTGAAAACCTGGCTCAAAACCTGGTAGGGATGCACCAGCTACATATGCGTATAAAAGGGGATGAGCAAAAGGTCCGGACGGCCCTTGAGGAGATTCAGACTGTGAAAGAGATTGTTATCAATCCCTCCCGGGAAGAGAACGCTCTCAATGTTGTTATCGAAGCAGGTCAGAATGAGGATATACGGGAAGAAGTTTTCTATGCCCTCAGCCGGAACAAATGTCCGATTCTGCAAATGCGTCCCATGGATATGTCTCTTGAAGAGATATTCCTGAACCTTACAACTGTCGAAGGAGGACAAAACTGATGCTGGCTGTATTTTTAAAAGAACTGCGAACCTACTTCACCACTCCCATCGGGTATATTTTTATGGGAGTGTTTCTGCTTATTTCAGGAATTCTATTCACCACAAGTAATATTTTTGCCATGAACTCGGACTACTCCTCCTTTCTGGGAAGTCTGGTTTTTATTTTCCTTTTGGTTATTCCTCTTTTGACAATGAAGATTCTCAGTGAAGAGAGAAAACAGAAGACCGACCAGCTTCTGCTGACCGTTCCGATTGCAACAGGAAAAATAATTACCGGGAAATTTCTGGCAGCCATGGCTCTGTATCTGATAACTATGTCCGTAACATTTCTTTACCCTCTGTTTCTCTCCTTTCACGGAAAACTGGATGCGGCTCAGATCATTGGGAGCTATATAGGATTCTTCCTGCTGGGAGCCTCATTTATATCTATCGGGATATTTGTCTCATCCCTCTCGGATAGTCAGGCCTCTGCGGCGATTCTAACCTTTTGTGTATTGATTATCACCTGGATCATCGATTTTCTGGGAGGCTTTATGCCCCAGTCCATAGCCTCAGCTGTAATTTTTACTCTGATCATTGTCATCGGGGGAGCTGCCTGGATGTACAGTACCACAAAAAACACTCCCGCAGCGGCCCTGGTCATTCTTGCCGGGATGATTCTTATAGGCCTTCTCTATCTGATTAACAAAGAACTGTTTTTCAACTTGATCGCCAAGACATTCTCCTGGTTTTCCCTGACAAAACGCTTTAGTGATTTTCCCATGGGAATTTTGAAACTGGATGCCATAGTCTACTACGTCTCCTTCTGCGGGTTCTTTCTATTTTTAACCACCCAAAGGCTGGAAAAACAGAGATGGAGCTGAAAAACATGAAAGATATACTGAAATTAAATTTCAAAGCCAGACATGCAGGAATTGCGGCTATGACCAATATAGCCGTTCTGCTTGTACTGATAGTGTTAAACCTGATTGTCCAGGAGATCCCTGCCAGCTGGGATATGACAAGAAAAAAACTCTTCTCTCTGACTGAACAATCAAAGGCTCTTCTGGAGAACATGGAACAGGAGGCCGTAATCTACCTTCTGGAAAAACCCGGTATGGAATCCAAAGAGATTTTGGAAGTTCTTGAAAAATATGATCATGCTTCCAGAATGCTGAGACTTGAAATAATCGATCCGGACCGGAATCCCGCTCTAATAAGTCGTTACGCTGAAGACGGACAGGAAGTCCCCTCTGGAAGCGTTATCGTTGCTTCGGGAAATTATTCCAGAATTATTGACCGTATGGACCTCTACAGCATCAGCCAGGATCAGCAGGGAAGACCTCAGATTGTGGGCATGACAGTAGAGCAGAGAGTAAGCTCCGCGCTCTCCTATGTGATAAGCGGAAGGGAACCGGGGATTTATGAATTGGAAGGACACAATGAATACAGGCTGGCTGACCTGAATCTGGCAGATGCCGTAAACAAGGCAAACTACCGGACAAAGAGCCTGAATCTTATGAAAACGGGAAAAGTTCCCTCCGATGCAGATGTTCTGCTGATAATTGCCCCGGAAAGAGACCTGAGCGATTTTGAGGCGAAAGCCCTGGAAGAGTATTTGGCAGAGGGAGGATCCCTTTTTCTGGCAATGGGACTGAGTAAGGAACCCTTTCCTCTTTTCAACAAGCTCTTAATCTCTTACAACATCAGCCTGAAAAAGGGCGTCGTCATGGAAACAAATACAAACAGACTACTCCCGGGAATGGGGAATAATCCTTTTTTCTTTGCTCCCTACTATCCTGAAGAGAATCCGATTACGGACTCACTGAAAGAGAACAGCCTAGATGTTTTTCTCTTCAGCGTTATGGGTATAGACGAAACAGAGATGCAGAAGCAAAATATGAAAGTGCTTCCTCTTCTAAGCACGTCCAACAGCAGCTGGCTTCGAACCGACATGGAGCAGACCTCGGAAACCCGGGTTGGTTCGGATATTCCCGGTCCCGTTATCACGGCCGTTTCTGTAGCCGAAACAAACAGGGACACAGGAAAAGAAGACGGGGCGAGACTGATCCTGCTGGCTACAGGAGATTTTCTGAGCTCCGTTCCCGGAATGGGACAGGTAAAGGCGAATGTCGAACTGTTCCTGAACAGCCTCAACTGGCTCAGTGATCAGGAAGATGTCATCAATATCTCCAGTAAGAGTCTGTTCAGACTCCCTCTGCGAATCAATGCTCTCCAAGCCTGGATTTACGCCGCCATTGCAATCCTGCTGATTCCTCTGCTGATTATCATCTGCGGAACGTTTGTCTCTCTCAGGAGGAAAAATCTTTGAAAAAGAAGAAACAGCTCTTTGTGATCCTGGCAGTGGCATTGATTCTCAGCGGCGCCTACGGGCTTGTGAACCTTTCTAAAAATAAAAACCTGAAATCTGAAGAATCTATAGAGTCCAGTTACGAAGTACCAGAATCCTGGAAGCTAACGGAACTGGATGAGGCTGACCTCAATTCAGTGACACTGGACAATGAAGCCGGCCGCTTCACTCTGGTCAGAAAAGCGGACGACTGGCTTGTGCAGAACAGGGAGAACCTGAAACTGGATCCCCAAGCTAAAGCAGAGTTTATCATGTCTTTTCTCAGAGTCATCAGCTTTGATCAGATCAGCCCGAATAGCAGCAATGCCGTTGCATACGGATTGGATGAAAACAGCAACAAAGCCATTCTGGGTTTAACTGACGGTTCTGAAATTATCCTTTCTATTGGTTCTACCAATCCTTCCGGATCTGGACATTATGTTCAGAACGAAGGCGATCCGGCAATCTACCTGCTTTCCTCCTATATCAGCCAAGCTCTTTTGGCAAATGTAAATATGCTGAGAGACCGAAGTCTTCCGTCCATAAATCCCCAGGAATTAGCCTACATGAAAATTAGCGGGAACAGAGAAATAGAAATTGTTCCCCATTTTCAATTCGAGACATTTGAAAGTGGACTGAGCCACTTTTTGATGACATCCCCTTACAAAAGGCCTGTTCCGGTAAATTCCGAGACATTTTCAAAAGAGATGGAGAACCTTTTTAAGGGGCTTTTTATTCAGTCCTTTCCGGGTGATGATACAGATAGCTCCGTAACAGGACTGAATGAAAGTGCTAAAATCCTCACCATGAAAGATACCTCCGGCGCGGAGTTGAACCTCTTGGTCGGAAAAGATGACGGACAGGGTGGATTATACTGTAAACTGCCTGAAGATCCGGGGATTTTCACCATTAGCAAGGATAGTCTGAAATTGGTAAATATGAGGCCCTTTGACCTGGCCGACCACTTTATCAGACTGATTGGTATTGACCTGATAGACCGTTTAACTGTCCGCAGGGGAAGTAAAACCTGGGAAGGCTCCATAAAAAGACTTGATAAAGAGACAGAAGAGTACTACTTCCAGGGAAAAAAGATTGAGGAAGATCCCTTCAAAGAGATGTATCAGAAGGTTCTCTATCTTCTCTCGGAAGGTGAAACTCCAGAAGGAACTCAAGTATCAGCTAATGCGGAGATCACAATCGAGTACACAGGAAACAGTGCGAATCCCGGGAAAACAAAAGCGGAATTCTATAACTACAATGATGACTATTATGCTGTTAGAATTGATTCAAACCCCTCAGAATTCCTGATCGGCCGCTATCAGCTGGATGTCATCTTCTCTGATATTACCATTGATACAGGCTTTTGCATATTTCTCACTAACTCTTTGAATATTCAAAACATCTACCAGGAGCATTGAAAGTTCTGTTTTTTCATATTTATCATCTTTACGGTTGAATAGGGCCATCATAGCATTGAATTTTTCAAAATCTTCAAAATAGATACGATCTCCCACAACATAGAACAGCCCGCCACGTCCGTTAATACTTTCGGATCCGGCTTCACCGAGAAAAGTAGCATAGGTCTGATAAAGGATTTTTCCTCCCAGGGCCTCTTCCTTTTCTTTCCAGAATTGTTCAATCTTTGCATCATTTGCCATAGCTGCTCTCCTTAATTGGAATGCCAATACTATAACCGGAATCTGCTTACCCCGCAACGACCTTTCCTATCCTTTAGTCTTGACAATACAGCGAGGGGAAGGAATTATTATAAACCAGAATGCCAGCGGGAGGAAAAGGAATGGACAATAATCAATTACGAGAGCATGTTGATCTGATTAGAGAGGTTTTTAATTATAACCGCCGCTTCCAGAACGCTCTGTTTGTATTGAAAATCGACAGTCCCATTATCGATCACCCCTACTTTCCTCTTCTGGTAAAAGATCTGGCTCTGCTTCACCAGAATGGAATCAAGTTCGTTATCATTCCGGGAGCTCACGGGCGGATCAACGAGATTCTGTCACAGTACAGGATACCCTCCCATTCAGTAAAGGGTATCCGTGTTTCAACAGAGGAGAGTATTACTTTTATCAAAATGGCTGCTTTTGATGTATCCAATAAAGTCATGACCCTTCTTTCTGGCAACGATATTCCTTCGGTAATAGGGAACTGGGTTAAGGCCCGGGCCCTCGGTGTTGTGGACGGTGTGGATTATATGCATACAGGCCGTGTAGAGCGGATCAGAAGCGATGCGGTACAGACTCTGCTAAAGGAGGGACATATCCCCATATTTCCCTGCATTGGATGGAACAGCAACGGCGATCCCTACAATATCTCATCGGATGAACTGGCCCGGGTCATAGCACAGAACCTTAATGCCTCCAAACTTTTCTTTCTTTCAGCAGAAGCTGTTTTGACAGAAAAGAACTGTACCCTCCCCGACGAGATCAGTCCCTCTGAGGACGGAAGACTCTCCAAACTATCCATATTCCAAGCTGAGGATTTTATCAGACTGAACCGGGAAAATCCTCTGGCGGGAAAGATACAGGCAGCTGTCGATGCTTGCCGTGAGGGAGTGGACAGGGTTCATATCCTGGACGGCCGGATAGAAGGTGTTGTCCTGAAAGAAATTTTCTCCAACCTCGGTATTGGTACCATGATCTACTCTAATATTTATGAGCGGATAAGACCCATGAAACTTCAGGATATTTCCAGTGTCCAGAGGCTGATGAAGCCCTTTATTGATAAGAAGATACTGGTTCCACGGAACAGAAAAGAACTGGAGGATAAGCTCGCTGACTACGTTGTATATGGAAGATGGTCTCCTACCTGCAAGAAAAAGCAGTTGAACGAGGATTGAAGGAAGTCTTTGTCCTGACAACCCAAACCTCCGACTGGTTTCTGAATATGGGTTTTGTCCCTGCCGTTCTGGGTGATCTGCCGGAAGAAAAAAGGCGGCACTATAATACAGACAGAAACTCTCGGATACTCGTATACAGGACGCCCTCTTAAATGATCCCGTCTGCAGAGGATCTGAGCCTCCTGATTGATTCCTGCCATTATATGGATGTCCATACCCATTGTGACAATTACGAGGACGAGCGCAGTCTCTACCGTACTCTGGAAAATTTAAAGATACTTTGCCTCAGCGCGGGAATGGATCCGGCTTCATCCAGAAAAACCGCAGCCATGGCAAAGACCTGCCCCTGGATCGTCCCCTGCACACAAAAGGGGCAGAGAGCGAGATTCTGAAGATTCTATCCGGATATGCTTTATCCTCAGTACTGATCCACTGGTATGACGGCCCCGCCGATATATTAAGAGCCCTTGTAGATTACGGCTGCTACTTCACAATTTCTCCTGCGATTCTGGCAGAGCCCAACTATAAAAACCTGATTCTACAGATCCCTCCGGACAGGCTCATGCCGGAAACGGATAATCCGGGAACATGGCCCTGGTACTTTCAGAAAAAGGGACAAGCGGAACAGATCATGGAAATTTACGAAGCATACTCCCTCATATGCAGCAAAAGCACAACGGACATACATATTCAATTCAAGGAAAATCTCAAACGTTTTTTAAGACTATAAACAGGAGGGGGGGATCCGTCCTCTTATGGGATCGGGGCAGAGACAGAGCCGTCTCACCCTTTCCGGAGATGCCCGGCTGGATGAAGACGGATTTGAAGGGATCAGCCTGGGGGCATTCTTCGAACCCCTCAAGTGAAACTCTCCTGCCGGAAGCTCCCGGCAGGAGATTTATATTTACAACAGACTTGATTTATAAAATTAACGCCCGCCTCTGATATAGGGTTCGCCCAGGGTAGCGGGAGCACTCATCTTCCGCTTTCCGCCCTTACTCATTCCGTAAAATAACAGAACCCCCAGGGTGGTGACATAGGGTAGCATAGCCAGAAGATTAGGAGAGATCCCCAGAGGCTGCAGCACATACTGAAGTACAAAGATCCCCCCGAAGACATAGGCACCCACAAAGGCTTTGGATGGTTCCCAAAGTGCAAAGATAGTCAGTGCAATAACAATCCAGCCCCGCCCTGATGTCATCCCCTCAATCCAGGATTTACTGTATGCCGTGGAAAGATGAGCTCCTGCCATACCGGCAAAAGCTCCCCCCGCCATAACACAGAGATATTTTACCAAGCTTACATTGACTCCCATAGTTTCAGCAGCCTTTGGGTTTTCTCCGACAGAACGGACGGTAATACCAATCCTGGTATGTTTCAATATAAACCAGACAAGGATTCCCAAAGCAACAGAGAGGTAAAAGTAGGCATCCTGGTAAAACAGCACATCACCCAGGACAGGAATATCCGACAAACCCGGAATAGCAATAGGCTGCATCTTGATGCTAAGAGGTCGACCGATATAGGGCTTACCCCAGAGGCCGCTCAGTCCCAGCCCCAGCATGGTTAATGCCAGTCCGGAGACAACCTGATTCGCTCTCAGACTGACCGTAACAAAGGCATGGAGCAGGGAGATAAGGGCTCCCATCAGAATAGCAACAATCATCCCCATCCAGGGGTTCCCCGTGGTAAAGGTTACAATAAAGCCGCTAACAGCACCAATGGACATCATCCCCTCTACGCCCAGATTAAGGATACCGGCCCGTTCACAGAGTAGCTCTCCCAGAGTTCCCAGCAGAAGAGGTGTTCCGGCAATGACAGTTCTTGTCAGTATGGATGTTATTATTTCCAGCATCAGCTGTTTCTCCTTTTAAATCGAACTCTATGGCTTAAGAAAAAATCTCCCATAATCAAAAATACCAGAATAAGACCGTTAAAAACATTAACCGTTGCGGCAGGCATGTTCATAGACATCTGGATGGCATCTCCCCCCACAATTATGCCGGCAAAAAACAGTCCGGAAAGGATGGTGAAAGCCGGATTAAGGCGACCCAGCCAAGCGACAATAATCGCGGTAAAACCTAGCCCTGCACTGATTGTTTCTGGATAACTGAGATGATGGTGAATGGTAGCCAGTTCTCCCACACCTGCCAAACCGGCCACACCACCGCTGATAGCCATCATTATCAGAGAAGTCCGGAAAAAGTCGATCCCCGCATAACGGGCGGCTTCTGTGTTCTCTCCGATAACCCGGATCTCATAACCGAATCGAGTACGGAATACGAGAAAACAGAGAACCAACGCCGTAATAACAGCCAGAACCAGCATAAACACAGAGATACGGGAATTGGGAAGGAATGTGAGCAGGTGGCAAAAACCGCCCCCAGAAGCAGCTGACTCTCGGCACCGATATTCCAGAACTTCGCCCGGTAAGCCAGGGCCAGTCCGCTTCCAATCAGAATAAGAGGAACAGCTTTTGTCAGAGTTTCCTTAATCCCGAAGATGCTCCCGAAAGAAGCAATAAAGATTTCACCTATCGCGTAAAACGGATTGATTCCCTTCAAGAGGAATACAAAACCGACTGCGATCAGACCTGATATCAATGATAAAAACAAAACAATGAAATTAAAAGCCGGGGTCGTTTTTTCCCGCGGCAGTACTATGATAGACATTTAAGTCACTCTCCCGGTCCGAGTTCGACAGATCCGGCCATCATAAGACCGATATCATCCACATTACAGTTAGAAGGATCCACAATACCCATAAAGCGTCCTTCAAACATAACGGCAATCCTGTCACAGACCTGAAACAGCTCTTCCAGATCCTCCGATACCAGCAGTACAGCACCTCCCTTGTCACGACAGACAATCAGCTCTTTCCTGATATATTCTGCAGCCCCCACATCCAGACCATAGCTTGGATGAGCCGCAATGAGTAAACTGGGTTCTGCTGTAATCTCCCGGCCCAGGATAAGTTTCTGAATATTTCCTCCGGAAAGGTTCTTTACGGGGGTATTGATGGAGGCGGCATCCACGTGGTACTGCTCTACCAGAGAGGATGCGTGTTTGCGGATTAGTGGATAGTTCATAAGCATCCTATGACTGAAGGGTGCCCTGTGATGCTGCTTCAAAACAGAGTTTTCAAAAAGCTGCAGGTTGGCTACCGTTCCGAATTTGATCCTCTCTTCCGGAACATGGGTAATACCCAGATTATGCACCCGGCGAGCCGATTTGTTGGTAATATCTTCTTTCTGAAGCAGAACAGTTCCATTTACGGCTTTTCTCAGACCTGTAAGAGCCTCAACCATCTCTCTCTGACCGTTCCCGGAAACTCCTGCAATCCCCAGAATCTCATTCTGACGGATGGTAAAACTCAGATTCGCCACAATAGGGAGGCCCTGATCACTGTCCACACTCAGATTTTTAACTTCCAGAACAGGTTTTCCCGGTTCCAGATCTTTTTTGGGATAGGAGGATGATATTTCCCGACCAATCATCATTCTGGCAAGATCTACCTTTGTAACATCCTTGATATCTGCCGCGCCGCTAACACAGCCCTTTCTCATAACCATAACCCGGTTACAGATACTGACAATCTCATCAAGCTTATGACTGATGAGAATAACAGAATGCCCTTCACTACTCATTCTTCGTAGAATGGCAAAAAGGTCCTCCGCTTCCTGAGGGGTCAAAACGGAAGTTGGCTCATCCATGATCAGGAGGTCCGCATTCCGCAGAAGGGCTTTGAGAATTTCCACCCGCTGCTGCTCGCCGGCGGAGAGTTCCCATATTTTCTTGTCCGGAGCCACTTCCAGACCGAATTTCTTTGAAAATTCCAGGATCCGCTTTCGTACATATTTTTGAGGAAAAAGGAAAGGGGCGTCCTTATAGCCCAGGGCGATATTCTCCAGGACAGAATGTTTCTGTACCAGCATGAAATGCTGGTGAATCATACCGACTCCGGCTCCCATACTATCTTTAGGATTCCGGAGTTTAAGAGGAATCCCATTTTTAAGAATTTCACCCTTATCAGGAAGATACAGACCGTAAAGGATGTTCATCAATGTGGTTTTCCCCGCACCATTTTCACCCAAAAGACCAAGGATGTCTCCCTTTTCAATGGTCAGATCCACATCCTGGTTGGCCTTTACAGCTATGAAGGATTTACAGATGCCCTTCATTTCCAGTTTCTCTATACGTTTCAAATTGATTTCTCCAAAAGGATATTTTCTTATTTTACATAGATTTAGTATAGTTCGCAACAAAAAGAGAACGCCAGTG